>NZ_JBIRTJ010000022.1:0-103583 GCF_044334695.1 Streptomyces sp. NPDC020747 | reverse complement strand
CCCGCCAGCCCGCCAGCCCGCCAGCCCGCCAGCCCGCCAGCCCGCCAGCCCGCCAGCCCGCCAGCCCGCCAGCCCGCCAGCCCGCCAGCCCGCCAGCCCGCCACGGCAGTGAATGCGAGCCGCCGTGTAGATCATTCCCTATATTTCCTATCGATTTACTAGGGAAGTATTGACGGCGCCCGGCTGGGGTGCGCAGGATGATGCACATGTGCCCCACGCAGCAACGACTCGTTCGTCGTCGGCATGTCGACTTTGGTCACGTCGTCAGCGCCGCCTGCTGTCGCGTCTAGGGCACGCGACTCGCAGCATCCCGCGTGCCGCTCCTCCTTCAGGTGAACTCACCCACCGCTCCCGACATCCCAACACCCTTCTGAAGGACGACTGCCATGACCACGGCACTTCCGGCTCAGCCCGCTCCCCTGGATTCGCCGCTCTCCGACGTGCGCCATCTTCGCCTGGTGGGCGACACCCCACAGATCGGCAGCGGGGAACACGACGCGGCGCCGCTCGTCGGCTACCTCCTGCTCGTCCCCGAGGGCACCGACCCCGCCGAACTCTTCGCCAAGGACGGGGTACGGCCGGACCTCCGACCGGTCACCTACGACGACTCGCCTCCCGCGCCGCGGACGGGCGATGACGTCATCCGCGTCGACACCG
This sequence comes from Streptomyces sp. NPDC020747, assembly GCF_044334695.1. Taxonomy (NCBI): domain Bacteria; kingdom Bacillati; phylum Actinomycetota; class Actinomycetes; order Kitasatosporales; family Streptomycetaceae; genus Streptomyces; species Streptomyces sp. NPDC020747. The sequence goes on along the minus strand of NZ_JBIRTJ010000022.1, from coordinate 102,926 downwards.
CGCGGCATGTCGCGGAGGCGGACGGACAGGAACTCGACCTCACCTACCTGGAGTTCGAGCTGCTGGCCCATCTCGTTCTGCGCCCCCACCAGGTGCACTCGCGTGAGCAGTTGGTGGCCGGCGTATGGGGCTACGACCATGTCGGCGACGGCCGCACCGTGGACGTCCACATCGCGCGCCTGCGCCGCAAGCTGGGCAAGGCTCACCAGCACCGGATCGTCACCGTCCGACGCGTGGGCTACAAGTACGTGCCCGACAAGCAGACGAGCCCCGACGCCGCTCTCCGCGGCCGGCCTTGAGGAGACCAGTCCCATGGGCTTTGCCCCCGCGCCGTCCGGTCCCGCCCCGGAGTCCGACCGGACCGCGACGGGCCGTGCGCACTGGCTGCGCGTGGCCCGCGAGACGGCGGACGACCTGGCCACGGACGCGGTGGTCCGGGAGCAGGCGGGCAAGGTCCCGTTCGACGAGGTGTCCCGGCTGCGCGAGGCGGGACTGCTCGCCTTGCTGATACCGGCCGAGCTCGGGGGCGCAGGCGAGGACTGGCCCACGGCCTACGCCGTCGTCCGGGAGATCGCCGCAGCGGACGGCGCCATCGGCCAGCTCCTCGGCTGTCACTACTTCATGTCCTGGAGCGCCCGGTTCTTCACCGAGCCCGCCCTCGCAGCCCAGGTCGGGCGGCAGTCCGCGGCGGAGCAGTGGTGCTGGGGCGGTGGTTTCACCCGCCAGGAACCGCCCCTCGCGCTGAACAGGACAGCCGGTGGCTACCTGCTGGACGGTCGGCAGAGTTACGTCACCGGAGTCCTGGTCGCCGACCGGCTCGTCGTACGGGCCGTGCGGACCGACAGCGGGGAACCGCTCGCCGTGGTCGTCGATCCCGCCCGGTACGGCGTGGTGATCGACGGTGACGCCGACCCCTTCGGCCAACGGCTCGCGGCCGGTGGCAGCGTGGAGTTCGACGGCGTGCCGGTCAGCACCGACGACGTACTCGGCTTGTCCGCGGACGAGGACGCCCTGTCGCCCGCAGCCTCCCTGGCGTCGCCGGTCGGGCGGCTCGTGTCCGTCCAGATCCGTCTCGGCATCGCCGAGGGGGTGCTCGCCGAAGCCCGTGAGTACAGCCGGACCGGCCACTCCCCCTGGGACCCGGCGTGGCCGGCCGGCACGCCGCAGGACCCGCAGGTGCTGACCACCTACGGGGAACTCACCGTCCTCACCCGCTCCGCGTCCGCGCTCACCGGTCAAGCGCTGGAAGCCTTGCAATGCGGGCTGACGCGCGGCGAAGAGCTCACGTACGACGAGTACGCGGAGGTATCGGTCCTCGTGGCGATGGCCGAAGCCGCCGCCTCCAGGGCCGTGCAGGAATGTACCGCCCGCGCACTGGACGTCATCGGCGCCCGCTCCACGTCCTCACGGCTGGGCTTCGACCGCTTCTGGCGCAATGCCAGGACCCACACCTTGTACGAGCCCGTGGCCGACCGACTCCGCGATGTCGGGGACTACTTCCTCAACGGGGCGCACCCCCCGTTCGTCCTGCCCGCCTGACCTCGCAAGGCCCTGCCTTGGTCTCGGCCTTGGTCTCCGGCGGCCTCAACCCTTTGGCCGCCGGGCGGGAAAGGTGCCCGGCATCCCGCTCGCGGCGGACGCCGACCGAATTCGTACGGGATAATGAACGTATGCGGATCTCAGCCAGGGCGGACTACGCGGTACGTGCCGCACTGCAGCTCGCCGCGTCACGAGACGACGGGCCACTGAAGGCCGAGGCCATCGCCGACGCCCAGGACATCCCGCACAAATTCCTCGAAGGCATCCTGAACGACATGCGCCGGGGTGGGCTCGTCCTCAGCCAGCGCGGCGGGAACGGCGGCTATCGGCTGGCCAAGCCTCCCGAGTCGATCAGCATCGCCGATGTCATTCGTGTCGTGGACGGCCCGCTGGTCTCGGTCCGCGGGGTCCGCCCTCCCGACCTGTCGTACACCGGACCCGCTCAGTCGCTGCTTCCCCTGTGGATCGCGCTGCGCTCCAACGTGCGCGAGATCCTCGAGGGCGTGTCCCTCGCCGACGTCGCGTCGGCCGAGCTGCCCTCCGACGTCTCCGCGCTGACCGACGCTCCAGGCGCCTGGACAAACCCCTGACCGCAGGCCCACTCCCAGCCTGATCTCGCATCATGAGATCAGGCTGTCCACCATATGAACACCCTCTTGGGGTGAACGCCACCTTCTGTCACGATCCCCATCAACCAGGTGGGAAAACTAGGGAACTGCGGGGTGGCCATGAGAACGCTCAACCGCACAGACCGGTTGCTGCCCCTTCTGACCTCGCGTCGCCACATCGACCTCGGCCGCACGTCCAGCGCCATCTGTCGACCCGTCTGACGCCGTCCACGGAACCTGGTGGCTCACGCAGAACACCACTGGGTTCCCTGCCACCCCGCCCCTGAGGGCGGACCGGACGCTCTTCGACACTCCTGCTGACTGCGTCACCCGCACATCCCCATGACCGCATCCCTTCGGGCACGGCGTGGCTGTGACGGCGACGCGCCATTCGCTCCGGCACCACACGCCACGTTCCGCTCCTCAGCCCTCGTCGGCGTTCCTGCCGCCGAGGGCCGGCAGTGGAGTGCCGGCGCGTGCCAAGAGGCTCTACGCCTCGCATTTCCGAACCTCCTTTCAACCCATCCTCTGAGAGGACACCTCAGTGTCTGCCGCACGACCGCTCACCACCCTGCGCACCATCGCCGTCATAGCCACGCTTCCCCTGCTCACTCTCGCTGCGTGCGGGTACGGGTCCGAGTCGAAGGACGACGACACGTCGAAGGTGGCGGCCGAGGGCAAGAAGCTCTCCGCGGACACCGTACGGATCGGCTACTTCCCGAACCTGACGCACGCCACCGCCCTGGTCGGCGATCAGGAAGGCCTGCTGCAGAAGGAACTCGGTGGCACGAAGGCCACCTACTCGCAGTTCAACGCGGGGCCTGCGGAGATCGAGGCGTTGAACTCGGGTTCGATCGACATCGGCTGGATCGGTCCCTCGCCCGCGATCAACGGCTACAGCACCACCGACGGCAAGGGCCTGCGGATCATCGGCGGCTCCGCCTCCGGCGGCGTGAAGCTCGTCGTCAACCCGGACAAGGTCACGTCCCTCAAGGACGTCAAGGGCAAGAAGATCGCCACCCCGCAGCTGGGCAACACCCAGGACGTGGCGTTCCTCAACTGGATCGCCGAGCAGGGCTGGAAGGTCGACGCGCAGAGCGGCAAGGGCGACGTCTCCGTGGTCCGCACCGACAACAAGATCACCCCGGATGCCTACAAGTCCGGCTCCATCGACGGCGCCTGGGTGCCCGAGCCGACCGCCTCCAAGCTGGTCGCCGAGGGCGGCAAGGTCCTCCTGGACGAGGCCGACCTGTGGCCCGACAAGAAGTTCGTGATCACCAACATCATCGTCTCCCAGAAGTTCCTCGCCGAGCACCCCGACGTCGTCCAGGCGGTGCTGCGCGGCTCGGTGAAGACCAACACCTGGATCAACGCCAACCCCGACAAGGCCAAGGCCGCCGCGAACGAGAAGCTGCAGGAGCTGTCCGGCAAGCCGCTGCCCGCCGACGTGCTGGACCCGGCCTGGAAGTCGATCCAGTTCACCGACGACCCGCTGGCCTCCACCCTCAACACCGAAGCCGCGCACGCGGTCAAGGCCGGCCTCCTCAAGAAGCCGAAGCTGGACGGCATCTACGACCTCAAGCCGTTGAACAAGGTCCTCACCGCCGAGGGCAAGAGCACGGTCGACGACGCCGGACTCGGCATCAAGTAAGTCACGTAACCACCGGACCGCCCCCCCTTTATCGCCCGCATGAGTTCCCAGGAGGTGACGACCATGGCAACCGCCCTCGCCAAGGCCGCCGACGCCACTACGTCGGTGGAGTACGCCGCGCGGATCGAGCACGTCTCGAAGTCCTTCACCACCCCGGCCGGCCGCCAGCTCGTCCTGGACGACATCACCCTCGATGTCGCACCCGGCGAGTTCGTCACCCTCCTGGGAGCCTCCGGCTGCGGCAAATCCACCCTGCTCAACCTGGTCGCCGGACTCGACAAGCCGTCCGCGGGCACGATCGGCACCGACGGCCGCCCCGCTCTGATGTTCCAGGAACACGCCCTGTTCCCCTGGCTGACCGCCGGCAAGAACATCGAACTCGCCCTCAAACTGCGCGGCGTGCCGAAGGCCGAACGCCGCGACAAGGCGGAGGAACTGCTCGCCCTCGTCCGCCTGACCGGTGCGTACGGCAAGCGGGTGCACGAGCTGTCCGGCGGGATGCGCCAGCGGGTCGCACTGGCCCGCGCACTCGCCCAGGACAGCAAACTGCTCCTGATGGACGAGCCGTTCGCCGCCCTCGACGCCATCACCCGCGACGTGCTGCACGACGAACTCACCCGCATCTGGCGCGAGACCAGCGTCTCGGTGCTGTTCGTCACCCACAACGTCCGCGAGGCGGTCCGCCTCGCCGAACGCGTGGTGCTGCTGTCCTCGCGTCCGGGGCGTGTCGCCCACGAGTGGACGGTCGACATCCCGCAGCCACGCCGCATCGAGGACTCCGCCGTCGCGGAACTGTCCGTCGAGATCACCGAACAACTGCGTGGGGAGATCCGCCGCCATGGCCAGCACTGACACCGGGGTCGACGTCAACAAGGACGGTTCCCCAGCCGCCGGGGAGCCCCAGGACCCGCACGATCTGGCGGGACTGGAGGCCGGCCTCGACGCGCTGGATTCGGTGCGGGTCGACCGTACGCCTCTACGCGAGACCCTGATCGGCAAAGTGCTGCCGCCCGTCGTCGCCGTGGCGCTGGTGCTGGTGGTCTGGCAGGTCCTGGTCTGGGCGAAGGTCACCGACAGCTACAAACTGCCCGCACCGTCCGCGGTGTGGAACGAGCTGACCGACGCCTGGCGGCAGGGCACACTGCTGGAGTACATCTGGACCAGCGTCTCGCGCGGCCTGCTCGGCTTCCTCATGGCCCTGGCGATCGGCACGCCGCTGGGTCTGCTGGTCGCCCGCGTGAAGTTCGTCCGCGCGGCCATCGGCCCCATCCTGTCCGGACTCCAGTCACTGCCGTCCGTGGCCTGGGTGCCTCCCGCCGTGCTCTGGCTGGGCCTCAACAACTCGATGATGTACGCGGTGATCCTGCTCGGCGCGGTCCCCTCGATCGCCAACGGACTCGTCTCCGGCGTCGACCAGGTACCCCCGCTCTACCTGCGAGCCGGCCGCACACTCGGCGCCACCGGGCTCCGCGGCACCTGGCACATCATCATCCCCGCCGCACTGCCCGGCTACCTCGCCGGCCTCAAACAGGGCTGGGCCTTCTCCTGGCGCTCCCTGATGGCCGCCGAGATCATCGCCTCCTCACCCGACCTGGGCATCGGCCTCGGCCAACTCCTGGAGAACGGCCGCACCGCCAACAGCATGTCCATGGTCTTCCTCGCCATCCTCCTCATCCTGATCGTCGGCATCGCCATCGACCTGCTCATCTTCAGCCCACTGGAGCGGCGGGTACTGCGCAGCCGGGGCCTCCTGGTCGCTCACTGAGCGAACGGATGGCGACCGGTGTGCGTGTGCTCAGCCGGTCCAGGGCCGCCACCGGTCTTCCAGCGCGGAGTCGATCCTGCTGCCCCAGACCAGCGCCCCGCCGACCAGGCCGGGCTTGTCCCGCGTGGCCAGGGCCGGGGCTTCGAGCATGTCGGCAGCCTCTTCCAGGTAGCTGACCAGTGTGTCGAGCTCGTCGCCAGGGCCTTCGTTGTAGCGGGACCAGCGGCCCAGGTAACCGGTCGCTGCGTCCAGGTACAGGCCCGAGGTGCCGTCCGCGGCGCCGTGCGAAATCACCGGAATCCAGGTTGGCTTCCACACAGTGATCCGCTCCTCCTCGGGTCGGTCGGCGTTGAAGGTGTCCTCGTGGGCCTGGGCGTCCAATCGCTGTCGGTAGGCGGCTGCCACCGCGTCCAGGGCCATCAGAGCCTCACCACCGGGGAGGCACCCGCAGCCCCAGTCGTTGACCCCGTCGTCGCCCGCTGTCAGCAGCCACAGGACGTGCAGTTCGACGGGTATCCGGATGCCGAGGTCGCCCTCCAGGGCAGCGATGGCTGTAGGGCCGGCGCCGGCACGGAGCCCAGCGTAGGAATCGGGGGCGTTCTGCCGGAGCCAGCCGGTGATGCGCTGCCAGGCATCGGCGACTTCCCGTACGGTGACCGCGTCGGTGGCTGGGTCGGCAGGCCGCTCCTTCTGCTGCTCCTGGCCCTGGGCGTCTTCAACAGGCTCGGCGGGATCGACGGGCTCGGCGGGCTCGGCGAAGGAGATCGGGTTCACGTACCGGATCTCGATCCGGTCGGGCTCGCGGATGTAGCCGACGGCCAGGGCGGGGCAGTCCTCGAACAGGTCGCCGTCCACCGTCACGGTGAGGATGCCTGGCAGATTCGAGGGCCGGCCCATGTCCGGGTCGTCTGCCAACTGACCGGCCACGACCTTCAGCGCGTAGGGGACACCGGCCCCGAACTGGGTGGCGGTGTCGCGTACGAACGGGGGTATCTCGACGTCCACGGCCTGGTGTTCCTCGCTGGTCGGGTGGAGGGCGGGGTCCCTCGTCGTAGGACTCGGCAGTCCATCGTGAGCTGTACGAACGGTGCGCTGCCTTCATGCGCAGTCGGGTGATTTCCTTGGAGCCAGGCTCCATCTTTCCGTGTCCACCCATGCGACCTTGGCCGAATCAGGTTTCCGTTCCGAACGGGAGACGGCACCCCCGCCGGTCCGAATCCAACTCCTGCCGTCGGGGTCCTCGAACTCCAGGCGAAGGCCGCCGAGATCGGCCTCGGTCAACCGGGGCAGCTCAGGGACCTGCGAGGCCATGCTCCGGAACAGTGCGGTGCTGGGAATGGTGATCTGCGTGCACGGTCTGATGGAGTTGAGGTCCCACCAGACACCAACGCGTCCCCTGAGGACGAGGCGCATGCTCATCACACGGGCGCTGTTGCTCACCACGACCACGTTCGAGCCGGAGCGATACAAGTCCACACGCTCTGCGTACGCTCTTGCCTGGTCCTCTTCCTCTCGCTGCTCCGCATTGATTTCACGCTGTTCCGCTCGGGCGTCGCGCTGTTCGGCTCTACAGCCCAGGACCAGTCCCCCGAATGCGGCGGCGACCGTCACGAGGGCGGCCACGGTCCGGCCGATTCGCACGATCGGCCGCTCCGGCGCCCCGGAGTCCGCCGGGCCGCGGTCGTCGAGGCGAGAGTTCGGTTCGGCCTGGGCCGCGGGTCGCTGCGGAGACGAGGGTTCGGGCGAACTCGGCCCGTTCTCGGTGTGATTCGACAGAGCTTGGTCTTCCGGTGCGGCCATCACGAGGACGTATCCAGCCGACAGGGACTTCACGCCTGCTGACGTGGATCGCCTGAAAAGCTTCAGTGCTGCTCGTATCAGCGATTGATTCTGCCGCGGCTCTGGAGAGCCAGGACCGTCGGCCCGGCGTCGTTCCTCGCGCCGTCTCCCCTCGCCCTGGCAGTGCTCCCCCGCCCGGAGATTCTTCTTACCCAGTTTTCATAGGGTGCCTATGTAAATGCGTGATACTTGGTGAGTGTGGACGAGACGCATTCGGAGGACCGCCTCCAGGAAACCGCGCGGGCGCTGGCCGACCTGGCTTCTGTCGTGGTCAGGGCTGTGACCGACCGGCGGGGGATGAGCTTCACGGCTGCCTCCGCCCTGGCCCGGCTGGAGCGGGAGGGCCCGGCCCGGCTGACCGTGCTGGCGGCGGCGGAGGGCGTCACGCAGCCGTCGATGACCCAGTTGGTGCAGCGCTTGGAGCGGCAGGCGCTGGCTCTGCGGATCGACGACCCGGAGGACGGCAGGGTCACTTTGGTCGCCATCACGGACACCGGGCGGGCGGTTCTCGCCGAGCGCCGGCAAGAGCGCGACACCCGCCTGGCCGCCCAGCTGTCCTCCCTGCCCGACGAGGAGCAGCAAGCCCTGGCGACAGCGATGAGGACCGCGCTGCCGCTCGTGCAGCGGATGCTGCTCCAGGACGGCACACAGCAGCGTCCCCTCCTCGAACAGAACGACACCGGGAGCGAACGATGAGCGCCGAGCAGCCCCACATACCCCCAACCGCCGACGCGGGGCACGGCAAGCACAGAACGTGGATCGGCGCGGATCACCCCCGCTACAAGTGGATCGCGCTGACCAACACCACCGTGGGCATGCTGCTGGCCACGATCAACAGCTCGATCGTGCTGATCTCTCTGCCCGGGATCTTCACCGGAATCCGGCTCGATCCGCTGGAGCCAGCGAATGTGAGCTACCTGCTGTGGATGCTGATGGGCTACATGCTCGTCACCGCGGTGCTGGTGGTCGCTCTCGGCCGACTCGGCGACATGATGGGCCGGGTCCGCATCTACAACGCCGGCTTCCTGATCTTCACGCTCACCTCGGTGGTGCTGTCCCTCGACCCCTTCCACGGCGGGAGCGGGGCGCTGTGGCTGATCGGCTGGCGCATCGTGCAGGCTGTCGGCGGCTCGATGCTGATGGCCAACTCCGCGGCCATCCTCACCGACGCGTTTCCCGCCCGTCAGCGCGGCATGGCCCTGGGCGTCAACATGGTGGCGGGCATCGCCGGGTCGTTCCTCGGCCTGGTGCTGGGCGGGGCCCTGGTGACCTGGAACTGGCGCTCGGTCTTCTGGGTCAACGTGCCCATCGGCCTGATCGGCACGGTGTGGGCGTACAAGTCGTTGCGCGAGACCGGCGTGCGCAGGCCGGGGCGGATGGACTGGTGGGGCAACATCACCTTCGCCGTCGGGCTGAGCGCCCTCCTCGCCGGGATCACCTACGGCATCCAGCCCTACGGCGGCCACACCATGGGCTGGACCAACCCGTGGGTACTGGCCGGGCTGATCGGCGGTGTCGCCATGCTCGCGGCATTCTGCGTGGTCGAGACAAAGGTCGCCGAGCCGATGTTCCCGCTGCACCTGTTCCGAAACGCGGCGTTCGCGGGCGGCAACGCGGCCACCTTGCTGGGGTCGATCGCGCGCGGTGGCCTGCAGTTCATGCTCATCATCTGGCTGCAGGGCATCTGGCTCCCCCTGCACGGCTACGACTACGCCGACACCCCACTGTGGGCAGGCATCTACATGCTGCCGCTGACCGCCGGATTCCTGATAGCCGGGCCGATCTCCGGAGCGCTGTCCGACCGGTTCGGGGCGCGATTGTTCGCCGCATCCGGATTCGCGGTGATGGCGGCGTCGTTCGCGGGACTGCTCATGCTGCCCAGCGACTTCTCGTACGGGGTCTTCGCGGTACTGATCTTCCTCAACGGGGTCGGTGGTGGCCTCTTCGCGGCACCGAACACGTCGATCGTCATGTCGAACGTCCCGGCCGATGCCCGCGGTGCCGCTTCCGGCATGCGTGCCACGTTCCAGAACGCCGGCATGGTGCTGTCCATGGGCGTGTTCTTCTCGCTCATGGTGGCCGGCCTTTCCAGCACGCTGCCACACACCCTGAGTTCGGGTCTCGTCTCCCAGGGTGTCCCTGCGCACGCCGCCCACACCGTCGCCGAACTGCCCCCGGTGGGCGTCCTGTTCGCGGCCTTCCTCGGCTACAACCCGATCCAGCACCTGCTCGGCCCGGACGTCCTGGCCCATCTCTCGCCGACTGCCTCGGCACACCTCACGGGGCGTGAGTTCTTCCCGCACCTGATCTCGCAGCCGTTCCACGACGGTCTGGTCATCGTCTTCTCCCTCGCCATCGCCATGTCCCTGGCCGCCGCGGCCGCTTCACTGATCCGTGGCCGCGCCGAGGCGTTGCCCATCACGCCGACGCCCGCGCCGCCGGCTGCCGCGACGCCCGCACGGGCACCCGGTCAGGGCGGTTCGGCCACGCCACCCGCCCTGGAACTGCGCGGCAGAGTACGGGACAGCGCCGGCGAACCGCTGGTCCACGCCACCCTCACCCTCGTCGACCGCCACGGCCGCCAGAAGGCCATCGCCAGATCAGGCCAGGACGGGGCGTACGAGCTGGCATCGGCGGAACCCGGTTCGCACATGCTGGTCGTGTCGGCCAAAGGGCACGAGCCCCGCGCCGTGCAGGTCACCACTGGAGCGGAACCGGCCCTCTCGGACCTCGCCCTGACAGCGGTCTGCGGTGTGCACGGCACCGTGCGCCACGCACACACCGGCCGTCCCGTCCCCCACGCCCAGATCACCCTGCTCAACACCCATGGCAATGTCGTGACCACGTCCACAACCGGCGAGAACGGCACCTACACCCTGAGGGGCCTGCCCCCGGGCCCCTACACCGTCATCGCCTCCGGCCGCCCTCCCATCACCGCGGACATCACGCTCGGCAACGGAGAAACCCGCCAAGTGGATCTCCAGACCGACGACTGATTCGACCGCCCCCGCGGGCGGGTGCTTCGCCTCTGTGCTGCCGACCTGTCAGCGCAGGTCGAGGCGCATCAGGATGCGGGGATGACCGGCCAGCACCGAGGTGGTGTCGGCGACGTGGGTGAACCCGGCGCGTTCGAAGTTCTTCCGGAGCCCCGCGTACGCCATCGTCATGTCGACCCTGGCGTCACCGTTGTCGAGGGGATACGCCTCGATCGCCGGTGCGCCGCGGTCGCGGGCGTACTCGACCGCACCGGCGATGAGCGCGTGCGAGATCCCCTTCTTCCGATGGCCGGGACGTACGCGGATGCACCACAGCGACCAGACGGGGAGGTCGTCGACGTGCGGGATCTTGCGGTTACGTGCGAAGGAGGTGTCGGAGCGCGGCGCCACCGCGGCCCAGCCGACCGGCTCGCCACCGTCGTAGGCGAGCACTCCTGGAGGGGGTCCCGTGCGGCACAGTTCGGCGACGTATTCGCCACGGGCCGGTCCGCGAAGCTCGTTGTTGAGCTTGGACGGGATCCGGTAGCTCAGGCACCAGCAGACGTTCGCCCCGGGTGACTTCGGGCCGACCAGGGCGCGGACGTCCTCGAAGACCGCGGCCGGGCGCACTTCGATGGTCATGACATCACGATGGCACGGCGTGCGCGGTCATGCCGTGCGACCTTCCGGCGGCACGGACCCGGCCCGGATCCGCCGGGTCCCGTGGCCGGCTCGCCGAACCCGCGCGGTCAGCGGGCGTCCGAGTCCGGGTGCGCCGTGTCCCATGCCTGGTGGGAGGCGGCGATGGCCGGCCGATGGGCGATCGACCAGTCGGCGAGCGCCTTGACGAGATGGGTGAGGCTGTGTCCCATCTCCGTCAACTCGTACTCGACCTGAGGCGGCACGGTGGGATACACCGTGCGCTTCACCAGGCCGTCGCGCTCAAGGCGGCGGACGGTCAGTGTGAGCATGCGCTGCGATATGTCGCCGGGGATGGCGCGCTGCAACTCCTTGAAGCGGCGGATGCCAAAGGCGAGTTCGACCACCACGTAGACGGACCACTTGTCGCCGAGCCGGTCCAGCACGTCCCGGACACCGCACTCGTCCTGCGGCGTCTCGCAGATGATCACAGGTTCGGCGACGACCTGCGCGTTCGCCGGGCTGGTTACCGCGGTGTGCCCTGCTGACATGAATGTGCCTCCTTATGCGGTCGAGTTCCTCCGCTGAGGATGGAACCACACAGCTCAGGAGGGACTTCCCATGATTCTGGTCACCGGTGCGGCCGGGGCGCTAGGGCGGCTCGTCGCTCAGCGACTGGCAGTACGCGACGACGTGGTGCTCGGCACCCGTGCGCCCCGTTCCGCGGGCGAGCGCCGCGTCGACTTCGACGATCCGGCATCGCTCGACTTCGCGGGCGTGGACACGCTGCTGCTGATCTCCGCGGGGTTCGGCGAGGACGACGTGGTCGTCGCCCGTCACGACGCGGCCGTCACAGCGGCCGAGAGGGCGGATGTACGGCACATCGTCTATACCAGCCTGAGCGGCGACGGCGACCACCTCGCCTACGCGCTCCCCCATCGCTGGACCGAGCGCAGAATCCGGCGGAGCAGCTCGCAGTGGACCATCCTGCGCAACGGCCTGTACGCCGAGTTCCTCGCCGCCATCGCCGCTCCGGGTCCGGACGGGACGATCTCCGCGCCGCTGGGGGCGGGGCGCCTGGCCGCCGTCGCCCGCGAGGATCTCGCGGAGGTGGCCGCTCGCGTGGTGAGCGCCCCGCGGCAGCACGCGGGCCGCACGTACGAGCTTGTCGGCGAAGAGGCCCTCGGCGGTCGGGAGTTGGCGGCCGCGGTCGGCGGCTCCTACGAACCCGGCTCACTCGCCCGAGCCCGGGAGACCATCACGGCGGCCGGGGAGGCGCTGCCCTATCAGCTGCCGATGCTGGTGGGGACGTATTCGGCGATCGCGGCCTCCTTCCTGGACGGGACGGGCATCGAACTCAACGCGCTGGGCGGGCTGTTGGAGCGGGAGCCGCGGTCCGCGCTGGAGGCGTACGCGGCCTCGGTCGGCGCGGCCCGCTCGGGGACGTAGGCCGACGTCCGTCCCGTATCGACGGGCGCTCCCCCGCGGTGCCCTCGGGGAACCGTAGCGTCGACGTCAGACCGCGGTGTCCTCTGCGAAGTGGTCGGCGATGAGTTCGGCGACCATGATCACGGTCAGGTTGGTGGCCACGGAGGGGACGTCGGGCAGGATGGAGGCGTCGACCACTCTGAGACCGGACACGCCTCGCACACGTCCGCGGAAGTCGACGACGGCGTGAGCGTCCGCGTCGGGCCCCATGGGCGCGCTGGCACACAGGTGCGGGTACGGCTTGACATGGGCGCGCAGGTACGCGGCCGCATCGGTGTCCGATGTGACGGCGGGTCCGGGGGCGATTTCGCTCAGGCCCAGTGAGCGCATCGGGGCGGTGTGAGCGAGCTCCCGGCCGAGAGCGATCGCTTCGGTCATCTTGTGCAGGTCCTTGGGATCGTCGAGCAGGCCGAGGCGGAGCCGGGGCGGGACGGCCGGGTCCGTGCTTGCCAGTTGGAGCGTGCCGTGGGCGTCGGGTTCGGGGCGGGTGACGGAGAGCAGGAAGCCGAGTCCGCTGCCGTGCGGGTAGGCCTCGGACCGTACGAGGTGGCTGGGAGCGATCTGCAGGTCGAGTTCGTCGGCTCGGGCCAGGGAGCTGCGCGTGGTCAGCAGGACGGACACCGGGGGCGCGGTCGCGCCGAGTTGTTCGGTGGGCGCGCCGAACAGCAGGTAGGTGCAGGGGTGTTCGCGCAGGCGGCGGCCGACCGGCAGATCGGTGACTACCTCGACGCCGAGCCGTTCGAGTTCATCGGCCGGCCCGATGCCGGACCGCAGCAGGATGGCCGCACTGCCTGCCGCACCGGCGGACAGGACGGTTTCCCTGGCCCGCAGGAGGGTGCCGTCGGTGGTGCGGACGCCGGTGGTGTTGCCCCGCCTGTCGAAGGCGACGGTGTCGATCATGGTCGCGCCCATGATGTGCAGGTTGGGGCGGTCGCGCACCGCCTGGTGGAGGTACACCAGGCCTGTGCTCTGGCGGATGCCGTCGGCGAGGCTGAGCGGGAAGTGTCCGATGCCGCCGGTGTGGGGGGCGTTGAGGTCGTCGATGGAACGGAAGCCCAGGGCGACGCAGGCGTCGTAGAAGGCGTGATGGGCCGGGGTGAGGTCCTGTGGGGTCACGCGGCCGATGTGGACGGGACCGTCCTGCCCGTGCAGGGCCGGGTCGCTGTCAGGACTGCCGCCCTTGTCCGCTTCCAGTTTCCGGTAGTAGGGCAGGACGTCGTCGTAGCCCCAGCCGGTGAGCCCGTTCCGCTCCCAGCGGTGGAGATCGGCGGGGTGGGCGCGCATGGCCACTCCGGCGTTGACGGCCGACCCGCCGCCGAGAACCTTCGCGCGCACGAACGACGCGGCGTGGCCGGTGCGTTGGGCGTCTGTCGGAGGCACCTCCCACAGGAGAGAGGGGTCGCCTTCGTAGACCGTGCCGCTGAGGATGTGGCGGGGCAGTTCGTGGGGCGCGTAGGCGGGCCCGGCCTCGGTCAGGAGCACGCTGCGGCCGGGTGACTCGCTCAGCCGGGAGGCAAGGACCGCTCCGGCGGAGCCACCGCCGACGATCACGACGTCGTACTCAAACGGCTTGGGTGCCTGGGAAGTTACTGGCGGCGCCATGCTCTCCTCGATCTTGCCACGGGCTCCCCCGGGAGGGTTCTGAGCTGGGGACTCACTTGTCGAGTGACGGATTGTTGCACAGAGATCACCACATGTAACCTTCGTCGCGTCGGGGGCCGCAACGGGCTCAAGTGCTTCGGCCGGCCCCGATGTCCCCACATCCGAAGTGAAGAGGGTCCTGTCGTCATGCCCAAAACACATCAGCCCCCGCAGGACCGGGAGGTGCGGCCCTCGATCGCTCTCCCCCGGGCGCTCGTACCGTCCCGCACCGCTTGGGCGGTACGCGCCGAGCAAGCCGTCGAGTACGACGTCGTCCTCACTCGCGACCTGCTCGATCCAGCCGACGACTCCCTTGCCCGAGCGGGCGTCGGTCCTGCGCGAGCGGGTGTTGATCCGGCCCTCGCAGCACCGGCACGGCGCTGTGTCATCACCGAGCGAACCGTCGAACAGCTTTACGGGGAGCGCCTGTCGGCGTACTTCCGGGCCCACGGGATCGACGTGCGATGGCTGGTCCTGGACCTGGGCGAGGAGAACAAGACCATCGAATCCGTCCTGCGGGTCGTGGACACCCTCGACTCCCACGGGATCCTGCGACGGCAGGAGCCCGTCATCGCCGTGGGCGGCGGTGTCCTCACCGACATCGTGGGATTCGCCTGCAGCGCCTATCGGCGCGGACTGCCCCATGTCAGGGTCCCCACCACACTGATCGGCCTGGTCGACGCGGGCATCGGAGCCAAGACCGGTGTCAATCACGGCGGTAGCAAGAACCGGCTGGGCAGCTACTTCCCCGCACGGCGCACCCTGGTCGACCCCACCTTCCTGGCGACCTTGCCGAACCGTCACCTCTCCAACGGGCTGGCGGAGATCCTCAAGATCGCACTGGTCCTGGACCGACGCCTGTTCGACCTGTTGGAGGAGCACGGATCCCTCCTGCGCGACGAACGCTTCCAGGGCCTCTCCGCGCCCGGCGCACAGGCCGCGGACGAGACGCTGCGCCGCGCGATCGGCGGCATGCTCGCCGAACTCGAACCGAACCTGTGGGAGGACCAGCTCGAACGGGCCGTCGACTACGGCCACTCCTTCAGCCCGGCCCTGGAGATGCACGCGCTCCCCGGCCTCCTGCACGGCGAGGCAGTCGCCATCGACATGGCCCTGACCACCGTCATCTCCTGCGGCCGGGGACTGCTCACCACCGGCCAACGCGATCGCGTACTGGCCGTGACGACTGCTCTCGGACTTCCCCTCACCCACCCGGTGTGCCGTCCGGACCTGCTGGAACACGCCCTCGCCGACACCGTCCGCCACCGCGACGGCCGCCAACGGCTCCCACTGCCCGCCGACATCGGATCGGCGCTGTTCGTGAACGACCTGACCGCCGCCGAAGTCCGCTCCGCGGCGGCATTCCTGCACGAAAGAGGAAACGACAATGCCTGACGAACTACTGGTCGCCGACGTGCGCGGTTCGTCCGCCGTGCACGCCATGCACGGCGGCGCGGACATCGCCCGCTGGAAGTGCCTGGCCCGCCGGATGGGGCTGGCCGGGACCTGGGAAGCCATCGAATGGGCCTCCCTGCCGCCCGGCGCGGTCTGCGGGGAGCACCGTCACACCCGTACCGAGGAGCTCTACTTCGTCCTCCAGGGCGAGGGCGAGATCCTCCTCAATGACATGCCGCACCGCATCCGCCCCGGACACCTGGTCGTCAACGGACTCGGCACGCGCCACCAGTTCCGCAACCTCGGTGACCAGGACCTCAACTGGCTCGTCATCGAGGTCTTCGGACCCGCCACCACCCGGGCGCTGATCGGATCCGGCGCCGGCCCGATCGCCCAGCCCATGCCCGCCCTTGAGAGGACGTCATGACCACCGCCACCATCATCGATCTCGCCGCCTGCGGAGAGGTCGACCTGACCACCATGCTGACGGGGCCGCTGCGCCAGGCCCGCGTAGTCACCCTGGACGCCGCGCAGGCCGAAACCCTGTCGGCCGCCGACCGTGAGCACACGCTCTTCGTGCTGGAGGGCACCGGCTCCGCGCAGGCGGGCACCACGACGGTGGACCTGACGGCCGGCACCGCCGTCACCCTGCCGCTCGGCGGATCGATGACCATCAGCGCCGGCCCGGCACCGCTGCGCTACTTCCACGCGAGCCTGATGACCCCTTCGGCCCAGGCCGGTTCGGTCTCGCCCACTACCGAGGGAGCGGGCGCACAGTGATCGTCACCACCGTGGAGGAGACCACCCAGACCTTCAAGGACGGTGCCGCGCACACCGCGAGCCGTTCACTGGCCCGGCGCGGTTTCTTCTTCTCCGAGACCGAAGCCGTCGACCACCTCCAGCTGGCGCCCGGCGCCGAGATCGGAGTGCGCGGCCGCGAGGGAACCGAGGAGATCTGGTTCGTCGCCGGCGGCGACGGTCACCTCCTGCACGCGGACGGATCGACCGGTGTGCTGCACCAAGGCGCCCTCGCCGTCTGCTCGTTGAACAGCGGCGCACGCCTGCGCGCGGGCGACCACGGCACGCAGCTCGTCCTGGTCGCCGTGGCGCCCCGGCACCTCACCGCCGCCATGCCGCCCCGACTACCCGTCGCCTCGTGACGTCCACGGCCCCGACGACCACCGCGTCCCCCGGGCTGCGGCATCCCGGCATCCCGGGTGCGACCAACGTGGACCACATCGCGTATACGGTGCCTGACCTCGACCAGGCCGTGGCCTTCTTCACCGACGTGATCGGCGCCGAACTGATCTACCGCGAAGGCCCCGTCCAGGACCCGCACGGCGACATGATGCGCCGCCAACTCGGCGTCCGTCCGACAGCCGTCGCCCACATCGCTATGCTCCGCCTCGGCCCGGTGACCAACCTCGAGTTGTTCGAGTACGAAGCTCCGGACCAGAACCGGGTCCTGCCGGCCAACAGCGACTGGGGCGGCCATCACTTGGCCATCCATGTCACCGACCTCGACGCCGCCGTGCGGTATCTGCGAGGACAGGCCGGAGTCCAGCTGCTCGGCACGGCCCAGACCATCCCGGACGGGCCGATCGCGGGCAATCGCTGGATCTACTTCCGCACCCCCTGGGGCATGCAGATGGAACTCGTCCAGGCATCCACCGGCCTCCCCTACGAACACACCACCCATGCCCGCCGCTACGGCCCGGCGCCCGCATGGGACACCGACCACCCCCGCTCTCCCGATTCCTCGGACCCCCGACCCGCAAGGAACCCCAGTGCGTGATCAGATCGACATGACACCTGCTCTGCTGGACTACGTCCGGGACGTCTCGCTGCGTGAGGACAGCGTCCTGCGCGAATTGCGCGACGACACCGCCGCGATGCCCGACGGGATCATGCAGATCCTTCCCGAGGAGGCCCAGTTCCTGGCGTTGCTGATCCGTCTCACCGGCACGCGCGACGTCCTGGAGATCGGCACCTTCACCGGTTACAGCACTCTGGCGATGGCCCGTGCCCTGCCGCCGGGCGGGCAGGTCGTCACCTGTGACGTCAGCGAGGACTGGACCGCCATGGCCCGCCGCGCCTGGCAGCGGGCAGACGTGACCGACCGCGTCGACCTCCGTCTCGGCGACGCGACGGCGACCCTGGACACACTGCTGACCGAGCGCGGCCCCGCCTCGTTCGATCTCGTCTTCATCGACGCGGACAAGGCCCACTACCCCCACTACTACGAGCAGTCCCTCGCCCTCACCCGGCCCGGTGGCCTGATCGTCCTGGACAACACGCTGTGGTCGGGCCGGGTCGTCGACCCCACCGCGCAGGACGCGGACACCCAGGGCGTACGCGAGGTCAACGAGACCCTCCTCAAGGACGAGCGAGTCGATGTGTCCATGCTCCCGATGGCCGACGGCGTCACGCTCGCCCGCAAGCGGTAGCCCCTGAGACCACGGCCGACCGCGACTGGCGCGTGCGCGCGCCCACCTCCCGATCCGTCTGAGCGCGCCCGCCGGTGAGTCCCACCGGCGGGCGCGCTCCGCTCAACTGCCGTTCGCCTACCCAACGATGCGGGAGGGCGAGGCCGGGCTAGCGGTGTGCGAGGCCGTCGATCATCAGAGTGAGGGTGAAGTCGAACCGGTCGTGGCCCTCGCCGGCGGTGAGCTCGGCGGCGTGGCGGGTGGTGTGGGGGAAGCTCTCGGCAGGCAGGGCGGCGAGGCGGCGTAGCAGTTCGTCGCGGTCGTGGACCCAGACGGCGTCGTCATCCGCTGATCGCCGGCGCGCGATCGATACCTCGAGGCAGTAGGCGGCCACGTACAGCAAGAGGGCGTCGATGGCCCAGGCGGCGGTCTGCGGGGCGACGCCGCCGGCGAGCAGGATCGCCAGCATTCCTTCGCTGAGGCGCACGGTCTCAAGGTTGGTGGGGGCCATGGCGAGCGCGGCACGCGAGATTCCGGGGTACCTCAGGTACTGGTCGCGGATCTGGGCGCACACGCCGCGGATCTGCTCCGGCCACACCTCGGAGTCGGGCTCGGGCAGTACGAGCTTGGCGCACAGCCGTCCGATGAGCAGCTCGTCGAGGTCGGCCTTGTTGACGACATGGGCGTAGAGCGAGGCGGGTCCGGTGTCGAGCGCGCCGGCCAGCCGGCGCATGGTCAGTGCCTCGTACCCCTCTGTGGCGATGACGCCCAGCGAGGTGTCGATGACCTGCTCCACGGTGATCGGGGCCTTGCGGCGCCGTGGCCTGGGGCCGGCTTCGGCCTCGGGGATCGGCGGCTGGTGGCGTGCCGCGCGTCGCTCTCTCGGGTTCACCCGGCCATCATAGCTTGACGCGAACAGCGTTCGTAGATAGAACAGCGTTCGTGACAGTGAATACGAAGCAGGACATGGACGTGACCGTGGACGTGACCGTGGTGGGAGCCGGGCCGGTGGGCCTCGTGCTCGCCGCCGAGCTGGCGCTCTCCGGAGCGACGGTGCGGGTGATCGAGCGACTGGCCGAGCCGGCCGAGGCGATGAAGGCGGGGTCGATCAACGTGCCGACGGCCGAGGCGCTCGACCGCCGCGGCCTGCTGTCCGCCGCCGAACAGGTGCAGCGAGAGTTCCTCGGGCGGGTGGGGTCGTTCGCTCGCAAGGCCGACGACCGGCAGTCCGGCGGCAGCCACCAGCCCGGTGGTGGCCGACGAGCGCCCGAATCCCGGTTCACCGGGCATTTCGCGGGGATGGTCCTCGACGCCGACCTCGTGGACTGGTCCGATGCCGACCTCGCCGCGCACACCGCGGTCGCCGGAGCGAGGATCGTGCCGCAGCGTGAGCTGGAGGAGCTGCTGTCCCACCATGTCGCGCGGCTCGGCATACCGGTGCGTCGCGGGGTGGAGGTCACCGCGCTCGAAGACACCGGCGACGGCGTGCTCGTCGGCACCACCGCCGGCCCGGTGCGCACCCGGTGGCTGGTCGGCTGCGACGGCGGGCGGAGCACCGTGCGCCGCCTCGCGGGCATCGACTTCCCCGGCACCGACCCCGAACTCACCGGCCGCCTGGCACTCGTCGACATCGCCGACCCGGAGAAGCTCGCGAACGGATGGGCGTGGTCGACCCAGGGGGCGTACCGCTACGGTCCGCAGCCCGGGCGAGTGGTCACAGTGGAGTTCGACGACGCTCACGCCGGCCTCCCCCACGCTCGGCTTCGCCCGCGCGGAGGAGCCCCCATGGAGCCGGTCACCCTTGATGAGGTGCAGACCAGTCTGCGCCGGGTCTCGGGCACCGACGTCACGCTGACCGCGCTGCGCGGCACCGCGGCCCGCTGGACCGACAACGCCCGACAGGCCGCGGCCTACCGGTCGGGGCGCGTGCTTCTCGCGGGCGACGCCGCTCATGTGCACTCGCCGTTCGGCGGTCAGGGGCTCAATCTCGGGGTCGGCGACGCAACGAACCTCGGCTGGAAGCTCGGCGCCGTGGTCGCCGGGTGGGCGCCCGAAGGGCTGCTCGACACCTACGACGCCGAGCGTCGGCCGCTCGGTGCCTGGGTGTTGGACTGGACGCGGGCTCAGATCGGGGTGCTGCGCGGGGACGCCAAGTCGGCAGCGCTCCGGGAGGTCGTGGCCGATCTGCTGAGCACCCGGGACGGCACGACCTACGCGGTCAAGAAGATCTCCGGCGTCGATCAGCGCATCGACCTGCCCGGCGACCATCCACTGATCGGGGGGCTCGTCCCCGACCTGTGGCTCAGGGACGGCTCCCGTCTGGTCGACCACGGTCACGGCGGCGGGTTCCTGCTGCTCGACCGCACCCCGGACGGCGCGTTCGTCCGCCTCGCCACGGCCTGGACCGGGCGGGTGAGCAGCGTGACCGACGATCACGCGGGGCCGACCGGGGTGTTGGTACGCCCGGACGGGGTGGTCGCCTGGGCCTCCGACGCCACCGACCTCGCCGCCGTCACCGGCCTCGAATCCGCCCTGCACCGATGGGCCGGCGCACCGTCGTCCTCCCGCGAGCACATACCGGTGGGCTGAACCTCGGTCGTCCTCGACCTCGGCCGGTGCACTGCGCCGGTACGTCGCTCGCGGCGGACGAAACGGTCGGTCCCCACCAGCCGGTCCGATGGCCCGACTTCTATATGGAGCGGCGGTACGACGTGCATCCCGAACTGCACGCCCTCCAGGGCCAGGTCCTTCAGAACGTCGAGCTGCTCGAATGGACCGGCAGGGACTTGGCCCAGGGAACAGTCGCTGTCAGCTTTCGCTTCCCTCACGGTCAACTGAGCATCGCCAACGCCCTCGACGAGAACGAGCTGACGCTCGGGCCTCCTGAGTGGCACTACCGGCGTCGCTCACTGTGCTGGAGCACAGGCGCCGAACAGGGCCGGACGGTCCCCATGCGCTGGTTCATGCGATCCGATCGCTGCGGTGTTTCGGATCGCTGCTCAACTGATCCGCCAGGGACGGAGCTTCTCGGGATTTCGCACCGCCCAGATGTGCCTGATCCGGTCGTCCGCGATCTCGAACGCGAACACGGTCGCGACGTCGCCGTCCTGCTGCGCCACCAGGCCGGGCAGGCCGTTGACCGTGCACTCCAGGAACGTCGTGCGGTGGCCCGACACACGGGCGATCTCGGCATAGGCACGTGCGATCTGTTCACCACCCACGATCGGGAGCAGGTGAGTGACGGCCAGCCCGCCGCCGTCGGCGGTCGCGGTGGCGTCGGGGTCGAGCAGGCCGATCAGGGCATCGATGTCCTTGGCCTGCCATGCCGTTCTGAACTGCCTGACGATCCTGGCCTGTTCGGCGCTCGGGCCAGCCGGGGTCTGTGCGGTACGGACGCGCCGCCGGGCGGACGAGGCCAGCTGGCGGCACGCCGCCGGAGTACGGCCCACGATCTCGGCGACCTCGCCGAAGGGGTAGCGGAAGACGTCGTGCAGGACGAACGCGACGCGCTCGGCCGGGGTCATCGAATCGAGGACGACCAGGAAGGCCATCGTCACCGACTCATCGAGGGTGACCCGATCTGCCGGGTCGATGCCGCCGGCGCCGGAGCGCCCGGTGATCCACTCCGTGGGCTCCGGCAGCGGCTCCGGGATCCAGTCACCCACGTACGTCTCCCGCCTGGCC
Organism: Streptomyces sp. NPDC020747; assembly: GCF_044334695.1. Lineage (NCBI taxonomy): Bacteria > Bacillati > Actinomycetota > Actinomycetes > Kitasatosporales > Streptomycetaceae > Streptomyces > Streptomyces sp. NPDC020747. Next base: position 81,276 of record NZ_JBIRTJ010000022.1, on the reverse strand, counting down.
CGCGCCGAACCGAGCAGGTTCAGGCAGATGCGGCCGGCGACCTTCATCAGCCAGGCGCCGGGCGACTCGATGGCCTGCCGCTCCTGTGCGGACATGGCGTACCAGCGGGCGTACGTCTCCTGCACGACGTCCTCGGCGTCGGCGAGGGACCCGAGAAGCCGATAGCCGAGGTTGATCAACTGGCGCCGCTCGCTCATGATCGCGCTGAGGCCCGGATCGCTCTGGTCGTCGCCGGGCTCGGCTCTGCTCGTCATGGTCTGGCCGTCTCCCTCGCTCGCTTCTGTTCCTCTACCCGTTACGACAGGACAGCCCTGCGGAATGTGAGGTCGCCCCGCCACCTCACATTCCGCAGGGCTGCGTTGTCGTAACGGTGAGGACGACAACAGAACCGAGAGGTGATTCCGATGAACGACTTCCAGGCCACCGCGGACCGCGTCGAGATAGAGGCACTGCGCGGCGAGTTCACCGACGCGGCGATGATGCGCGACCGACCCCGCCTGGCGTCGCTGTTCACACCGGACGGCGCCCTGCGCATGCCCAACATTCCCGTCGAACTGGTCGGCCGCGAAGAGATCCGCGCCGGGGGCGAGCGGCTGCAGAGTCAGTGGGACTTCTTCGTACAGACCACACACCCCGGCACGATCCTGCTCGACGGCGACACCGCGACCGGCCGCGCCTACATCCAGGAACTCGCGCGCACCCTCGACGGACGCCAGGGTCTGAACTACGCCGTCTACCACGACCGCTACCAACGCACCGCGGAGGGCTGGAAGTTCACCGAGCGAGTGTACGAGGTCAGGTACCTCGACACCTCCCCGCTGGCGGGTACGGCGCCTCAGGCGGCGCACGGCTCCGGGACCAACCCGGCAGACGCGACGGACACCCCGGCTCCGGCCGCGTCCTTCGCCGACCCGGCATCGGCCGAAATACTGGAGCGGACAGCCACCGCGCTGCGTGCAGGTGGCTTCACCGCCGAGATCCTCGACGACGCCGCGGCCGCTCGCTCCAGCGTCAAGGACCTGATTCCCGAGGGCGCCAGCGTGCTCACCGGAGCCAGCGAGACCCTCCGGCTGTCGGGCATCGACGAGGACATCAACGCCGGCGGCCGGTACGACGCCATCAGGCCGCGTGTCCTGGCCATCGACCGTGCCACCGGCGCCGACGAGATCCGACGGCTGGTCGCCGGCCCCGACTACGTCGTCAACAGCGTCGCCGCGGTCACCGAGACCGGCTCGCTCGTTCTTGCCTCGGGCAGCGGCAGCCAACTCCCCGCCAACGCGGGCGGCGCCGCCAACGCGGTCTGGATCGTCGGCGCGCAGAAGGTGGTGCCCGACCTGGGCACAGCCCTGCGCCGCGTCGAGGAGCACGCTCTCCCCCTGGAGAACGCCCGCGCCCAGGCGGTGTACGGGATGCCCAGCGCCGTCAACCGCCTGCTCATCCTCAACGCGGAAACCCGCCCGGGGCGCGGCACAGTGCTGCTCCTCCGAGAGGCCATCGGCTACTGACCCCCGGACCGGTGCCGCCCTCGGACAGCGCGCCGCCGGGGATCGGCACGCAGGAGCGTCTTTGCTCCGCCCGGCCACCGGCAACGCGCTTCAGCCGCAATACGTGTTGCTCAACAGCATGTTGATCCGTTTGCCGTCGGCCGTGGTCACCTTGTGGTTCGCGGTACTCAAGCGCCGGGCGACGACCTGGTCCGGGTTGGCGACGTTTCGTTGGAGGTCGGCGCACTGGGCATCGGCCTTGTCGATGTCCTCGGGTGCGCCGAGTGCGGGGTCGATGTAGCGCAGGTTGCCTTGGAGCGCGACGACGCCTGCGGCGCGAAACGCCTCGTCGACCTGGGCGCTCGCGTCCGCAGGAGGGGCCGTTGGAAGACTGTCATCGGTGGGGCGAGACGAAGCGCTCGGACTCTCGTCGGGTGTGACGTCCGGATCCGGCGACTGCGTGGCTGCCGTCGCCGACGTCCGGGGCGCGCTCGATCGATCTCGGGCGGCCTTGTCCGTACCGTCGCTCCCGCACCCTGCCAGCAGCAGTGCCACACCAGGGGTGAGGAGTGCGACGAGGACGCCTGGGCGTCGAGTGGAAAGCAGCTGGCGCATGGGCTCTGCTCCGCGGTCAGGACCGATGGCTGTTCTGGGCGAGCCTCATGGTGACGTACTGCGCCCGGGACCGCTCCCGGGCGCGCGAACTCGCACCAGCGGCCGACCAGAACGCCGAGCGGCCGCATTGACCGCCCTGCCGACGACGCCGACCCAACTCGGCTCCCGCCAGGATCAGTTGGGACACAAGGCGTGACTCGCGGGCGGTCCGGCGGGCATCATCTGTGGGTGCACCGGCCGGTCCGGACACCGACAAGGGCGTACGTACTCGACCGCGGCACCGCGCCAGGTCTGCACGCACCGGCCAATGGAGGGTCCTCATGATCGAGTCCGAGCTGAAGCAAGCCCTGCACCCCCATCTGCGTAAGGAGACATTGAAGGTGGCTCTGTCCGGGTACCTCGGTGCCGGTTTCCGGCGTGCCGTCCTCGGGGTGACCGACCGTCGGGTGCTTCTGGTCAAGAGCGCCTACTGGTCGGTCCGCGACAAGGGGCTCCTGTGGGCGGATCCGCTCGACGAGGTGGCTCTGGGCAACAGACCCAACGAGCTGCACATGAACGGCGCCTACACCGGCAACACGTACGTTCGCATACGCCGCGCGGACGGCAGCACGTTCCGTCTGAACCCCCGTACGAGCTTCATCGGCGGGGGTGACGACACCCGGCGCAGCGTGGAAACCCTGTACTCGTCGGTCAATGGCCGCTTCTGATCCCATCTGTACTCAGAAGACCAACTCGCCAATGCCCAGCAGGTTTCCCTCACTGTCACGGAACCACGCGCCGCGTTCACCTCGTGCGCCCTTGCTCGGGTAGTTCCCCTCGATCTCGGCGATGCCGTTCCTGGTGCGGAGTCCAGGAACGTCGACGTCCTCGAACACCACGCCACGCCGCTTGAGTTCCGATACGACCGTCTCGATGTCGTCGACCTCCAACGCCATCTGCGTAAAGGTCCCGGGCGAGGCTCCCGTCGATTGGAACACGACGAAGTCCACACCCGCGCACCGATACAGCAGCCCACCCGGCCGCTCGTCGACGGGCTCAAGACCGAGTTGCTCGGAATAGAAGCGCCGTGCCCGGGCCAGGTCCTGGGCCGGAAGCCTCGTCGCCACACGTGCCCCGGCCAGAATGTTTCTGTCATCTGCGTTCATGTATCCACTGTGCCGTGAGCAGTGGCCCGCCGGACGGAGGCGACAACGGCGAGCCATGGCGGACCACATGTGGAGGCCAGCCCGTTCGTGGTGGAAGCAGTTCTGCGTCAGGGGCGTACCGCGCCGGCCGTACTCGCCATGTCGACCCTGTCGACCAGGTCGGCCAGCGCGTTCGCGAGGGTGTCGAGGCCGGGGCCCGCCGGGCCGCCCGGCTCGGACATGTAGACGTCCCGCCGGATCTCGATCATCAGGGCGCTGACCCGGGGGTCGATCCCGTAGTACTTCAGCGGGACGTACGCTCCCTCGAAGGGGGTGTTGATGCCCATGCCGCCGAAGCCCGCGAACGCCTTCTCGGCGTGGGACAGCAGGCCGGCCGGGGTGTGGAAGGCGTCCCGGCCGAGGCAGATGGGCGGCCGGGGGCCATCACCGTGCAGTTCGTAGGGCAGGCGCTCGGTCGGGTAGGAGTGCACGTCGATGATCACGGCCCGTCCGACTGCCTCCAGCCGCTGTGTCACGGCCGCCGTAACGGCGGCCGCGTACGGGTGGAAGTAGCGCTCGACGAGCCACTGTCCGTGGTGATCGGCCGGACGGAGCTCCTCCCGGTGCGTGGTCCGGGTGTAGACCGCGCCCATGCCGACGGCCAGCATCTCCTCACGCTCGTCCGGGAACCGTTCGGGGTCGACGACCAGCCGAGACAACTGGTTGACGAACTGCCAGGGCACTGTGGCGCAGCGCTCGGCTGCCGTCGACGCGATCCGGGCGGTGTGCGAGTCCGTGATGTGGTCCAACTCCCGTTCCAGAGCGGCGTCTTCGAGCACGATGCCGCTCCGTACGTCCGGCGGGATCACCCGCGAGGAGTGCGGGACGTGCAGGACCACAAGGGAGTCCGGGGCACCGGCCACGAGACGGTAGGAAGCCGACACGTCGTTCATTGGGGAGTCCTCGATGCGTGCGCGTGGGGGTGGGTGTGTGGGTACGAGTGAGGTGTCATTCGCCAGGGCATGTGCACCTCCTACTACACCAACCGGCCGAGCTGGAGGGGTGTGCGTGCCGCGCGACGATCCGGCGGGAGCGTCCGCGCCTCCAGCGGCAACTGGATTACAAGCCGTCGCGGACCATGGCGGCGACGAACTGTTTGACGAAGGCCGTGGCTTGCGCTCCGCGCCAGATACCACTGCCTCCGCGCCCTCGCCGACTTCGCCCGGTCTCTGGACACTCCACGAGCCACCGGCTGAGCACGTCACCAGTCCTTTGAACAGCTCCGTGCTCGGTTCCGCGATCATCGCGGGAGAACCTTTAGCTCCGGGCATGCAAGGCATGCGAGAGCGCGCTCATGCTGATGTCGATGACCGTGCGGAGCTGCTTCTGGCTCGCTCCGGTCCTGCTCATCACGGCCAGCGACTGGTTGACCGCCGTTATGTGAACCGCGAAGTCGTCGGCATCGCCTTCGGCCAACCGCGCGGCGTTCAAGGCGGTCCGCAGCCGCGCATGCTGAAAGCCCAGAGCTTCCATCGCGCGTGCGGCGATGGTGGGGCTGAGCACCGGTGCCGCCATCGCGGTCTGGGCGATCAGGCATCCATCAGGTACATCAGGGTCGGCGATGCGCTGCAGGGTGACCTCGAAGAACGCCCGTACCGCCTGGAGCGGTTCCTCGGACGCACGTGAAAGCGCCTCGTCGTACCTGTTTCCGTACCGCGCGGCGTAGCGGTCCAGGCAGCGCAGGTAGAGCGAGTCCTTGTCGCCGAACGAGGAGTAGATGGAACTGCGGTTCAATCCGGTCGTCCTGGAGAGGTCGTCGAGAGACGTGTCGGCGTATCCGGCCCGCCAGAACTGGACCATCGCCGCGTCGAGCGCGATATCCACGTCGAACTGCTTCTTCCCGGCCATCACGCATGCACCTCGTTCCTGGACCAGCCGTTGTGGCCCTGCCCATCCTATCTTGAACTAACTAGTTCAAGATATCGTAGGCTCAAGACATGACCGACGACGCCATAGCCCCGAACCGCTCCTGCGACCAGAACCCGGTCCCCGGGTTGCCGCTGTACGACCTTGCGGGTTTCACTCACCGCTGGGTCGACGCGAAGGGAATCCGACTTCACGCCGTGGAAGGCGGCCGGCCGGCCGGCCGGTCCCACCGTCGTCCTGCTCGCCGGCTTCCCGCAGACCTGGTGGGCTTGGCGAAAGGTGATGCCCGGCCTTACCGAGCGGTTCCACGTGATCGCGATCGACCTACCGGGGCAGGGCCACTCCGACCGCCCTCAAGGGGGCTACGACACGCACACCGTCGCTTCGCGTGTTCAGGCTGCGCTGACCGCGCTCAACGTGCCGAAGTGCTGGCTCGTCGCCCACGACATCGGGGCCTGGGTTGCCTTCTCGCTGGCCCTGAAGTACGAAGAGCGCCTGCATGGTGTCGCTCTGCTTGACGCCGGCATTCCCGGAATCACCCTCCCGGACTCCATCCCAACGGATCCCGACCGGGCCTGGAAGACCTGGCACTTCGCCTTCCACCTGGTGCCCGAACTGCCCGAGACTCTGCTCACCGGCCGCGAGCACGACTACGTCGACTGGTTCTTGAAGGTCAAGGCTCTGTCCCCGAACACCTTCGACGGCGCCGAGATCGACCACTACGCCGCCGCCATCGCGGCCGAGGGAGGTCTTTCAGCGTCTCTCGCCTACTACCGCGATGCCGCGGAATCAGCGCGCAAAAATGATGAAGCTCTCGAACGAGGGCACTTGACCGTCCCAGTCCTGGGAATCTCCAGCTCCCACGGCTCGATCCCCGACATGGCCGCCTCCATCAGCCCGTGGGCAGAGAACGCGACCGGCGCCTTCATCCCACAGGCCGGACACTTCATTCCCGACGAGCAGCCCGACGCAACTGTGGACGTGTTGACCGCGTTCATCGATCACGAGCGTGTCGAGTAATTCGCGACCCCTGGTCAGAAGTGATCTCTCAAGGCTGGCGGGCTGGTGGTGCCTCAGGGCCAGGTCCGGGAAGCCGTCGTGGACGGCGGGCCGAGACGTGCAGGCTCGGGTGGAGGTTCGTCACGACAGGAGGCGTCGCTCCTTGGCGACGACGACCGCGCCCGCCCGCGTCTCCACTCCGAGCTTGCCGTAGATCCGTCCAAGGTGGGTCTTTACGGTCGCCTCACTGATGAACAGCGCGCGGGCGATCTCCCGGTTGCCCAGGCCGCGGGCCAGCTGGGCCAGGATCTCGTGCTCGCGGTCGGAGAGGGCGGGGCGCGGGCTGCGCATCTGGGCCAGCAGCCGGTCGGCCACCGGGGCCGACAGTGCGGTGCGGCCGGCCGCGGCGTTGCGGATGGCTGCGAACAGCTCGTCCGGCGGTTCCAGGTCACCCAGGTTAAGGACGCCAGGCGCACGGCACGGTGGAACGCAGACCGTACTTCGGCCGGTACGACAACGACGTGAGCGCCGAGAAGAAGAAGAAGAAGTTCCTGCTCTCCTACGCCCGCCTCGGTGCGTACCTGCGGAGGACGGTTGGGTGATCTGGCCCTTCTGAAGGTCCGCGGGGAGGCCGGTGGGAAGGTCAGTCGGGAAGTTCGCCGGAAGCTCCGTCGGACGGAATACTCTGCCGGTATGAGTGAACGAGGAATGCAGGAGCTGGCCCTGCTGCTCCTGACGGCGCTGGCGGATGCGCCTCGGCACGGATATGCCGTCGCGCAGGAGGTCAAGACCATCACCGACGGCCGGGTGGTGCCGCGCACCGGGGCGCTGTACGGGGCGCTGGACCGGCTGCTGGCGGAAGGTTTCATCCAGGTGGAGCGTGAGGAGGTGGTGGGCGGTCGGGCACGCCGGATCTTCGCCCTCGCTCCCGCCGGGCGGGAGCGGCTGGCGGCCGAGGCGGAGCGGCTGGCCGCCACCGCCCGGGAGGTCAAGCGGCGTCTGGGCACCGGCGGGGCGGCGGCGCTGACATGACCGATCCCCTGCTCCGTCTGTATCCAGCCACGTACCGGGCCGCCTACGGGCAGGAAATCGTCGATGTGCACCGGGAGATGACGGCAGGCATGCCACGCACGGCTCGGCTGCGCGCGGACGCCGACCTGGCCGCGCACGCCGTGCGGGTTCGGCTGGGCCTGGACTCGGCCTCACCCGTGGGGCGCTTCTTCGCCTTGGCGGCCCCGTTCGCTCTGGCGGCCGGCGCGGTGGACAGCGGACTGCACCTGACGCGCTGGTACGCCGGGTTGGTTCGCTCGCCCGCCCCGGTGTGGGTCCAGCTCTCGACGATGGATGGCGCCCGGGCCCTGTACTTGCTGCTCTCACTGCTGGTGTGCCTCGGTGCGGTGATCGCCTTGAACGGCAGGTGGCTGCCGGGTGCGGGTCTGGCCGTGTGCGGGTTGCTGGGGACGGCCGTGCTGTGGGTGGTCGCCACGCCCTCGCCCGGCGAGGGGGCGGGCGCTCCTGTCACCGCGGCCCTGCTGACCGTCGCCGTCGTGCTCAGCTGCCCTCCTGATCGACGTGGTGACAGGCAACTGTCGGCGGCGGCCGCAGCGATGGCGGCCGCGGCATGGTTTCCCGTCGTGGTGGTGGACACCGGGGCGTTCGGCGTGACGACGGACTACGGCGCCTGGCCGATGCTGGTGCTCGCCCTCACGGGGGCCGTCCTCGCCGTGCGCGCCCGTTCCTCCGGCCTGCGTGAGCTCGGCGCGATGGCGGTGGCCTCTTCGCCTCTGGTCGCCCACGCGTACACCGATGCCTGGCTCGAACTCCGGCCCGTGCTGGGCCTGTTCCTCCTGCTGCCGGTCGCGGCGGCGCTCACCGCGTGCCTCCAGGTGGTTCGCCGCCGGCGCTGACACAGCCGGACCTCTCCGACCGACGGCCGCCGCCCGCCGCCCGCCGGCGATTCACGCTCAGTTGCGATAGTCCGTTGAAGTGAATACTCTCCTCGGTGTTCTATTCGTGAGTTCCTTTCGGGCCAGAGAAGACCATCAAGTTGCCGTTCACCTTGTCCCATCCCGCCGCCGTGCTGCCGCTGATGCGCCGGCCGTTCGTTCCGGCCGCTCTGGTCGCGGGCTCCGTGGCACCCGATGTCCCGTACTTCCTCGCCCGCCTCGGCGTGTCGGAGACCGGCCCCCAGGACTGGTACGGGCCGCTCCTCAACGCCACGGAGACCCACTCGTTCGATGCGGGTCTGTTGGTCGGCCTGCCCCTTGCCGTCGGCCTGGTCGCCGCCTACCGGATGCTGCGCGCCCCGGTCAACGCCCTGCTGCCGTCCGGCCTCCGTCTTCCGGAACCCGAGCGGATGACTGGCCTGCGCGCCAAGGCCCGGTACACGATGTGGCTGTTGGTCTCCGCGCTGATCGGCATCGCCTCCCACCTAGCGTGGGATGCCTTCACGCACGGCGACGGCTTCCTCGTCACCCACGTGGAGGTGCTACGAGCCTCGGCCCTGGGCGGCCTGACGGTCGCTCGGCTGTTGCAGTACGTGAGTACCGTCTTCGGCCTGACGGTCGTCGGCCGGCATCTTTGGCGGCGCCGCGACCGGCTGCGTACCCAGGTCAACACCGCAGTCCGCCTGGGCCCTGTCACGAGGTGGAGCGTGGTGGCTCTGCTGGTCCTGTCACCTGTGCTGGGCGGTGCTGTGCATGCCCGCGCCGACTTCAACGCATACCGCCATGTGACTGAGGTGGACTACAGCCGCCCCACCACCGTCGACCTGGGCGACGGAGCGAGCGAGACAACGTACCCCTCCAGGACTGTCCGGGCTCCCTGGGGCACCCTCGCCGAAGGTGTACTGACCGGGGTCGCCACGCGAGCGGGCGCCGCCTTCACGGTCGCTCTGCTGCTGTACGCCGCTGCCTGGCAGATCGGGACTGTCGCCCATCGCCCGACGAAGCGGACCAGCTCCGCGCTCTCGGTCCGGTCCCCCACGCCGCCGCCCTCTGGGTGACCCACTACCGGACCGCGGCCGTCGCGCGGGGGCGGGCACCTGAGTGCCGACCCGGACGATGTGTTCTGCCGGAGTCTCAACCGCTCGCTGGCCCAAGATCTGGGCGGCCTTCCAGGCGAGGTAGTTCCGCTCGGGCGCTTCGGCGAAGGAGGCGTGACGGAGGGCGCCGGCCGAGAGCGACGCCGTACTCACCGAGTCAGGGCTCCACGCCATGCAGGCGACGCAGCCCGCCCATCTGGCCAGCACCCGTCGACGCTTCTTGGGCCAGATCCCCGACGAACTCGTCCCCCGCTCGCGCCAGAACCTTCGCGCACCTCTCCGACTGCTCGTCCCAGCCCGGTCGAACGGCGCCGTCACTCCCCCGCCGGGCCTGGCAGACCTGAGGAATCCACAGAGGTCCCCAGCGAGGCGATCGGCAGCTGTCACATTCGGGCGGCGTGGAGGCCACTGAGCAAGGGAGTGGACGAAACGCGGCACGCGGCCGCTTCCGGCAGTCAGTGGTGCTGCGGCCGGTCGGCGGCGTGGGCGGCGGCGAAGTCCCAGAGGACCGGGAGGAGTTGCTCGGGTGTCTCGGTCTGGGGCATGTGGCCGGTGCCCTCCAGTAGGCGGAACTCCGCGTCGGGGATGGCCTGTGCGTAAGCGCGTCCGTAGTCGGCGTCCACGACCTGGTCGCTCGCACCCCAGGCGACCAGGATGGGGTGGGCGACCTTGGCCAGGCGGTCGGTCAGGGTGGGGTCGGCCATGGCGTGCGGGCCCGAGTAGACCTGCAGGGTGGCCCGGTTGGCGGCCATCACCGCGCGCTGCGCCTCGCTCAGCGCGCTGGGGTCGAAGCGGAACTTCGCGGGGTCGTGGAAGGAGAGGCGGGACAGTTCGACGGGCGTCAGGGAGAAGGTGTCGGCTATCGGATAGCCGGGGACCTGGATGCCGACGGCGTTGACGAGGGTGACGCTGCTGATCCGGTCGCTGCCCAGGGCCGCCAGTTCGGCGGCGATCCAGCCGCCGATCGAGTTGCCGACGACGGCGACGTCGCGCAGGTCGAGTACGTCGAGCAGCCGCGCGTAGACCTGGGCCAGGGTCGTGACGTCGGTCAGCCAGTCGGGGCGGTCGGTGCCGTCGAAGCCGGGGTGGACGGGGGTGAAGACCCTGGCCGGCCGCTGCTCGGCCAGGAGTCCGGCGAACGGGGTGACGGTCTGCGGGCCACCGCCTCCGTGCAGGAGCAGGAAGGGGTACCCCTGCTGTCCTTGGAGGTCGACGGTGACGTCGAGGGTGCCCTGGTCGAGCGTGATGGTGTGGGTGCTGCGGGTCATTCGGTGCTCCTCAAGTGGGCTGTGCCGGAGGGAAGATGGGGTGCCGTCACGCGAAGTCGGTTGCGGGGACGGTGGCGTAGCGGCTCATCGCCTCGATCGTCGACTCAGGGGTCAGTTCCTTGCCACTGGCGATCATGTTCCGCAGGTCGCGGAAGTACTGGACGTACAGGTCGGGTGTGAAGGTGTTGAGCATCACCGCGGGTGTGTCGCCGAGGTTGGCGAAGGTGTGCGGGGCGCCGGGCGGGATCATGGCGAGCGTGCCGGCCGGGGCGGCGTGGGTGGTTTTCCCGATGGTGAAGTGCACGGTGCCGGAGACGACGTAGAAGCCCTCGTCGTGCTGGGCGTGGCGGTGCTGCGGCGGGCCCTGGGTGTGCGGGGCGAGGGTGATCTCCCCGATGCCGAGGCGGTGCCCGGTGGTGGTGCCGTCCTCGAGGATGCGCATCTGTGTGGGGCCCAGCTGGATCGTCTCGCCGTCGTCCGGGCCGACCAAGGAAACGGTGCTCATGGTTCCTCCTGCGCAAACGCTTCGTGAGAGTTGACTCTCATGAGACTAGAGACGCCGAGGCTCGTTATGCAAGTGAACTCTCATAACGAGTGCCCACTGCTAAAATGCGTGTGAGTCAACAGGAGGAGTCCCACGATGACGGCGCAGGCGGGTACCGGCCGCACCAACCAGAAGCAGCGCACACGGATGGCGATCGTGGCGGCCGCCCGGGAACTCATCGGCACGGGCGCCGAGGTGACCATGCCCGCGATCGCCCGGGCGGCCCTGGTCTCCGAGGCAACCGCCTACCGGTACTTCCCCGATCTCCCCTCGCTGATCAGCGAGGCCCTCGCCGGTGTCTGGCCACCCCCCGCCGAGGCGCTCGCGCCGGTCGCGAACTCCTCGGACCCCGTCGAACGCGTCGCTTTCGCCTGCGAGTTCCTGCTGCGCGGCATTCACACCCGCCAGGGCTCGGTCCGCGCGATGATCGCCGCCACCATCACCCGGCCCGAGACGGTGACCACGCGCCCCGGCATCCGCTTCGGACTCATCGACCATGCGCTCCTCCCCCTGGAGGGCACGCTCGGCGCGACGGAGCCGGACGCCTTCGCCCAGCTCAAGCGTGACCTCGCGGTGGTCGTCAGCGCGGAGGCGTTCTTCACCCTCACCGATCTGTGCGGCCTCGATCCCGAGGAGGCCATCACCAGTGCCGTACGGACCGCGACCACCCTCACCGAGGCGGCAGTGCGCTCGATCGCGTAACGCGCGTTGCGGCCGACCCCCGGAGTGCCGCGGATCGCTATTCGAGGCCCTCGGCGAGACGGAAGTCGTCGTCGACCAGGCCCAGTCGGTGGGCCACGACCGCGGCCTGGACGCGGTTGCGCAGTCGCAGTTTGTCCGTGACGGAGGCGACGTGGGTCTTGACCGTGGTCACACCGAGGTGGAGGGTCTCGGCGATCTCGGCGTTGGACTGTCCGAGGCCGACGAGGGCGAGTACGTCTCGTTCGCGGGGTGTGAGGGTCGCCAGAATCGCCGGGTCAGCCGTGTCACCGGTGACATCCTGGTGGTGTGACTGGACGGCGCGCCGGACGACGCGCGCCATGACCGCGGGCGCGAGAAGCGATTCGCCCTGCGCGGCTCGCCGTACGGCGGAGAGCATCGCGTCGGGCTCGCCGTCCTTCAGCAGATAGCCGACGGCTCCGGCGCGCAGTGCACCGTAGACCTCGGCGTCGTCGTCGAAGGTCGTGAGCATCACGATGCGCGTTGCCGGGAGGGTCTTGAGGATGCGGCGGGTGGCCTCGATTCCGTCGACTCGTGGCATGCGCAGGTCCATGAGGACGACGTCCGGGCGCAGCCGCTCGGCCATGCGTACGGCTTCGAGCCCGTCGGTGGCCTCGCCGACCACGTCCTCCCCGGCCGTACGCAGCAGGAGGGTGACCCCGGCGCGTACAAGGGTCTGGTCGTCGACGACGAGTACGCGGATCATGAGCGGGCTCCCAGGGGCAGCGTGACGCGCAGTCGCCAGCCGCCGGTGCGGGTGGGGCCGGCGGCCAGAGTGCCGCCGAGGATCTCGACGCGTTCGCGCATGCCGACGAGGCCGTGCCCCGACGCGGGCAGAGTGGGATGCGGGCCGACCGGTCCGGAGTTGGCCACTTCCACCGACAGTTGGGTGTCGTCGACGTCCACGGTGGTTTCGACCTCGGCGCCGGGGCCGGCGTGCTTGAGCGCGTTGGTGAGTGCCTCCTGTACGACGCGGGCGGCCGTCACCCGGAGCGTGAGCGGTGCCTCGAGCGTGCCGTCGTCGAGGTGGGCGACCACGTGCAGTCCGGCGGTGCGGCTGCGCTGGACCGCGTCGGTGATCATCTGCTCGGGGTCGACCAGGGATGCCTGGTCGGATTGGTTGCGCAGCACGCGCAGCAGGCTGCGCAGGTCGACGAGGGCCTGGCCCGCGCTCGTGTGGATCGCGCCCAACGAGTCGACGGCCACGCTCAGGCGCTGTTCGGGGTCGGGTGCGTGGGTGGCGGCGTACTGCGCTGTGCCTGCCTGCAGCGCGATCGCGGACACGTGGTGTGCCACCAGGTCGTGCAGATCGCCTGCGATCCGGGCCCGCTCGGCCAGCCGGATGGCCTGCGTCTCGACGTCCCGCCGCTGCTCGGCGTCGCGAACTCGCTCCTCGGCGACGGCCGCGGCCAGGCGGACGCCGGCGAGGTAACACCCGAACACGACCGGCGCCGCCACCGACAGGGCCAGCGTGACGATCCGCACCAGCCCGTCGACGCCGGTCAGCAGCCCGCCGTCGTCACTGCCGAACGCCACGAGGATCGTCGCGTACCCGGCGATGTACGCGGCGACGGTGGCGGGCCAGCGGTGCCGGTACGCCACCGCTCCGAGCGCCACCACCCCCGCCAGCGGGGCGACATGGCTGCAGACGGGAAGGACGGCGTCACCGACGAGGGTCAAAGCCACCTCGGCCGCGAAAACGGTCAGAGGTACATGGCGTACGAGGCCGAGCGCCACCGCAGCCGTCCCGACCAGGAACCACTCCGTGGCCCCTCCCCCGGACGGTGGACCGAGGACGATGCTCACGGCCGCGAGCCCGCCCGCGACGGCCACGGTCGCGGCGTCGAGCCGGGACCATCGAGCACGGAATCTCTCCACCTGGCCAGACTACGGCGCGATCGCCGACGGCCCCCTCCTCCGACCGGTCGCCCCGTCTCCTCCTTCTGGCCGCGGCTGCGGCCCCTGGCACGAAGCCGGCCGGGGTGCTTCTCCCTAGCGTCGATGCCCTGACCACCGTCGTCGCGTGTCTCGCGGCGGCCGTTCACGAAGGGCACATGACGTGACGTTTTTCGGAGAGTTCCTGCGCAGTCCACTGACCGTGGGGGCGGTCGCGCCGAGCAGCGGCGCGCTCGCTCGGGTGGTCACGGCGCCGGTGCCGGGAAGCGGAGATCCGGTGGTGGTCGAGCTGGGCCCGGGAACGGGCGCGTTCACCGGTGCCATTCAGCATCGTCTCGGCGGCCGGGGCCGGCACATCGCCGTGGAGATCAACGAGCGGTTCGCCGCGCGGCTGGCGGCCCGGCATCCGGGGGTGGACGTGGCGCGGGCCGACGCCGGGGGCCTCGCCGGAGTGCTCGGCGAGCGTGGCATCGAGCGGGCCGATGTGATCGTCAGCGGCCTGCCGTGGGGTGCGTTCGGTGAGAACGAGCGCCGTGCCGTTCTCGCAGCGGTGATGGGCGGGCTGTCGGAGTCCGGGGCCTTCACGACGTTCGCGTACGTGCATGCCCGCTGGGCGAGTCCTGCGCGGCGGCTGCTGCGGTCGTTGGAGTCGCGCTTCGACGAGGTCGTGGTGGGCCGGACGGTGTGGGGCAACCTGCCGCCGGCGTTGGTCTACCACTGCCGTCGTCCGGCGTGGTGACCCGCCTTCGAGATGCGGTCCGCTGATCGGCCCGCGCGGTCCGCCCCGGTGACTTGGCTCGGCTTTGGTTCGGTGCTTGAGCCCGGTGATCCGGGCGGGCGATGAGAAGTCCTGATGGCACGTGAAGGCGAGGCATTGTGATGGCAGACATCGACGACCGGAGCCCGGTGGTGGGTCCGTTGGGCCGGTTGGGCCGGTTCGCGTACCGGCGTCGTGGCCGGGTGTTGCTGTTGTGGCTGGCCGGGCTGGTGGCGGCCGTGGCGCTGTCGGCGACGTTCGCGGGCGAGTTCACCGCGGACTACTCGGCACCCGGATCGGACTCGAAGAAGGCCCAGATGGTGCTGGAGCAGCGGTTCCCGAGCCAGTCCAACGCGGTCGTCACGGTCGTGGTGCAGGCGGACGCCGGCGTGCGGGACGCGGGTGTCCGGCAGCAAGTGGCCGAGCTGCTGGACGAGTTGACCTCGGTGCCGCACGTGGCGGGCGTCAACGATCCGTACGCGACCTTGGGCGCGGTGTCCGCCGACGGGCGCACGCTGCTGGCGAACCTGCGCCTGGACGTGGTGAACGCGACGGACATGCCGGTCGAGGACAGTACCCGGCTGATCGACGTCGCCGAGGAGAGCAGTACGGCCGGGATGCGGGTGGCGCTCGGCGGGCAGGCGATCTTCCTGGCCGAGGGCGGCTCGATCGGCTCGGAAGCGATCGGGCTGGCGGTCGCCGCCCTGATCCTGCTGCTGACTTTCGGCAGCGTGGTCGCGGCCGGGCTGCCGTTGCTCGTGGCGGTGGCGGGGCTGGCGGTCAGCGGCGCGTTGACCGGTGTGGTGATCCGGTTCGTCGACGCGCCCGAGTGGTCGACGTCGCTCGCGGCCATGCTGGGCATAGGCATCGGTATCGACTACGTCCTGTTGATGGTGACCCGGTTCCGTGAGTGGCGGGCGGCCGGGCTCGATCCGGAGGCGGCCACGGTGGCCACGCTCGACACGGCCGGACGCTCGGTCGTGGTCGCCGGCGTCACGGTCGTCGTCAGCCTGCTCGGCCTGTTCGCCATGGGTCTGTCGTACATGCGTGGTGCCGCGCTGGTGGCGATCGTCGGGGTCCTGGTCGTACTGGCCGCGAGTGTGACGCTGTTCCCGGCGCTGCTCGGCCTTCTGGGTCGTCACGTCGACCGGTTGAGGCTGCCTGGTCGCCGCCGCACGGCCGTGGTGAGCGCCGACGGGCACGTCAAGCCGAGCCGGGCCTGGCTGCGGTGGAGCGGGCTCGTCCAGCGCCACCGGTACGCGGCAGGGGCGGTGGGCCTGGCCGCGATGCTGGCGCTGGCCGTGCCGTTCCTGAACGTTCAGTTCGGCTTCCCCGACGCGGGCAACAACCGGGCCGAGACGACGACCCGGCAGTCGTACGACCTCATCTCCAACGGGTTCGGGATCGGCGCCAACGGGCCCGTCCGCCTGGCCGTCCAGCTCCCCGACGGCGACGACTCGGTCCTGACCCGGCTGAGCGCCGCCGCCACCGACACCCCCGGCGTCGCGTCGGTCTCGCCACCACTGCTCAACCAGGCCGGTGACACCGCCGTCCTGACCCTCACGCCGACCACCGGTCCGCAGGACGAGGCAACGCAGGATCTGGTGCACCGCCTGCGGGACACCACCGTCCCGGCGGCGATCGACGGTACGGACGCGACGGTCCTGGTCGGCGGGACCGCGGCGACGTCGATCGACAGCACCACCGATCTGGCCGGCCGCATCCCGTACCTGATCATCGGGGTCGTCCTGCTGTCGATGCTGTTGCTGCTCGTCGCGTTCCGCAGCATCGCGGTGGCGGTCAAGGCCGCCGTGATGAACCTGCTGTCCGTCGCAGCCTCGTACGGGGTGGTCGCCCTGGTCCTACAGGGCGGCTGGGCAGGGCAGTTGATCGGTATCGACACCCCGACACCGTTGCCGCCGTTCGTCACCGTCCTCATGTTCGCGGTGCTGTTCGGGCTGTCCATGGACTATGAGGTCTTCCTCCTCAGCCGGGTGCGCGAATCGTGGATCCGGACCGGTGACAACGCCCGGGCGGTGACGGAGGGTCTCGCCGGTACGGGTCGGGTCATCACCGCCGCTGCCGCAATCATGATCGCGGTGTTCGTGGCGTTCGTGCCGAGCCCGGACGTGGTCCTGAAGCTGATCGGCGTCGGTATGGCGGCAGCCATCCTCCTCGACGCGACCGTCGTACGGCTCCTGCTGGTCCCGGCGGCGATGCACATGCTCGGCCGATTCAACTGGTGGATCCCGCGCCGACTCGACCGCGGGTTGCCGCAGTTGCACGTCGAGGGCCACCCGGAGCACCACGCCCCGGCCCCGCCCAGCCCAGCGCCTGTGCGCGCCTGACGCGCCACTGCGGCAACGAGACATCCGGTCGGCCATCACACGTCTGGTGGCCGACCGCCGGCAAGAGCGGGAGAGGACCGAAATCATGAGAGTGCAGAGGGCCGGAGAGGTCGCCATGCCACTGGCTGCGGCGGGATCCACGTTCGGCCGCTTCGGCCGGCTGAGGGAGGAAGAGCAGTGACGGAGAAAGTGCTGGTCACGGGCGGCACGGGATACGTCGCCGGCTGGGTCATCGTCGCGCTGCTCGAGCGCGGCTACGAGGTCCGCACGACGGTGCGCAGCCCAGCCAAGGAGAAGGCGGTCCGCGACGCGGTGTCGACCGTGACGGCTCCCGGCGACCGGCTGAGCTTCGCCGTCGCCGACCTCACCGCCGACGAGTGGTGGGATGCCGCGGTGGCGGGCGTCGACCATGTGCTGCACGTGGCCTCCCCGCTCGGGGACGAGGACTCGCGCGATGCCGAGGCGCTCATCGTCCCGGCCCGGGAGGGCGCTCTGCGCGTGTTGCGGGCGGCGTCGGCGGCCGGTGTGAAGCGGGTGGTGATGACGTCCGCGGCGAACGCCGCGAGCCCGTCCTCCTATACGGAGGAGGGCGTGACCGACGAGACGTTGTGGACCGATCCGGACGATCCGACGTTGATCCCCTACCGCAGGTCCAAGACGGTTGCCGAGAAGGCGGCCTGGGACTTCGTCGCCGACGACGAGGGCTCGACCACGCTGACGACGATTCTGCCCGGCGCCGTGTTCGGCCCGATCCTCACCACCCGCAACCTCGGCTCGGTCCGCATCATCGAGCGGATGGTGGCGGGCAGGATGCCGGGTACTCCACGGATCGGGCTGGAGATCGTCGACGTCCGCGACCTCGCGGACATCCACATCCGTGCGATGACGTCGCCGGAAGCCGCGGGCCAGCGGTTTCTGGCCACGGGAGAGTTCACCTGGATGCGGGAGGTGGCTCAGGCGCTTCGGGCCGGGCTCGGTCCGGCCGGGGCCAAGGTGCCCACGCGTCAACTGCCCGACTTCGTGGTCCGTTTCGCGTCGTTGTTCGACCGCCCGCTTCGGGCGATCACCGTCTCCCTCGGGCGCCGCAACCGCCACAGCACCGAGAAGGCGAGGCGTGTCCTGGGCTGGCAGCCCCGGCCGGCGGCCGAGACCGTTGTCGACTGTGCGAGGAGCCTGATCGACTGGGGGGTCGTCCAGGTCGACAAAGGGCAGCGGGAGGGCTGACCTTCAGGACGGGCGGACCACAGGAAGCCCGGCCTTCAAGGGAACGCCTGGCCACGGTCCGCTCGCTCTGTCTCGGCGTCGGTGGGTCAAGAGTCGACGTTCTGCTGCACCGCGCCCATCGTCAACTCGGTGAGCCGGTCGAGGTACCGGTCGTCCACCGGCCGGTCGTGGGTGAGGCGCCAGAACACCGGTGCGATGGTCATGTCCAGGACCAGGTCGACGTCGTCGGCGGCCAGTTCGCCCCGGTCGCGCGCCCGGTGCAGCGCTGCGTAGGCCCACGTCACACGCGGACCCGTGACGTGCTTGGCCACCGCCTCGGCGAGCACGGGGTTGCGGTCGGACTCGGCGATCAGGTCGGGCAGCACCGCCCGGATGCGCGGGTCGCTGAGCCAGTCGAAGGCGGCCTGCATCACCGCTCGCACGTCACCGCGCAGGGACCCGGTGTCCGGGGCCGGGCCTATCGGAGTGCTGAGCCGAACGAGCCCGGCGACGATCATCTCCAGCTTGGACGGCCAGCGCCGGTAGATCGCGCTCTTGCCGACATCCGCGCGCTTCGCCACGCCGTCCATCGTCACGCGCGCATAGCCCGACTCCACCAGCAGGTCGATGGCCGCCTCGGTGATGACATCGGTGACCGCCTGATTGAACACTGCGGCCCCTGTAGGGCTGCGTCGGGGCTTCGTCATGCACTCATCCTAGCTCAGGACGGGACGGTATCGTCCCGGCCGTGTGCTACGGTCCAGTGGAACGGACGGGACGGTACCGTCCCGTCCAGATAAATGGGGAGGACCAACTCATGCCTACTGTTCTTGTCACAGGCGGAACCGGGACCACCGGCCGGCGGGTCGCCGCGTTCCTGCGTACTCGGGGCGTGGCGGTGCGAACGGCCAGCCGGAACCCGGTGGCCGGCGACGACCAGCACGTGATTTTCGACTGGGCGGACCCGGGCACCTTCGCCGCAGCCGTGGACGGCGTGGACCGGGTGTTCCTGGTGGCGCCGCTCAGTGACTCCGACCCCGCCTCGGTCGTCGGTGACTTCCTCGACAGGGCCGTCGCGGCCGGCACCCGGCGGGTGGCACTGCTCAGCTCGTCCGCGGTCACCGACTCGGCGTCGGGACTGGGTGCCCTGCCGCCGCTGGTACGGGCCCGCGTCCCGGAGGCGGCGGTGCTGCGGCCCTCCTGGTTCATGCAGAACTTCGTCGGGAGCCACCCCGTCGCGGTCGGTATCCGGGAGCACGGGCGGATCACCACCGCCACCGGTCGCGGGCGGGTTGCCTTCATCGACCCCGACGACATCGCCGCCGTCGCCGGTCAGCTGCTGCTCGGGGAGCCGATCCCCGACGGTGAGCTGATCCTGACCGGCCCGCAGGCCCTGAGCTACGACGAGGCCGCCGCCGTGGTCGGCGAGGTCACCGGCACGGCGGTGCACCACACCTCGATCACGGTCGAGGAGCTGACCGCGGCGATCGAGGCGAGCGGAGTGCCCCATGACTACGCCCGCGTGCTCGCCGCGATGGACCAGGAGATCGCCGGAGGCAGCGAGGAGCGCGTCACCACGACCGTGCGGGACGTGACGGGCCGAGCGCCTCGTTCGTTCCGCGACTTCCTGATCGACGCCCACCGGACCAACTCGGCCCACCCGTCGCCGGCGGTGGCCTGATGCGCCCCGTGCTGTTCGCCGACGACCGGCAGTTCTGGTTCGAGACGCTGCGAATCCTCGGACACGCCGCCTACGGCGGATCCGACATCGGCGAGGTGCTGACCACCGCCGAGGCGATCACCTCCGGCGACTACGACAGCTGGCACGACGCGTGGCGAACTACCGCCGACCGGGTCGCCGAACAGGCCGAGACCAGCTTGAACGCCGGACACCGGGTGAGCGCCCGCGACGGCATGCTCCGCGCGGCGACGTACTACAGCACCGCCGAGTTCTTCCTCCACGGCGACCCCGACGACCCTCGGATCAACGACGCCTACGAGCGCGGTGCCGCCTGCTTCGCGACGGCGGCGGGTCTGTATCAGCCCGTGATCGAGCCGGTGCGGATCCCGTACGAGGGGACCGTGCTGGAGGGCTGGTTCTACCGGCCCTCCCTCGACGGGGCCCCGCGTCCGACGCTGGTGATGCACAACGGCTTCGACGGCAGCGCCGAGGAACTGCACTACCTGGGCGGGCTGGCCGCCCTCGACCGCGGGTACAACGCGCTGTCCTTCGACGGGCCCGGGCAGCCCAGCGCGATCCACCGCCGCGGCCTGGTCCTGCGCCCCGACTGGGAGCACGTGGTCGGCCCGGTCCTCGACCACCTGGGAACCCTGCCCGGCATCGACCACGACCGGGTCGCGCTGATGGGCGTCAGCCTGGGCGGGATGCTCGCACCACGGGCCGCCGCGCATGAACCGCGCCTCGCCGCCGTGGTCGTCGTGGACGGTGTGTACGACGCCGCCGAGGCGCTGACCGGACTGCTGCCCATGCCCCGCGCGGAGGTCGAACGACGCACCCGCGCCGATCACGACCCGGCCTTCGACGACCTGCTCGAACAGGCCGCGGCGGACAGCCCCACCCTGCGGTGGGCGCTCGGCCACGGCCGCTACGCCACCGGCAGCGCCACCTCTCGGGAGTTCCTGGCCCGCTATCTGGACTACCACCTGCGCGACGGGGTGGCCGAGCGCGTCAACTGCCCGGTGCTGGTCTGCTCGGCGGGCGACGACCTGTTCTTCGCCGGGGACGGGACGACGAAGCCCCAGCCCCAGGAGCTCTACGACCGCCTCACCGCCCCCGCGCACCTGCAGCACTTCACCGCCGCCGAAGGCGCCGACGCCCACGGCCACGCCGGCGCCGAACGCCTGGCCATGGCCCGCGTCTTCGACTGGCTCGACACCACCCTGGGCCACGCCGACGACAGCCGGCACGACCACACCACCAGCACCAGCACCAGCACCAGCACCAGCACTCAACACCTTGTGGAGACCTCATGAACCTGCGGGAAATCAGCGACCGGTTCGAGATTCAGGACGCCGTCCACCAGCTTGTCCGGGGTTTCGACCGCCGCGACTGGCACACCGTCGAGCACCTGCTCGCGGAAACCGTCGTATCGGACTACACCGCGATGCTGGGCGGTGAACCGGAGTCACGCACCGCCGCGGAGCAGACCAAGCACTACCGGGAGCAGCTCGACCCCTTGGACTCGACGATGCACGCGGCGACGACGATGCTGGTCGACCTGGACGGCGACCGCGCCACGGCGAGCGTCAACATCCTCACGTGGCTGCGCCGCGAAGCCGCCCAGGACGGCCCGTTGTGGTCCAACGGCGCCGCCGGGGAGATCGGACTGATACGCACCGAGGGCCGCTGGCTCATCGCCCGGATCACCGTGCGACCGGCCTGGGCCGAGGGCAACCGAGGCGTCCTCGACCCCGCCCACTGAGCCGGCACCGTCCGGCCCCGCACGTCCGTCCGGCACGTCCGTCCAAGGCGTTCGTCCTGCGCTCAGGATGTCGCGTGGCCGGCAGCCCTGGCCAACCCGGCACCACCGACCCGAGCCAAAAGACACCGTCGTTGCCTCCGGAGGACTGAAGTCGTCGTCCGGGCCGGTCCTCCGGACCCCGGTCCCCGGATAGGTCCTCAACTGCATTGACCCTGGGGCCCGTGCGAAGCAGGCACGGGCCCCAGTCGGCTGCCCCTCGTCACCCGAACTGGCCGGGCTGGTAGTCGCCGGCGGGCTGCTGGACCATGACGTTCAGGCGGTTGAAGGCGTTGATGATGGCAATGACCGACACCAGGGAGGCGAGCTGCTCCTCGTCGTAGTACTTGGCGGCGTTCGCCCAGGCCTCGTCCGTGACTCCACCTGCCGCGTCGGCGATGCGGGTGCCCTGTTCCGTCAGTTCCAGGGCCGCGCGCTCGGCGTCGGTGAACACCGTGGCCTCACGCCAGGCCGCGACCAGGTTGAGGCGCACCGAGGACTCCCCCGCGTGGGCGGCGTCCTTGGTGTGCATGTCGGTGCAGAAGCCACAGCCGTTGATCTGGCTGGCCCGCAGCCTGACCAGCTCCTGGGTCGCGGCCGGCAGCGTCGACTCCCCCATCACCTTGCCCGCCGAGACGATGTGCTTCAGCGACTTGACCGCGAGCGGGATCTCGAAAAGGTTCAGACGGGCTTCCATGGTGCACTCCCTTGCCGTTGTTGGCGGATACACCTCTATGACGGGCCGGCCCGGCGAGATGTGACATCGCCGAATGTGACGCGCGTCTCGGTAGGGGAGAATCGGGGGCACGTCCGCTCTCGCCCGTCAGCAGGAGTCGCCCATGTCCATCCGCCGAGTCATGCCCGACATCCGATCGGAGGCCATGGAGGAGAGCCGGGACTTCTACGGCCTCCTTGGGTTCGAAGAGGTCATGAACCTGGGCTGGGTCATGACGCTCGCCTCCCCTTCCAATCCCACGGCGCAAGTCACCTTCATGAGCCAGGACAAGACCGCACCGGTCATGCCCGACATGAGTGTCGAGGTGGACGACGTGGACGCGGTCCATGCGGCGATGCGAGAGAGCGGCGCG
This sequence comes from Streptomyces sp. NPDC020747, assembly GCF_044334695.1. Taxonomy (NCBI): domain Bacteria; kingdom Bacillati; phylum Actinomycetota; class Actinomycetes; order Kitasatosporales; family Streptomycetaceae; genus Streptomyces; species Streptomyces sp. NPDC020747. Next base: position 58,782 of record NZ_JBIRTJ010000022.1, on the reverse strand, counting down.
CAGATCGTGCACCCCTTGCGGGACGAGGAGTGGGGAGTACGCCGGTTCTTCGTCCGTGACCCCAACGGCAAGGTGGTCAATGTACTGAGCCACCAATGACACCGCGCAATGCCCCACCTGATCCACGGCGGCACGTTGGTGGCACGTAGCGGCCTGAGGGCGGCAGCGGATCGCACGCTCGTGGAGAGGTGCCGTTGCGCGGCGTCAGGACCGAGGCGCCGTTTCGAGCTCCCGCTTCAGGTTGCGCAGAGTCCTGTCGATGTTGCGAACCTGGAAGTCCGCGAACGTGTGGCCTCCGGTGGCCACGCGGTCGAACACGTTGGTCACGAAGGTCGGCCAGGAACGTCGGTCGTCGGTCCAGGTCTCGGTGACCCGCGTCGCGTCGCCATCCTGCTCGAAGCGGTACTCCCAGGTGGCGATCGAGCCTCTCAGGCGGGGGCGGTTGAGCCCGATCGCGTGGACCCGGAAGGCGAAACGGCTGCCCGGCTCCGCCGCCGTCACCGTGCATCGAGTCACCCAGCGGAAGGCGCCACGCTTGTTGCGCCCTTCGAAAGTCAACCCGAGCGTGGCCGGCTCCTCGGGCTCCGGCACGGTCGCGCCGAGGTTCTCCGGGCTCCAGCGCCCCATGTCGGCAGGGCGGCTGACCGCCTCGTACGCGACAGCCGGTGGCACCTCGATGAGGACGCTGCGGGACACGGTGAACGTACGGGCCACGATGGACTCCTTCTCCCGGCACACTGATTACTCGCCGGTAACTATCATGGCACAGAGGTCTACAGCGGAGGGTGACACCTATGAACTGGGCTTTCAGGGACGGCCGTCGGCCTCTGTCTCCCACTCGCGTGCCGGGAGGCCGAGGAGTCGTTCGATCCCGGCAGCGTCCGGCAGTGGGCCATGATCACCCGTCACTTTGAGTGCCGACGCGGCCGCGATGTGTCCTAGCCGCAGCGCGCGCTCCATTTCCCCGCCGCGCAACAGGCCGGTCAGGAATCCGGCGGCGAAGGCGTCACCCGCGCCGACGGGCTCGACCACGTCCGTCCGCAGAGCGGGCACGGTCCACGCACCTTCGTCCCCGAAGGCAGTGGCTGCATGGCCGCCGTCCTTGACGACGAGGAGGCGCGGGTGCGGCAACAGCTGCCGTACGTCGGCCGGTTCGAGGTCGGCATCCCACAATTCCTGTGCCTCGTCGAGACCGACGAAGGTGATGTCGGCGCGGTCGGCCAGGTCACGCAGCGCGGGGGCGGCCGTCCCGGGCGGCCACAGGGCCGGGCGGTGATTCACGTCGAAGCTGATGGCGTACGGGCGCTCGGCGGGCGCAGTGGCGAGTGCCTCCACGACCAGGCTCCGGCAGGACGGGGACAGTGCGGGGGTCACGCCCGTCAGATGGACGACGGACGCCGACCGGAGTCTGTCGTCGGCCAGTACGTCGGGTCCCAGCGCCGAGGCCGCCGAGTTGCCGCGGTAGTAGTGGACGCGGGTTCGGGCGCCTGTCGGCTCCTTCACGAGCAGGCCCGTGGGCCGTTCCGGGTCGGATCGTACGCCGCTGACATCGACGCCCGCCGCCCCGACCGCGGCGCGCACACGTCGCCCCAACGCGTCGTCGCCCAGGGCCGACAGCCAGGAGACGGGGATCCCCAGGTCTGCCAGGTACATCGCCACGTTCGACTCGGCCCCTGCCACCGACACACGCAGATCGTCGGCGGTCTCCAGCGATTGGGAGGGGGCGGGAGCCAGGGCAGCCATGGTCTCCCCGATGCAGACCACCGGCCCTTCGGCAGGCCTCCAGCCGTCCTTCATGACCTCTCCTCCGGGACGAAGCGGACCCGTCGTGGCGGTAGGCAGTCGGCGCGGAGAGCTCCGGCTCCGGCTCCGGCTCCGGCTCCGGCTCCGGCTCCGGCTGAGTCTGCGGCGTCCCGTACGCCTTCGCTGTGCGCTGCGGCTTCCGTCACGACGTGTCTTTCCGTACGACAGTCAAGAAGGCGCGAGCTCGGTCGCGCAGCGCGGTCAGGCTCCCGCCGTCGGCGGCGTCTCCGATCAGCGGCGAGCCGACTCCGACCGCGGTCGCTCCGGCGGCCAGATACGCACGGGCGGCAGCCTCGTCGACACCGCCCACGGGCACGAACAGTTCGTGCGGGAACGGGCCGCGCAGGGCCTTGAGGTAGGCGGGGCCGCCCGCCTGGGCTGCCGGGAAGATCTTCAGCGCGGCGGCGCCGAGCGGGCGTGCGGCCAGGATTTCGGTGGGGGTCATCACGCCGGCCAGGACCGGCAGGCCGAGTTCGTGTGCCGCGACGACGCCTTCACCGAGTGCGGGGGTGACGGCGAAGTTCGCGCCGGCCTGCTGGGCGGCGCGAGCGTCGGCGGCGGTCAGGACCGTGCCGGCGCCGAGGGGCCGGTCGGGGCCAAGCGCCTTGCGCGCCTGCTCGATGACGGACAGGGCGTCCGCGCCGGTCAGGGAGACCTCGATCAGCTCGACGCCTTCCTCGGCGAGGGTCAGCACGGTGCGTACCGAGGCTTCGGGGTCGGCGCCGCGGATGATCGCGACCAGGCGATGGGCGGCCAGGGCCGCTCGCAGATCCATGGACGAGCTCTCCTTTTCACGCGGGTTCACAAACGCTCATAAGGGCTGCCTGCCCGTCGGCTTCGGGGGCCAGCGACAGACGGTCGGCCTGGTCGTGGACACAGCAGCGGGAGGCTTCCACGACGCCTCCGACGGCGGTGCCGCCGTCCGGACCGAGTCGGTCGAGGCGCAGTCCGGAGGGTGCGGGCCAGCTCCCTTCCACCCACGCGGCCCCCGCCCGCCACGCCCGATCCAGCAGCGGCGCCGCCTCGGGGAAGAGGCGAGTACTCGCTCCGTCGCGGATGTGCAGCGTCGCCCGGTCGGAGAGGTCGAGCAGGGCGTGGGCGGCCCACAGGAACCGGAAGCCCGCGTCTGTCCGTGTCCGACAGAGCCCGCCCCTCCGTCGGCCTCGCCCTGCACACACCCGCCACGCGTCGGCCTGGTCAGAGGGGCTTGAGCCGGGTGTGCAGGAGGCAGAACTCGTTGCCTTCCGGGTCGGCCAGAGTGTGCCAGTTCTCGGCGCCGGTCTGGCCGACGTCGGCCGGCCTGGCGCCGAGGGCGAGCAGCCGCTCCAACTCGGCGTCCTGGTCGCGGTCGGTGGCGTTGACGTCGATGTGCAGCGGAAGCTTCCCTCTTCGCGGATCGCTGCTCGGGCTCAGGACGATGGTGGGCTGCGGGCCGCCGAAGCCGACGTCGGGCGGCCCGATCTCGATGCTTCCGTCGTCCTCCCGGTCGAGTTCGACGTAGCCGAGGACCTCGCACCAGAACGCGGCGAGCCGCTCGGGGTCGGCACAGTCGAGAACCAGTTCACTGATACGGCATGCCATGCCGGGGAGTGTACAGAGACAGCCCGCGAGTCGACCGTCGGTCGCGGCACGAGCAATCACGAGATCGCGGCAGGGACGTACGCGCTCAGTCGCGCGCCGGGGAAGCGAGCGCCTCCGCGCGCTGGGTGAGCCGTTTAAGAGCCACTTCGCCCCAGGTCACGTTGTCCCGTTCGAGGGACAGGCCCCGCAGACAGGTGAGATAGGGCCCGATGCGCTCGGCGGTGGCGAAGTACTCGTCCTCGGTGCGTCCGGCCAACAGCCATTCCCGTACCCGCTCGTAGCGCGCGATCTTGGTCGCGGCCAGCTCCATTCGCTGGGCGACGGCGGTTCGTACGGCCTCCATGTCGCCGACGTCCACGCACTGCACCTTGACGAGCAACTCGTCCCGGATCGCGGTCGGTTTGGCGGGCGGTTCGGCGGTGTAGGCCCGTACGGCGGCAAGGCCCTCCTCGGTGAGCGAGAACAGCCGCTTGTTCGGACGGCGCTCCTGTTGAACGACGCGGGCAGCGACGAGGCCCTCGCCTTCCATACGCTCCAGCTCGCGGTAGATCTGCTGCGGTGTGGCCATCCAGAAGTTGGCGACCGACGCCTCGAACCCCTTGGCGAGGTCGTACCCCGACGCCTCACCCTCCAGAAGCGCCGCCATCACCGCATTGCGAAGAGCCATGAATCCAACCTAACAGCCTGTTGATTACTCAATGCGACGACTATGAACGGGTCTTCGCGGGCGGCCTGCGACCCTTGCCCTCGTCCTTGCCGGAAGGCGTTGTTCAGGTGAGGTCTTCGATGACCTGGGCCACCGGAAGCAGCGTGGGCCGCTTGGCCTCCCGGCCGTCACCGGACGAGCGGCCGCGCAGGCGACGGGCGAGCCAGGGTCCGAGGAAGGAGCCCGCCCACCGCAGCTCGGCCCCGACGGCTCGCAGTCCCGAACGCATGCGCGCGTCGGCAGGCAGCGGCCGGATCCAGCTGTCGTCGCTTCCCGGCACGGCGAGTGCCTCGGCGACCGCGGCGGCGATCAGTGCGTGTCCGCGCGGGCTCGCGTGCAGCCGGTCGGGGCTCCACAGGCGGAGGTCGGTGACCACCGGATGAGGCTCCGCGTCGGCCACCACTACACCGTGGCGTCGGGCCGCCTCGCGAATGCGGCTGTTCAGTGCGGTGACCCGGTGGCCGATGGGTCTGGCGGCCGGGACGATCCGCGCGAAGTCGGGGAAGGTCAGCGTCGCGACGCGGGCACCGCTCCCGGTGAGCGCGGCGAACATCGCCTCCAGGTGCTCGGCCACCTCGTCCGCGTCGAAGCGTGGACGCAGCACGTCGTTGACACCGGCGACGACCGTCGCCAGATCCGGACGCAGCGCCAGCGCGGGCTCCAACTGCCCAGAGCGCACCTCACCGGCAAGGCGCCCGCGGACGGCAAGGTTGGCGTACAGGAGCCCGGGGTCGGTCCGCGCGAGCTGCTCGGCGAGCCGGTCCGCCCATCCTCTCGGGTTCCCGGCGCCGTCGTCGTCACCGAGGCCCTCGGTCTGGCTGTCACCCAGGGCGACGTACCGCGCGTAGCCACCGTTCGCCATGATGCCCGCCGTCTCTGATCTCAGCCCCCCGCTGTCCACGGAGCGAGAGAGGATGCCAAACTAGTCTTCTATTAAGATAGTTGACTATCCCAGAACTGCACATACCCGTGCGGGAACGAGCCTCCGGATGCGTTCCAGAACTCTTGACGCCGACTACTCGTCCAACTGGCGCCGCGCCCCGCGGCCCTACTCCGCCACGGTCGACTCCCGGATCGTCAGGCTGCAGGGCATGCGATGCACGCCCGAGGCGGCCCGGCCCCCGATGGCGGCGAACAGGTGCTGGGCGGCTGTGCGGCCCAGCACCTCCAGGTTCATGTCGATGGTCGTCAGAGGCGGCCTGGTCTCGGCGGACAGAACCTCCCAGTTGTCGTATCCGACGACCGCGATGTCGTCGGGTACGCGGCGGCCGCGTTCGCGGACCGCCTCGACGAACCCCGCGGCGATCTGATCGCTCCCGCAGAACACGGCGTCGATCTCCGGGTCGGCGGTCAGTACGATCTCGGCCGCCTGCCGCCCCCATCGCCGCGACCACGCGCCGAAGAGAACCTGCCCGCCGGAGAGGCCGAGGCCCGCTTCCTCCAGGGTCTCGGTGGTTCCGGCCGCCCTGTCCTGGGCGGCCTGGTAGTGGGTGGGCCCGGTGATGTGGGCGATGCGCCGCCTGCCGACGGTCAGCAGATGCTGGACGGCGATGCGCGCCCCGCCCACGTCGTCGGGCACGAACGACACGTCCCGCGGATCGTCGGAGGGCGCGTAGGCGTAGACGACGGGCACGGGCAGATCGAGGTTGATCGACGGCCGTGGATCCGTGCTCTCACCGACCACGATGATCCCGTCGACGCGGCGAGCGAGCAGGGTGCGAAGGTAGTGCCGTTCGCGGATGGCGTCTCCGCGGGCGTCACAGAGCAGGACGGCCATCTCCCCCGTGCCGAACGCGTCCTCCGCGCCGAGCAGCACGGGGATGCCGAAACGGCCGACACTGTCGCTGGTGAGCAGCCCGACGGTACGGGTCTGGCCGGAGATCAGGCTCTGGGCGAGCGCGTTCGGCTGGTATCCCAGTTCCTCCGCAGCCCGGAGAACACGCTGGAGGGTCTCGGCGCGGACCTGGCTCCGACCGTTGAGAGCCTTGGACGCGGTCGCGATCGACACCCCCGCGTGTGTGGCCACATCGGTGATCGTGGTCGCACGTCGCCGCGTAGAGCCCATCGTCACGAAAACCTTTTCGCCTAGAGAGAACCGACACTTCAGATGCCATCCGGCCTCGCCCGGCCCGAACCTGCATCCACACGGATCCGAACCTAGACCGGTAAGCCCTTGCGACGTAAGGGATGCGTCCCACTCTCGGCTATTGACAGTGCGTCAGCCCGCCTCTACGTTGCGAAAACCTTTTAGGTCAGCCTCATTTGCGGCGCCCCACTGACCTTGCGAATGTCAGGGGCACGCCATAGCCCACGGCCCCGCCGGTCGCGCGGCTCAACGCACCATCGCGAGCAACCGCCTGCTGTCAACCGGACAGGGAGCCTCCGATGAGAAGACCGCACGCCCTACTGGTACGACGTCGGCGCACGAGATGCCTCCTCGTCGCGCTGATGCTCAGCGTCTGTTCCGTCGTCGCCGGGACCCCGGCGCACGCCGCGCAGACCATCGGTTTCCCCACCTTCAGCGGACCCGCGATACCGGCCGCGCCGGTCGGCTACACGCCGGGCGACATGATGCGGAGCATCTACGACGCGGAGAGCTCGGGAACCGACTTCTGGATGGACCGCCTCCTGGCCCGATCGGGCAACGACCCGGCGGGCTCCTGGCTCATGAGCCGTGGGCGCGCGGTCTTCATGAAGACCCACGACCCCGCGGTGCTCGGCTTCGGCGGCCATGTCGCCTACTGGGAGAGCGTCAACGACCAGAACGCCTACAGCGTCGCGATCAGCCCGGGCACCTTCACGGAGCAGGTCGCCCAGCGCCGGCAGGTGCCGAGCCACTGGAAGAGCGTGCACACCAACGGTTCGGTCACGGTCGACCAGACCAAGTTCATCACCGACAACAACGTCGCTGTGACCAACCTGTCGATCAAGAACAACGGCAGCAGCCCCACCACGCTGCAGTTACGGGCCACTTCCCCGTACGCCACCACCGGTGGCGGCAGCGAGTTGACCGGGCAGGTCAACGCCTACAACAACCTCACCACGATCCGCCCGCGGCTGACCGGCGACGGCTTCGCCGTGTCCGGCGGCGGCCTCAACCGGTCCGTGACGATCGCGGCCGGGGCCACCGTCACCACCAAGGTGGTCATGGGCTTCGTCACCGACGAGATCCCCCAGTCGCTCACCGAGTACAACGCCTACGCCGGTTACTCCAACGCCACCGCGTTCGCCACCCACGTCAGGGCCTACAACCTGTGGTGGGCGCAGAACGTGCCCTACATCGACGTGCCCGAAGGCGCGATCAAGAAGAACATCTACTACCGCTGGTGGCTGATGCGCTTCAACAGCCTCGACGCCGACATCCCCGGGCAGACCTTCCAGTTCCCGACCTCGACCGAAGGCGTCCTCGGCTACAACAACGCGATCGCGCTGACCCAGCCCATGCACATCGACGACCTGAAGTACCTGCGCAACCCGGCCTACGCGTACGGGGACTGGCTGAGCGTCGGTCAGACCTCCAAGGGTGCCCGTTTCCTCGACAACCCGGGTGACCCGGAGAACTGGTCCAACAGCTACACCCAGTACATCGCCGAGGCGGCCTGGAAGAGCTACCAGATCCACGGCGGTCAGCCGGGCATCGCCGCCAACCTGGCCCGCTACGCCGAGGGTGACGTCAAGGGCCAACTCGCCTACTACGACCACGACAACAACAAGCTCATCGAGTACGACTGGGGCGCTCTGACGGGCAACGACGCCGACGCGGTCTCCTTCCACTGGAAGCCCGGCAACATGGACCGCGCCGAGTCCGCCTACCAGTACAGCGGCGCACTGGCCGCCGCCCAGGCCTACGAGGCGACTGGCAACACGGCGAAGGCCACCGAGATGCGCACGCTGGCGACGCAGATCAAGGACGCCATCGTCAACGTGCTCTGGAACCCCAACCGGCAGTTGTTCGAGCACCGGTTGAAGTCGACCAACGAATGGGTGCCCTGGAAGGAGATCAACAACTACTACCCGTTCTCGGTCGGAGCCGTCCCCAACACAGCGGCGTACAAGCAGGCCCTGCGGCTGTACGACGACCCGGCCCAGTACCCGATCTTCCCCTTCTACACGGCCAACCAGGTCGACAAGAAGGCCGCCGCCGACGCGGGCAACCCGGGCTCGAACAACTTCTCCACCATCAACTCGACCGTCCAGTTCCGCCTGTACTCGTCGGTGCTGCGCAACTACTCCAACTCCTGGATGAGCGCGACCGATTACAAGAAGCTCCTGTACTGGAACACCTGGGCGCAGTACGTCGGGGGCAACACCCAGTGGCCGGACGCCAACGAGTTCTGGGCCGACTGGAACGGCAGCTCGGTCAACTATCGGTCCTGGATCCACCACAACATCCTGGGCAGCAGCAACTGGACCGTGATCGAGGACGTCGCCGGTCTGCGGCCCCGCAACGACGCCAAGGTCGAGCTCTCCCCCATCGACATCGGCTGGAGCCACTTCACCGTCAACAACCTCCGCTACCGGGGCGCCGATCTGTCCATCGTCTGGGACGACCCGGCCGACGGCGTGGTGCGCTACCCCGGCGTTCCGGAGGGTTACTCGATCTACGTCAATGGCAGCCGGGCCGCCACCGTCAGCTCGCTCGTACCCTTCACCTGGGACCCGGCCACCGGTGACGTCACCACGAGCGGCACGGTCACCCACCACACATCCGTCGCCGGACTGAAGGCCCCGAACCAGGTCACCCAGGACAGCCCCCAGATGGTCGACATGCTCGCCAAGGCCGGCGTCGACCTGACCGCCGACCTCACCAACCTCGCCTCAGGGGCGACCGTGTCCGCCTCCCACACCGGGTCCGGCAGCGCCGCCTCCGGCGCGGTCGACGGCGATCCCACCAACGAACCGTTCTGGGGCTCGGGCGGCTCCCCCAACAGCCAGGACTGGTACGAGCTCAACCTCGGCGCCGCCCGCACACTCAACGAGGTGCGCCTGTACTTCAAGGACAGCCGCCCGGCCAGTACCACCTACCGGGCCCCGTCCGCGTACACCATCCAGTACTACAACGGCAGTTCATGGGTGAGCGCACCCGGGCAGGCCAAGAGTCCGGCCGCGCCGCGGGCGAACTACAACGTGGTGCAGTTCCCGGCGATCAGCGCCCAGCGCATACGGGTTCTTGCCACCAACGCGTCCGGTGCGAAGACGGGCCTCACCGAGGTCAAGGTGTTCAACAGGGGCGGTGTGCAGCCACCGGCCAACCAGGCGGGGTCCGCGACGGCGTCCGCGTCGTACACCTCCTCCTGGGAGAGCGTCAACGCGATCAACGACGGGATCGATCCGCCGTCTTCCAACGACACCGGGAACCCGCGCTGGGGGACCTGGCCGGAGACCGGTCAGCAGTGGGCGGAGCTGACCTGGCCGTCCGCGAAGACCCTCGACAAGGCCGAGGTGTACTTCTTCGACGACGACCAGGGCATCGACATGCCCGCCTCATGGAAGCTGCAGTACTGGAACGGCAGCGCCTACGTCGACGTACCCGGTGCGGGCGGTTACCCGCTGGCCAAGAACCAGTACAACACCGTCACCTTCACCGCCACGAGCACGACTCGTCTGCGGGTGCAGCTCACCGGGAACGGCACCAACTCCGTGGGGCTGCTGGAGACGAAGGTGTACGGCCCCAGCGCGACCGCCAAGCGATGAAGGGTGCGCCCAAGTGACTCGTTCCAGATGCCTGTCCGTGCTAACCGCCGTGCTCGCCATGGTGGTCGCCTTCCTGGTGGCACCGCCGCACGCGGCCGCCGCCGTCACGTTCACCTCGACGGGGGTGAACCAGAACGGCGCCAACTGCCTTGACGTACCTGGTAGTTCGACGACCAGCGGAACCCAGCTCCGCGCCAACACATGCGCCTTGGGCGCGAGCCAGTCCTTCGGCTTCACCCCGGTCGCGGGGACATCCGACGTCTACACGATCAGTACGCACGCCTCCGGCCAGTGTGTCGACGTGTACGGCGCGTCCACCGCGGACAACGCCACGATCATCCAGTGGACCTGTCACAACGCCACGAACCAGCAGTGGCGGCTCGTGCCCGTGACCGTCAGTGGAACCGACAGGACGTTCAACCTCGTCTCCGTCGGCTCCGGCAAGTGCGTCGTGCCGAGCGGCGGTTCGTCGGCCTCGAACACCGGCCTGGTGCAGCTGCCGTGCGGGACCGGGAACGGCAGGGTGTGGCGCCTGCCCGGCTTCACCGGCGGCGGCACGAGCCCGGGCACGTTCACCAACCCGCTCTCCCAGCGTGGACCCGACCCCTGGCTGACGTACTACGACGGCTACTACTACCTCGCCACGACCACCTGGAACTCGACGGTCACCATGCGCAAGGCCGGCACTCTGGCGGGCCTCGCCACGGCCACCGACCAGGTGATCTTCAACCTCACCAGGCCCAATGGCGCCGGCACGATGTGGGCTCCGGAGTTCCACCTGCTCGACGGCCCCAACGGGAAGCGGTGGTACTTCTACTACACGGCCGGGCGGGAGCCGTACGACCTGGGCACCCAGCGGATCCATGTCCTGGAGAGCGCGGGACTGGACCCGATGGGCCCCTACAGCTTCAAGGCCGACCTGCTCGACCCGACCCAGGACAACACCTGGGAACTGGACCCGGGCATCCTGCAGTTGAACGGTCAGCTCTATCTGCTCGGCACGTTCTACAACGGCTCGCAGCCGATGTTCATCAGGCCGCTGTCGAACCCGTGGACCGCGAGCGGAACGCGCCGGGTGCTGTCCACTCCGACGTACAGCTGGGAGACGGTGGGCGGCGCGGTCAACGAGGGCGCCGAGGTGCTCCAGCGGGGAGGCAAGACCTTCATCGTCTACTCCGCGAGCCACTGCTCCACGCCCGACTACAAGCTGGGAATGCTGACGTACAACGGAGGTGACCCGCTCAGCTCCTCCTCCTGGGTCAAGTCACCGAACCCGGTCTTCCAGCGGTCCAACGCCAACGGTGTGTACGGCCCCGGCCACAACGGCTTCTTCAAGTCGCCGGACGGGACCGAGGACTGGATCGTCTACCACGCGAACAACTCCGCGGGCGGTGGCTGCGACATGAACCGGTCGACGCGGGCGCAGAAGTTCACCTGGAACGCCGACGGCACACCGAACTTCGGCACACCGGTGGCCCTCGGCGTCACACTGACCGCGCCGTCGGGCGAGTAACAACCGCTTCGGAATCGGTAGTTCCGCTCGCTTCGCAGACCGTCGGTTCGGGAACCGCCACTTCCCGGACCGTCGGTTTACGGATCAGGAGCAGTGCCGCGTCGTCGTGGAGCCGGCCTCCGACATGGGCCAGCAGTTCGTCGTGCAGTGCGGTGAGGGTGTGGGCCGGCTCGTCGGAGACGTGGCGTGCCAGTCCTTCGGTGAGCTGGTAGAACTCACGGCCGCGGTCGCGGGCCTCGGTGACCCCGTCGGTATAGAGGAGCAGCTGGTCCCCGTCGGCGAACGGCACGGTCTCCAGGGCGGGGGCGTGCTTCGTGAGGGCGCGCAGTCCGAGGGGCGGGGCCGGATGCGTGGGCTCCACCGGCTCGACGCCTCCGGATGGTCGTATCAGCAGCGGAGGCGCGTGTCCGCAGTTCACCACCTCCAGCTGCCCTGCCTCTGAGTAGCCGGCGACCACGGCGGTGACGAAGTCGTCGCAACCGAGATTGCGCGCCAGGCTTCGCTCGATCCGGTCGATGACGGCGAGGAGGTCGGGCTCGTCGTAGGCGGCCTCGCGGAAGACACCGAGCACCAGAGCGGCGGTCCCCACGGCCGGCAGTCCCTTGCCCCGTACATCTCCGACGATCAGTCGCACTCCGTACGGGGTCGGTATCAGTGCGTAAAGGTCCCCGCCGATACGGGCCTCGGCCGCCGCGGCGCTGTAGCGGACGGCCACCTGGAACGGGCCGACGGTCGCCGGTACGGGCTTGAGCAGAGCGTGCTGAGCGGTCTCCGCGACCGAGCGGACAGCGGCGAGCACCCGGTCACGGCGTCCGCGCAGCGCGCTGGCCAGGCCGCTCGCCACGGTGACGGCGGCCAGGGCGGACAACACGGCAGCGAGTTCGCCGCCCGGAACTCCGTCCCGGGCTCCGAGCGTCGCCCCGAGCACCGCGGCGAGGACACCGACGCACAGGACCCCGCGCGGCCCGTTCGTGGTGGCGGCCAGCGCGGGCCCGGCCGCGAGGAGGGGCAGCCAGACCATCCCGGCCCCGCCGACGAAGTCGGCGAGCACGACGACGGAGACGATCAGCACGGGCAGTACGTGCAGTACGGGCGTCCCGACGGCCAGCCGTACGGTGGCTCGGCGTCGCGGTTGGGCGGTAGCCCTGCCGTGCGCCGAAGCTCCGGGATCGGGCACCCGGTTTCTGGGTGTCCGTATGGACCAGTGGTTGCCGCCATGATCACGGGCCTGACTCATTCTTCGTCCGCTGTCCTTACCTGTGCACGGCGCACATTCCTGAAATGCCGGTTTCATCCAGGAAACGGTGTTGGCCCGGACGTCACAAGAAGCGGATTTTCAGATAGTGAGCGACAGGCCCCTGGTCACGCGGTTCGCGGTCGGAATCAGCCGCGCCCGGATGTCCTGCAGCCGGGAGAGCCGGCCCACCGGCATCGAGACGCCGAGCGAGCCGAGCGTGTCCCCGCTGTAGACGGGAACGGCGACACAGACCGTGCCGAGGGCGTACTCCTCCAGATCCGTGACGGCCGGGGCCACGGGTGAGGTGTCCAGGCGCCGGAGCAGTTCCGGCCGACTGGTGATCGTCCGTGGTGTGAGGTCGACGAGGTGGTGCCTGGAGAGGTAGTCCTTGCGGTCCTCCTCGTCCAGTTCCCTGAGTACGGCCTTGCCCAGCGCGGTGGCGTGTCCCGCGTCCTCGAACCCCACCCAGAGGTCGACGCGGGGCGCCCGGGGGCCGTCGACGATCTCCGCGACCCGGATCTCGCCCTCCTCGTAGAAGGTGAGGTATGCGGCGGTCGTGAGCTCGTCACGCAGCGCGGCGAGCGTGGGCCGGACACGGCTGAGCAGCGCCTGCCCGCGGCCCGTGCTCTGCATCACCTGAAGCTTGTCGCCCAGGACGAAGCCGCCGTCGTCCAGCTTCCGCAGGTATCCGTCGTGGACCAGGGTCCGCAGCAGGTGATAGGCGGTGGCCAGGGGCAGGCCGGTCTCCCGTGCCAGTTGCTTCGCCGGCGCCCCGTTCTGGTGCGCGCCGACGGCTTCCAGGAGGCGGAAGGCCCGCTGGACGGACGTGATGAGGGTGGGGCCGTCGTGCTCGCCCATACGACCAGCGTGCGCCGGACAGGCGTCGCGGGCAAGGCGAGCACACAGCCTTAGGCGCGAGTGACGAGGATCCCGTCGGCGTCGCTGTAGAGGTGGCAGCCGGGCGTGAAGGTCACCCCACCGAACGAGACCTCGACGTCCCTGTCCCCCGCACCGTCCTTGCGGCTCTTGCGGGGGTTCGAACCGAGAGCCTTCACGCCAAGGTTGATCTTGGACAACGCCTCGACATCACGGACGGCGCCATTGATGACGATGCCTTCCCAGCCGTTGGACGCGCCCAGGTCGGCGATGAGATCCCCCATGAGAGCGGCGGCCAGCGAGCCACCACCGTCGACGACGAGCACCCGCCCCGCACCGGGCTCACCGAGGGTGGCCTTGAGCACCACATTGTCCTCGTGGCATCTCACGGTCGTGACGGCACCCTCGAACGACGTCCGGGCACCGAAGAGCCGGAACTGGGTGGCGCACGACTGGAGGTCGTCACCGTGCTCGTCGTAGAGGTCGGCTGTGGGCTTCATCGGATTCCTCTCGTGGATACCTGGCGTGAACGACAGCCCCATCATTCCCCGGCAGTACCGCGTGTACTGCCGGAGCCCCCCGAGATCGGCAACGTCCCTGAGGTCAGAAAGAACGTGACGGCGTAGGTGAAGCGTCCGGTGTGGACCGCCTGGTCGAACTGGGCGACGAACCGGTCGGCGTCGGCAGGGTCGAGGTGCCCGCGCGCGGCAGCGGTGTGGGCCCAGCTTCGGAGTCCCATCACGTTGTCGACGGCCGTCGGGTCGCGGACGACGAGGGTTCGGGCCTCCACCCCGATGTCCTCCAGGGCGCGAGCGGCGAGCATGCCCGCATGTCGATGCGCCAGCGTGCCGTTGCGCAGGTTGACCTCGGCGCGGAAGCGCAGCACCTGGGCGGCGAGGTGCTGGTTCTCGATGTCGAGGGCCTGGGTGGCGTAGTCGGGGTCGGCCAGCACGACCCGGCCGCCCGGGCGGACCACCCGGACCATCTCGTCGACGACCCGCGCGGGGTCCTCCACGTGTTGGAGCACGCGGTCCGCGCAGGCGCCGTCGAAGGACGAGTCCCGGAACGGGAGACGGTGCCCGTCCGCCACGACGACGTGGCCGAGGCCCGCGCCCTTCATCGCGGTGGCCATCGTCAGGGAGCTGTCCGCTCCGACGACCCGCGCTCCCGATTCGGCGCTCAGAGCCAGGGCGCCGTCCCCCGCTCCGGCGCCCACATCGAGGAATCGGCCTTGGGGACGGGCGTGCAGGAGATCTCGCAGCCGCTGTTTGTAGGCCCCGTAGAACAGCTCGGCGGTCAGCCGCTTCAGGACCTCGACGAGTTCGGCCGGCCGGGATTGACTGTCGACCGCGGTGAAGGCGTGTGGCACGCTGCGGCGGCTCATGGGGGAACGCTAGCGCTGAGCGGGACAGCCGTGGCCTCAATCTTCGGGCCTCATTCTTCGGGCTTCGGGCTGGACAGATCGGTGGGCGTCGCCACCGTGCCGGTCCGCCGGTCTGCGGTCTGCGCGGGCCCCGACGGGGAGCGTTCTGGGCGCCGGGCCGACTCGCGCGCTCCCTGTGCTTCTGCTCACACCGCCATCGCCTCCTGTAATTTACTAGGACGTCCTACTATTTACATCAGTCAGCGTTCCCCTGACCTGTCTGGGAAGGCCCCCATGAGCGACCTGCACCGCCCCGTGCACCCCATCCGTCTGGTCACCGCTTCGGCGCTGTTCGACGGGCATGACGCCTCGATCAACATCATGCGGCGGATCTTCCAGTCCCAAGGGGCCGAGGTGATCCATCTCGGACACAACCGGTCGGTGCAGGAGGTCGTGGACGCGGCTCTCGAGGAGGACGCGCACGGCGTGGCGGTCTCGTCCTACCAGGGCGGGCACGTGGAGTACTTCGAGTACCTGGTCGACTCGCTGCGCCGGCAGGGAGCCGAGCACGTGCGCGTGGTGGGCGGCGGGGGCGGTGTCATCGTGCCCGAGGAGATCACCCGGCTGCGCAACAGCGGGGTGACCATCTTCTCCCCGGAGGACGGCCAGCGCATGGGCCTCGCCGGGATGGTCAACACGGTGGTGAAGGACTGCGACTTCGACCTCTGGGACGGCAAGCCGGCCGACGCGGCCGCCGTACTCGCGGGCGACCGGTTCGCGATCGCCCGCGCGATCACCGGTGCGGAGCTCGGCAAGCTGCCCCCGGAGTTCCTGGAGCAGCTGCACACCGCCGGGGCCGTACGCAGCACGCCGGTGGTCGGCATCACCGGCACCGGCGGCTCGGGCAAGTCGTCGCTGACCGACGAGCTGGTGCGCCGGTTCCGTCTCGACCAGCAGGACAAGCTGCGGATCGCGGTGATCGCGGTCGACCCGACGCGGCGCCGTGGCGGAGGCGCGCTGCTCGGTGACCGGATCCGGATGAACTCCCTCGACGGGAACCGGATCTTCTTCCGGAGCCTTGCCACCCGCGGCAGCCATGAGCTGCCCGAGCACCTGACCGAGGTGATCGACGTGGTCAAGGCCGCCGGTTTCGACCTGGTGATCGTGGAGACACCGGGTATCGGGCAGGGCGACGCGGCGATCGTGCCGTTCGTGGACACCTCGATGTACGTGATGACGCCGGAGTTCGGCGCCGCCTCGCAGTTGGAGAAGATCGACATGCTCGACTTCGCTGACGTCGTGGCGATCAACAAGTTCGAGCGGCGCGGCGCCAAGGACGCGCTGCGCGACGTGGGCCGCCAACTGGTCCGTAACCGTGAGGCGTTCGGCAAGCGGCCCGAGGACATGCCGGTCATCGGTACCTCGGCGGCCACGTTCAACGACGACGGTGTCACCGCGCTCTACCAGTACGTGAAGACGGCGCTGGCCGAGCACGGACTGCCGTTGTCCGACGGCACCTTGGCGCCGGTCGACGTGCGCCACTCCTCCGGCATCCGGCAGGTGGTTCCCGCGGACCGGGTGCGCTACCTCGCCGAGATCACCGACTCGGTCCGCGGGTACCACGCCGCCACCGAGCTGCTGGCAGAGGCCGCCCGGCGGGTGCAGCGCCTGGAGGCCGTGGAGGGCGAGCTGCTCGCGGCCGGCTCCGAGGCCGGGAACGTCCAGTCGCTGCTCGACGGCGCCCGCAAGCAGCTTCCGCAGGGCGTCGGGGAGCAGATCGCGAACTGGCCTGCCGTCGTGGCCTCGTACTCCGGCAACGAGCTGGTCGTGAAGGCGCGGGACAAGGAGATCCGCACCCAGCTGACGCGCGAGTCGCTCTCGGGCAACAAGATCCCGCGCGTGTCACTGCCCCGGTTCGGCGACCACGGGGAGCTGGTGCGGTTCTGGCGCCGGGAGAACCTGCCCGGTCACTTCCCGTTCGCCGCAGGGGTGTTCCCCTTCAAGCGCGACGGCGAGGACCCTGCGCGGATGTTCGCCGGCGAGGGAGACCCGTTCCGCACCAACCGACGCTTCAAGCTGCTGTCCGAGGGCCAGTCGGCCACCCGGCTGTCCACCGCCTTCGACTCGGTCACTCTCTACGGCCGCGACCCGGACGAGCGTCCCGACATCTACGGCAAGGTCGGCACCTCCGGCGTGTCGGTCGCGACCCTGGACGACATGAAGACGCTCTACGGCGGCTTCGACCTGATCGCGCCGACGACCTCGGTGTCGATGACGATCAACGGCCCGGCGCCCACCGTGCTCGCGTTCTTCCTCAACACCGCCATCGACCAGCAGGTCGAGAGGTTCCGTACCGCCGAGGGCCGTGACCCCTCCCCCGAGGAGACGGCTGAACTGAGTGCGCACGCACTGGCGAACGTGCGCGGCACGGTGCAGGCCGACATCCTCAAGGAGGACCAGGGGCAGAACACCTGTCTGTTCTCCACCGAGTTCAGCCTGCGGATGATGGCCGACATCCAGGAGTGGTTCATCGCCAACAAGGTCCGCAACTTCTACTCGGTGTCCATCTCCGGCTACCACATCGCCGAGGCCGGGGCGAACCCCATCAGCCAGCTCGCCTTCACCCTCGCCAACGGCTTCACCTATGTGGAGGCCTACCTCGCGCGGGGCATGCACATCGACGACTTCGCCCCCAACCTGTCGTTCTTCTTCTCTAACGGCATGGATCCGGAGTACTCGGTCCTGGGCCGGGTCGCCCGCCGGATCTGGGCCGTCGCGATGAAGGAGAAGTACGGGGCCAACGAGCGCAGCCAGAAGCTGAAGTACCACGTGCAGACCTCGGGACGCTCCCTGCACGCCCAGGAGATGGACTTCAACGACATCCGCACCACCCTGCAGGCGCTCATCGCCATCTACGACAACTGCAACAGCCTGCACACCAACGCCTACGACGAGGCCGTGACCACCCCCACCGAGGACTCCGTCCGCAGGGCCCTGGCCATCCAGTTGATCATCAACAGGGAATGGGGCCTGGCGATGAACGAGAACCCCCTCCAGGGCTCGTTCATCATCGACGAACTCACCGATCTGGTCGAAGAGTCCGTCCTCCAGGAGTTCGAGCGGATCAGCGAGCGGGGCGGCGTGCTCGGCGCCATGGAGACCGGCTACCAGCGCGGCCGCATCCAGGACGAGTCGATGCTGTACGAGCAGCGCAAGCACGACGGCACCCTGCCCCTCATCGGCGTCAACACCTTCCGCAAGCCGCACGCGGACAGCGCCGAACCCGTCGTCATCGAGCTTGCCCGCGCCACGGAGGACGAGAAGCAGTCCCAGCTGGAGCGGGTACGCGACTACCAGTCCCGCCACCGCGACCCTGCCCACGCAGCCCTGTCCGCCCTCAAGGACGCGGCTGTGAACGGCGACAACGTCTTCGCCGTCCTCATGGAGACGGCCCGCGTCTGCTCGCTCCAGCAGATCACCGACGCCTTCTTCGAAGTCGGGGGCCAGTACCGCCGCAACGTGTGATCCGGCCGGCTCGCGGCAGCCGACTTGATCGAGGCAGGGGCCGGTGGCGGGGAGGTGGCCCGACGGTTCAGGGTGACGCGGATGTCGGCGAACCGCCGACGTCGGGCGGTGGCCTCGGGCGGCCGGTAGGCCCTGGCCTCCAAGGGGCCCGGTGGCGCCCGCTGCAAACTCAGCGCCAGTCAGCTGCGGGCTCTGGAGGTGGTGCTGGAAGTCGGTCCGACCGCGTACGGCGGAGTGACCAGTGCGGGACGCCGGCGAGGATCGCCGAGATCGTACGCAGCCGGTTCGGCGCCGAGTACACCCTGGCCGGGCTCGACCTGCTGCCGCACCGGATCGGATCGGCTGGAACGTGCAGATCCCGACCCGCAAAGCCACCGAGCGGAACGAATCGAAGATCGCCGCGTGGACGGACGAGCAGCGGCCCGTCATAAAAAGAGGGCGCCGGACCTGGGGGCCCGGCTCTGCTTCGAGGACGAGGCAGGCCAGTGCCTGAGGCCGCCCAAGGGCCGAACCTGGGGCCGACGCGGCCACACCCCCAGCGTGCGGGTCACCGTGCAGGGCACCAAACGCGTCTCGATGGCCGCGCTGATCTGCACCAAGACCGGCCGCAGGCAACGGCTGGTCTACTGCATCCACCTCGACCGCGGCCCCGCCAAGGGCCGGCGCAAGGGCTTCACCGAGACCGACTACGCCCGTCTGCTGGATGCCGCCCACCAGCAACTCGGCGGACCCGTCGTCCCGGTCTGGGACAACTGTGAGACTCATGACGGCCGCAGCGTCCACCAGCCGCGGCTGCGGCCCCGCTCGGAGGCGGAGATCGCATTCGTGGGCATCGGTCCCGGAGCGGGCCGCCGGCTCAAGGCAGCCAGGCCCGCCGGCGCGGTCCGTATCCGCGCCAAGATGGCCCGCGCGGTCGAGCCGGCCACCGTCCTGGGCAACGACCGGGTCGACCAGGCCCTCGGTCTGGCGGCCACGGCCGGGCGCTTCGCCGACGACGACCTGCTCTCGATCCTGGGACACATCGCGGACAGCAAGCCCGTCGGCGAGGTCGTCCGCGCGGACGAGGCCCGCCCCGTCCAGAACGGAACCGTCGGCTGGCAGGTACTCGGTCAACCGCCGCACGTTCCCAGGGAGTTGACGGCCGGCTGACCCCGGTCAGTCCCCGACGAACCACAGATACCGGTGCACTTTCTGCTGGACGGCCTGGCACAACTCGCGGGCCTGCCCGACCCAGTCACCGCCGCAGACGGACGGGAGCCGGTCGAGTTCCGCCAGCAGCAGCGGCACCTGCCGGTGGTTGAAGACCGCGTCGCCATACGGGTCCAGGGCCCAGAGCATCGGAAACTCCGCCGGGTCCAGATCCGCGAATGCAGCCGTCGCCGCCTACGAACGCCGGTCCATCGCTGTGACCAGCAACATTCACCCTTCAGACTTCGACACGATCATGCCGAAGACTCTCGCGGGCGCGAGCACCAACCGCCTCATGCACCACGCCCGCCTCGTCACGCCGAGCAGTTCCGGACCCGTCCCACGGTCGAAGCCCGGGTCGACTCCGGGTACCAGGGGCTGGCCAAGGGGTTCCCCGACCAGGTCGGCGCACCGCCGAAGAAACCAGCGGACGAGGTGTGCGACGGCGACAACTACGCCTGGCAGGATGCCAGGCGCCGCCAGCCCTCGGCCCGGATCTGCGTCGAGCACACCAACGCCGAGCTCCGCCCGTGGGCACCCCTGCGCAGGTTCACCGGACCGCGCGACACCTGCGCCGAGACCCACCTCGCGATCGCCGGTCTCGTCTCCGACCGAGCCGCCCAGCGGGCAACCCTCCGACAGACCAGCACCGAGCTCGTCCTCGTCAGCGACACCGCCTGCTGATCACCCACCAGCCGAACCTCCAGGCCGGCACGCCCGAATCTCGGTTTACCCCGAGGTCGTCAGTCGCTGAATGCCTCGACGAGGCAACGCTGCTCAAGCTCCGTCAGGTTGGGCACCTTGACCTCTCCGGCTGGAAAGCTGTAGCCCTCGCCGTCGGCCATCGGCTCCACCTTCACGCCCGCCTTGTGCAGACAGGCGATCTGGGCCCGGAAGTCGTCCATGTAGTGCGGGTTCTTCGCACGGTCCAGCTCGGGCGGACCAACGGGCTGCTTGCCGATGCACGCTTTGGCGGCTGCGGGATATGCGCGGTGGGAATTGTCGGGGACCTTCTTGCCGTCCTTGACGATGTCTTGCATCGGTACCCCGTGCTCATGAATGCAGGACGCCCAGACGTTGAACAAACGGTCCTCCTCCTCTTGGCTTGTATCCAGGCGCAGTTGAGGGCGTCCGGCCTCGGAGGCCTTGGACTCCTTCCCTTGCGCCTTGTCGGACGAAGCGGTGCCGGTACCCGTCTCGGTGACGGATGCCACCCCCGTGTCGGAGTCGGCGTCCCCGCCGCACGCGGTGAGGGTGGCGAGCGAGAGGACCGCCGTGGCCGATACGAGGAGGGCCGGCACCCGCCGAAGCCGGAGCCGAGGCCGGCCGTCGGGCTGGAAGCGGTGATGCTGGTTCATGTCTCCTGCTTTCTCTGCGAAGGCGAAGGCGAAGGCTGGGGGTGGAGTGAGCCGGGGACCCTGTGGTGCGGGCTTCATGACGAGGCAAGTGCCTCGGTCGGGGACATGCGTGCGGCGCGCAGGGACGGGTACAGTCCGGCGATCGCTCCCACCAGGACGGTTCCGGCGGCGCCGCCGGCCACCGCGGCCAGGGGGATGACCGGCGGCCAGCCCTGGTAGGCGGTGTAGGCGAGGGTGGCCAGGACGCCGAGTACGGTGCCGGCCAGGCCGCCGAGGGTGGACAGGGCGACGGATTCGGTGAGGAACTGCAGCCGGATGTGGCCGCGAGTGGCACCGAGGGCACGGCGCAGTCCGATCTCACGTCGTCGTTCGAGCACCGAGACGACCATGGTGTTGGCCACTCCGACTCCGCCGACCACCAAAGCCACCCCTGCCAGTCCGAGGAAGAGGGCCGAGAAGGTGGTCTGGGTGTCGCGTTTCGCGGCGAGGGCGTCCGACGGGTGGCTGACCCTGATCACGCCCGGCAGGCCGGGGTTGATCGTGTCGGCAAGGACGTCCCGTACCGCTTCGATCCGGGGCTCCTCGGCCTTCACGTAGATGAGTGTGGGGCGGCCGTCGAAGTCCAGCTCCGTGCGGGCGGGTTGCCAGGGGACGAGGACGGAACGGTCGATGTCAGGGGAGAGCGGGGTCTGCTCCAGGACGCCGACGACGGTGAACCACCGGTGGTTGATGTAGATCTGTGGGGCGGGTCCACCAGGCGAGACACTTGGCAGGCCGAGCCGCGAGGCCGCCACCGAGCCGAGTACCGCGGTGGGGTACTTGTCGGACGTCCGGTCGAGGAAGTGCCCCGACTGCACGCGCGCGTTGATCAGGGGCAGCAGGTTGTTCTTGGCCGCCAGGACGGTCAGGCCCGCGTAGGTGGCCGGGTCCACCTTGTCCGAGCGGTTGACCACGGCATGGGTGTTGGCCACCGCGCTGACCCCGGTGACGGGGCCGATGCGAGCGACCATTCCCACCGACTCCTCGGACAGGAGCACCGGCGGTTTCAGGTCGGGCTGGGCCTGTGCGGTGAGCATGTTGGTGCCGAGCGCCGACAGCCGTTCCAGCAGCGCCTTCTGGCTCGACGCGGGGATGGCGGTCACGACGATCATCGTCGCGATGCCCAGCGAGATGCCGAGGGCGGACAGGGCTGCCCGTACCTTGCGGGTACGGATGCCGAGCATCCCCAGCGCGAGGACGTCGCGAGGAGGCAGGCGGACCGGTCTGATCCGCCGGGCCGCGCGACGACCCGGTCGCATGGAGGCGGTAGCGAACCCGGCCGCGGATGACGCAGGGGCGGCAGGGGTGACAGGGGTGGCAGGCGATTCAGGGGCGGTTGGGACATGGGGGCTCACGACTGGGCGTCCAGGGGTAGGAGTTGCGTGTCGTCAGGTCCAGGGCCCGTGCCGATGAGGCCGGGGCCCATGTCAGCGGATCCCGGTCCAGGCCCTGGTCCGGAGCTGGTGTCGTCGCCAGGTCCGGGGCCGGTGTCGGCCACGAGGCGGCCGTCCAGGATCTCCAGCCGTCGGGGCAGCTGGCCGGCGATGGTCCGGTCGTGGGTGATCACCGCGATGGTCGTGCCCTGGTTGTTGAGGTCCGACAGCAGCTTCAGCACCGCCTGTCCGTTGGCGGTGTCGAGGGCACCGGTCGGCTCGTCGGCCAGTACGAGCGAGGGCCGGTTGACCAACGCACGGGCGACGGCGACCCGTTGCCGTTCGCCGCCCGACAACTGGTGCGACAGGTGGTGTTCGCGGTGGGCCAGTCCGACCTGGGCCAGCGCCTCACGAGCCATCGGCCGCCGACGCCGACGCGGCACCCCGCAGTAGAGCAGGCCCGTGGCGACGTTCTCGGTCGCGCTCAATCCGTCAGTGAGGTGGAAGTGCTGGAAGACAAAGCCGAGATGGTGGCTGCGGAGGGTGGAGATCTGACGGTCGGTCAGGGTCGCCACGTCCTGGCCGGCCAGTTCGACGGTGCCGCTGGTGGCACGGTCGAGGGTACCCATGATGTTCAGCAGCGTGGACTTTCCCGATCCCGACGGGCCGAGTACGGCCACGAACTCGCCTTCACGGATGGTCAGTGACACGTCGTCGAGCGCTGTCACGCCGCCATAGGCACGGCTGACGCCGCGTACCGCCAGAACCGAAGGCGATGGCAGAGGCGAGGACGGGGACAGGGATGGGGATGGGGGAGTCATGGCGTGGTCGTCAACCGGGTACGGGGGTCTCATGACGTGGTCACGACCTTCGTTCCGGCCTTGACCGATCCGCTGATCTCGACCAGGCCCTTGGCGAACAGTCCAGTGGTGACCTTGATCAGCTTCCCGTCGCGGAGCTGTACCCCGTAACCGCCCTCGCTCAGTGCGAGCAACGCACCGACCGGCACGACCAGGACGTCCTTGGCGGTCCGGCCGGTGAACCGCACCTGTACGGGTGCCGAGTCGACACCGCGGACGGCCGCGCTCTGCTTGCCTTCGTCGAGGACGACGGTGATGGTGCGAGTGGGGTCCGAGCCCGCGTCCCCGCCCTCCTCGGAGCCGGGCCTGATCACGGTGCCGACAGCGCTGATCCTGCCGGGCACGGTCGTACCGTCGGGCAGGGTG
Source organism: Streptomyces sp. NPDC020747 (assembly GCF_044334695.1). NCBI lineage: Bacteria > Bacillati > Actinomycetota > Actinomycetes > Kitasatosporales > Streptomycetaceae > Streptomyces > Streptomyces sp. NPDC020747. The sequence continues at coordinate 35,300 of NZ_JBIRTJ010000022.1, read as the reverse complement.
ACTTCGACGGTGTTGCCCTTCCTCACGGCCGAGGAGTCATCTTCGGAGGCCTGTACAGTGACGCGCTTGCCGGTGCCGGTGACGGACAGCAGTTCACCCGAAGCGGCGTCGCCGCTCTTCACTTTGAGCTGGTCGACCCGGACCGCGCCCGTGGTCACGATCGCATCGCCCGGTTCCAGCACCGAGGTCTCCGGCACTCGCGCGGCCCGTTGCCATCGCCCGATCGCCGCTTTCAGCCCCTGGGTCAGCACCGAGTCACCCGGCTGAACCCGCTGGGGCACGGACGACTCGGTCGCTGTCGGCGCAGTCGGCGAAGGGCTGCCGGAGGACGCCTTGGATCCCTCGGACTCCTGAGGGACGTCCGGGGTGGTGTCGGCAGCGGCCTCGTCGGAGGCGTCGGCCTGCGACAGGGTGACAAGGGTGCCCACCGGCGGCTGGGCGCCGATGTCGTACCCCAGTGCCCTGAGATTGTCCGCCACCACCCGCACGTCCGGGCCGACCATGCCCACCGTGTCCAGGCGCCGGTACAGCGGGGTGGATCCGTAGAAGACCACGGCCGGCCGGTTGTCGACCCGGTAGAGCTGGTGGCCGCGGGAGACGGTCGCTCCGACCGCGGGCAGCCAGGTCACCGTTCCGTCCGAGGTGCTGCTGATGTTACGAGGGCTGCCGTGGCCGAGCGTCCCGTCCATGGACACCGAGTCCGACAGGTCGGTGCGCTGTACCGCCACCGAACTCACCGACGGGGCCGCGGCCTTCGAGGGTGACTTCGCGGCCTGGGTCCAGTGCGGGACGAGGACGACACCGCCCGCGGCCACCGCGATGACAACACCCCCCGCGATGAACGCGGTCAGGCGGGCCGAGCGCTGCCGAGGGGTGTCAGGGTTCCCGGAGCCGAGATCCTGGCCGGGGTCGCCCGACGGGGGCGAGTCCGGTGGGGACGAGCCGCGTGGGGACGACCTGACTTTCGAGTTGTGGCGGTACATGGCTGACAGCCTGTCGACCGGATATGAAGATGTGGTCAGTACCGTATGAGCGTCCTGTCCGCAGCGCTTACAGTCCCGGCTATGGGTGCGAACGTCCTTGTCGCGGAAGACGATGTCAAGCAGGCCGAGATCATCGGCCACTACCTCGTACGGGAGGGGCATGTGGCCCGGATCGTCCACGACGGGCGCACCGCCCTGGAGGAGATCCGCCGCCGGCCCCCCGATCTGCTGGTGCTGGACGTCATGATGCCCGGCGTCGACGGCCTGGACATCTGCCGTGTGCTGCGCGCCGAACCCGCCCACGCGAGCCTTCCGGTGCTCATGCTCACCGCGCGCACCACAGAAGAGGACCTCCTGCTCGCCTTCGACCTGGGCGCGGACGAATACGTCACCAAGCCTTACAGCCCACGCGAGTTGATGGCCCGCATCCGCAACCTCCTCAGACGGGTGGAACGGCTGGCCGAGGCCGAGGCGGAACAGTCGTCCCGGTCACCGGCGGGCACGGCCGGCGAGGCCTACGGAGTCCTCACCGCGGGCGCGATCGAGGTGAACCGCAGGCGTCACACGGTCACCGTCGACGGCCGGCCGGTGGTGTGCACTGCCGGTGAGTTCGACCTGCTCGCCGCCATGGCCGCCGAGCCCGGCCAGGTCTTCACCCGGCGTCAACTGCTCGCCGTCAGCCGGGGAACCAACGCCTACATCACCGAGCGGACCGTCGACGTACACGTCCTGAACCTGCGCAAGAAGATCGAGGCCGACCCGAGTTCCCCGGTCCACCTGCAGACGGTCTACAAGGTGGGCTACAAGCTCAACGACCGCACCCCGTCGGACACATCCCTGCCCGCGGACCTGCCCTCGGAGAGCCGGTGAACACAGTCGGCGCGCCCGGGAAGAGGCTGCCGGTGCACCAGGGTCTGCTGTTCAGGATGCTGGCCTCCTCCCTACTCATCGTGGTCTGCGCGGTCGCGGCCACCGCCTGGCTGGCGGTGCGGACCACCACCGACGCCGTACGGGACCAGCAGGGTCAGGTGCTCACCGACGACACCATGATCTACCGCAGCCTCATGTCGTACGCCGTGTCCCATCCCGACTGGCGCGAGGCCGCCCCTGTGGTGCGCGACCTCGCCCGCCGGACCGGCCGGCACATCACCGTGACTCCGCAGGACACCCGGCGACCGGTGGTGAGCGGGCGGGTCCGCCCCTCCGGTACGCCTGCCAAGGCGTTCGCCGCCATCGACCCGCTGTCCACCGACCCGCTCCTGTCACCGCGGGCGGGCGGCAGCGGCATCGACCCCGCCGCACTGGGCCCGTACGCCCTGCGGCCGGCCGACCGGCAGCGTCTCGACCGCGCGGCCAACGCCGTCGCGAAGTGCCTCACGGACGCGAACGTGCCCTTCGAGCGATCGGCGTCCACCTCGGGCCGTCCGGTCATCGCGCTGCTCCACGACGTCTCGCTCCAGGAGCAGATGCAGGGTACCGAGCAGCAGCAGCAGCGTGCCAAGAGCGCCGGCGACTGCGGGCTGCTCGAACTGGACGCCCCGACCGTCGGCGAGGGGCGCGCGCTCACCGCCCTCAACAATTCTGTCAACGCGTGCCTGCGCCGCCAGAAGCTGCCCACGGTGCGACTCGGGCTGGACTTCGTGTCCGCCGCCATGATGTCCGGCACCACCACATCCGGTACCACCATGTCCGGCACCACGGCGCAGGGCACTGCCCCACGCTCCGCGCAGAACTGCGTCGACACCGGCCGCCGCGAACAACTCGCGCCCTACGTCGCTCCCTCGGCGCTGCTGTACGTCAGCGACGCCTCCGGCTCGACGGCCACGCCCTTCGACCTCTCCCCCGCCAACGCCCCGCGGACGCTCGTCGTCACCGCGGTGGTCCTGCTGCTCGCCGCGCTCGTCACCGTCTTGACCGGCGTCCACCTGGTCCGTCCGCTGCGAGCCCTGACCAGGGCCGCCCAGTACCGCGACGACCGGCTGCCCCCGGTGCCGGTGCCGGTGGCCCGGCACGACGAGATCGGCCGGCTCACGGCGGCGTTCAACGAACTCTCCGCGCACCGGGCGCGCACCGAACTCCAGCGCAAGGTCATGGTCAGCGACATCGCCCACGAGTTGCGTACCCCGCTGAGCACCATCCGCAGTGCCCTGGAAGCGACCCAGGACGGTGTCATCGAGGCGGACGAGCACCTGACGGAGTCCCTCCTGGAAGAGGTACTACTGCTTCAGCACGTCATCGACGACCTGCAGGACCTCGTCGCCGCCGACGCGGGCACCCTGCGGTTGTACGCGGAACCGGTCTGGGCCGAAGCCGTTCTGCGGCACGTGGTGGCCGCCCACGGGGTCGCGGCGGAGAAGGCGGGGGTCACGCTGCTGGTGCGCTGCGAGGGGCAGTTGGACCTGTGGGCCGATCCGCTGAGGCTGCGTCAGATCGTCGGCAACCTCGTCTCCAACGCCGTCCGCCACACCCCGCCCGGCGGCCGGGTCACCCTCCACGCGCGCCGGGAGGAGGCCACGGTCGTCATCGAGGTGACCGACACCGGCGCCGGTATCGCGGAAGAAGACCTGCCCTTCGTGTTCGACCGCTTCTGGCGGGCGGAGAAGTCCCGCAACCGAAAGACCGGCGGCAGCGGTCTGGGCTTGTCCATCGCCCGGAAACTCACCGAAGCGCACGACGGCGCCCTGTCCGCCGCCGGTGCGCCCGACCGCGGCGCCACCTTCACCATCAGACTCCCGGATCGATCCCCGTAGAACCAACCCCCGGGAAGGCTGAGGAGCAGCAATCCTCGTACTACTCCCGCTACCCGCCCGAAGTCATCACAAGGGCGAGTCGAACGGCACCTCCTCGCAGGGCTTTACCTTCCCCATGCTCAGGCCGGACGTGACTGCCTCAGGCACCGGCTCACGTCCCGATGCCGCCGCCTCGGCGTGCAGCCTTCTGGCGTCGATCGGAATCGGCCTGCCGTCCGCACCCGCGATCGGTGACAATGAGTCGGTGATCAGCCGCGATGAGATCGACGACATGGCAGCCACGCTTGGTATGCACGTCTCTTGCGGTAGAACTCTGGCGCGTAGTGCTCGGGTTTGCCCCGCTCCGACAGCGGTGGGACCATGATCGGCCGACATGGCACTTGGCGACATCGACGCGGCGGCAGGCATCGGGCCAAGGCCGTGCATGCCGAGGAGTCCCATGAACAGCCCGAAGGCAAGCAGGGCGCACAGCCGCAGCATGAGCTGCGATCGCAGAACCTGTTCGATTCCGGCCATGTCCTCATCGTATGCACGGATCCGAACGCTCGTTGCGTTCCGCGTCTCGGGAGGTGATGACATGCGCGACCGGGATCGATTCGAGGGTCCGGCCGCTGCTTCTGTCTCTTCTGCTCAGGTAGTGAGTGCTCTGCCGTCTACTATGGATCTGCGTACAACAACGGTGGAGAGGAATGGTCATGCGGCGGCTGGGAGATCTCGAGGCGGAGATCATGGACCGCCTGTGGAAGTGGAACCGTCCCGCCACGGTGCGTGAAGTCGTGAACGACATCAACAAGCGGCGGGAAGTTGCGTACACCACGGTCATGACGGTGGCCAACATCCTCTACAACAAGGGCTGGCTGCTGCGCACCAAGCAAGGCCGCGCCTGGCTGTACGCGCCGGTCCGCAGCCGCGAGGCCTACTCTGCGGCGCTCATGGAAGACGCGCTGGGTGCCAGCGAGGACCGCTCGGTGGCTCTGTCCCACTTCGTGGAGAACATGTCCGAGGACGAGATGGCCGCCCTGCGTAAGGCCCTGCGGAACGCAGGGCGTCGGGCCAAGGGCTGAGCACGTCCTTCATCGGTTAGGACCTGTCCGGGCGATCTCGCAGCTGGGCCTTGACCTCAAGTTGACTTGAGGTCTCAGAGTGATCTGCATGGATACCGAAACCGCAGATATCAAAGCCATCGAACAGGTCGTCACCACTGTCGAGCGCGCTCAGCGCGCCAAAGACGTCGAGGGGTTCCTCGCACTCTTCCACCCCAACGCCCTCTGGACGACCGGCCACGGCAAGGTCCTCATCGGCTTCGACGCGATCGCCGAGTTCACCCGCGCCGTGCTGCCCGCAGCCAGCTGGGACGGTGAGATCACCTACGAGGCAGTGCACACGCAATTCCTGCGGCCAGACGTGGCGGCCGTCAAGGTTCGGCAGGTCTACCACTCGCCAGAGGGCGACACGGAAGGCGCTCCGCTCTACGTCATGACCAAGCAGGATGACGGGAGGTGGCTGCTGCACGCATGCCAGAACACCGAAGTCCGGGTCGAATAGAACCCGAACGACCACGTGACTGGTCCATGTTCGGATCGTTGTCCTGAGCATGACGCGTGGTGATCTGACAGATGCGGAATGGGAGCGGCTGCGGCCGTTTCTGCCAGTGGGTAACGGGCGCTGTGGCCGCTGGCGGGATCACCGGCAGGTGATCGACGGGATTCTCCACCGCGTGCGGACCGGCGTGCAGTGGCGGGACCTGCCCGAGCGATTCGGCCCGTGGACGACGGCCTATGAGCGCCATCGGGTGTGGTCGGCCGACGGCACGTGGGAACGCTTGCTGCAGCAGGTCCAGGCCGCGGCCGACGCTGCTGGTGAGATCGACCGGGACATCGCGGTGGACTCCACCATCGTGCGGGCTCATCAGCATGCGGCCGGCGCTCGCCCCGATCCACCGCCGGCCCTTGCGTCAAAGGGGGCAGCAGAAGGCGAACACCAGGCCGATCCCCCACGGCAGAGCCTGCTCGTCCGCCTGGTGGCGGTGGTGCTGGAGGTGAGGGCCTGGGCCGCTCGCGCGGCGGGTTCACCAGCAAGCTGCACCTGAGCGCGGACGGCCGCTGCCGCCCGCTGTCCCTGGTTGTCACGCCGGGGCAGCGGGCGGACTGCACCCAGTTCGAGCCGGTGCTGGAGGAAATCCGCGTCCCTCGCATCGGGCCGGGCAGACCGCGCACAAAGCCCGACAGCCTCGCCGCGGACAAGGCCTACAGCAACGGCCCCTGCCGCCAGTACCTGCGCCGCCGGGGCATCCGGCACACCATCCCGGAGAAGGCCGACAGCCAGGCTGCCCGCCTGCGCAAAGGATCACACGGCGGACGGCCACCCGGCTTCGACGAGGAGCGGTACAAGAAACGCAACACCGCCGAACGGGCGATCAACAAGCTCAAGCAGTCCCGGGCCGTCGCCACTCGTTATGACAAGCGCGGCTACGTCTTCCTCGGCACCGCAACCACAGCGGCCCTGGCCATCTGGCTCCGCACTTGATCGCCCGGACAGGTCCTACGCGACGACGATCGACGGGGCTGCGCCAAATATGATGGCGCACAGCACCTGAACCGCTTTGCCCACCTGTACTCGCCTGGTGCACGTGGGCACACGTTCGACGCACCTGCTGGTCACCAATCCCTCCTGAACCGTAGCGAACGCGGGTGAACACCCCCGTTTCGGATGCTGCTTGCACTCATTCTACTAATCTACTAAGTTCTCCCTCGTTCGGGCGACGTCATCCATGCACGTCCGGCCCACGTGCAGACGAGCAGAGGAGTGCCCACGGAATGGGAACCCACCGCCGCCCGAAGCCGCCCAGTCGCACCCGGATCGCCACCCTCGGCATAGCCGCCAGTGCCGTAAGCCTCCTGCCGACGCAGAGCCAGGCGGCCCCGAAGCCGACGGTGGACGAGGTGCGCAAGCAGGTGGAGAAGCTCTACGAGGAGGCTGAGGCCCCCACCGAGGAGTACAACGCCATCCGCGAGGAGGTGAAGAAGCTCCAGCGCGAGGCCGACCGCGGGCAGGACCGCATCGCCCGCAAGCAGGAAGAGGTCAACGAACTGCGCGCGAAGATAGGCCCATTGGCCACTGCGCAGTACCGCAGCGGCGGGATCGACCCCAGCGTGCAGCTCTTCCTGTCCGGCGATCCGGACGACTACCTCGACAAGGCCCAGATGATGGGCCGTACCAGCGACCGGCAGGCCGACGCTCTGCGGGCCATGCAGAGCAAACAACGCGAGCTCGCGCAGGACCGCGCGGCCGTCACGAAACGGCTGAAGTCCCTGGAGGAGACGCGCACCAAGGCCGCCGAGACAAAAGACGAGGTCCAGGGCAAACTCGCCGAGGCCCGCAAGCTCCTGAACAGTCTGACCGTCCAGCAGCGCGCCAAGATGGAAGCCGACCAGGAGCGCGACGACGCCGCCACGGGTGTCAGCGACACGGCCGCCTCCTACAACGGCCCCGCCAGCGGCCGCGCCAAAGCCGCACTTGACTTCGCCTATGCACAGCTGGGCAAGCCCTACGAATGGGGCTCGACCGGCCCCAACTCCTTCGACTGCTCTGGGCTGACGGGTGCGTCTTGGCGCGCGGCGGGCGTCTCGCTTCCGCGCACTGTCCAGCAGCAGTACGACGCAGGCCGCAAGGTGGCCAAGTCGGCCCTGCAGCCCGGCGACATCATCTACTGGTACAACAGCACCCAGCACAACGGGATGTACGTCGGCAACGGCAAGGCCATCCACGCCCCGCGCACTGGCAAGAACGTCGAGATCGTCCCTCTCGACAGCATGCCGTTCTTCGCCGCCAGCCGACCCTGACCTACGCGGCCGGCCGGCCCTGGGCATCAACACCCCCACCGCCCGAGGAACTTCCGTGACTGCACGCCCGGCCGCTGTGCCCTCTCCTCGCCGATGCGAGCGTCACGCTCGCATCCCTGGTCCTCGCCGCTTGTGGAGGCGGTTCGTCAGACACGGACACGGGGACAGACACATCGGACTCCTCGGAGATGCTCTCGCATGTGCACGGCCTGGGTGTCGATCCGGCCGACGGACGTGCGTACGTCGCCACTCACAACGGTCTCTACAGGGTGGCCAAAGGGCAGAAGCCGAAACTCGTCGGCGACCGCAAGGACGACTTCATGGGCTTCACGGTGACCGGCAAGAACACGTTCATCGCCAGCGGTCACGGCACGCCCGGCAGCGACCGCCCCGGCAATCTCGGCGCGATCGAGACCAAGGACGCGGGCCGAACGTGGACGTCGCGGTCGCTGTCGGGAGAGGTCGACTTCCATTCGCTGAACTCGGTCAAAGACACGGTCTACGGATACGAGAGCGGACAGGTCAAGGTCAGCGGCGACCTCAAGAGCTGGGACGACAGGGCAACACTGGACGCCCTGGCCCTCACGGCGGACCCGACCGGAAACGACACTCTGTTGGCCACGACGGCCGAAGGGGTTGTCTCAAGGACCGACGGCGGGCGCACCTTCGACAAGGGGGCCGGACCAGTCCACGCCTTCCTGTCCTGGCCCGTCGAGAAGGCCCTGTTCGGCATCGAGCCGGCCGGAAAGCTGAGCCGCAGCTAGGACCGCGGCAGGACGTGGAAACAGCTGTCGGCCGTACCGGGCGGGCAGCCCCAGGCGCTGACCGCCGCGGACGCCGACCACGTCCTCACCGCGACTCAGCCTGCGAAGTACGCTGCCGAATTCGTGCGGCCCCGCCCATTCGCTTGTCGAGTGGCACGGCGTCGAAGGTCGGAAGGTCGGGGCGAAGTCGCCGGGATGAGGGCGGCTCGACTGGACGCGTTCCCGGGGACTCCTGGTCATGGCGATCAGTGGCTGCCCATACCGCCGCCGAGCGCTTGCATGAGCACGAATGCGACGAGCAGGGGCGACACCCACGGCGATTCCGAGCGTCTTCGCCCAGGGCGACATGGCGGGATGCGTCGCGACTCCGGAACCGGGTCATCCATGCGGCAACGGACGCGTTAGGATCACGACGTGGTTACGCCTTGGTCTCCCTCTGGTGCGCCGCGGACTCGCCCTTGGGCCGGTCTGCTGCATCTGTTTGGGCTGGCCACCATGCTGTTCGGCCTTGTATACGCCCATAGTGTGAGCACGGAGAGCGTCGCGAGCCACGTTGCCCCCGCCGCGGCGACGGCCACCCATAGCGGCAGCGGTCAGGCCGAGGCCGCCACCGAGGATGCGGAGCCGGTGTTCCTGCAGACACCATCCGGCTCCCACGGCGACGGCCATGAGGCCTCCCACCCCGCGCAGGAATGCGTCCCCGGTCAGCCGCAGCACGGCGTCTCACTCGACGCACCCGGCACCTCACCGCTGGACATGGCGTTCTCGGCCGCCGAAGCGACACTCGGTCAGGCCGCCCCGATCGGATCGAGATCTGCCGGGTCCGGGCTCGCGGAGTCCAGAACATCAGCTGTGATGCAGGTCTAGATTTCGGCGCGCTCCTTCACTGGCCAATACCGTTCTGAGCAACATGGACTACTTAACGTCCACTGTGTGCTGATTTGGCTGCATCTAGGCGCCCGACCTCCCGTGCGGCCTCTCGCAGGCCGCGAACGGGCCGCACGAGGGCGCTCACTCACCGCTCGCCGACGCCTCGCCACTCCCCTCTGCCCGGCAATGCCGGGGAGACGGCTGCCGCACGGAGGACCTGTGCCGATCCATCCCCTCGTACGTCTCGCCCGACCGGGCTCGCCGTCACCCCGGCGGTTACTGGCCTGGGTGCTGGGCGCGCTCCTGTTGACGGGCGTCCTCCACTGCCCTACTTCGTCTCATGACGCGGGCCACGGTCACTTGCCGCCGCTGGTCCTGGCCAGTGGCGCGTCACCCGAGGCCGAGTCACCCGACCGGGACGCGCCCGCGCATTCGCATTCCGGCACTCTCTGCACGGCCCTCGGCCTGGCCCCCCAAGCCCACAGCGGAACGAACCCACCGGCGCGTACGGCGGCACTCCTGCCTCTCGCCGGAGTCGCTGCGGCCGCAGCTACGGAACGCCTGTTGCCGACTCCGCACGGGCCTGACAGACAGATAGCCACACCCGGCCGCTCCACGCTCACGATCGTCTGTCGGTGGCGCATCTAGACCTCTCGGCCGCAGCCGTACGAACCGGCTGCCGCGCGCTGCCCACCAGGGCCGGGACACCCCCTGCCCTGATCGGGCCGCATGCGAGATGAGCGAACACCTGACGCACATCTTCGAACGAGAGCGGACCATGAATTCCCCCACAACTGATCTGACCTCTCCTGCCCGCTCAGCCCTGTCCGGGCTGGTCGGCAATACCCCTCTGCTGCACGTCTCCGAACCCCTCGCCTCGGCAGGACGTGGATTCTGGGCGAAGCTCGAGGGCTTCAACCCCGGCGGCATCAAGGACCGTCCGGGCCTGCACATGGTGGAGCGTGCACGCGCCCGCGGCGATCTGCGCCCCGGAGCCAGGATCATCGAGTCGACCAGCGGCACGCTCGGCCTGGGCCTCGCCTTGGCCGGCATGGTCTACGGCCATCCGGTCACCCTGGTGACCGATCCGGGTCTGGAGATGTCCATGACCCGGCTGCTCACCGCGTACGGAGCCCAGGTCAACCTCGTCTCCGAGCCACACCCGACCGGCGGCTGGCAGCAGGCCCGCCGCGACCGGGTCGCGCAGCTGATGGAGCAGCATCCCGGCTCGTGGTGCCCGGACCAGTACAACAACCCCGACAACACAACCGCGTACACTCCGCTCGCACTCGAACTGGCCACGGAACTCGGCCATATCGACGTGCTGGTGTGCAGCGTGGGCACCGGCGGACACTCCGCCGGAGTCTCCCGGGTCCTCCAACAGCTCTATCCCGACCTGAAGCTGGTCGGCGTCGACACCATCGGCTCGACGATCTTCGGGCAGCCCGCCCGGACCCGGCTGATGCGGGGACTCGGCTCCAGCATCTACCCGCGCAACGTCGCCTACGACAACTTCGGCGAGGTGCACTGGGTCGCCCCGGCAGAAGCGGTGTGGACCTGCCGTCAACTCGCCGCGTCCCACTACGCAACCGGCGGCTGGAGCGTCGGCGCGGTGGCGATGGTCTCCGGCTGGCTGGCACGCACCTTGCCCGCGGACACCCGGATCGCGGCGATCTTCCCCGACGGCCCGCAGCGCTATCTCGGCACGGTCTACGACGACGACTACTGCGCCGCCCACGGCCTGCTCGACGCCCCGCCCGCACTCGAACCGGAGGTGATCGGCAGCCTGGACGAGAAGGAGGTCACCCGCTGGACCAGGTGCACCACAGTGGTGGATCCACTCGCCCTGAACGGCCGAGCGCAGGACACCGACGTGGTGGACCTTGGTCCCGTCTCGGCGGCCGACTCCGAGGAGACGGCCTGATGAAGAGCACCCTCGCGCAGGTTCGTACCTACGAGCGCAGCGTTCAGCTGCTGATGGTGAATCAGTTCAGCATCAACCTCGGCTTCTACATGCTGATGCCGTACCTGGCCGCGCATCTGGCAGGCCCGCTGGGCCTGGCCGGCTGGCTGGTCGGGCTGATCCTCGGCGTACGCAACTTCAGCCAGCAGGGCATGTTCCTGGTGGGCGGCACGCTGGCCGACCGGCTCGGCTACAAGCCAATGATCATCGCCGGGCTCCTGCTGCGGATCGTCGGCTTCGCGACCCTCGGGCTGGTGGACTCTGTACCCGCCCTGCTCGCCGCTTCGGCGGCGACCGGACTGGCGGGGGCGCTGTTCAACCCGGCCGTACGGGCCTACTTGGCCGCGGACGCGGGTGAGCGACGGGTCGAGGCGTTCGCGCTGTTCAACGTCTTCTACCAGGCCGGGATACTGCTCGGCCCGCTGGTTGGCATGCTGCTGACCGGTGTGAGCTTCCGCGTCACGTGCCTTGTCGCGTCTGGGATCTTCGCTTTGCTGAGCATCGTCCAGATCCGGGCTCTGCCCGCCCGCCGGGGCGACGACGCGAAGCGCGAGCAGGACCAGGAGGGCGTGCTGTCCCAGTGGCGCGGCATCCTCGCCAACCGGCCGTTCCTGCTGTTCTCGCTGGCCATGATCGGCTCGTATGTCATGTCCTTCCAGGTCTATCTCGCGCTGCCGCTGGAGGTACGGCGGCTGGGCGGAGACGGGACCTTCGGCACAGCCGCGGTGGCGCTGCTCTTCGCGGTCTCCGGACTGAGCACGATCCTCGGGCAGACCAAGGTGACCGCATGGTGCAAGGCCCGCATGGAACCGGGCCGCGCGCTGGTGTGGGGTCTGCTGGTCATGGGAGTGGCGTTCGTGCCACTGCTGGCAGCGACCGCAATTCCCGTACCGGACGGCGGAGGGGGGCTGTGGCTGCTGGCGGCCGTGCCTCCGGCGTTCTCCGCGCTGCTGCTCGCTCTGGGCACGATGATCGCGTACCCCTTCGAGATGGACACCATCGTCCGCCTCTCCGGTGATCGCCTCGTGGCCACCCACTACGGGCTCTACAACACCATCTGCGGTATCGGCATCACCCTCGGGAACCTGCTCACCGGTGTCGCGCTCGACGCTGCCCGGGACGCCGGGATGTCCGCGTTGCCGTGGATGGCGCTGCTCATGCTCGGCCTCAGCTGCGCGGCCGCCCTGTACGGGCTGCACCGCACGGGTCGGCTCGCACCGCCGGTACGCGACACGCAATCCGGGCTCGCGACGGCCTGACACAACCGACTCGCAACGGCAACACGCAGCAGAGGGGCGGGCGGTGTCACGGAGCACCGCCCGCCCCGCCACCCTGCCGCTCCCCTCTCGAGGAGCTGAACGCCGCGCCGCCTGAGGGTGGTTCTGGCAGTGACGTATACCCCTACCTCGTGAAGGGGTCGTCGCGATCGACGAAGCGAGAGGTAGCAGAGAACGAAGGCGCACCCCGGGAGCGCACACCCTCTAACCCGATTCACAGGAGGCGGACCGGCACGCGAAGCCATCGATCGGACAAGCGACACGAGGGAGGGTCGCCTGTCCGATCAACGGTGAAATGCCATCGTGGGCTACGAATATGCTTCGTAGTAATACACGCCTCTTGAGCTTGCGGGCCACAACGCACAGCCGCGTTGACCCCGCGCGAGCCCTGTGAACCACGAGCCCCCAACCAGCGGGAACAGAACAAGGTCGACCTTAGTCTACTAAGTTACTTAGCTGTATTTGGGATGGACGACGACTGTGCAAGACAGCCGACGGTGGCACAAGGAGCACGCAGAGCAACGGCCTCGGCGCAGGCGGCTGGGTTTCGCCGCACTCGCCTTGGCCGGAATCGTGACTCTGGCCGCCTGCAGTCGTCCGACGGTGGGACCTCGAAGGAATCGCCGGCCCCGGATTCGAAGCCGGGTGCAGAAGTGGACGGGGATTCCGGCAAGAACGGGTCGGCTGCAGTCACGGTTTCTCCCGCCACGGAGACCAAGGACGTCATACCCGGCGAGCCGCTCACAGTAAAGGCGAGCGACGGGAGGCTGGCATCGGTCACGGTCACCGCCGGTGACGGCAAGGCACTCGACGGCGCGCTGTCCTCCGACGGCACCTCCTGGATCTCGTCCCATGCCACCGGGTACGGCACCACCTACACCCTCAAGGCCCAACTCGCCGCCTCCGACGGCGAGAAGAAGACCCGCACCAGCAGCTTCACAACGCTGAGCAAGGACGAGATCTTCGTCGGCACCTACAACGTCGACAAGGGCGCCACCGTCGGCGTCGCCCTTCCGGTATCGATCGTCTTCAACAAGGAGATCCACGACAAGGCGAGGGTAGAGCGCAAGCTGAAGGTGACCTCCGCCCCGGCCGTCGAGGGCGTGTGGAGCTGGATGAAGGACCGGGACGGCAAGGACCGGGTCGACTTCCGGCCCAAGGAGTACTGGAAGCCCGGCACCAAGGTGAAGCTGCGGTTGGACCTGGTCGGTGTAAAGAACGGCGAGCTGATCGGCACCCAGAAGCGCGAGGTCGACTTCACCATCGGCAAGTCGGTCGTCAGCACGGTGGACGTGGTCAAGAAGACGATGACCGTGGCCGAGAACGGCAAGGTCATCAAGACGCTCCCGGTCTCCACGGGTAAGAAGACCTTCGAGACCTGGAACGGCACCATGGTGGTACTCAGCAAGGTTCCGACGATCCGGATGAACTCCGCCACGGTCGGCATCTTCGGCCCCGAGGCGTACGACCTCGGCGCCGTCAAGTGGGACGTCCAGCTCACCCCCTCGGGCACCTACGCCCACGCCGCCCCGTGGAACGACGGCAAGTTCGGCAAGGCCAACGCCAGCCACGGCTGCATCGGCCTGAGCACCACCAACGCCAAGTGGTTCTACGACCAGGTGAACTACGGCGATCCCGTCATCGTCGTCAAGTCCACTGACACCATGAACGTGAACAACGGCTACGGCGCCTGGAACGTCGGCTGGGAGACATGGAAGAAGGGCAGCGCACTCGCCTGACGTCCGCGCACCCGAAGAGAGCTCTGTCCGCCGACCAAGTGTCGACAGGCAGAGCTTCGTCATGTGAAACACCCGCGGCCTGAACGGTCCGCAGCGACCCGACTCACTAAGGGGGTAAGTAGACATAGGGATCAGTGAAGGGACCCACCGTGATCCACCACCGTGTTGTCCTGGCCGCAGACGCAGACGTCGCCGCCGCACTCTCACTGACAGCGTGCGGCAGCTCCGAAGACAGCGCCTCCGACACGAACCACGATGCCGCAGAGGCTTCTGCCTCCGCGTCTTCCGCCCCGACCGGCAGCGGTGATGCGGACAGCATGGGCATGGCCACCACCTCGACGCTGATGACCAAGGAGGTGGAGGGCATGGGCACCTTCCTCACCGACGACAAAGGGATGACCCTCTACCGCTACGAGATGGACCAGGCGTCCCCGTCCGAGTCCATGTGCGCCGGTGACTGCACGAAGACCTGGATGCCGGTCATGGCGGAGGATTCCGTCCAGGCGATGGACGCAAAGAAGAACCTCGTCGGTTCAGTGGACCGCTCGGACGGCATGAAGCAGCTCACTCTCGTCGGCCGACCGCTGTACCGCTACATGGGCGATGCGAAGGCCGGGGAGATGAACGGCCAGGCCAACGACAGCAAGTGGTACGCGACTACGCCCGCCGGAGAGAAGGCCGCGATGTCATCTGACGGGTGCGGTTCGTCCGAAGGCATGCCGGTCCACTCCCCGCACAGCCTCCGGTACCGGCACTCGTCGGTGCGACTATCCGAAGGCATTCGGTCGTACGAGGCTGTGGTGGAGGCGGCGAGGACGCCACCCGGCTTGTCTGACCTGGTTGGGAATCACCGCACGTCCGCTCCTGGGCCACCTATCAGTACGCACTCGTGGAGATCTTCCGGAATTACGGCGGACGACGCTGCGTCCGATGGCTACCCAGCTCTGGTTGCGCAAGGCTTGCGCCAGCCGCATTCACGGAGTCGATTCGTGAGAAATGCCGCCGACCGCGACGCACTGGGGCTGGTGGAGCAAGGCCGCGATGTGGTGTCGGCGGTCGCGGAGGCGTCCCTCCGGTGCAGATACGGGCATCGCCCGCGCGGACGGTCAGGCAACCATCATCAGCATCATCGACGACATGGCTCCTCCCATGCCAATGTGTGCGGCCAAGGCCGCGTCCGGCGCAGCACCGAGCCGGCGACGCCGTCCGTGGCCGCTGTTGCCGGCGCCGCGCCCACGGGCGGTGCGGGCTTTGTCCCACACGGAGATGGTCAGGGAAGCGACGAAGACGACCACGGTGTCCGGCATCGCGAGCGCCCAGTGAACCCAGGCCCTGCGACGGCCTGCTTCCCGGCCTGCCGCGGATGCTATCCGATCGGTGCCGCGGACCCGCGCCCACACAGACGCACCGATCGACAGAAGGAAGTACACCGCGAGCGCCCCGACAACGAACCGCCATACAGAGGTGGAAGCAGGAGCATCTGGCGTGTCGCTGCCGGCAGCGGCGGCGGCCATGCCCGGCATCTCCATTCCCGCCATGCCCTCCATACCGCCTATGTGTTCCATGTCTGCCGTCGTGTTCTCCATGCCGGCCATGTGCTCCATACCCGGCATGTCCGCCATGGAGGTTCCCAGGGCGAGTACCGGCCCCGAGGAGGTGCTCGTCATGGCCAGCGTCATGATCACCATGCCGACGCTGCCGACGATGAGGTGTACCCAGTGGCGGCCGTAGCCCCAGCCGGATTCCTTCGTGTGACGTACCGCCATCACCACACCGCCCAGACCAAGAAGGGCGAACACCGCTGCCCACCACATGCCGTACCCGGCGTACCAGGCCGCGGTCGCGGGCAACGCCATAGCCGCCATACACACGCCCATCAGTAGATCGCCGCCCGCAGCGAACCTCACTCCGCCCCTGGTGGTAAGCACCCGAACCATACTGACTGCGGCTACCAGGCCGGCGATCAGCGCAACCGACCAGCTCAGAGACAGACTTCCCATCATCACCCTTCCGCATCGGCCGGCTGACGAGCGGGCTCGGCCGAACACCGACTCGCGGCACGGCAGCCTTCGAGTCCTCCGACGGTCAACTACTGATGTCCTTAGTACGTAGCCGACTTGGTGACCGTTCACGGGACCGATGGATTTCGGGTGCTCGATGTTCCGCATGCAGGCCCGCACGGCCACAGTGGGAGTGACCGTCTGCGGCCGGTCGGATACGCCGCCTGCGGTGCAGACACGCGGACGGGACTCCGGGGCGGCGTATCAGGGCGCTTCAGATCACGTCCCGATTCACTACCGCGCGCAGGGCAGGCGGGCGGGCAGCACGCAGCGGGCCACCATCGAGATGGACGGCGCGGATACCGGCGGATCTATCCGATGCTCGGAGTGCAGCCGACGAGCAAGGGGATCAGTGGCACGGTCACGGCTGCGGCCGCCATCGAGACGGACAGCAACGGATGCGGGCGCCGCGGCGGAGCGAGCACGCGCTGGAGCCGTGCCAGGGCGGCGGGGCCACCGATGGAGAAGGCGCCCCGAGGCGCCTTCGCGGCGGCCATCTCGTATAGGGCCGTGGCGAGAACCTCGCGTGGCTGGCAGCGCAGGGCACGGTCATCGGCGCTCATCTCCAGGAGCACCGCGGTCTGCTCCCGCGCGTGCCGCCCCAGCGGCAGCCACCAGAACACCCACGCGAACGCCTCCACGGTGGCCATGGCCAAGTGGTGGCGGCCCGCGATGTGAGCCCGCTCGTGTTCCAGTACGGCGTCGAGCTGGTCGTCGGAGAGCAGACGCAGGGCACCTCGGCTGACGACTACGCGGGGGTTCAGGCCGGGCAGGCAGTAGGCGGCGGGCAGGTCGTGTTCCAGGACGGTGGCGCGCAGTGAGGTCGAGCGGCGGCCGACGACGTCCAGAATGTACAGGTGGCGCGAGCGTGCCCGACGCGCGCGTACCACTTGGTAGGCGAAGGACCCAAGCAGGAGCGCCATCAGCAAGACGGGCAGGGCGATCGCCAGAGCATCCACTGTGTCCGGATTGGGTGTGCTGCCGGTGCCGAGAGCCAGTCCACAGGTGTGGAGGATGCCGACCACACCTGCGTGGAGGTGCTCCGTCGGCACGGCGAAGTGGTAGGCAGCCAGCGCAACCGCCAGGGTGAAGGACACGGTCAGCGCATGCCACGTCGCGACGGCAAGGGCAGGTGAACGGTGCGTCCACGTGCTGCGGAGAAGGAGACGCGGAGCTGCGACACCAACGGCGGCCGCGTAGCCGATGAGTGCGGGGGCTGCGGTCATGCGGCGCCGCCCCTCCCCGCGGTCCGCAAAGGACCGTGTCCGACAGCCGCGGGACAGTCCTCGCGGTTGCGGACCGGCTCGTGCAGCCAGGCTCGGCTCTGCATCTGTTCGCGCACCAGCACGCCTTTACTGTTGGGTGATTTCGCCGACGGCCATGGCCGTGGCACACGTGACCAGTCTGGTCCTGTCGAACTCGTCGCCGCTCCCCCGCGCTGCCACCGGATACCTCCGTCTGCGCAGGCTGTTCAAAAGCTCCGCTTCAACGTACCCGAGCCGCCGCCTGAGGTTTCTCCAGTCCGGCAGCAGAGGCAGTTCATCGTAGAACCGTTGCAGGCCCGAAACCCGCCGATCGGTGCCAGGCCTGCGATCGGGCACTCAGGAGATTGCCTGGAATCGGCGCAGTCTCAGCGAGTCCCCGACGACGAACACGGACGAGAAGGCCATGGCGGCGACGTTGTAGCCGAAGGCCCAGAAGAGGTTGCCCTGATGGTGGCCAGGGTGCAGCGGGAGATCCGAATGGCGTCAGCCGCGACCCGCAGATCGCCGCGCGCGAGCGTCAGGTTGCCAGCCTCGATGGCCGCGTCGGTGCCGGTGTCCATGGCCAGACCGAGGTCGACCTGGGCGAGGGCTGCGGCGTCGTTGACCCCGCCGCCCACCATCACGGCCAACCGGCCCTTCTCCTGGAGCTTCTTGACGACGTCGGCCATGTCCTCCGGCATGACCTCGGCTATCACTTGGCCGATGCCGACCTCGGCGGCCACCGCCTGCGCTACGGCCTCGTTGCCGCCGGTCAGGAGTACCGGGGTCAGACCGAGGTAGCGCAGTCGGCGGATCGCCTCGGCGCTGGTCGGCTTGACCACGTCGGCGACCTCCAGGACGGCTCGGGCCTCGCCATCCCAGGCCACGGCGATCGCCGTACGGCCCTTGGACTCGGCCGCGACCAGGCCGGAGGGCAACGCCATCGCCCAGTCGCCGAGCAACTTCTCGCGGCCGACGAGGACGGCGCGGCCATCGACAACGCCCTGGACGCCGAGGCCGGGGATGTTGGCGAAGTCTTTCGGGACGGGCCGGGTGCCCACGCGCTCGGCGGCGCCGGTGGCGACGGCCTGGGCGATGGGGTGTTCGGATGCGTCCTCCAGCGCTCCGGCGAGCCACAGCACCTCGTTCTTCTCCTGGCCGTCGGCGACGTGGACGTCGAGGAGCGTCATCTTACCGGTGGTAACAGTTCCGGTCTTGTCCAGCACGACCGTGACCTCACCGAAGAAGGCGACCTTGGCTTTCTCGGTGGCGTAGTTGACCGTGGCCTCAACGCCGTCCATGCGGTTGAGCTTCTTCTCGATGCGGGCCGCGCACGAGGAGCAGGTCATCCCGCCGATGGCCAGTTCGACCTCGGTTGCGCCACCCGTCGCGGTCGTCATGACAGCCCCCCTTGGCTCGGGTCATGCGGCGTTTATCAGATCCGCCATGAGGGCCGCCGGTTGGCGGCCCCTCGCGCCCGGTGTGCGGGGTCAGTGCGCGTGAGTCGCGGCGCCGCCGGCCACCTCGTAGCCGGCCTCGTCGACCGTCTCGCGGACGAGGGCATCGTCGAGCTCGGCGTCGGACACCACAGTGACCAGGCCGGTCTTGACGTCGACCTTCACACCAGTCACGCCGTCGAGCGCGGATATGGCCGAGCTGACGGACTGCTCGCAGTGGTCGCAGGTCATCCCGGTGACCGAGTACACGGTCGTGATCCCTCCAGCCTGCTCGCCCGCGGTCTGGTCGGTGGAGCAGTGGCCGTCAGAGCTGCAGCACGACATGGGTTCCCCCTCGGAGCCGATTGGTAGCCAGATACCCGGAGGGGGTATCACGGGGTCCTGTATACCCCCTACCCGTATCGATGGCAACTGGCCTGGGGCGCATCGCGGCTGCCTCACGGCCCAAGGCGCACCACACCGGGAAGGGACACTCAGGGACACGGCCTTCCCACGCGTCCCCCTGCGCGCCTTCATGCGCCGGCAGGGCGACTGGCTGGTGGGACCGAAGCGTGGAGACTGCCGACGCACCTCCACATACCGATGCCGTCGGCCCAAACCATCGGCGGCCGCGCACGTCCAGCCGCCTATCGCCGAGTACGTGTGCGAACCGGGGCGTCCGAGCGGGGGAGCATGGAGGGAAAAATCACTGCGGTCCCGTCGGCATCCGGAAGGCGGAGATCGAGGTCAACAAGTACCGATCCGGCGCGATCCTCCAGATCGAGCTCGGCCCCGCCAGCATGCGGTGCTGCACACAAGGTCGGGAGAGCCGTTCGCCGCTCCGATCACCCGACTGCTGCCCAGCGATCCCTCGCATCCGTTCTTCGCGGGCCTGCACGGAGTTCCGGCCGCAGGCCATCTCGAGCACCACCGTCCACCCGGCGGCGACCGACGCGACGGCGGCTGTGGGCACCGCGGCGAAGGGAGCGGTCATGGACGTCCGTGGGAGCGCAATCGACCTCTCCGACGAGGAACGAGACAGGTCCCTCGAAGCGGTCACCCGTCCAAGCACCGGCCCACCCCGGTGGCCCGGTCGGAGTCAGCGCCTACAGCGAGCACGATGGCCGCAGTGCTCCAGGGGGATCCGCCGCGCGGGACAACCCTCTTGGCTATATACCCCCTAGGGGTATATAATCTGTGGCCGTAGCTCGGGGACGGGCCACGACCAACGGGAATGGGGATGAAGATCATGGACCACGACGCTCACCAGACCAGCGGCGGGCACGACCAGGCCGCCAACGGGGGGCATGACACTCACGGCGACCATGAGATGGTCCGCAGAGGGCACGGTGGAGTGTCCTGGGCAATGGCCGCGAAGGCGACGCTGCATTGCCTGACCGGGTGCGCCATCGGCGAGATCCTCGGCATGGTCATTGGTACTGCCCTGGGCTGGGGCAATGTGCCGACCATGATCCTCGCGATCGCGCTCGCGTTCCTGTTCGGCTATTCGTTCACACTGTTCGCCGTGCGTCGGGCCGGACTGGGCTTCAAGACTGCGATCAAGGTGGCACTCGCCGCCGATACCGTTTCCATCGCCGTGATGGAGCTGGTCGACAATGCCATCATCGCCCTCACCCCGGGCGCGATGGACGCCCACCTTTCCGACGGGTTGTTCTGGTCGGCACTGCTGGGCGGGTTCGGAATCGCGTTCTTGATCACCACGCCTGTGAACAAGTGGATGATCGGCCGCGGCAAGGGCCACGCCGTCGTCCACGCTTACCACTGACCAGCGTCCTGATCAATGCCCGCCCAGGACACCCTGAAAGCAAGAGGGTGCCCTGGCGCGTCTGGACATTGCTGGGCGGGCGGCGCCAACGGGCGCAGAAAATCCGGCGACGTCTTAAGGCCGGGCATGAGGGAGAGACGACGCTCCATTTCGACGGTCCGCACGAGCCCTGACCCTGCGACGGACGGCGAGGACAAGGGCGGTAAGCCCTGCGATGACCCACATCAGAGGACATCCTTGGCGAGGCAGTCGTGGAGCCAGGCTCGGGCCGTCTTCGGGCCGTCGACGGCTGTCGTCGGACAGCCCCACACCGTTGTGCCGGACTGGATCACCTTGGAGTGCCGAGCCTGCTCCTCGGCGGACAGTACGAACGCCAGACCACGACAGCGTTCAGCCAGTCCGGGGCGCAGTTCCCGCAGAGAACGGACCTGCTGGACCGCATCCGGAGCGCCTCCACCGCGCGGAGCACCGGGCGGCATCTGCACCAGGGCGGCAAACGGTTCACCTCGCTCGAGCGCCGCACTCAGGGTGCTTACCACGAGCGAGCGGGCCTCGGCGTGCGGCAATTCGGCGACGCCGATCTCCAACAAAGGCCAGCCCGACCATTCGACGGACATGGATCTCTCCTCTGACTTGACATCAGGTTAGGCAACCCTAAATCTTGCGGACAAGCGTCCGCAAGATACTCAAGTACGGTTCTCCGCATGGGTTCTGCCTGTGACGAAGCCCCCGAAGCAGCAGGCACATCTTCAGGCCGCCGCGCCTGGGGAAGTCTGAGCCGTGCACAGATCGTGGCCGCCGCTCTGGAGATCGCGCGCAATGAAGGCATGCATGCGCTGACGATCCGGCGGCTCGCGTCCGACCTCGGTGCCTCGCGTATGGCGCTGTACCGGCACGTGCCGGACAAGAACGGGCTGATCGATCTCGTGATGAACGCCATCGCGGAACACGATGTCGTGCCGCCGGACATCGACGAAGGCCCTTGGCAGGAGCGGCTGCAGCGGCTCGCCGACGGCATGCGCCGCGAACTGGCCGCCTATCCCGGTCTCGTCGACATCCTCATGACCCGTGCCAACCACGGACCCGGCGCGCTACGGCTGATCGAGACCGTGCTGGACGTCCTCGCCGACGCCGGACTCGACGAACGCCAGGCGGCCCGCCACTACGTGCTCTTCATCGACCTGGTCCTCGGACGGCTCCACCGTGAACTGCTCGGCGATCCCATGGATCACCACCGCACCGCCAGCCTGCTGGTTCTGGCCAAGCAGGTCGGCGAGTATCCGCGCCTCCGCGCCGCCGGTCCCTATCTGCGCGAGGTCACGTCCCGGCAGGTCTTCGACGACGAGATCGCCATGCTCGTCCGGGCCATCGAGTCCTCTGCCCGTGAGGCGTAACGCGGGCCTTCCGGCCTACAACCGAGGTTCCGTCCCACGGAACAGTCGGCATCACCACCCGCCCGCCCACGCCCAGGTCGCGACCAGGGCCGACGAAGCAACCGTGGCCAGAAAGCCACCCACGGCCGCCACGGACTGTCGTCGCCCACTCGCGGGAGTTCGGTGCAATCGGCGGATACGTTCGCCGTCCCCTTCGGCGCCCGCCTGCAACGCCCCCGCGCCGAGCGGCATCGCGACCAGGACGGACAGAGCCGTGGCCACCGACTCCGTACGGCAACGTCGGGACGCATGGTCGTCCGCGGCCAGTTCGATGAGCCGGGTCATGGCAGGGCGGACCAGGCGGAACAACGGCACGTAGGGGAACGCTCGGGCGAGCGAAGCCGCCAGAGCCGCCATCAGGTGATGCCGACCACGCAGGTGCGCCTGCTCATGGGCCATGACTGCGGCCACCGTGCCGGGCGGAAGCCGTCGCAGTGCACCGGAGGTGAGTACCACGCGCCCTCCCTTGGTCGGTACGCAGTAGGCGGCCGGCACCGTGTGCTCCAGGACCACTGCGGGCAGGTCCTCCAGCGGACGGGCCAGCAGGTCAAGTGCGTCCACGTGATCGCGCCATCCCTTGCGCAGGTGCCAGAGCGAGCCCGTGCCGACGATGACCCCGCGCAGGACGACCACCGCGGCGCTCAACGCACCCGCCACGCACAGGATGACCGCCAGGTGTCCCCCCAAGGCGTCAAGGAGCCGTGTCCAGCCCCAGACGAGGTCGGCGGCGTGCCACCGCACGTGTCGCGCGGTCATCGCTCCGAATGCCACCGCTCCGGCCGAAACCGCCACCACCAAGCCCGCCCAGAGCGCTATGGCCGCACGAGGGAAACGCGAGACCCATACGGCCCGGGACAGCATCCACGGAACCCAGGTCGCGCACACCACCAAATAGCCGGCCAGCAGCGTGAGGCGGATCATGCGTCGGAGTCGTCTTCGGCGGGGAGCCGGTGCAGGGCGGAGCGGAGCGCTGTCGATCCCTCCGAGCCGAGTCCTTCGACGAAGTGGAGGAGCGCGACCTCCTGATCGGCGCTCTTTCCGAGCACCTGCGTCATGAGACGGGCGACGCAGGCGTCCCGAGCCTCGACGGGTGCGTAGAAGTACTGCTTGCCGGACTTGCTGCGCTCCAGCCAGCCCTTGCGGAACAGCTTGTACATCGTGGTCATGACCGTGGTGTACGCGAGCGGTTGTGCCCTGGCGGAGTTGATCTCCCCCGCCACGTCTCGGACCGTGACCGGTTCCTCGTTGGACCAGATCCGGTCCATCACTTCAGCCTCGAGACTTCCCAGGTTCCACATCGCCCGTCCTCCCCAGCACGCGCTGCGATCATAGCGACGGCGACGAGCCCGGTGCCCTCCCGGACTCCGGTTCTTAGTGGGGCTCGGGCTTTTTGAGCATGGCGAGCAGGGTGAGCTCCAGCGTGGATGCGGCCTCCCCGGCCTTGAGTCGCCGCGCCCCGGTCTCCCCGGCCGCGGCGTGCAGCAGACTGTAGAAGACGGTGACCAGCCAGGGACGGGGAAGGTCGGTGCGGAAGACGCCTTCCTCCTGGCCTCGGGCGATGAGCCGGTCGACCCGGTCCAGCACCTTGCGGTGCTGCCGGCGCCGGCGCGGCTCTCCGACGAGCCCTTCGGAGGCGGTCACCAGAAAGGAGTGCTGAGCCAGGATCCTCCAGCAGGAACGCACCATCCGGACCATGCTCTCGTCGGCGGGTCCGCTGTCCAGCTCTTGTGCTTCGAGGGCCTTGTCCGCCTCGCTCACCGAGTAGGCCAGGACTGCCTCGAACAGCTCCTCACGCGACGGGAAATGGGCGTACAGCGTCACCCGGCTGACTCCTGCGGCGCGAGCGACGGCTGTCATGCTGGCGTTCGGGTCCTCGCGGAAGCACTCGAGCCCGGCGGCGACGATCGAGCCGATGCTGCGCTCAGCGTCGGCGCGCCGCCGTGGCGCCCCACCGGATGCACCGGAAGCCGTCCGCGCCGCGCCGCCGTACTGCGCGTTGCGGCTGGGAGTCGTAGGCATGGGTGGAGGGTACGTCACCGGCCCTTTCTCATCCAGAACTGCTGACCTTGGCCTGACACTCCGCGGTCGCCGAATCGTGCGCCGGGACGAGATGCCGGGAGACGCTCCGGAGCTTCTCGCAGGTCTCCTCGAATTCACGCTCGGGGCGGGATTCGCCGACGATGCCGGCCCCGGCCCGAAGCCACGTACGCCCCCGGCTCCGGTACACGGTGCGCAGCACCAGGGCGGCGTCCAGATCACCCTCGCTGCTGACCATCAGGACCGCGCCGCTGTACAGACCTCGGAGTTCAGGCTCATGACGGCGGATCAGGTCGTACGCGGCCGATTTGGGCACGCCGGACGCGGTGACGGCCGGGAAGACGGCGGCCAGGGCCGGCCAGGGTCCCTCGGTGCGCTCGGCGAGGCGACCGGTGACACGCGAGGCGATGTGCTGGACACTGCCGCGCTGCTTCACGTCCATCAGCTCTTCAACCCGTACCGACCCGGGGGCGCATACCGCGGTCATCTCGTTCCAGGCCACCTGAACCGATATGGCGTGCTCGTACACCTCCTTTGCGTCTGCGAGCAGTTCGATCCGTAGTTGTGCATCCTGGGGCGCGTCCCCGGTGAGGGCGCGGGTGCCGGCGAGCGGTTGGGTGGAGACGGTTCCGTCGGCGGCGACCTCCACGACGGTTTCCGGACTGAACCCGGCGGCTTCGATGCCGCCGAGACGCAACAGGAAGGAGCGGGCCGGGTTGTTGGCCCGCCGGCCCGTCACATACGTGCCGACCAGATCTATTTCCTGCTCCACCTCGACGGTCCGGGAGAGGATGACCTTGTGCAGTTCGCCGCTGCGGATGGCCGACACCGCGGCGGACACCGCCGTCTGGTACGGCTCGCGTCCGCCGGCGGAGATGTCCGCGGAGAACGCAGGCGCGGGCACTGGGTCGGAGTCTGCGTCGGCCAGGAGGCTGCGGACCTTGTCCGCCATCGCGGGGTCGGTACATCGGATCAGTGCTTCGCCTGAGCGGAGGCGCACCTCTACCGCGGGTACCACGAGATGCAGTAAGGCATCCCCGCCCGATGGGACCTCTTCGTCTGCTCGGTCGGCGAGCGCGTATGAGAGCTCGAACGACGCCCAGCCGTATGCGCGCCAGCCGTCGAGCGGCAGGCTGCCGAGCAGCTGGTGCACTTGCCGCAGCGGTTCGTGCGCGCACGGCACGGAGGAGCGTTCCGTCCCTGCCCTGAAGTCGATGACGTCGCGGAAGACGGTGAGTTCGGCTTCAGCGCCCCCCCGCGTAGCACCAGGCGCCCTGTCGTTCGTACACCACGTACTGCTCGTACGGTCCGCGGCGGGCGAGGCGGGTGGCGTGGAGCATCGGGTCGCCCTGAACCGGCACGGTGAATTCGAAGTAGCGCTGCCGTTCGGCCATGGGTGTCCTCAAGGTTGAAGGTCATCTGGTCGGACCGGAACACTCCGACGGGCGGGTTCCCTCTGGGCCCCGTCCCGGGATCGCCGGAGCGGAGACGCATCCCAGAGGCACCGGGAACGGGGATCCGCCCTGGGGTCACCGGGCGCGGAGGTCCGCTGCCGTCGCACCGGGGTCGGGCGCGACGGACCGGGCAAGTTCGCGTTTGTCGACCTTGCCCACGCTGGTCAGAGGAAAGGAGTCGCAGATCCTCACCACGTCGGGGATCTTGTACGCCGCCAGCCCTCGGTCGTGCAGGAAGGCGGCCATGTCGGGCACGTCGTCGTATCCTTCGCGCAGGAGCAGGCAGGCACAGGTTCGCTCGCCGAGATACGAGTCGGGAACAGGCACCACGGCGGCGTCGAGGACCGCCGGGTGAGCCCGCAGATGGTTCTGCAACTCGTCCGCGGAGACCTTGTCTCCGCCTCGGTTCACGAGGTCCTTCTCCCGGCCCTCGACGACGAGTCGACCTTCCGGAGTGAGCCTCACCAGATCGCCGGTGCGGTAGAAGCCATCCGAGGTGAAGGCCCGGAGGTTGTGTGTGGGCGCACGGTAGTAGCCGCGTAGCGTGTACGGACCTCGGGTGATCAGGTTGCCGACGGCGCCGGGCGGGACGTCTCGGTCCGCCTCGTCCACGATCCGTATCTCGTCGTCGGGGCAGAGCGGGAGGCCTTGAGTTGTCGCAACGGTCTCCGCGTCGTCGCCCCGGCGGGTATAGCTGAGCAGGCCCTCCGCCATGCCGAACACTTGCTGGAGTTCGCAGCCGAGGGCCGGGCCGATGAGCCGGGCCGTGTCCGGGGAGAGCCGGGCACCGCCCACCTGGAGGAGCTCGAGGCTGGTGATGTCGGCGGTATTCCATTGGACGGCCTGGGACCACAGAGCGGCCAGGGGTGGCACGACCGCGGTGACCGTCGCCTTGAACCGTTCGATGGCGGCGAACGCGACCTCGGGGCTGGGTGACGGGCACAGGGCGACTGCGCCGCCGACGTGGAGCACCCCGAGGACGCCGGGGCAGGCGAGCGGAAAGTTGTGACCCATGGGCAGCACCGCGAGGTAGACACTGTTCTCGTCCAGCCCGCAGGCCTCGGCGCTGGCGCGGAGGTTGTAGAAGTAGTCGTCGTGGGTGCGCGGGATCAACTTGGGCAGCCCCGTGGTGCCGCCGGAGACCAGCAGCAATGCCGGGTCGCTCGCCCGGGGCGCGGGCCATGGCCGTGGGGCGGCGTCGATCTCGTGCAAGGGAGTGTGCGCCCCCGGGTCCCCGGCGACCAGCACGTGGCGCAGTGAGGGTGCCTTCGCGCGCACTTCGTCGGCGAGCCCGCGGTAGTCGAAGCCGGTGTCCGGATCCGTGTCGGGAATGATGTAGGCGACGGCATCGGTGCTCAGGCACAGGTGAACGGCTTCGCTGCTGCGGTAGGCGGACAGCCCCAGCACGGGGAGAGCGCCCAGGCGGAACAGGGCGAAGAGCAGCGGCAACATCTCGGGGACATTGGGAAGTTGGACGACCACCCGGTCCCCGGCGCGGATGCCCAGTTCGGCCAGTCCGGCGGCGAGCCGGTCGCTCCGCTCGTCGAGTTCGGCGTAGCTCCACAACAGGTCACCGCAGAGCAGCGCGGTGGCATCGGGGTGCTCTCGCGCTCCGTCGCGCAACAGGTCGCCCAGCGGTCGTCCCCTCCAGTAGCCGGCACGACGATACCGTTCGACGAATTCGGCGGGCCACGAAACCATGTCCACAGGATTAACACCCCTCAAATCGAGATTTTCAGGGATCCACGAACTCTTACTGAACCGTAAAGAATCTGTCTCCTCAAAAGAGCCAAGTCAATAAATGAATGGCAATGAATCAGTAAAGTGAAAGCCAAGTTTGGCTCCATTTTGGGCGGACTTGAGAGTATTAACCGGTCACTTACGACATACCCCTGCCGGGTACTACTCCTTCGAGTACCTCCCTTCCCCGAGACGCACATGGTGTTTTACGTTGAGTCGGCATGAGTGACTCCAAGGACAACGGCATGAATCCCATAAATTTCCCGCGCTCGCCATTAGAAAATCGCCGCTAAATCAGTGGGCGAGGTCCCGGAGAGAGGACAGCGATGACACACGCCGCACCCGCTGTGGAACGCCAGATCCGCGAGGCCGTGTCCGAAGTGCTCGGCCTGCCGCCGGACGCCGTGGCGGAGACGGACAACCTGATCTCGCACGGGCTCGACTCAATCCGCACCATGGCCCTCGTCGGGCGCTGGCGCTCGTCCGGAGCCGAGGTCGACTACGCGGAACTGGCAGTCGGGAGGTCGAGGCGGCGATCGCGGACAGCGCCGTGAAGGGGTCGAGGCCCTGCATCGCTTCGGGGACGACCGGTCCGCCGTCCGGCCGCCGGCTTTCGATGTGTACGGGCATGTGCGTGTGCTCCGGTACGAAGAGGGAGTCGAAGCCGCGCTCCTCCGCCTGGCGTCCGAGTTCTCTCGGGTCGATGGAGAAGTCGGTGATGACGGAAAGCAGTCCGAACTTCATGAACACCTCGCAGTCACGGGCGTACGGGTCGGGGCAGGTCGGAGAGAACGGCGTGCGCGTTGGTCCCGCCGATGCCGAAGGAACTGATACCGGCCACGCGTTCGCCGTCACCCGCGGGCCATTCGGTCAGCTGGGAGACCACTTCCATACCCAGGGCAGACAGTGCGATGGCGGGATTGGGCCGCGTGTAGTGGAGGGTGGGCGGAATCTGTCCGCGGTGGAGTGCCAGGACGTTCTTCACCAGACCCACGAGACCGGCGGCGGCCTCGAGATGGCCGAGGTTGGATTTGACCGATCCGATCAGCAAGGGGGCGGTTTGCGGCCGATCACGCCCCAGGACGTTTCCCAGGGCGCCGGCTTCGATGGGGTCGCCGAGGCGCGTGCCGGTGCCGTGCGCCTCCACATAGGCCACCGCGGCCGACGGGATGCCGGCACTGGCGTACACCTGAGCGAGCAAAGCTTCTTGCGCTGCGGGGCTGGGCGCTGTCAGCCCGTTCGACCGGCCGTCCTGGTTCATGGCGGTGGCGCGTACCAGGGACAGCACCCGGTCGCCGTCCCGCACCGCGTCGCCGTACCGTTTGAGTACGACACTCACGCAGCCTTCGCCGCGTACGATTCCGTCCGCGTCCGCGTCGAACGGACGGCAGCGTCCGGTGGGTGAGGACGCCGACGCCTGGTCGGCGTACACCGTTCCACCGGGCGAGAGCAGCACGTTGACGCCACCGACGATCGCGAGTTCACTCTCGCCCGTGAGCAGGCTCTGGGCCGCCAGGTGCAGAGCGACGAGCGAGGACGAGCAGGCGGTGTCCACGGTGAGGCTCGGGCCGCTCAGGTCAAGAACGTAGGACAGCCTGTTGGCGATCACGCTGAGGGTCGTGCCCGGTAGCGACCAGCCGTTGATGCCCTGAAGGTCCTCCATGCGTCGACGCGCGAAGTCGTCCCCGCTGGCGCCGACGAACACCCCCGTGCGGCTGCCCGCCAGGGTGTCCACGGGGATCCCCGCATGTTCCAGGGACTCCCAGGCGACTTCCAGAAACATCCGCTGCTGCGGGTCCATCTCGGCGGACTCCGCGGGAGAAATGCCGAAGAACTCCGCGTCGAATCCCTCGATGTCGTCGAGGAAGCCGCCGACTTGGGTAGTGCGGTCGAGTACCGTGGCGTGCGCCGGGGACGCCAGGCGGTATGCCTCCCATCGGTCCTCCGGTACCCGACGTACTGCGTCACCACCGGCTCGGAGGAACTCCCAGAGCCCGTCAGGTGTGGAGATCCCGCCCGGCAGCCGACAGCCGATACCGACCACGGCGAGAGCACGATCGACAGTCTCGCCGGGGCGGGCAGTGGTGGCTGCTTCGCCGTGCCGGAGCTTCGGCGCAGGCCGCGCGGTGCCGTCCAGGTGGTCGGTCAGCCGACGTACCGTCGGGTGTTCCCAGATGATCGTCGGGGCGACGGGCCTGCCGAGGAACTGTGCCAGTTGGCCGGACAGGGCGACAGCGTTCCTCGACGTCAGTCCGTACTCCCGAAACGGCCGGTCGACATCGATCCGGTCGGCCTTGATGGCGCACAGCCGGGCGAGCCGCTCCATCAGCCACTGGCGTAGCTCCGTCATGAAGGCGTCCGATCGGCTGCCACGATCTGTGCTGCGAGCTCCCCGCCGGTGTACATGTCCCGGCAGACACGGCGACGCAACTTGCCACTGGACGTCTTGGGAATGGTGCCGCGGGTGACGAGGGCGACGTCGTGCAGATCAATGTCGTGCGCGTCCGCCACAGCGGCGCGGATCGCGGTGCGCAGATCGTCCGGGTCGACGGTGGCATCCGGACGCAACTCGACCACCACGACGGCCAGTTCACGCTCCCCCGTCTCGACCGGGAAGGCGGCGACATGCCCCCGCCGCACCGCAGGACTGACCTGCTCGACCGTCAC
The DNA here is from genome assembly GCF_044334695.1 of Streptomyces sp. NPDC020747. NCBI lineage: Bacteria > Bacillati > Actinomycetota > Actinomycetes > Kitasatosporales > Streptomycetaceae > Streptomyces > Streptomyces sp. NPDC020747. Next base: position 5,255 of record NZ_JBIRTJ010000022.1, on the reverse strand, counting down.
CTCGATGTCGATGGCGTGATGGTTGCGGCCGTCGACGATGACGATGTCCTTCGCCCGGCCGGCGATGAACAGTTCGGTGTTGTGGAAGAAGCCGAGGTCGCCTGTGCGCAGCCAGTGGGCTCCGCCGTCCAGGACGTTGCGGAACGTCTCGTCGCTGTCCGCGCGCTGCCAGTACCCATGGCACACATTGCCGCCGCGGACCAGCAGTTCGCCCACCTCGCCGACGGGTACCTCCTGCCCCGTGGCGGGATGAACGACGCGGACGTCCTGCCCCTGGAAGGCCTCGCCACATCCCACGAGAGGGCGGGCCACCGGGTCGGTGTCGGCGCACGGTTCGACGCGGCCGGCGGCCAGTGCCGTACGGTCGAAGCTGCTCACCACCGGCTCGGCCTCCGCGCTGATCCCGGTCACGATCAGAGTGGCCTCGGCCAGACCCCAGCAGGGCGAGTGGGCGGTATGCCGGAAACCGTGAGGGGCGTACGCCTCAGTGAAACGCTCCAGGGATTGCGCCCGGACAGGTTCGGAGGCATTGCCGAAATACCGTATGGACGAGAGGTCGAGGCCCGACCTGTCCTCCTCAGGGATCGCATCCACGCACACGTCCAGCCCGAAGTTGGGAATCATCGTGTGTGTCCCGCGGTACTCGCCGAAGAGCCCCAGCCAGCGCAGCGGTTGCTGGATGAAGGCGTACGGGGTCATCTGCACCGCGGGAATCCCGACGCCCAGCGGGAGGATCAACGCGAAAACGAGCCCCATGTCGTGGAAGAACGGCAGCCAGCTCACGATCGTCGAGTGCTCGTCGACGCGTTGGCGGTCGACGTGCTGGGCGACCGACACCGCGATGTTCTGATGCGTGACCTCGACGCCGCCCGGATTCCTCGTCGAGCCGGAGGTGTACTGGAGATAGGCGGTGCCGGAGAGATCCGTGTCCACGGGGATCCACGAGGCCGCGTGCGCATCGTCCACTTGGTCGGCGAGGACGATATGCGCACGGGATGTTGAGCCGCCGACCGTGGCGAGTGCCTCCGCGACCGAGTCCTGATGCCGACTGATCGTGACGACCACCGCGGGTGTGCAGTCCGCGAGGGTGGGGGCCAGCCGCTCGGTGCGGCGTTGGAGCTCGGGCGGCAGCAGGGTTACGGGCAACAGCCCGGCGTACAGGCAGCCCATGAAGGCCGCCACGTATTCGGGGCCGTTGGGGCAGAGAATGGCCACCCGGTCGCCTGGACTCGCCCGCTTCTGCAGCAGTCCGGCCATCGCGGTCGCTCTGCTGTCGAGATCGCCGCGGGTCAATCGGGTCCTCCGGCCCGCCCAGTCGGTTTCGTAGTCGAGGAAAGTCATGGCGACCGCATCGGGGCGCTTCCTGGCGAGTTCCCGCACGGCTGCGGCGAATCCGCCGTTCAGTGCGGAGAGTTCCTCCCGCAGGGCCGACGTCACGATGTCGTGCACAACGAGTCACCGTCCTTCGCAAGCCAGTCGGAGAACGCCGCCAGGTCGGGAAGGATCACCGTCGAGCACGAAAGGACGGCCACGTTGTAGCGCATCTCAGTGATCGTGACGACGGTCCGTCCCGCCTGGAAGGCGCCGTACATTTCGGCGGCGGTGCCCATGCTGGGTTCGTGTCCGGGCAGCCAGACGACGCAGATGTCGCTGGCCGAGGCGAGCTGGGCCATCTCGTGGAACACGTCGAGGAGTTCGAGCACCTCGGGATCGAGGCGCTCGCGGACGATGACAGGGGCGCCGGTGGCGGCCGCGAGTGCCCCTCGGATCTCGGCTACGCGGTCGCCGTAGCGCTGCAACACCAGTTCATGGGGGTCGTACACCACGGCGGAGGGGTGGAGCCTTTCGATCATCCTTCGCAGCAGGAGACGGTATGACTGGTCGGCGGCATCTATGTCGCGGCGGCCTCCCTGCATGACGCCGGCCAGAAAAAAGCTCGTTGTCACTCGTCCTCCGCTGAGTATTCGGGCCACTTCTGGGCGAGCGGTACGACCCGGTGGTAGATCGCCGCGGCATCCATGACGAACTCCGTGACTTCGGCAGGTGTGCCGTTCACCGCGTCGGCGATCAACTCCAGTACGCGGTCGAACTCGGGTGTCCCGGCTCTGCTCACCCGGCCCTGGTTGTCCTTGGCGATCAGGAAGGCGGGGTCCATCAGTTGGTCCCGCGGCCGTCCGCCGAACGGCAGGACGAGTTCGCCCATCCTGAGTTCCTTGCGGTGCAAGGCGCGGATAGAGAGGTTGTTCTGCATGGGCTCCAGCAGAAGTCGTCGTGCGAACCCCGCCGGCACCGGGAACGCCGGAAGTTCTGTGCCCAGATGAAAGGTGAACGCCCGATGCGTCACCATGGCGGATCGTCGGGGGCTGTATCGGGAGTACTCGAGGAGGAAGACCCCATCGCCCACCCACCACGTCGCGCTCAACCGTGACGGCGCGGGCGTCCCGTCGGCACGAACCCTGAGCGGATAGGCGTCCGTACCTGCCCGCACCGTTCCGGACACCGCGTCCGCGCGGCGCAGCCGGAGCGGTTCGAGATGGGGCAGATAGGGGTCGAGGACCGTGATCTCCCCCTCTCCGAAGTACATCGCCGGCGAGTGGCCCCCCGCGTACAGATGCGTCGGGCGAGCACCACACCGCTGCTCCACAAGTCGCGCGACCTCGAAGGTCTGCCAGCCGCAGCCGCGGCCCAGACGCCACGGCGGCGCCCCCTTCCCGTAGTACTCGTGATAGGAGGAGGCACTGCTGTACGGAACTCGGAACTGCACCTCGGCCAGCGCTTTCGAGAAGACCGACGCCCCCGTCACTGGCGGATCGCCGTTCCGGTGAAGTAGGGCCCGCTGAAGGGGGGCCTGGGCTTGATCGGCACCGGCGGATCGGAAACCTGCACCTCGAATCCCAGGGCCTGCATGCGCTCGATCGACCGCCGGTTGGGTCGGCAGCCGAACTGCACGCGCCGCAGCAGGGGGCTGGTCAGATCCTGGGTCCGGCCACGTCTGCCGACGTCACGGACATGCTCGAAGAAGGACAACCTTCCCCCAGGCTTCAGGACTCGGTGAATTTCGGTCAGCACGCCGTCGAGATCGTCCACCACGCACAGAAGGAGAAAGGAGACAGCGGCGTCGAACTCCCCGTCCTCAAAGGGGAGGCGTTCGCCCGTCGCGTCGACGACTTCTACTACGGGTGCCGCGCTTTCTATTTTTCCCATCAATTGCGTACGCATCCCGGAGGACGGTTCGACGGCAACGACGTGGTCAGCCTTGCTGTAGTACGGAAGATTACGTCCGGTGCCCGCACCTATTTCCACCACCCGACCGGTCAGATCACCCACGAGAGTGGTGCGCAGTTGGGGTCCACCGATACCTCTTTCAAGTCTTTCAGAAATGCGATCGTATTGCCGGGCGAGCACTTGAGATACGCGACCGTTTCCCATGCCTGGCGACTCTAGCCCCGAGGCCCGAACCGCCGCAATAGTCACATGAATTTCTACGAATTCGTAGAACTACAACGTCGTAGAAAATTTGAGGACCTGTTGCTTCTGTCACGCATTCATCGCTACGGTCATTTCAGGAGACGAGGAGGCGAACGTGATCCACACTGATGCTTGGGTGCTCCATGCCGGTCCGGAGACCACCGACGCGGAGACTCGACCGACCGGGACTCTACACCGCGAGTCGTTTTCCTTCGTCGAACCGAGAGACCACGAAGCATTGGTCGAGCCCCTGTACGGCTCGTGGGAAGCGAACGTTGAGCATGCGCGGTCGCGAACGCCGATCGATGTCTGCCGTCTCCGGGACGAGGAAAGGGTGGTTCTGGGAAACCTCGGCATTGTGAGGATCCTGGACCCGGGCACTTCTGCCTCTCTCAAAGAAGGAGACATCTGCATGGTGATGCCCTTCTCGAAGCGCGACCGCTACGGCTATGCAGAACTTGTCTACGCCTATGAGGCACCGCAGACCATTGGGCTCTTGGCGAAGCGCACAAAAATAGACTCCGATCTCCTCCTTCCAATTCCCGAGAACAGCAAGTATTCACTCCCGCAGTGGGCGGCATACGCGCGCTACTTCACCGCTTGGGACAACTGGCGCATCGCCCACCGCTGCTGGTCGACGCAGATGGAGGACCAGGACCCCGGCGACCACCTGGTTTTCGGGTGGGGCGGCGGCGTCGTGCTCGCCGAGCTGCAACTGGCCAAACGCGCCGGGTTCCGGGTCGCCATGACGGCCGGCAGCGATGCCCGGCTGGCCGAACTCGGCAGGCTCGGCATCATCGGAGTGGACCGGCGGCTCTTCCCTCATCTGACCAACGATCCTGACAACCCGCCGAGCGATCCCGCCTCAGTCGCGAGTTACCGAACGTCCGAGAAGGAATTTCTGAGAACGATCAACGCACTCAGCGATGGGACCGGCGCGGCCATATTCGTCGACAACATGGGAGCACCGCTTTACAAGGCAACGGTCAAGGCCATGGCTCGACAAGGAGTCATCACCACCGTCGGCTGGAAGCAGGGGATGCGAACCTACAATCTGCGGGCGAGCGAATGCATCAATCGGCACCTCCACGTGAACACACATGTCTGGCGATACGACGACTGCGCGACCAGCAGGAGCAGACGGCCTGGATTCCCTCGATCGATCCGGCCGGAATCTACGACTTCGACGACGTCGAGCGACTCGCTGAGGACTACTCAAAAGGAAGGGTCAAATCCTACTTCCCGCTCTATCGCGTGAATCAGGCCTGAGGACTCGTCGCACGATACCCGCTCGGGAAAGGAAATAACTCCATGGCGAGGCATTCACTGTACGAAACGGAGAGCCGGCCAGGGGTGGGAATCAGAGCGATCGGCCGATACCTCCCGGAGCGGGTCGTCACCAACGCCGAGCTGGCGCGGACGCTTCCGACGAACGACGAATGGATTCGCGAGCGAATAGGCATCGAGGAGCGCCGCTTCTCCGCGCCCAACGAGTGGTCGTCCGATCTGGGAGCGAAGGCCCTTGCCGACGCCTGCCACCAGATGAACATCAACGTCCGCGACGTGGACCTGGTCATCTGCAGCACCTACACGCCCGACCATATGCTGCCCAACACCGCGGCCGCGATCATACACAAGGCCGGTATGCCGCCCACTCCAGGCTTCGACGTGAACAGCGGAGGGTGTCCGGGACAGGGGCATTGCGTGATTGGGATTGGTCCGGTTCGCCGGTCTCGTGAGTGACGTGGCGTCATGTCCGTTGTGCAGCAAGGGGACCGGGAGAGCAG
>NZ_JBIRTJ010000021.1:0-186643 GCF_044334695.1 Streptomyces sp. NPDC020747 | reverse complement strand
ATCTGGCGTTGATTTTTGGCACGCTGTTGAGTTCTCAAGGAACGGACGCTTCCTTCGTACTCACCCTCTCGGGCTTTCCTCCGGGCGCTTCCCTTTGGTCTTGCGTTTCCGACTCTATCAGACCGTTTTCCGATCCGATTTCCTCGGTGCTTTCCAGGTTTTCGCTTTCGCGTTTCCCTTTCCGGCGGTTCCGACTCTATCAGATCCTTTCGGGCCTGATTCCCGGTCAGAGCGGGTTGCCTTCGCGGCTGTTGGGCCGTTCCGACGAGTGAGACTTTAGCGGAATCCTGGCCCCCGAGCTAATCGGGGTCACGCCCTTTCGAACGCGGATTCCTCATTTCGCAAACGCGCATGAAAACGGTCCGACGACGGGTCGTCGATCGCTGTCTGCTTGTTGCGGAATGGCTGTCCGGGGACCAACCGAAGTCGGCGCTCACGTCGGACAACTCGGAGAACACTACGTAGGGGTCCAGGGCGTGTCAACTTCACGCCGGATGCCGCCCTGGAGGCGTACCCTCGGGGCCATGACTACGCACGCGTGCACCCAGCTGTGGTGGGCCGCCTGACGGCGGCCGTACATACGCGTGTACTCAACGGCCGCCGCCTCGGCGGCCGTTCTTGTTTCTCCCTTCTGGAGCGCCGGCCGGCGGTGGTGACGGCCTCGACCAGGAGGTAGAGGAATGAAGCGGGTCTTCAGCGGGGTCAAGCCGACCGGGCATCTGACGTTGGGGAACTACCTGGGGGCGATGCGGCGGTGGAGTGCGGTCGATCAGCACGAGGCCGACGCGCTGTTCTGCATCGTCGACCTGCACGCGCTGACCGTGGACCACGATCCCGGCCGGGTGCGCAGGCTCAGTAGGCAGGCGGCCACTCTGCTGCTGGCCTCGGGGCTCGATCCGAAGCTGTGCACCGTCTTCGCGCAGAGTCATGTGGATGAGCACGCCCGGCTGTCGTACCTGCTGGAGTGCGTGGCCACGGACGGCGAGATGCGGCGGATGATCCAGTACAAGGAGAAGGCCGCGATCGAGCGGGCGCGAGGCGGGAGTGTGCGGCTGTCGCTGCTGACGTATCCCGTGCTGATGGCGGCGGACATCCTGGCGTACGGGACCGACGAGGTGCCGGTGGGCGACGACCAGGCGCAGCACGTGGAGCTGGCGCGGGATCTGGCGGTGCGGTTCAACCAGCGGTACGGGCACACGTTCGTGGTGCCGCGGGCCACGCTTCCGGAGGTGGCGACGCGGGTCATGAACCTTCAGGAGCCGACGTCGAAGATGGGCAAGTCCGCCGACGTGGGGCCCGGGATCGTCTATCTGCTCGACGAGCCGGAGGTGATCCGGAAGAAGGTCATGCGGGCCGTGACCGACAGCGGGCGGGACGTGTCGTACGACCGGGAGGCCCGGCCCGGGGTCTCGAATCTGCTGGAGATTCTCGCGGCGTGTGGAAGTGGGAACCCGGAGGCCTTGGCCGGTGTATATGAGTCGTACGGATCTTTGAAGAAGGACACCGCCGAGGCCGTGGTGGAGCTCCTCAGGCCCGTACAGCAGAGGCACAAGGAGTTGTGCGCGGATCCTGCGTACGTGGAGGGGGTGTTGCGGGAGGGTGCGGCGAAGGCCAGGGAGATGGCGAGGCCGAGAGTGGACGCGGCGTACCGGGCGATCGGGTTGCTGCCGGCGATGTGACGAGGAGCGGTGGGGCCGGAGGCGGGTCCGGCCCCGGGGCTCCTAGCTGTTGCCGGAGGCCAGTTCGCGGCTGCGGTCGCGGGCTGCTTCGAGGGCGGCGATGAGGGCTGCTCGTACGCCGTGGTTCTCGAGTTCGCGGATGGCGTTGATCGTGGTGCCCGCGGGGGACGTGACGTTCTCGCGGAGCTTCACGGGGTGCTCGCCGCTGTCGCGGAGCATCACGGCGGCGCCGATCGCGGACTGGACGATGAGGTCGTGGGCCTTGTCGCGGGGCAGGCCGAGCAGGATGCCTGCGTCGGTCATGGCCTCGACCAGGTAGAAGAAGTACGCCGGGCCCGAGCCGGAGAGGGCGGTGCAGGCGTCCTGCTGGGACTCGGGGACGCGGAGGGTCTTGCCGACCGCGCCGAAGATCTCCTCGGCGTGGGCGAGGTGCTCGGCGGTGGCGTGGCTGCCGGCGGAGATGACGGACATGGCCTCGTCGACGAGGGCGGGGGTGTTCGTCATGACACGGACGACGGGGGTGTTCTGGGCGAGGCGCTCCTCGAAGAAGGAGGTGGGGATGCCCGCGGCGCCGCTGATGACCAGTCGGTCGGCGGGGACGTGCGGGGTGAGTTCGTCGAGGAGGGTGCCCATGTCCTGGGGCTTGACCGTGAGGATCAGGGTGTCGGCGCTCTTGGCCGCCTCGGCGTTGGTGACCGGGGTGACGCCGTGGCGCTCCTGGAGTTCCTTGGCGCGTTCGGGGCGGCGGGCCGTGACCAGGAGGTCGGCGGGGGCCCAGCCGGCCCGGATCATTCCGCTGAGCAGAGCCTCGCCGATCTTGCCGGTGCCGAGCACTGCGACTTTCTGGGTCATGTTCGGTTGCCCTCCGAGGGTGCGTCGTCCGAGGCCCATCCTCGCACCGGGAGCGTGGGGCCAGGCCGCGTTGTCCGGTGGGCGGGACGCGGCCGTCCGGGGGCGGGGTGGTGCTCGGTGTCACGCGGTGCGGCGGCGGAGGGTTGCCGCGCCGAGGCTCAGGACGAGGAGGGCACAGGCCGCGACGATCAGGGCGTCGCGGATGAATTCGGCGGTGACGTCGGTGTGCTTGAGGACTTCGTTCATGCCGTCGACGGCGTACGACATGGGGAGGACGTTGGAGATGCCTTCGAGGACGGGGTGCATGTTGGGGCGCGGGGTGAACAGGCCGCAGAGGAGGAGTTGGGGGAAGATCACGGCCGGCATGAACTGGACGGCCTGGAACTCCGAGGACGCGAAGGCCGATACGAAGAGGCCGAGGGCTGTTCCCAGCAGGGCGTCGAGAAGAGCCACCAGAAGGAGGAGCCAGGTCGAGCCGGTGACGTCGAGACCGAGGGCCCAGACGGCAAGACCGGTGGCGAGGGCGGACTGGATGACGGCGAGCGCGCCGAAGGCGAGGGCGTAGCCGACGATCAGGTCGGCCTTGCCGAGGGGCATGGCGAGGAGGCGTTCCAGGGTGCCGGAGGTGCGTTCGCGGAGAGTGGCGATGGAGGTCACCAGGAACATCGTGATGAGGGGGAAGATGCCGAGCAGTGAGGCGCCGATGGAGTCGAAGGTGCGCGGGCTGCCGTCGAAGACGTAGCGGAGCAGCAGGAGCATCACGCACGGGATGAGGATCATCAGCGCGATCGAGCGCGGGTCGTGGCGGAGCTGGCGCAGGACCCGGGCCGCGGTGGCGGTGGTGCGGGAGTAGCTGATCGCGCTCTGCCTCGGGGGCGTGGTCGTGCCCGTACGCGTGGTGGTGGTCGTGGTCATGCTGCTCATCGGACGGACTCCTTGCCGTGCTGGTTGCCGGCCGCGATCGCCTCGTCGACCAGGTGGAGGAAGGCGGCCTCGACGGTGCCGGTGCCGGTCTGGGTGCGCAGGGCGTCCGGGGTGTCGTCGGCGAGGATCTCGCCCTCGCGCATCAGGAGCAGGCGGTGGCAGCGCTCGGCCTCGTCCATGACGTGGGAGGAGACGAGGAGGGTGGCGCCGCGGTCGGCGGCGATGGTGTGGAAGAGCTGCCACAGGTCGCGGCGGAGTACGGGGTCGAGGCCGACCGTGGGTTCGTCCAGGACGAGGAGTTCGGGGGTGCCGAGGAGGGCGACGGCGAGGGAGACGCGGCTGCGTTGGCCGCCGGAGAGGTTGCCCGCGAGGGCGTCGGTGTGGGAGGTGAGGTCCACGTCTGCGATGGCGTGGGTGACGTTCTCGTGGCGGCGCTCGGCGGCGGCGCGGCCGGGGTCGAGGATCGCGGCGAAGTAGTCCAGGTTCTGGCGGACGGTCAGGTCGTCGTAGACGGAGGGGGCTTGGGTGACGTAGCCGATGCGGGAGCGGAGTGCGGCGTGGCCCGCGGGGAGGCCGAGGACGTCCAGGGTGCCGGTGACCTTGGCCTGGGTGCCGACGATCGACCTCATCAGGGTGGACTTGCCGCATCCCGAGGGGCCGAGCAGGCCGGTGATCTGGCCTCGGGGGACCTCGAAGTCGAGTCCGCGGAGGACCTGGCGGATGCCTCGGACGACGGTGAGTTCGGCGGCGTGGACCGCTGGGCCCGTGGGGTGGTTCTGCGGGGTCGCCGGTGGCCCGGGCGAGTAATTCATCATGTGATGAATAATTCGCCTGCGGGATGGAGGCGTCAAGCCTGGGTGGGGGCATGGCTGGGCAGGGGGTACGGCTGGGCGAGGCGCGTGGAGGGGGACGCGTGGTGGAGGGGCTCGTGCGGTACATGGGGTGCTGGGGCGCGGGCGCCCCGTGGTGAGTCGTGGGCGCCCGGCGATGCGTGACGGGGTCAGGGGCGGAGTGCGACGAGGAGGTCGACGTCGTAGGTCTCCTCGACGATGCCGTCCGGGAACACCTCCAGGAGGTGCTCGCGCTCCTCGGCGAGGAAGGACGCCGTGCCCTCCTCGCCGAGGACGAGGAAGATCGAGTGGCTGCCGATGTTGGCGAGGTGCGTGTCGAGGGGGACGCTGCGGGTCCAGCGGACCTGGTGGTGCGTGATGTCCGGGACGGTGATCGCGCCGGCGAAGGCGGTCTCGGCGCGGGCGGAGGTGCCGCCCTTCTTGCCGACCGCCTCGCCGCCGAAGTACCGCTCGACGCGTTGCTCCTGGGCGGCGATCCACGGGATGTCCAGGGCGTCCATGTTCCACCAGAGGGCGAGGGCGCCGCCCGGGCGCAGGACGCGCATCGCCTCCGGGGCGGCCCGGGCCGGCTCCGTCCAGTGCCAGGCCTGGGCGTAGGTAACGAAGTCGGCGGAGGCGTCGGTGAAGGGGAGGGAGTTGCCGTCACCGCGTACGAGGGGGATGTCCGGGAGGGTTTGGCGGAACTGGCGTGCCATGCCGACGCCGGGTTCGACCGCCACGACGTTCGCTCCGCGGGCGTACAGGAGGGTGGTCGCGATGCCTGTGCCCGCGCCCACGTCGATGGCTCGGGCGCCCGACAGGGAGTGGCCCGCGGCGTTCTCCATCGCGTCGAAGAGGGTGGGTGGGTAGGAGGGGCGGTTCGCGGCGTACTGGGCTGCGGCGGCGTTGAAGGAGTGGGCTCGGGTGTGGTGGTGGGTGCGGGAGTCGGCGGTCATGCCGCCATGGTGGCCTTGGGTGGGGGTGGGGGACAGGGGGCCTCGGTAAGACGTTGGGGTGAGGGCGGGGAGGTTTTCGCCCCCGCCGCCCCTACCCAATCCCGTCACTCCCGGGGGCTGCGCCCCCGAACCCCCAAAAGACTGCGCAGTTCCCCGCGCCCCTACAAGCCCAGGGGTGCGGGGCGGAGCCCCTAGCGGCGGCGTTTGCGAGACGGGTTTCCCGTGCGGCGGGCGGTGCGGCGGGTGTGTTCGGTGCGGGCCGTCTCGTACTCCTGGCGGTGGAGTTTCTCGCCGGGGGCCTCGGTGAGGGAGCGGAAGAAGTAGGCGAGGAGGGCGCCTACGAAGCCGATGGCCAGGAGGCCGCGGAGGGACGCCTGGGTGTCGGGGTCGGGGCGCTCGGTGAAGCCCTCCCAGGTGCGGCGGAAGGCGATCGCGCTGCAGATCGCGAACATCACGACGACGAGGAGGGTGACGAAGCCGCCCACGGCCGCGATCGCCAGGCCCTCGTAGGCGAAGCGGAGAATCAGGCAGCTCGCCGCGGCGGCCGCCAGCGAGCCGGCGGCCACGGCCGCGCGGCGGGCCGCGTAGCCGCCGTCGTGGTCCACCCAGGTCGTTCCGAAGAAGCGGATCGGTTCGGGGCGGGGGCCTGTGGGGGTGCCGGTTTCGTCGCTCACGGCTCGATTATCGCCCTGGGCGGCGGAGTGCCGAAGTGTCGGAGTGTCTCAAGAGCGCTTCGGAGTGATTCGGAGTGCTGACGGGTTGGTTCGAAGTGCTGACGGGTGGGTTCGGGTGGTGCAGGTGTGTGAGGGAGCCGCCCGGCTCGTCGGGCCGTGGTCCGCGAGCCGAGCCGCCCCTGCTCGGTCAGCCGCAGCGCGGTGCCACGTAGCCGTCGCTGCCCGTTTTCACGAAGGCGTCGGAGACGTACTCGCCGACCTTGATGTTGTCCCAGATGCTCGTCGTGCCGTAGGGACCGCTGATCGTCTCGCCCGGGCGCTGGCAGAAGATCGGGACCTTGGAGCCCACCGACAGCGTGCGGACCAGGCGGTACTGGGTGCCGGGGCCGCTGCGGACGTTCACGGTGTAGCCGGGTGCGATCGAGTAGAGCTTCTGGGTCGCGGTGGCGGTCGTCTCCGCCCTCGCGCCCGTACTCTCCTCCGCGCTCTCCATCTCTTCAACAGCCATATGGGCCTCCCCCGTTGGATGCGTTCGGACGCACTGTCTTGATCGTCGCGAACGCGTTGGCTTGAAACGCTTTCTTTTCTTTGTGCACGCGGAGGCTAGCAAGCCGCGTGGGTCTCGTACGAACCATCGACTAGGCTCCGTGCGTCGCGCGTGCGTACGTAATTCACGGGGGTGGACCATGCCGCCACGACGCAGCGCCGGATCCGGTGCCGAAGCGGAACTTCCCGAATACGCCGGGCAGTACCGCCTTGAGTCACGCCTCGGTTCGGGCGGTATGGGCGTCGTCCATCTGGCGCGCTCGACCTCCGGGCTGCGGCTCGCGGTGAAGGTCGTCCATGCCGAGTTCGCCAAGGACCCCGAGTTCAGGGGACGGTTCCGGCAGGAGGTCGCGGCCGCGCGGCGGGTCAGCGGTGCCTTCACCGCACCGGTCGTGGACGCCGACCCCGAGGCCGACCGGCCCTGGATGGCCACCCTGTTCATACCGGGGCTGACGCTGGCCGAGCACGTGAAGCGGAACGGCTCGTTGTCGTCCGCGCAGCTGCGTCAGGTCATGGCCGGCCTCGCCGAGGGGTTGCGCGACATCCACCGTGCCGGTGTCGTGCACCGCGACCTCAAACCGAGCAACGTCCTGCTCGCCGACGACGGTCCCAAGGTCATCGACTTCGGCATCTCCCGGCCATCGGACAGTGAGCTGCGCACGGAGACCGGCAAGCTGATCGGTACCCCGCCCTTCATGGCCCCCGAGCAGTTCCGCCGCCCCCGCGAGGTGGGCCCGGCCGCCGACATCTTCGCCCTCGGGTCGGTCCTCGTGCACGCGGCAACGGGGCGCGGGCCCTTCGACTCCGACAGTCCTTACATCGTCGCGTATCAAGTGGTGCACGACGAGCCGGACTTGACGGGTGTCCCCGATGATCTGGCAAAGCTCGTCGGCCGCTGCCTCGCCAAGGAGCCGGACGAACGGCCCACGCCCGACGAGCTCATGACGGAACTGCGGCTCGTCTCCTCGCTCTACGACACCCAGGCGTTCATCCCCGCGCAGCGCACACCGGAGCCGGAGCCGGGGGCCGAGGCCGAAGGCGTCTCCGGGCACGAGCCCGCGCCCCTGCCCGGGGACGGTCCGACTCACGTGCGCGGCAAGCGGCGTACGGCAGCCGGGGCTTCCGGACCGGACCCGGACCCGGACTCGCCCGCCGGTTCCGGGGACCTCTCGTCGCGCACCCGTCGTCGTCGTGTCCTTCTCTCCGTCGCCGCCGGTGTCGTATCCGTACTGGCGGTGGGCGGTGCGCTTCTCTTCGGCGTGCCGAGTGTCGACGGTGACTCCGGCGGCAGCCCGGACCCGGGCACCGAACGCCGTGCCGCCGCCGACACGTTCCGCCCGTGGGTCACGAAGGTGGGCACCGCGCAGGGCGGCATGCCCCAATGCGCCTACGGCGCCGGGGCCCTGCGGTGCGCCGCTCCCGGTGTGCTCGCCGCCTCCGTCGACCCGCTGACCGGCAAGGTGCGGTGGACGCGGAAACCCGGAACCGCGGGAGCCGGCGGCGTGGTCGCACCCGTCCTGTCGGGTGGACTGGTGCACGCCGTCACCCCGGACCAGAAGCAGCTCGTCGCGCTCGACCCCGGCACGGGCAGGACCCGCTGGACGCTGGACATCGCGGCGGAGTACGAGGGCGGTGTGCAGCAGAGCGCGGGCGACACGGTTCTGCTGAGCTCGCCCGACGGCATGGTCACCGGTGTCGACGGCAAGACCGGGGACCGGCTGTGGCGCCATCGCGTGGCCGGCCGGGCCCAGCCCTCCTTCGCGTACTTCGGCGGTGAGCTCGCCTATGCGACGACACTGGGCGCCGACAACACGAGCACGCGGGTGATCGCGGTGGATCCGCGGACCGGGGACGTGCGGTGGCGCCACAGCCTCGACGGACTGCTCGTCCCCGTCGGAGCCGCGAAGGGCACCCTCTGGCTGACCGGGGAGAACTCGTACCAGGAGACCGTGAGCGTCGTCGGCTACACGCCCGACCCGGGCCGCGTACGGCGGATCCCGCTCGGCCTTCCGCTCCCGTCCGCCACGGCCGCCCTGCACGACGGAACGGCCTATTTCCTGGCCACCGGTGGGGCGCTGGTCGCGGTGGACCTCGATGCCGGCAAGCAGCGGTGGCGGCTGGAGACGTCGGTCAGCAGGGGTTCGGCGCCGACCGCCGACGACCGGCATGTGTACGTCACCGCCCCCGACGGCCGGCTGCTCTCGGCCGACGCGCGTACCGGCAGGCTCCTTGGCCAGACCCGTCCACGGCTCAGCGACGACAGGACCGAGGGGGTCGTCGCGGAGCTGCCCGCGCCTCTGGTCGTGGGCGACCGGGTCTACGCAAGCGCGCCCGACGGCAGTGTCTTCGCGGTGGACGCCCGCAAGCCCGCCGGCTGGTAGGTCCCGGAAACGGCGAACCCGCCCGGTGGTGAGGACCGGGCGGGCCCACGTGGTGGGGGTGGTGCGGGGCTAGCCGAGTTTGGAGACGTCCCGGACAGCGCCCTTGTCGGCGCTGGTGGCCATCGCCGCGTACGCGCGCAGGGCGGCGGAGACCTTGCGCTCGCGGTCGGCCGGGGCGTAGACGCCGCCCAGGGCCTCGCGGCGGGTGGCCAGTTCCTCGTCGGAGACCAGGAGCTCGATGCCGCGGTTCGGGATGTCGATGCGGATGCGGTCGCCGTCCCGGACGAGGGCGATCGTGCCGCCGGAGGCCGCTTCCGGGGAGGCGTGGCCGATGGACAGGCCGGACGTGCCGCCGGAGAAGCGGCCGTCGGTGATCAGGGCGCAGGTCTTGCCGAGGCCGCGGCCCTTCAGGAAGGACGTCGGGTAGAGCATCTCCTGCATGCCGGGGCCGCCCTTGGGGCCCTCGTAGCGGATGACGACGACGTCGCCGTGCGTGATCTCCTTCTTGAGGATCTTGTCGACGGCCTCCTCCTGCGACTCGCAGACGACCGCCGGGCCCTCGAAGGTCCAGATCGACTCGTCCACGCCTGCCGTCTTCACGACACAGCCGTCGACGGCGAGGTTGCCCTTCAGGACCGCCAGGCCGCCGTCCTTCGAGTACGCGTGCTCCGCCGAGCGGATGCAGCCGCCCTCCGCGTCCTCGTCGAGGGCCTCCCAGCGCTCGGACTGGGAGAAGGCCTCGGCGGAACGGACGCAGCCGGGTGCCGCGTGCCACAGCTCCAGGGCCTCGGGGGACGGGGAGCCTGCGCGGACGTCCCAGGTCTTCAGCCAGTCCGCCAGGGAGGGGCTGTGCACCGAGTTCACGTCCTCGTTCAGGAGGCCCGCGCGGTGCAGTTCGCCGAGCAGAGCGGGGATGCCTCCGGCCCGATGCACGTCCTCCATGTAGTACGTCCGGTCCTTGGCCACGTTCGGGGCGACCTTGGCGAGGCAGGGCACGCGGCGCGAGACCGCGTTGATCTCGTCGAGGCCGAAGGGAACGCCCGCCTCCTGGGCGGCGGCCAGCAGGTGCAGGATCGTGTTGGTCGAGCCGCCCATGGCGATGTCGAGCGCCATGGCGTTCTCGAAGGCCGCGATCGTGGCGATGTTGCGCGGCAGGACCGTCTCGTCGTCCTGCTCGTAGTGGCGGCGGGTGATGTCCATCACCGTGCGCCCCGCGTTCTCGTACAGCGCCTTGCGGGCCGTGTGCGTGGCCAGGACCGAGCCGTTGCCCGGGAGGGCGAGTCCGATGGCCTCCGCGAGGCAGTTCATCGAGTTGGCCGTGAACATGCCGGAACAGGAGCCGCAGGTCGGACAGGCGTTCTCCTCGATACGGAGGATGTCCTCGTCCGAGATCTTGTCGTTCACGGCGTCGGAGATCGCGTCGACCAGGTCGAGCGTACGGACCGTGCCGTCGACCAGGGTCGCGCGGCCGGACTCCATCGGGCCGCCGGAGACGAAGACCGTCGGGATGTTCAGACGCAGGGCCGCCATCAGCATGCCGGGCGTGATCTTGTCGCAGTTCGAGATGCAGATCAGGGCGTCGGCGCAGTGGGCCTCCACCATGTACTCGACGCTGTCCGCGATCAGGTCGCGGGACGGCAGTGAGTACAGCATTCCGCCGTGGCCCATCGCGATGCCGTCGTCCACGGCGATCGTGTTGAACTCGCGCGGGATGCCGCCCGCGGCCGTGATGGCCTCGCTCACGATCCGGCCGACCGGCTGGAGGTGGGTGTGGCCGGGCACGAACTCGGTGAAGCTGTTGGCGACCGCGATGATCGGCTTGCGGCCGATGTCCGCGCCCGGTACACCGGAGGCGCGCATAAGGGCGCGTGCGCCCGCCATGTTGCGGCCGTGGGTGACTGTGCGGGACCTCAGCTCGGGCATCGTCGCTCGCTCCTTCGGAGAGTAATGACTCACGTCGAGCGTACGCCGGTCATCCAGGGATTGGACAACGTGTCCGGAATGCGGGATGGCCGTCTCGGTTTTCGGCTGTACCCGCTCAGGGGCCCGTCAGGTGTCCCTGGATCACCGGGGCGACCCTCGCGATGAGCTGTTCCGGGTCCGCCGAGGCCAGCGGCTCGACCTTGATCACGTATCGCAGCATCGCGATGCCGACGAGCTGGGCCGCCGCGAGCTCGGCGCGCAGTTCGGCGTCCGGCGCGTCCAGCTGGGCGGCGACGCGGCGCAGCAGCTGGGCCGAGACGAGGCGGCGGAAGACCCCGGCCGCGA
Organism: Streptomyces sp. NPDC020747; assembly: GCF_044334695.1. Taxonomy (NCBI): domain Bacteria; kingdom Bacillati; phylum Actinomycetota; class Actinomycetes; order Kitasatosporales; family Streptomycetaceae; genus Streptomyces; species Streptomyces sp. NPDC020747. Next base: position 175,533 of record NZ_JBIRTJ010000021.1, on the reverse strand, counting down.
CCTCGTTGTTCACGGCGGAGCGGACGATCGCGAGCAGCGCCTTGCGGGTCGCCGGGTTCTCCCAGACCCCGAAGAAGAAGCGGGCCAGCCGCTCGCCGACGCCGTCGAGGGGGCCTTCCGCGATCGAGCCCGGGGCGCTCAGGAGGGGCCCGAAGGCGACCTCGATGGACGCCTCGAAGACCTGGTCCTTGGTGCCGAAGTAGTGGTGCACGAGCGCCGAGTCCACGCCCGCGGCCTTGGCGATGCCGCGTACGGACGTCTTCTCGTAGCCCCGCTCGGAGAACTCCTCGCGGGCCGCCGCCAGGATGCGGTCGCGGGCGGCGGGGGTGTCCGCGGAGTCGGCGTGGGAGGGGCGTCCGCGGCGGCGCGGGGCGGCGCTGGTCACGAGCGCGGGACCCGTACGGCCGAGGCCAGGTGGAGCCGGGTGAAGGCGAGGGCCTCCGCGAGGTCGGCCTCGCGTTCGGCGCTGGACATGGCGCGGCGGGTGTTGACCTCGATGACGACGTGGCCGTCGAAGCCGGACAGGGCGAGGCGTTCCAGCAGCTCGGCGCAGGGCTGTGTGCCGCGGCCGGGGACGAGGTGCTCGTCCTTGTTGGAGCCGTTGCCGTCGGCGAGGTGGACGTGGCCGAGGCGGTCGCTCATGCGGTCGATCATCTGGAGCGCGTCCGAGCGGGCGGTCGCCGTGTGGCTGAGATCGATCGTGAAGTGGCGGTAGTCCTCCTTCGTGACGTCCCAGTCGGGGGCGTAGGCGAGCATCTCGCGGTCGCGGTAACGCCAGGGGTACATGTTCTCGACGGCGAACCGTACGTCCGTCTCGTTCGCCATCCGCCAGATCCCGGTGACGAAGTCGCGCGCGTACTGGCGCTGCCAGCGGAAAGGGGGGTGTACGACGACCGTGCTCGCGCCGAGTTTCTCGGCTGCCGACTGGGCGCGCTGGAGCTTGGTCCACGGGTCGGTGGACCAGACGCGCTGGGTGATGAGCAGGCAGGGGGCGTGGATCGCGAGGATCGGGACCCGGTGGTAGTCGCTGAGGCGGCGGAGGGCCTCGATGTCCTGGCTGACCGGGTCGGTCCACACCATGACCTCGACGCCGTCGTAGCCGAGGCGTGCGGCGATCTCGAAGGCCGTTGCCGTCGACTCCGGGTACACGGAGGCCGTGGACAGTGCGACCTTCGCATCCGGGATGCGCACGACTGGTTCTGCCACGGGGACAGGTTACGGGTTGGCTCCGGTGGTTGTGTTCGGGTGGGGGGCTTTGGCCGGGGGGTGACGGGTCGGCGGACCCGCGCACCCCTGAGTGGGGGGAAGTGAGGGCGGGTGTCGAGTGGGGGGCTACGGCGTCGCCATCTGGTCCAGGGTTCGGAGGATTACGCCCTCTCTGAGGGCCCAGGGGCAGATTTCCAGGGTTTCCACGCCGAAGAGGTCCATGGCGCCGGCGGCGACGATGGCGCCGGCGAGGAGCTGGTTGGCGCGGCCGTCGGAGACGCCGGGGAGTTCGGCGCGTTCGGCGGTGGTCATGGCGGCGAGGCGGGGGACCCAGTCCTCCAGGGAGCGGCGCTTGAGCTCGCGCTGGACGTACAGGCCGTCGGCCGAGCGGGCGGCCCCCGCGATACGGGCGAGCTGCCGGAAGGTCTTGGAGGTCGCGACCACGTGGTCGGGGGCGCCGAAGCGGCTGAACTCCCCGACCGTACGGGCGATCTGGGCCCGCACATGGCGGCGCAGGGCCCTGATGTCCTCCGGGTCCGCGGGGTCGTTCGGCAGCCAGCCCGCGGTCAGCCGGCCCGCGCCCAGCGGCAGCGAGGCCGCCGCGTCCGGCTCCTCGTCGATGCCGTACGCGATCTCCAGGGAGCCGCCGCCGATGTCGAGGACGAGCAGCTTCCCCGCCGACCAGCCGAACCAGCGGCGGGCCGCCAGGAACGTGAGCCGCGCCTCCTCGGCCCCGGTCAGGACCTGGAGCTCGACACCGGTCTCGGCGCGCACCCGGGCCAGTACGTCGTCGGCGTTGCTGGCCTCACGCACCGCGGAGGTCGCGAACGGCAGCAGGTCCTCGACGCCCTTGTCCTCGGCGGCCTCCAGCGCCTCCTGGACAACGGCGATCAGTTTGTCGACTCCTACGGAATCGATCGCGCCGCTCTCGTCGAGGAGTTGGGCGAGCCGCAGCTCCGCCTTGTGCGAGTGCGCGGGCAGCGGGCGCGCGCCGGGGTGTGCATCCACCACCAGCAGATGCACCGTGTTCGAACCCACGTCGAGGACACCGAGTCTCATGTACGGAACGCTACTGCGCGCGGAACGCCCAGCCGTCCCCGGATGGCTTCCGGGCCACTTACCCTGGACTCGTGCCAAAGACGAAAAAGGCAAAGGCCGACAAGTCGGCAGCGTCCGCCAAGTCCGCCAAGGGTTCGCCCAAGTCCAAGAAGTCCCCGGCCGTCCCGAAGCGGGATGACGAGAAGGGGCTCGACTTCGCGCGTGCGTGGGTGGAGTTCCCTGATCCGGCCGACGACGAGCAGCTCTTCCGCTGCGATCTGACATGGCTGACCTCCCGCTGGAACTGCATCTTCGGAAGCGGCTGCCAGGGCATCCAGGCGGGCCGCGCGGACGACGGGTGCTGCACGCTGGGCGCCCACTTCTCGGACGAGGACGACGAGAAGCGCGTAGCAGGGCATGTGGCGAGGCTCACGCCGGAGATGTGGCAGAACCACGAGGTGGGGACGGAGACCGGCTGGGTCTCGAAGGACGAGGACGGCGACCGGCAGACCCGGCCGTACCAGGGCTCGTGCATCTTCCAGAACCGGCCGGGCTTCGCGGGCGGCGCGGGCTGCTCGCTGCACATCCTGGCCGTCAAGGAGGGCCGCGAGCCCCTGGAGACCAAGCCGGACGTCTGCTGGCAGCTCCCGGTCCGGCGCACGTACGAGTGGATCGACCGGCCCGACGACACCCGGGTGCTCCAGGTCTCGATCGGCGAGTACGACCGCCGCGGGTGGGGTCCTGGCGGACACGACCTGCACTGGTGGTGCACCTCGGCGACCTCGGCGCACGGCGCGGGCGACCCGGTCTACGTCTCGTACCGGCCGGAACTGATCGAACTGATGGGCAAGGCCGGCTACGACCGCCTGGTGGAGCTGTGCGAGGAGCGCCTGGCGTCGCAGCTGCCGCTGGTGGCTCCGCATCCGGCGGACCCGGCTCGCGGCGCCCCATAAGGCACGCGGGGTTGTGACGTTGTGCGGCTCCGCCGCGTGGGCGCGACCGGCCCACGACGACCCGCGGACGACGACCCCACCCGCGGAAGCGTTCAGCCCTCCGACGGGCTCGGGTCGCCGCTGTCACTCGGAGTACCGGTGGGCGGCGGCGTGGAACCTCCGGGGGGTTCCGGCGGGGGTTCCGGCTCCGGGTCCGTCGGAGCCGTGTCGCTGGGCGTGGGCTCGGGATCGGGGCTGGACGTCGGCGGATCGCTGGGCGTGGGCTCCGGGTCGGGCCCCGGCCCGGTCGGACCGGGATGGGTCGGCGTGGGCGGGTCCGGGCGGGGCCCGGGATGCGTCGGGCTCGGGCCCGCCGTCCCGTAGCCGTCGATCGTGACGACCGCGCCCGCGGGTGCGACCGACACACTGGCGCTCCAGGGACCGATCGGCTCGCGCAGATGATCGACGTACACCTTGATCGTCAACGACTCGCCCGGGTCCAGCGTTCCTGACGACTGGCTGAGGTAGAGCCAGGACGCTCCGGTGTGCGCGGACCAGCGGACAGGTGAACTCCCGGTCGCCGTGAGGGTGATCAGTGTCGTGTCGCCGCTGGAACCGGCCTCTACGGAGAGGCCGGTTTTCTGTTGTCCCGAGGCCACGCCGATGACTTCCACGGAGACGTCGGGCGAGTCGCCGCCCGGGGTGAAGCGGGGGTCGGGCCTGGTGCTGGCGTTGCCGGCGTTCTCGTAGCCGGGTGCCTCGCCGCCGAGTGCCTCGGAGTCCTGCGCCTCGCTCGCGGTGACCGGGCGGCCGTCCACTCCCTCGCCGGTGAGGGGCACGCCGCGGTAGGCCGCCCACAGGGCCAGTACCGGGGCCGCCACGACGGTGGCGACGACGGTGGTGGTGACGGCACGCGCGCGGAGGCGGTCACGACGGGCCGCGCGGTCCTTGGGGTCCATCGGGAAACCGCGCCGGTCGAAGCGCGGACCGCCGCCCCGCGCGCGTGGGACGTGCGTCATCGCCCGGTGGAGGGCCGCGCGCGGGGCTTCGAGTACGGGCAGCGCGGCGGGCGTGACGCTGGTGCCGGGCCAGGAGCCGGGGACCGCGCGCTCCGCCGTACGGCGACAGTGAGGGCAGTCGTCGACGTGCCGGACCAGTTCGCGGCGCAGGGCCGTGCTGAGGACGAGGTGGTTGTCGCCGGTGAGCCGGGTGACTCCCGGGCAGGTGCCGGTCTCGACGACGGCGAGCGCCGCGCGCGTGCGCTCGACCTCGCAGGCGGCCGTGGCGAGGAGTTCGCGGGCGGCGGCCAGGTCCATGCCGAGGACCGCGGCGACCTCGTGCGCGGCGAGCTGGTGCCGTACGGCCAGTTCGAGCGCCTCACGCTGCTCGGGCGTCGTGCCGGCGGCCTCCGGCCAGGCCAGCAGGGCGAGTTCACGACGGCGGCGGTCCTCCTCGGCGGCGGCGAGGAGGTCGGCGTTCGGGTCGGCGGCCTGGTCCGGGATCCGGTCGGCCGTCCGGCCGCCGGGGCGGTCGGCGGCCACGGCGGTGGCGGCGCGGAGGACACCGCCGTACGCGCCCTGGGACCGGCCGTCGGCGTACGCGCCCTGGGGGCGGCCGGAGACGTGCGGGCCCTCGGAACGTCCCAGCGCATGGGCGCCATGACGTTTCTGCTTGGCCTCGGCGAGCTTGCGCAGGCACGACCAGCGGGCGAGGGCGTACAGCCAGGCCCTTCGGTCGTCGGGCGTCTCCGGGCCGCGCTGGCCGCGGCGCTCGGCCAGCGCGAGAACGTCTCCGAGGGCGGCGGTCGCCGTGTCGTGGTCGCACAGTACGGACAGGCAGTAGGTGAACAGACCGTCCAGGTACGGCTCGTAGCGCGGAGGCGGGCACTGCGCCAGCGTGCGCGCCGCCGCCCGGTCGCGCGCCTCACGGTGCGCCCGGTGTGCGCTGGTGGTGCGGGTCGAGGTCTCGGGACTGCGGCTCATCACCCGTGCGACCGTAGGGGCCCTGTGGTGGCCCCTACTTGTTGCTTGAGCACATTTAATCCGTACGGGTGAAACGATCCCTCATAAGGGGACAGGAGCCCTGAATTCCATGGCGTGTCCCTGACGAGCTGTGACCGCTTTGCGAAGCGTGCCCGGTTATCGGCACCGGGCACGGAACTGACCGGCACCGCGCTGTCAGTGGCGGCGGTTACGGTTCGTGTCATGGCTGCCCGTACGAAGACCGCGAAGGACCGGCCGTCCTACCGCTGCACCGAGTGCGGCTGGCAGGCGGCCAAGTGGCTCGGTCGCTGCCCCGAATGCCAGGCCTGGGGGACGATCGACGAGTACGGCGTGCCCGCGGTGCGTACGACGGCCCCCGGCCGGGTCACCACGTCCGCGCTGCCCATCGGCCAGGTCGACGGCCGGCAGGCGACCGCCCGCTCGACCGGCGTGCCCGAGCTGGACCGGGTGCTCGGCGGCGGCCTCGTACCGGGCGCGGTCGTGCTCGTGGCGGGCGAGCCGGGCGTCGGCAAGTCCACTCTGCTGCTGGACGTGGCGGCGAAGGCGTCCAGCGACGAGCACCGCACGCTCTACATCACGGGTGAGGAGTCGGCGAGCCAGGTCAGGCTGCGCGCCGACCGCATCAAGGCGATCGACGACCACCTGTATCTGGCGGCGGAGACCGATCTGTCCGCGGTCCTCGGCCACTTGGACGCGGTGAAGCCGTCCCTGCTCATCGTCGACTCCGTACAGACGGTGGCCTCGCCGGAGATCGACGGCGCCCCCGGAGGCATGTCCCAGGTCCGCGAGGTGGCCGGCGCCCTGATCCGCGCCTCCAAGGAGCGCGGCATGGCCACCCTGCTGGTGGGCCATGTCACCAAGGACGGCGCCATCGCGGGACCGCGGCTCCTTGAGCACCTCGTGGACGTCGTCCTGAGCTTCGAGGGCGACCGGCACGCGCGCCTTCGGCTCGTACGGGGCGTCAAGAACCGGTACGGGACGACGGACGAGGTCGGCTGCTTCGAGCTGCACGACGAGGGCATCACGGGCCTGACCGACCCGAGCGGTCTGTTCCTGACCCGGCGTGCCGAGCCCGTCCCCGGCACCTGTCTGACCGTCACGCTCGAAGGCCGTCGCCCCCTGGTGGCCGAGGTCCAGGCGCTCACCGTGGACACCCAGATCCCCACCCCGAGGCGTACGACCTCCGGTCTGGAGACCTCCCGGGTGCAGATGATGCTCGCCGTCCTGGAGCAGCGCGGCCGGATCAGCGCCATCGGGAAGCGGGACATCTACACCGCGACGGTCGGCGGTGTGAAGCTCACCGAGCCCGCCGCGGACCTCGCGATCGCGCTCGCGCTGGCCAGCGCCGCGAGCGACGCCCCGCTGCCCAAGAACCTCGTCGCGATCGGCGAAGTGGGCCTCGCGGGCGAGGTCAGACGGGTCACGGGCGTCCAGCGCAGACTCTCCGAAGCCCATCGTCTGGGCTTCACCCACGCCCTCGTTCCGGGCGATCCGGGCAAGATCCCTGCCGGCATGAAGGTCCTGGAAGTCGCCGACATGGGGGACGCGCTGAGGGTCCTCCCGAGGTCGCGTCGGCGAGAGGCCCCACGGGACGAGGAGGAGCGCCGGTAGACTTTGCCCAGGTCTCGCCCGTCCGTACGAACTCAGGGCGCCCCCCAGACACCTGCGACCGGAGGAGTGCAGTGGCAGCCAACGACCGGGCAGCAGTTCCCGGCAAGTCCGCCGGGAGTTCCGGTGCCGATGGCCTGATGCGCACCTCACTCAGCGCCGTGGCACCCGGCACCGGGCTGCGTGACGGCCTGGAGCGAATTCTCCGCGGCAACACCGGCGGGCTCATCGTGCTCGGCTGGGACAAGACCGTCGAGGCGATGTGCAGCGGCGGTTTCGTGCTGGACGTCGAGTTCACGGCGACCCGGCTGCGTGAGCTGTGCAAGCTCGACGGCGGCATCATCGTCGACAAGGACATCACCAAGATCCTGCGGGCCGGTGTGCAGCTGGTGCCCGACCCCACCATCCCCACGGAGGAGACGGGCACCCGGCACCGCACGGCGGACCGGGTGAGCAAGCAGGTCGGCTTCCCCGTCGTCTCCGTCTCCCAGTCCATGCGGCTGATCGCGCTCTACGTGGACGGGCAGCGGCGGGTCCTGGAGGACTCGGCCGCGATCCTCTCCCGCGCGAACCAGGCCCTGGCCACCCTGGAGCGGTACAAGCTCCGGCTCGACGAGGTCGCCGGCACGTTGTCCGCGCTGGAGATCGAGGACCTGGTCACCGTCCGGGACATCTCGGCGGTCGCCCAGCGGCTGGAGATGGTGCGCCGGATCGCCACCGAGATCGCCGAGTACGTGGTCGAGTTGGGCACGGACGGGCGGTTGCTCTCGCTTCAGCTGGACGAGTTGATCGCCGGGGTCGAGCCCGAGCGGGAGCTTGTCGTGCGGGACTATGTGCCCGAGCCGACGGCCAAGCGGTCGCGGACCGTCGACGAGGCGTTGTTCGAGCTCGACGCGCTCACCCATGCGGAGCTTCTCGAACTGCCCACGGTGGCTCGGGCCTTGGGGTACACGGGGTCGCCCGAGGCGCTCGACTCCGCCGTTTCGCCCCGCGGGTTCCGGTTGCTGGCGAAGGTGCCGCGGTTGCCGGGGGCCATTATCGACCGGCTTGTCGAGCACTTCGGTGGGCTGCAGAAGCTGCTCGCCGCGAGCGTGGATGATCTGCAGACCGTGGACGGGGTGGGGGAGGCTCGGGCTCGTAGTGTGCGGGAGGGGCTTTCCCGGTTGGCCGAGTCCTCGATCCTGGAGCGGTACGTGTAGCCGTCCGGCGGTTTGGCGGGGCCGGGGGGCCTTGTGTTTTGGGTGGGGGTGAGTGGGGGCTGAGTGCGCCCACTCGGCGGAGCCGCACAATGTCACAGCCCCGCGCCCCTGGGTGAGTGGGGGTCGGCCGTGTGATGTGGGTGCGGCTCTGTGGGGGTTGAGCGCGCCGTTCCCCGCGCCCCTAAAAGACTGCGCAGTTCCCCGCGCCCCTTATGGGGCGCTAGTCCTTCTTCAGGACGAAGGACGTCTGGGTCTTTGTGAAGCCCGGGGCCTTGGCTTCCACCAAGTAGGTGCCGGCTGTTGCCGCGATGGCCGGTGGGGTGGCGCACTCGGGGGCGCTGGACTTGCGGTTCCACTGGACGGTGTGGGTCACGCGGTCGTCGGCCGGGATGCGGATGAGGATGGAGGCGGCGCCTGTCGGGCAGTCGGCCGAGGACCAGATCTCGTCGTCGCTGTCCGCCTGGGTGATGGTCAGGACCGCGTTCTTGGGGCCGAGATCGAGCTTGCAGTCGCTGCCGGAGGAGTTCCTGGCGATCAGTTCGAAGGTGGGCTTCTCGCCGGGCGCGTACGCGTTGTTGACGCTGCGCAGGGTCAACTTCACGGCACCGGCGGTGCAGTTGGGCAGGCTGGAACCGGCCGGGAGCGTGTCACCGGAGCCTCCGCCGCCCGCGCCGTCGTCCACGCCGCCACCGCCCGAGGCGGATCCCCCGGACCCCTCGGACCCCCCGGAGGCCGAACCGTCCGAGTCCCCGGAGCCCGCCGAGCCGCCGGAGGCGCCGTCGCCTTCGTCGCCCGACTCGTCGCGCCCGCCCGGGGCTTGGCTGATCGCGGGATCCGAGCCGGAGGGGCCCGGTGTGATCGAGGCGGTGGGGTTCTTGTCGTTGGACCCGTCGGCGCCGTTCTTGCCGCCGCCTCCGCCGCCCGAGGTCACCACCCACGTGACCAGCAGCGCCAACACCGCGACCATGGACACGAGAATTGCCCTCCGTCGCCAGTAGATGGAGGAGGGAAGCGGCCCGACCGGATTGCGCATAGATCCCACGGCGCAAACTCTACGAGAGATCGGGGAGTTCACCGTCCCCACCCGCCGCCATGACCATCATCTTTTACAGATCATCGGCCCGCCGCACACGCATCGCGACGCCCAGCCCCGCCAAACCGCCGCAGGCGCCGCCTCATGGGAGGATCGGAACTGCCATGACTGCGCCCACGAAACCCACATCCCACGCCCAGGCCGACGCGCGAGAAGCCGTCGGCGACGACCTGCACGCCCCTGTCATCGACTGGTTCGAGGACAACGCGCGCGACCTGCCATGGCGGCGGGCCGACGCGGGACCGTGGGGAGTGATGGTCAGCGAGTTCATGCTGCAGCAGACGCCGGTGAGCAGGGTGCTGCCGGTGTACGAGCAGTGGCTCGCCCGCTGGCCGCGCCCCGCCGACCTCGCCGAGGACGCGCCGGGCGAGGCCGTCCGCGCCTGGGGCCGCCTCGGCTACCCGCGCCGCGCGCTGCGACTGCACGGCGCCGCGGTCGCCATAACGGAGCGCCACGGCGGCGACGTACCCACGGAGCACGCCCAGTTGCTCGCGCTGCCCGGGATCGGCGAGTACACGGCGGCCGCGGTGGCGTCCTTCGCGTACGGGCAGCGGCACGCCGTGCTCGACACGAACGTGCGGCGCGTGTTCGCGCGGGCCGTCACCGGTGTCCAGTACCCGCCGAACGCCACGACCGCCGCCGAACGCAAGCTCGCCCGCGCCCTGTTGCCCGACGACGAGCGCACGGCCTCGCTCTGGGCCGCCGCGTCCATGGAGCTGGGCGCGCTCGTCTGCACGGCGAAGAACGAGAGTTGTGTGCGGTGCCCGATCGCGGCCCAGTGCGCGTGGCGGCTGGGAGGCAAGCCCGCGCACGAGGGGCCGCCGCGGCGCGGGCAGACGTACGCGGGCACGGACCGGCAGGTGCGCGGCCGGCTGCTCGCCGTGCTGCGCGAGGCGGTCTCGCCGGTCCCGCAGTCGGTCCTGGACCGGGTGTGGGACGAGCCGGTCCAGCGCGCCCGGGCCCTGGACGGGCTGGTCGCCGACGGACTCGTCGAGCCCCTCGCGGGCGGTCTGTACCGGCTGCCGCTGAGCTGACTCACAGGTTCCACCGGGGTCAGTGACAGTTCGTCTTGACAACTCCCGGTGGGCAAAACGCCCCATACCCTCCCCAGTGGTCACCCCGCCTTACCCATTCCCTACTTCCGTTACACAACCGACGGACAGCCGAGCGCTTCCCGCAGGCTCGTTCGGACAGCCCCGTGACAACTGCTCCGTAACTTCATTGCCGTACCGCGGACCAGCGGTACGGCAGGCAACGGAGAACCGGCAGCACACAGGCCGGAAAACGGGGACGGAGGCGGTTGGAATGGCGCATGGCGAGGTGCTCGAGTTCGAAGAGTACGTACGCACCCGGCAGGACGCGCTGCTGCGCAGCGCACGCCGCCTGGTCCCCGACCCCGTCGACGCGCAGGACCTGCTGCAGACCGCGCTGGTCCGCACGTACGGCCGCTGGGACGGCATCGCCGACAAGCGTCTCGCCGACGCCTATCTGCGCCGCGTCATGATCAACACACGTACGGAGTGGTGGCGGGCCCGCAAGCTGGAGGAGGTCCCCACCGAGCAGCTGCCGGACGCGAGCGTGGCCGACTCCACCGAGCAGCACGCCGACCGCGCGCTCCTGATGGACATCATGAAGGTGCTCGCTCCGAAACAACGCAGTGTCGTCGTGCTGCGACACTGGGAGCAGATGTCCACGGAGGAGACCGCCGCCGCCCTCGGTATGTCGGCCGGTACGGTCAAGAGCACACTGCACCGGGCGCTCGCCCGGCTCCGCGAGGAGCTGGAGCGCCGGGCGTCCGACGAACGCGACCAGTTCGGCGCGGGTGTGCCGGAGGGTGAGGAGCGGGAGCGTTGCGCGGCGTAGGCACGACGGTTCCACGGCCCGGCGGGGCCTTGAAGGCGGTGATCGCGGCGGTGGCCGTGCTCACCGCCCTCGGCCTTTTGGTGTCCGGCTGCGGCACGGGCGGCACCGGCGCCCGGGACGAGGGCCCCGCCTCCGACTCGGTGACCGCGGGCGCCGCGGAGGCCGGCACCCCCTCCGCCTCCCCGACCAAGGAACGCGCGGACGCGATCAGGCTCGTCCGGACCGACCCGGGTGTCAGCGCGGCGGTCAAGCGCGACCTGAAGCCCTGCTTCGGCGACGAGTACCCGGTCGACGTGTCGTACGGGAACCTCACCGGCGGGACCGCGGACGACGTCCTGGTCAACGTGATGACCTGCGGCGACGCGGTCGGCGTCGGCTCGTACGTGTATCGCGAGCAGGGCGACACGTACAAGAATGTCTTCCGGGCGGAGGAACCTCCGGTCTACGCGGAGATCGACCGGGGCGACCTGGTGGTCACCCAGCAGGTGTACGGGAAGGGCGACTCGCTGGAGTATCCGTCCGGCGAGGAAGTGATCACGTACCGCTGGACGACGAACCGCTTCGCGGAGCGGGCCAGGACGACGAACGACTACAGCAAGGTGGTGGGCGGCGAGACGCCGGTCCCGACCACGAACTAGACCGGCCGCATCCGCAACCGACCCGACCGACCGAGAAACTGAGAGCACCGGATGGCAGAGCAGACCCACGTCCTGTTCGTCGAGGACGACGACGTCATCCGCGAGGCCACCCAACTCGCGCTGGAGCGCGACGGCTTCGTGGTCACCGCGATGCCCGACGGTCTGTCGGGGCTGGAGGCGTTCCGCGCCGACCGGCCCGACATCGCGCTGCTCGACGTGATGGTGCCGGGGCTCGACGGTGTGTCGCTGTGCCGTCGGATCCGGGACGAGTCGACCGTGCCCGTGATCATGCTGTCGGCCCGCGCCGACTCGATCGACGTCGTCCTCGGCCTTGAGGCGGGCGCCGACGACTACGTGACCAAGCCGTTCGACGGGGCCGTCCTGGTCGCGCGGATCCGTGCCGTGCTGCGGCGCTTCGGGCACGCGAGCGGGCCGCGGGCCGCCGGGGAGTCGGAGGGCGGCTCGTCCGTCCCCGCCGACGGCGTGCTGTCCTTCGGTGACGGTGACGGCGTACTGGAGATCGACACCGTGGGCATGGAGGTGCGCAGGGGCGGTGCGCCGGTGGCGCTGACCCCCACCGAGATGCGGCTGCTCCTGGAGTTCTCGTCGGCGCCGGGTACGGTTCTGTCGCGCGACAAGCTCCTGGAGCGGGTCTGGGACTACGGCTGGGGCGGTGACACCCGCGTCGTCGACGTCCATGTGCAGCGGCTGCGTACGAAGATCGGCCAGGACCGGATCGAGACGGTCCGCGGCTTCGGCTACAAGCTCAAGGGATGAGGCGCCCGGTGCTGCCCAGAGGGCTGCGGATCGGGCTGCGTTGGAAGCTGAGTGCGGCGATCGCGCTGGTCAGCGCGCTGGTGGCGCTGGTGCTCAGCATCGTCGTGCACAACGCCGCCTGGGTCACCATGCTGGACAACGCCCGCGATGTGCAGGACGAGCGGCTGCAGATCGCGGCGCGGTACTACGACACCTCCAGCGGGGCGGCCCGGCTGGGCACCAGGGTGGACGATCCGGACATACCCCAGGAGCTGCTGCGCAAGGTCAAGGCCGGACGGCGGGCCACCTTCGTGCAGGACAACGCCGACGGGGTGCCCGACATCTGGGCGGCCATGCCGATGCGGGACGGCCGGACCCTGTCGCTGCACACCCGTTTCACGGACCGCAGCGCCAACGTCATGGCGGACCTCGACCAGGCCCTGTTCATCGGTTCGATCGCGGTCATCTTCGGCGGCTGCGCCCTCGGCGTGCTGGTCGGCGGCCAGCTCTCGGGCCGCCTCCGCAAGGCGGCGAGCGCCGCGAACCTGGTCGCGCAGCGGCAGAGCGATGTGCGGGTGCGGGACGCCATCGGCGGTGTCGTACGGGACGAGACCGACGACCTCGCGCACGCGGTGGACGCGATGGCGGACGCGCTCAAGCAGCGGTACGAGGCCGAGCGGCGGGTCACCGCGGACATCGCGCACGAGTTGCGCACGCCGGTGACCGGGTTGCTCACCGCGGCCGAACTGCTGCCGCCTGGGCGGCCGTCCGAGCTGGTCAGGGACCGGGCCCAGGCGATGCGTACGCTCGTCGAGGACGTGCTGGAGGTGGCGCGGCTCGACGGGGCGTCCGAGCGGGCCGAGTTGCAGGACCTCAACCTCGGCGAGTTCATCAGCCGACGGGTCGCCTCGACGTATCCGGACATCGAGGTGAGGGTGGTGCACGAGTCCGAGGTCACCACGGATCCGCGCCGGCTGGAGCGGGTTGTCGGCAACCTCATCGCCAATGCCGCCAAGCACGGCAAGCCGCCCATCGAGATCTCCGTCGAGGGGCGGGTCATCCGGGTCCGCGATCACGGGCCCGGCTTTCCGGCGGATCTCCTCGCCGAGGGGCCCAGCCGCTTCCGCACGGGCAGCAGCGACCGGGCGGGGCACGGTCACGGGCTCGGCCTCACCATCGCGGCGGGCCAGGCCCGGGTGCTCGGCGCCCGGCTGACCTTCCGCAACGTGGGGCTCGATGTGGGCGCGGGGCCGGTCGAGGGCGCGGTCGCCGTCCTGTGGCTGCCGGAACACGCGCCTACGAACACGGGGAGCCATCCGATGCTTCCTTAGCTCCGCTGGGGGGCGTGGGGTAGGTGCGGGGTGTGTGATGGCGCGGGTTCGTTTGGGCTGGGTTCGTTTGGGCTGGGTGCGCGGTTCCTCGCGCCCCTGGGTGAGTGGGGGTTCGGGTGTGTGTCGACTACGGGTTCGCTCGGGCTGAGTGCGCAGTTCCCCGCGCCCCTGGGTGAGTGGGGCTCGGCTGTGAATGGGCTGCGACCCGCATTGAGCTGAGCGCGCCGTTCCCCGCGCCCCTGGGGGAGTTGAGGTTCGGGTGTGAATGGACTGCGGGCCGCATTGGGCCGGGTGCGCGGTTCCTCGCGCCCCTGAAAGGACGGCCCGCCGCTCACCGGGTGCGCCATCAGCCGTGCCCCGTAAGGGGCGCGGGGAACTGCGCAACCAACCACAGATCGTCCGCACGCAGAGCACAACGCGAGGCCCCGCGACTCAGGGGCGCGGGGAACTGCGCACCCGGGCACGGACCACCCGCACGCAGCACATGCCGCAAGGCCCCACTCCCCAGGGGCGCGGGGAACTGCGCAACCAACCCGAGCGAACCCGCAACCGGCGAACGGCCCGCAGCCGGGAAGCGCTGCGGGCCGTTCGTCGGGGGCTCAGACCGTCTCGGTCACCGTTGCCTTCGGGGCCGGGGCCGACTTCGGGGCCGGGGCCGAGTCGCTCGGGGCGCCATCGCCGGAGGCGTCCGTGGACGGTCCCGCGCCCCGCAGGGGGACCTCCTTCACGAACACCGCCGCGACCAGGGCGACGACCGCGACCACCGCCCCGAGGAGGAACGCCGAGTGCGTACCGGCGGACACCGCGTGCTGGTAGGCCTCCCGCGCCGCCGCCGGCAGCTTCGCGAGGCTCGCCGCGTCCAGCTGGGCCGACTGCTCGGTGACCTTCGAGCCCAACGCCCCGGCCCGCTCGGCCATCACGCCCTGGACCCGGTTGTTGAAGAGCGCGCCCATGATCGCGACCCCGAAGGACGACCCGAGCGTACGGAACAGCGTGGTGGTGGACGACGCGACGCCCATGTCCTTCATCTCGACGCTGTTCTGCGAGACCAGCATGGTGATCTGCATCAGACAGCCCATGCCGGCACCGAGCACGGCCATGTAGACCCCGGACGTCAGTCGCGACGTATCCGTGTCCATGAGCGACAGCAGATACAGCCCGACGGCCATCAGCGCACTGCCCACGATCGGGAAGACCTTGTAGTGCCCGGTGTTGGTGGTGACCCGCCCGGCGACCATCGAGGTGACGAGCATCGCGCCCAGCATCGGCAGCAGCAGCAACCCGGAGTTGGTCGCGGACGCACCCTGCACTGACTGCTGGTAGAGCGGCAGGAACAGCACCGCGCCGAACATCACGAACCCGGTGATGAACCCGACGACCGACATCAGCGAGAAGTTGCGGCTCCGGAAGATGTGCAGCGGCACGACCGGCGCGGCGGCCCTGGTCTGCCAGAACACGAACCCGACGAGCGCCGCGACCCCGATCCCGATCAGCTCCATGATCATGGCGGAGCCCCAGGAGTACTCACTCCCGCCCCAGGTGGTGACCAGCACGATCGAGGTGATGCCCACGGTGAGCAGCCCGGCCCCGAGGTAGTCGATCCGCGCCTGCGCCCGCTTCCTGGGCAGATGCAGTACGGCACTGATGGCGATCAGCGCCACGACACCGAGCGGCAGGTTGATGTAGAAGGACCAGCGCCAGCCCCAGTGGTCGGTGATGGTGCCGCCGACCAGCGGTCCGCCGATCATGGCGAGGGCCATCACACCGGCCATCATGCCCTGGTACTTGCCCCGCTCCCGCGGCGGAATCAGGTCCCCGATGATCGCCATGACGCCGACCATCAGACCGCCGGCGCCGAGCCCCTGGATCGCCCGGAACCCGATGAGCTGGCCCATGTCCTGGGCCATTCCGCTCAGGGCCGACCCGATCAGGAAGAGCACGATCGAGGTCATGAAGACGCCCTTGCGCCCGTACATGTCACCGAGCTTGCCCCAGATCGGGGTGGAGGCGGCGGTCGCGAGCGTGTAGGCCGTGACGACCCACGACAGGTGTTCGAGCCCGCCCAGTTCTCCCACGATGGTCGGCATGGCAGTGCCGACGATCATGTTGTCGAGCATCGCGAGGAGCATCGCGATCATCAACGCGAGCAGGACGACCCGTACGCTCCTGGGCTGCTTGCCCTCGACCTCGGCCGCTCCCTGTTCCGCTCCTGGCTCCGCCCCCGCTTCTGTCACTGCCTCGGCTGCGTCAGCCGCCTTGGTGTCCGCCACTGTCCCCACTCCCCTGGGTCCTGCCCTGCTTACTTACTTGCCGACCGCGCTACTTACTTGCCGACCGGCAAGCTGGCTACACTGGGGAAAGTAGACCCGTAACTAGCCGGGCGTCAAGTAAGTTTTTCTTTACCCAACGACGGCGAGCACCTACGACACGTAGGGACGAAAAGGACGAGGAGCGGCCACGATGGGCGGCAGCAGGCAGCGGCGGCGCGGGGACACCCGTCAGCGCATCCAGGACGTGGCCATCGAACTCTTCGCCGAGCAGGGTTACGAGAAGACGTCACTGCGGGAGATCGCCGAACGGCTGGACGTCACGAAGGCGGCGCTCTACTACCACTTCAAGACCAAGGAAGACATCCTCATCAGCCTCTTCCAGGATCTGACGAGGCCGATGGACGAGCTGATCGAGTGGGGCAGGGGCCAGCCGCACACTCTGGAGACCAAGCAGGAGCTGCTGCGCCGCTACAGCCTGGCGCTCACCGACGCGGCCCCCCTCTTCCGCTTCGTACAGGAGAACCAGGCCACGATCCGCGAGCTGAGCATCG
This sequence comes from Streptomyces sp. NPDC020747, assembly GCF_044334695.1. Classification (NCBI taxonomy): domain Bacteria; kingdom Bacillati; phylum Actinomycetota; class Actinomycetes; order Kitasatosporales; family Streptomycetaceae; genus Streptomyces; species Streptomyces sp. NPDC020747. The sequence continues at coordinate 159,045 of NZ_JBIRTJ010000021.1, read as the reverse complement.
GCGACTCCTTCAAGGACCGCATGCTCGGGATGCTGGACATCATCAGGGAGTCGGACGCCGCACTGACGGACCAGGTCCGGTGCGTGAGCGCCCTGTTCACGATGCACGCCGGGATGTTCGCCCTCAAGGACATCGAAGGCGACCCCGAGGACAAGCGGAAGGCCGTCCTGGAGGTCGCCATCGATCTGGTCACGCGGGCACACGCCGGCGCCGCCGCCGAGTCGCACTGAGGCCTGAAAGCCTGGAAGCCTGGAAGCCTGGAAGCCTGGAAGCCTGGAAGCCTGTTAGAGGCTCACGCCCTTCGAGCGCAGGAAGGCGACCGGGTCGACAGCCGAGCCGTAGCTCGCCTTCGTGCGGATCTCGAAGTGCAGGTGCGGCCCGCTGGAGTTGCCGGTGTTGCCGGACAGGGCGATGCGCTGGCCGGTCTTCACTATCTGGCCGGCCTTCACGTCCACGCGGGACAGGTGCGCGTACTGCGAGTACGTACCGTTGCCGTGCTTGATCACGACGGCGTTGCCGTACGCGGGTCCGTCACCGGCGCCGTTGCCGCCGGCCTTCACCACGGTGCCGCCGTGCGCGGCGACGACCTGCGTGCCGGAGGCGACGGCGAAGTCCTGGCCGGAGTGGGTGGACGACCAGAGGTTGCCGGCCTGGGCGAACTTCGCGGAGAGCTTGTACTTCTTGACGGGGTCGACCCAGGAGGCGGCCTTCTTCGCCGCGACGGGCTTGGCGGCGGCCTTCTTGGCCGCTGCCTTGCTCTTGGCCTTCGTCTGGGCGGCGGCCTTGGCCTGCGCGGCGGCCTTGGCCTGCGCGGCGGCCTGCTGCTGCACCGAGACGGCGGCGGAGCCCGGCAGCGCGACTGCGCCGGCCTTGGCGTCGGCGGCGACCGCGACCCCGGCTCCGAGCGCGGCCGAGGCTCCCAGGCCGAGAGCCATGGCGGCCGCCCGGACACGGAGCTTGGGCGTGCCGGGAAGGTGGGACGTGATGCGCTGCGACATGGGGCTACCTCCGGGGGACGGACTTCGGGGGACGGGCATCAATTCACCCGGCGCGCTGTCGGCGCACCGGGCGAGGCATCCCTTGGTAACCCGCTCCCCCGCCATCCCACAAAGGCCCCATCTACGATCTCAAGTCGTACTTGACACCGAAACTTCCGACTCCTTGACAAGAGAAACCTCTGGGACGAAATCCTCCGCCTTCCATAGGTGAAGTCGGGTTTATCCCCACTTCAGGGCCGTCCGCCGCAGCCCCGGACCCATCACTCCCGACCCGCGCCCCACGGCCTCCGCGCCCGTCACCACCCCCGGGCCAAAGGTCCTTTTTGCCCGTTTCCACTCCACCACTACTCGCCCTAGTACCGGACAAATCGCCTGTGCGTCATGTCACCGGAGGGCATGATCCAGGGGCCGGGGAATGTGGCGGGGGCTACACAAGGGCCCAGGTGGTTCGCCTACGCTCGGTGCATGGTCGACGCCGGAGTGCTCGGAGCCCGTATCGCGTCCAGCGCGGTCGCACCGCTCGTGAAGAAGCTCTTCGTGAAGGACCAGCCGGGGGCCGGGCTGGTGAGCAGACCGGTACGGATATCGGCGCTGGTGTCGTTCGGCCGGGAGAAGCGGAGCGTCACGCCGAAGGACGTCGAGAAGGTCGCGGCGGAACTGGTCCGCAGGGCCCTCAAGACGGCCGGGCCGGGAGAACAGCCGGTGACGGCCGAGGAGGCCACGGCGGTCACCCACGCCCTCGGGCATTCACTCGCCTCGCTCGGGACGCTCACGATCGAGGACTACGAGGCCGTGGACCTCGGACCCGAGGAGTTCGCGCGCGCACTCCGTTCCCACGCGGCCGTCATCTCGTACGGACTCAGCGGTGACGGCGAGCTCTTCTACGAGCAGCTGCTGCACACGGCCGCGCTGCACATCCTGAACTTCTTCACCCAGCGCTCCACCTACATCGCCCGGCAGCAGACCGCGCAGAGCCGGCAGCTGGCCCGGCTGGTGCGGGCCGTGGACGTCCTGCTGGGGCGCCTGCCCTCGCAGTCGGCCGAGGACGCGGGGTTCGAGGCGCGGTACGCGGAGCACATCACCGGGCGGTACGGAACGCTGACCATCTACGGCCTGGACGCCGGCACGAGCGAGTGGTCGCTCGACACCGCGTACCTCAGCCTGGAGGCGACCCGGGAGCGCGACGGGCAGGACCGCGGACTCCAGGTCCCCGCCGAGCAGGTCCTGGCGCAGCACGACCAGGTGCTGCTGCGCGGGGTGGCGGGCTCGGGGAAGACGACCCTCGTCCAGTGGCTCGCGGTGACGACGGCGAGCCGTACGTACGACCACGGCCTGACGCATCTCATCGGACGGGTGCCGTTCGTCCTGCCGATGCGCAGGATCGTGCGCCCGGGGACGGAGTTCCCCATCCCGGGGGACTTCCTGAAGGCGGTCGGCTGCCCGGTCGCCGGGGAGCAGCCGGCCGGCTGGGCGGAGCGGGTGCTCCGGGCCGGGCGGGGTGTGCTGCTCGTCGACGGGATAGACGAGATCGCCGGTGACCGCCGGGACGCGGCCCGGCGCTGGCTGCGCGAACTGACCCGGACCTTCCCGGGAAACCTGTGGCTCGTCACCTCCCGCCCGTCGGCCGTGCCGGAGAGATGGCTGGAGGCGGCCGACTTCCACGAACTCACGCTCTCCCCGATGGCACGCGACGACGTCGCCACGTTCGTACGGCGCTGGCACCGCGCCGCCGGAGCGGACGAGAGCGAGGGGCTGTCCCTGCTCCAGGCCGTGCGGACCACGTCCGAGCTGAACCGGCTGGCCACCAACCCGCTGATGTGCGGCATGCTCTGCGCACTCCACCGCGACCGGCGCGGCTTCCTCCCCCAGGACAGGAAGTCCCTGTACGAGGCCGCCCTGACCATGCTCCTCGAACGGCGGGACCGGGAACGGGAGTTGGACCACCCCGACGGACTGCGCATCCCGTACGCGACCCAAGTGCAGCTGCTGCAGAAGCTGGCGTGGTGGCTCATCCGCAACAGCCGCGCGGAGATGGACCGTTCGGACGCGCTGCACATCATCGGGCAGGCGGTCCCCGCGGTGAATCTCGACGGGACCGCCGAGGACGTCTACCACTCGCTGCTGCTGCGGTCCGGCCTGCTGCGGGAGCCGGCGGAGGCCCGGGTGGACTTCCTGCACCGGACCTTCCAGGACTACCTGGGGTCCCGACTGGCCGTGCAGGAGCTGGACTTCGACCTGCTCGTGAACAACGCGGAGAAGGACGACTGGGAGGACGTCATCCTTCTCGCCGTCGCGCACGCCCGGCCGAAGGAGGCGGAGCAGATGCTGCGGCGGCTGGTGGGGCTGGACACCTCGCGCGGGAAACTGCTGGCCGCGGCGGGGCTGCGGTATGTGGCGGAGGTGGAGCCTTCGGTACGGGGGCTCGTGGAGCAAGGGGTGGAGTCGCTGGTGCCTCCCCGCGAGCGCTCGGAGGCCGAGGAACTGGCACGCGCCGGTGGCGATCTGGTGCTGGCCCTTCTGCCGGGTCCGGAAGGAATCGACAACGAAACCGCATACCTGGTGGCGTGGGCGGCCGCCCAACTGGGCAGCGACGCGGCACTGCACTTCCTGACCGGCTTCCGCGATCACCGTGACGCACAGGTCCAGTACGTCCTGGCCAGCTCCTGGCACTACTTCGACCGGGAGCTCTACGCGCGCGAGATCCTCGCGCACATGGTTCGGCAGACCACGGTGACCGTCCGCAACCCCGAGGAACTCCGCATCCTCCGTTCCATCGGCGGCTGGGCGCACATCGAGGTCCTCGGCGCCTACCGGGTCAAGGACCTCACGGAACTCATCGTGCCCGAGCAGCTCACCGCTCTCGTGCTGGAAGCACCGCATCCGGTCGAGGGGCTGGCCTGGCTCTCGGCCTTCCCCAACCTTGAGCGGGTCCTCCTGGACACGGAGGCAAGCGAGACCGAGCTGCAACAGGTACCCGCCGGGATAGTCGTCACCACCCTCTGATCCAGCCCCAGTTGACCTACCCTTGACTCCCACAACTGCCCCACCCCACAGGGACCTTGATGCCCATGGAGCCCGTTGTCCGCATCCCCTCCCCCCACGCCGCACCCCTCGTACAACGGCTCTTCCGCACACCGGAGACCCAGCTCTCCCCCGCCCCCGGACTGATCGCCGCGTTCACCACCTGGCGCGGCGCCGACGCCCCCGTACCCCCGGACGAAGTCCACCGCACGGCCGCCGAGTTCATCCAGCTGGCCGCCGAGAAGCACACCACGCCGACGTCCGAACTGCCCGCCGTGGTCGACGTCCTGGCCCGTACGCTGCTCGCCGTCGGGGAACTCGACCTCACCGACGTGGACGCCGTACGACTGGGGCCGCAGGACTACGCGCGCCGGCTGCGCGGGGCCGTGCCGGGCGCGGACCGGGGGCTGTCGCCCGACGCCGCGTGGTTCCACGACGCGCTGCTCGTGAACGTGTGTCTGCACGTGCTGAACCACTTCATCGGACGCTCGCCGCACATCCAGCAGCACATGCCGGAGCGCGCGAGCCGTATCCGTCAGCTCGTCGATCTCAACGACACCGAGGCGGCGGCCCGCCGGCCCGAACGCTCCCGGCAGGACGCGGAGTTCGAGGCCCGTTACGCCGAGGAGGTCGTGCGCCAGCACGGCTGGCTGACCATCGTCGGTGTCGACTTCCCGAACGCGCCGGACCGCTGGCTCCTGGAGGACACGTATCTGAGCCTGGAGGCCGAGGAGAGCACCGACGGCGGGGAGGCGGGCGCTCAGCGGACCGTGCTGCTCGCGGACCGGGCGCTGGAGGGGCACGAGCGGGTGCTGCTGCGCGGGGTGGCGGGCTCCGGGAAGACGACCCTCGTCCAGTGGCTCGCCGTGGCGACCGCCCGCGAGGGTGCGCGGGTGCCGTTCGTGCTGCCCGTACGCCGTTTCGCCCGCGAGGGCTTTCCCGCTCCCGACGACTTCCTGCGCGCCGTCCGCCACCCGCTCGCCGACCGGGCGCCGGAGGGCTGGGTCGTACGGACGCTGCTCGCGGGCCGGGCCCTGCTCCTGGTCGACGGGATCGACGAGGCCCCGGAGGCGACACGCGGCGAGCTGCGCGACCAGCTCCGCCGTCTGCTGCGCGTGTTCTCCGGCAACGGCTGCCTGGTCACCTCGCGCCCCTCCGCCGTGGCGGACGGCTGGCTCGCGGAGGAACGTCTCGCGGAGGAGGGCTTCGCCGAGCTGTCGCTCGCGCCGATGTCCCGGGACCAGGTGACCCGGTTCGTCCGGGACTGGCACACCGCGGCGATGGGCGACGACAACTGCCGTGAGCAGCGCGACCGCGACGAGCTGAAGGAGTACGAGCAGCGGCTGCTGCACTCCGTACGTATCTACCGGGAGCTGCGCCAGCTCGCCACCAACCCCCTGATGTGCGGCCTCATATGCGCACTGAACCGGGACCGCTCCGGCTCCCTCCCGCACGGCCGCAAGGAGTTGTACGAGGCTGCCCTGGAGATGCTCCTGCAGCGCCGCGACCCCGAGCGGGACGTGCTGTACGCGGACGACGTGCGCCTCCAACAGGAGCCGCGGGAACGGCTGTTGCAGAAACTCGCGCACGCCATGCTGGAGGACGGCGTCTCGGAACTGCCGCGCCGGCGGGCGGTCTCCATCCTGGAGGGCGCGCTGCCCGCGATCCCCGCCGCGCGCGCGGCGGGCGACGGGGAGAAGATCTTCGGCCATCTGCTGCACCGCACCGGGCTGCTGCGCGAACAGGCGGGCCTCTCGGTGGACTTCGTGCACCGCACCTTCCAGGACTATCTGGCCGCCAAGGAGATCGTGGCGCGCGGGCGGCTGCGCGATCTGGTCGACCACGCCCACCAGCCCGAGTGGGAGGAGGTCATCCGGATGGCCGCCGCCCACGCCCGCCCCGAGGAGTGCGGCGACTTCCTGGAGCGCCTGCTGTCCGCCGCGCCCGCGCTGCGCAGACCCCAGGTCAACCACCGCCGGCTGATGGCCGCGGCCTGCCTGGACCATGTCACCGAGCTCGACCCGTCGGTCCGGCGGCTCGTCCACGACCGTACGAAGAACCTCGTGCGCCCCACGAGCGAGCTCGGCGCCCGCAGTCTGGGCTGGGTGGGGCCCATCGTCCTGGAGCTGCTGCCCGACCCCGAGCAGGTGCCGAGCGACCAGCAGGCGCTGCTGCTCGCCCTCACGGCGACCCGGGTCGAGGACGACGCCGCCATCGACTACCTGGCCCGGCTTCGGGGGCGTTCCTCGCTCGCGGTGCGGACCGAACTCGCCCGGCCCTGGAGGCACTTCGACACCGAGCGGTACGCGCGCGAGATCATCGCCCACCTGGATCCCGACGGCGTGTACTTCCCGGTCTCCGACACCGCCGAACTCGCGGCCCTGCGTCACCTCGGCGGCCGCCCCAGCGTCCAGGTGGCCGGTGTCATCCCCGTCACCGACCTCATGGACGGCCTGGACCGCGACCGGCTCACCCATCTCTGGCTCAACGCCGAACCCACCGACCCGGACATGTCCTGGCTGTCGCTCTTCCCCAACCTCCAGGTCCTGCGCGTAAATCCACGCCTGCCACGCGTACGGAACGTGCCGGAGGGGGTGACGATCACGGCGTAGCCCAAGGCGCCCTCTGTCTTCGGTCTGCGGTCTGCGGTCTGCGGTCTGCGGTCTGCGGTCAGGGGGCACCCACCCGCCCGTCACCGCACGCGCCATCAGGCCCGAGGATGTGTGGGTGTGAAGGCGAATTCCGGGTGCGGCGTGGCACGGTCCCGTGGTCGGATGCGCCGCATGAGCGACTAGCTGCGTGCCCATATCGAGCAGTACTACGCCACCGTGCCCTTGCTGTTCTCCGACGCCGAGGAGTTCGGTTCCTTGCGGCTGTTCGTGCGCAGGAAGCCAGGTGCCCCGTACTACGGCGGCCCCAGCCATGCTCAGCCCGCTGCTGAGGGGGCGTCGTCCGTGACCGCCGCCGACATCGCCCGGGTGCGGGCTCGACAGCGTGAACTCGGTGTGCCGGAGGCTTTCGAGTGGCTGGCCGAGGCGGCTCCGACACTGCGTGCCGGCATGGAGGCCGCCGGTCTGCCAGTGGCGGAACGCCCGCTGATGGTTCTGGATCCGCATCGACAGGTTGATCCACAGCCTTTGCCGGAAGGCGTGGAAATCCGTGCGCTGACGGCTGATGATCCCGTGTTGCCCGCAGCCCTCGCCCTTCCGCGCCTGGCCTTCGCCGAAGAGGGCACCTCGGTGGGCTCGGCGGGCCGCGAGGAACTGTCGGTGGCCGCAAGGGAACTGACCGAGGACGGCACCGTGGAAACGGTCCGCCCCACGATCCGCGCCGGGCACAAAGCGCTCATCGCCGCCCTCGCCCTGGACGGCACCCCGCTGGCCGCCGGCCACTACCATCCGGCCGGCGGCACCACCGAGATCGGCGGCATCGGCACCCTTCCCGTCGCCCGCCGCCAGGGGCTGGCCGCAGCCGTCACGGCGGGCCTGGTCAGCCACGCCCGCGACCACGGGGTGAGCACTGTCTTCCTCGCCTACGCGGAGGACGGCGTCGCTCGCATCTACTCCCGCCTGGGCTTCCGCCCTGCCGACAGCACACTTCTCATCGCCAACCAGCCCGCACGATCGTGATTCCGCAGGCCGAGGAAGGGGCCCCGCCGGCTTCGTTGGAGGCAATGGCGACGCTGTTCTTGTCGAGTTCCATACCCGCTGCACCGCATGCGTTCGCTACGGACTGCGCCTGCCTAGTGCGGGCTCTCCTGTCGGCGCTCCTGCGAACGCCGTTGGTGAATCCGGTCAGCGGTCCAAGTGTCTTCACAGTCCCAGTGACACGCCGTGAACGCGGCGCGTCACTGGGACTGTGCGCACACTTGTCCTCACCCAACGCAATTCAGCCCCGATTGAGCTGAAACCACACCCCTTTGCCCTGACCTGTCGGCGTCACCCCGCACCGCTCCGACATCTGGCCAACGCCCCGCACGGCCGGTACGTCCTCGCGTGCCGGGTCGCGTTCGCCCACCGGGGCGGCGAGTGGGCGGACCGCGTGACGGCCAACCGGGCGATCGCCTACCGCCTCCACCTCGATGCCGGCCGGGACCGCTGGTACCTGACCGCGTCCTGGCAGATCACACCCACCCCCACCCTCCCCATCGAGGCCGCGCTCGCCCACGGTGTGATCGGCGTCGACATGAACGCCGACCACCTGGCCGCCTGGCGCCTTGACAGCCACGGCAACCCGACCGGCAGCCCGCGCCGCTTCTGCTACGACCTGACCGGCACCACCCAGCACCGCGACGCCCAGGTCCGCCACGCCCTCACCCGCCTCCTGCACTGGGCCCGCACCTGCGGCGTCAAGGCGATCGCCGTGGAGGACCTGGACTTCGCCGCCGAGAAGACCCGCGAGAAACACGGACGCAAAAAACGCTTCCGGCAGCTGATCTCCGGCATGCCCACCGGAAAGCTCCGCGCCCGGCCGGCGTCGATGGCCGACGCCACGGGTATCACGGTCATCGCCGTCGACCCGGCCTACACCAGCCGCTGGGGCGCCCAGCACTGGCAGAAACCCCTCACCAGCACGACCCGCAAGACCACCCGCCACGACGCAGCCGCCGTGGCGATCGGAAGGCGTGCCCAGGGACACCCGATCCGGCGACGGACGACACCGCCCCCTGCTCACCGGAGTGATGAGCAGGGGCATCGGACCGTCCAGGCCAGACCAGGAGTTCCCGGGCGTGAGGGAACCCGCCCCCGCATCCCCGGACCACGGACACGATCCGTGCCGCCCGGACGCGGAGCGAACGCGGGCAACCAGAACGCCCAACACCGTCCGGGGCGTTCGATTGAGCATGAGTCCTGGCAACAGGACTCACTCCCGCTCAGTCTCTAGGAACGGTGAACAGGGTGTAGCTGATTCCATGGCTGACGCCTCCAGGGCGCTGAACACTGGACGTGGACCGGGAAGAACTCGGAATGTCTGCGACTCGTCGACGGGCGCCGGTCGCGGTGGCTCCACCGCCCCCCATGGGTACGGGCCCACCCGGAATGGGCCCCGAGAATCCGGCGGTGCTCTTCCACGACACGGCACGTGCATGCGCATACGTCGACAGCGAGGCTTCCTCATCGGAACCCGGCACAACAGGACGGCCGTTCAGCTCGCTCTCGACGCCAGCAACAACCCGATCGCCGTGACGAACTACTCGACCCTGTCCGCCGCCGACCGCGAACTCGTCCCCACGGAAGAGGACTTGAGCCGAGTGGTCCAGAACGCCATCGACGCCGTACAGCCCTGAGCGTGCGGGTGAGTGTGCGCGGCGCACGAACTCCCTATCCGCCCAGCAGCGGCAGCGCCCCGAACACATGCTCGCGCCAGAGCTGCCGCGACGCCTCCTCCGGGTACGGGGCCACCGCGGGCTTCGCGTCGAAGAGCCGCACCTCCCGCCGCTCGGCGTCGTACGCGGGCCAGCCAAGGTCCTCCCCCGCCGCGAACCCCGTCCAGGCGGCGCGGACCAGCCGCGACAACTCCTCGGCCTCGGCGGGCGGTTCCTCCCCGAGGAGCAGCGCGGGCAGCCCCTCGCCGAGGTTGCCGAACACCAGCGGTACGTCGAGCCCGTGGCAGGCGCCCAGCATTCCGCCCATGCCCGGCGCCTCCCAGACCAGCTCGTAGACGTGCGCGCGACCGCCGCCCGCGATCTGAGCCTCGGCCAGCCGGAGCGAGGGCATACGGAACAGCCAGTCGGACTGGACGAGTTCGAAGAGTTCCTCGGCACTCGCGTCCGGGAAGGCGGCCCGGTAGGCGTCACCGCCCGCGGCCCCGCCGGGCCCGAACACCCGCAGCGCGACGGCGGCCTGATCCTCCGTCACCTCGCCGGTCAGGCCGCGGAGCAGCATCATCAGCCGGAACTCGTCACGGGTGTGGCCGACCACGAGTTCGACGTCCCGTCCCGCGCCGGAGGCCAGCGCCTCCCAGGGTGCGGCCGGCAGCACGTCGCCGTCGACGACGGGCGCGACCGGGATCAGCGCGTGGGCCGTCGGCCCCCACCGGTCCGCGAACGCCCCGCCCTTCGCGCCGACCGCGTCCGCCACCGCGGGCAGCCGTCGCGGGGCCACCTCCGCCAGCTCCTCCGCCGTCGGGCGCACGCCCAGCTCCGCGGCGAACTCCCGGGCGATGTCGGCGGCGAGTTCGGGCGAGAAGAACGTACCGGGCACGCTCTGTGCGACGGCCCGGCCGAAGAGCCCTGCCGCGCGCGGCATGGTGAGCAGCGCGGCCACCGAACCCGCGCCCGCCGACTGGCCGACGACCGTGACGCGGCCCGGATCGCCGCCGAAGGCGCGGATGTTGTCCCGCACCCACTCCAGCGCGGCGACCTGGTCGAGCAGGCCCCGGTTGGCGGGCGCTCCCTCGATGTGCGCGAACCCCTCGATGCCGACCCGGTAGTTGAGCGTCACCACGACGACGGCGCCCTCCCGCGCCAGCCGGCCGCCGTCGTACTCGGGCAGACCCGACATCCCGATGACGTACGCGCCGCCGTGCATCCACACGATCACCGGCAGCCCCGCGACGGGGTCCGGGTCGGGCGTCCAGACGTTGAGGGTCAGCCAGTCCCCCTCGTCCACCGCGTCGCCGGACACCAGGGCGTCCATGCCGAACGCGGCGGACTGCGGAGGCGGCGTCCCGTACGCGACCGTCTTCCGTACGCCGTCCCAGCTCCGCACGGGCACCGGCGCCCCGAACCGCAGTGCGCCGACGGGCGGTTCGGCGAACGGGATCCCCTTGAACACCGCCGATCCCGACACCTCTCCGGCTCCCCGCACCACACCTGCCGTCGTACGGACCTCGGGTTCGTCGGCACCCATCACGGCTCCCTCCGCAGACAGTCCGGTCATCGCGGATCATCCCGCCGAACCGGACGCGACGGCCACCGGTTTTAGCGCCTCAAGATCCACTGACAGGGCCTTCCTCGGCCACTAGGCTGGCCGGGCCTCCAGCGGAGCGTCAGCGCCGGCCGACCACCCACCATGCCCTCGGGGGAGCGCCATGGAACCAGCGACCGTCGGAGTGCGGCTGGCGTCCAGCGTGGCCACGCCGCTGATCAGGAAGCTCTTCGCGCCGGAAGGGCCGGGCGCGGGGCTGGTCGACAAGCCCGTACGCATCTCGTCCCGCGTCTCCTTCAAGGGCGAGCGGCGCACACTGGGCGGGAAGGACGTCACCAGGCTCGCCGCCGAACTGGTCGGACGGGCCCTGAAGGACGCCGACGAACGCCCCGTCCCCGCCGACGAGGCACAACCCGTCGTCCACGCCCTGGCCGACACCCTCCGCGCCCTCGGCGACATCACCATGACCGACGCCCAGGCCGTGGCGCTCGGCCACTCGGGCCTCGCGCTCCATCTCCGCCGTGCGGCCGGGAGCCCCGACCGGGACCTCGAACTCGACGCGGCCCTCTTCTACGAGCGGCTGCTCGACACGGCCTGTCTGCACATCCTGCACTTCTTCACCCAGCGCTCGACGTTTGTCCCCCGAACACTCGTCGAGCAGACTCGTCGGCAGGCCGAACTCATCGCCAAGGTCGACGAGTTGATCGCCCGGACCCCGCGACCGGGCGACGGAGACGGGGCGTTCGAGCGGCGGTATCTGGCGTACGCGGCGACGAAGCACAGCCAGCTCACCATCTACGGCATCGATCTGGCCAACACCCCGGACCGCTGGCCCCTGGATGCCGCCTACCTCACCCTCCAGGCCCTGCGCCCCGCCACCAGCGACGAGGACGGCCGGTACATCGCCTCACCCGGCACCCCGCTGCCCGCCGACGAGGCGCTGGCCGAGCAGGATCTGGTGCTGCTGCGGGGCGTGGCCGGCTCGGGCAAGACGACGCTGGTGCAGTGGCTCGCGGTGACGGCGGCACGGGGCGAGCGAGGGGACCGCATCCCGTTCGTACTGCCGCTGCGGACGCTCGTACGCCGCCCCGACGGGCTGCCGGCGCCCGCCGGTTTCCTCGCCGCCGTCCGAGTCCCGTTCCACGACACCGCCCCGGACGCCTGGCCGGACCGGGTGCTCACGGCGGGCCGCGGGCTGCTGCTCGTCGACGGCATCGACGAGATCCCGGAGTCGGACCGCGAGCGCACCCGCCGCTGGCTGCGCGACCTGATCGACGCCTATCCGGGCAACCAGTGGCTGGTCACCTCCCGCCCCTCGGCCGTACGCGAGGACTGGCTCGCCGCGGACGGCTTCACCGAGCTGGCGCTCTCCCCGATGAGTCGCGAGGACGTCACCGCGTTCGTCGAGCGCTGGCACAGGGCGGCCCGGATCGGCGCCCCGGACACGGAACGCCTCACCGCGTACGAGACATCGCTCCTGGACGCCGTCCGCACCAAGCCCGACCTCGGCCGCCTCGCCACCAACCCCCTGATGTGCGGCCTCATCTGCGCCCTGCACCGCGACCGGCGCGGCTATCTCCCGCACGGGCGGCAGGAGTTGTACGACGCCGCCCTCTCCATGCTCCTCTCGCGGCGCGACCAGGAGCGGGACATGCTCCCCCACGACGACATCCGGCTCACGGAACTCCCGCAGCTCCAGCTGCTCCAGCGCCTGGCCTACTGGCTGATCCGCAACAACCAGGCGGAGATGGACCGCGAGCGCGCCGAGCGCATCATCGCCGACGCGCTGCCCTCCCTCCCCGCGGTGGCCAGCCAGGGCGACGCTCCCGCGATCCACCGGTATCTCCTGATCCGCAGCGGCCTGCTCCGCGAACCCGCGGTGGGGACCGTCGAGTTCGTCCACCGCACCTTCCAGGACTACCTCGGCGCGAAGGCGGCGGTGGAGGACGGCGACTTCGGGCTCCTCGTCCGCAACGCCGCCGACTCCCAGTGGTCCGACGTGATCCGGATGGCCGTCGCCCACGCCCGCCCGCGCGAACGGGCCGGGTTCCTCCGTGACCTGCTCGCCGCAGCCTCCGACGAGCGCACCGATCCGTCCGCGAGCACCCGTATCCGCCTCCTCGCCCTGGCCGGACTGGAACACGCCACGGAACTCGACCCGACGGTCCGGGCGGCCGTGGAGGAACAGGCGGCGACGCTCATTCCGCCGCGTACGCCGGAGGAGGCACGCCAACTCGCCTCGGCGGGCCCGCTCGTCCTGGAACTGCTGCCGGGCCCCGAGGGCCTGTCCGACGCGGAAGCGCTGGCCGTAGTGGTCACCGCGTCCCTCATCGGCGGGGACGCGGCCGTACCGGTACTGGCCCGCTTCCGCACCCACCCCGCCGTGCCGGTGCGCGCCCAGCTCAGCTGGACCTGGCACCGGTTCGACTCCGACCGGTACGCGGCCGACGTCATCGCCCACCTCCCCCAGGGCGAGCTCTATTTCGCAGCCCATTCGGCGGCCCAGTTGCGCACTCTGAGTTCATTCGGCGGCCGTCCCCACCTCCAGCTGGTCGGAGACATCGAGGCGGCGGAACTGCACGCCTGCCTCGGCCCGGACACCACTCGGCTGCTCGTCATCCGGGACAACAACAAGCTGCTCGACCTGAACGTCCTCGCACGCCTTCGCCGACTCCAGCGACTGGCCATCAGCCGCAGTCCGTACGTCGACGACCTCACTCCCCTGACCGAATTGCCGCTGAAGCACCTGTCGCTGGACTACATGCCGGGCCTGGAAAGGCCGGGTGTGCTGGCGCCGCTCTCGGCCTCGGCCACACTGCGCGAACTCGACACCGGAGTACCACTCCAGGGCGAATCCCTCGATGTCGCACTCCCGGACCTGCCGCTGACATCTCTGCGATTCACCAAGAATGCCCTCCGGTTCACCGGACTGCGCGGCTTGCGTCATATGCGCTCGGTGAAAACACTGGCCCTGGGCACCCTCTTCGAACCGCTCACTCCCGAGGACTACGAAGAGGTCGCCCTGCTCCCCGAACTTGAGGAATTGCACCTCAAGTGGGCCACCCTCCCGTGGGGCGAAGGCCCCCTCCTGCCGGGCATTAAGCGGCTCTGGTTCAACAAATTCACCGGAAACGAAGATCTCACGGCGGTATCGGCTCTGTTTCCGGGGCTGCAGTCGGTCACATTCGTGCTCGCCCCGGATACGACACAGGTCCCGGAACACACCCTCGCGCTCTTCCCGGGCATCCACACCGTGACAAGGACGCACACCGTCCTCTAGCCCAACCCCACCTGGGCACCCTACAGTTACCGGCCAGTAATCCCTTCGCCTCCCTGTGGCCTCAGACGCACATGAGCATGCACCACGACCCACGTCCGCAGCGCTCCGACGCGAGAGGAACCCCCCATCCCATGACAGGAAGAAGCTGGCAACGCCTCATAGGCGTGACCGCCGCCGCCACCGCCGCCACCGCGGCCCTGGCGATCCCTGCCACCGCCGCGGCCCCGGCCGCCGCTCCCGCAGCGGCCACCACCGTCGCGACCGCCGCCTCTGCCGCCGCCGCGGAGGACGTGGACTACGACACCTGGCAGCAGGACTGCCGGGCCGTCATGGCCGACGCGCTGCCCCACCTGAAGGAACGTATCGCCGACGCGTCCGCCGGCGAGAAGCAGGCCATCGTCCTCGACATCGACAACACCACGCTGGAGACCGACTTCGGCTTCAGCTACCCGTCACCGGCCAACGCGCCCGTACTCGACGTCGCCAAGTACGCCCAGGACCGCGGCGTCGCCCTGTTCTTCGTCACGGCCCGCCCGGACATCATCAAGTCGGTGACGGAGTACAACCTCAAGCACGTCGGCTACAAGGTCTCCGGCCTGTACGTACGCAACTTCATCGACCTGTTCCGGGACGTGGCCGAGTACAAGACGGCCCAGCGCACGGCCATCGAGGCCAAGGGCTACACGATCATCGCGAACATCGGCAACAGCGCCACCGACCTGTCGGGCGGGCACGCCGAGAAGACGTACAAGCTGCCGGACTACGACGGCCAGCTGTCGTAACCACGGCCGGGCACGAGGAACGGGCACGACGAAGGGGCCGGTGCCTTGACGGCACCGGCCCCTTCGGCCGTTCTTCAGACGGAACCCCTCGGGGTCACGCCTCCTTGCTCAGGTTGGGACCGGCACCGCCGGCCGCCTGCTCGATCGGCGGGACGTCCGGCAGCGCGGACTTCTCCTCGCCGCGGAAGGTGAAGGTCTTGGCCTCACCCTCGCCCTCCGTGTCGACGACCACGATGTGGCCGGGACGCAGCTCACCGAAGAGGATCTTCTCCGACAGCGAGTCCTCGACCTCGCGCTGGATCGTGCGCCGCAGCGGACGCGCGCCGAGCACCGGGTCGTAACCCTTCTTCGCCAGCAGCTCCTTCGCGGACTGGGAGAGCTCGATGCCCATGTCCCGGTCCTTGAGGCGCTCGTCGACCTTGCCGATCATCAGGTCGACGATCGTGAGGATGTCCTCCTGCGTCAGCTGCGGGAAGACGACCACGTCGTCGACGCGGTTGAGGAACTCGGGCCGGAAGTGCTGCTTCAGCTCGTCCGAGACCTTGTTCTTCATGCGCTCGTAGTTGGTCTTCTTGTCGCCCGAGGCCGCGAAGCCCAGGTTGAAGCCCTTGGAGATGTCCCGGGTGCCGAGGTTGGTCGTCATGATGATGACCGTGTTCTTGAAGTCCACGACCCGGCCCTGGGAGTCGGTCAGGCGACCGTCCTCCAGGATCTGCAGCAGCGAGTTGAAGATGTCCGGGTGGGCCTTCTCGACCTCGTCGAAGAGGACGAC
Organism: Streptomyces sp. NPDC020747; assembly: GCF_044334695.1. NCBI lineage: Bacteria > Bacillati > Actinomycetota > Actinomycetes > Kitasatosporales > Streptomycetaceae > Streptomyces > Streptomyces sp. NPDC020747. The sequence goes on along the minus strand of NZ_JBIRTJ010000021.1, from coordinate 143,323 downwards.
GGAGAACGGCTTGCGGCGGACCTTCTCGGTCAGCTGGCCGCCCTCCTCGTAGCCCACGTAACCGGGGGGCGAGCCGAAGAGACGCGAGACCGTGTGCTTCTCGCTGAACTCCGACATGTCGAGGGAGATCAGCGCGTCCTCGTCACCGAAGAGGAACTCGGCCAGAGCCTTGGAGAGTTCCGTCTTACCGACACCGGACGGGCCCGCGAAGATGAACGAACCACCGGGACGCTTCGGGTCCTTCAGACCGGCGCGCGTACGACGGATCGCCTTCGACAGTGCCTTGACGGCGTCGACCTGGCCGATGACCCGCTTGTGGAGCTCGTCCTCCATGCGCAGCAGACGCGAGGACTCCTCCTCGGTCAGCTTGAAGACCGGGATGCCGGTGGCGGTCGCGAGGACCTCGGCGATGAGCTCGCCGTCGACCTCGGCCACGACGTCCATGTCGCCGGCCTTCCACTCCTTCTCCCGCTTGGCCTTCGCGGCGAGGAGCTGCTTCTCCTTGTCACGGAGAGAGGCGGCCTTCTCGAAGTCCTGCGAGTCGATCGCGGACTCCTTGTCACGGCGGACGCCGGCGATCTTCTCGTCGAACTCGCGGAGGTCCGGCGGCGCGGTCATCCGGCGGATACGCATCCGGGAGCCGGCCTCGTCGATCAGGTCGATCGCCTTGTCCGGCAGGAAGCGGTCCGAGATGTACCGGTCGGCGAGCGTCGCCGCCTGCACCAGGGCCTCGTCCGTGATGGACACACGGTGGTGCGCCTCGTAGCGGTCGCGCAGACCCTTGAGGATCTCGATGGTGTGCGGCAGCGACGGCTCCGCGACCTGGATGGGCTGGAAGCGGCGCTCGAGCGCGGCGTCCTTCTCCAGGTGCTTGCGGTACTCGTCGAGCGTGGTGGCGCCGATGGTCTGGAGCTCGCCGCGCGCCAGCATGGGCTTCAGGATCGAAGCCGCGTCGATGGCGCCTTCCGCGGCACCCGCACCCACGAGCGTGTGCAGCTCGTCGATGAACAGGATGATGTCGCCGCGGGTGCGGATCTCCTTGAGGACCTTCTTCAGGCGCTCCTCGAAGTCACCGCGGTAGCGGGAGCCGGCGACCAGGGCGCCGAGGTCCAGGGTGTAGAGGTGCTTGTCCTTGAGGGTCTCGGGCACCTCGCCCTTGACGATGGCCTGCGCGAGACCTTCGACGACGGCGGTCTTGCCGACGCCGGGCTCACCGATCAGGACCGGGTTGTTCTTCGTACGCCGGGACAGCACCTGCATGACCCGCTCGATCTCCTTCTCGCGCCCGATGACCGGGTCGAGCTTGGACTCACGAGCGGCCTGGGTGAGGTTCCGGCCGAACTGGTCGAGGACCAGGGACGTCGAGGGGGTGCCCTCGGCGGGACCGCCACTGGCGCCGGCGGTCTCCTTGCCCTGGTAACCGGAGAGCAGCTGGATGACCTGCTGCCGCACCCGGTTGAGATCTGCGCCCAGCTTGACGAGGACCTGGGCGGCGACGCCCTCGCCCTCGCGGATCAGGCCGAGCAGGATGTGTTCCGTGCCGATGTAGTTGTGGCCCAGCTGAAGGGCCTCGCGGAGCGACAGCTCCAGGACCTTCTTGGCACGGGGGGTGAAGGGGATGTGCCCGGACGGGGCCTGCTGGCCCTGCCCGATGATCTCCTCCACCTGCTGGCGGACCGCCTCGAGCGAAATCCCGAGGCTCTCCAGGGCCTTAGCGGCGACACCCTCACCCTCGTGGATCAGGCCCAGGAGGATGTGCTCGGTGCCGATGTAGTTGTGGTTGAGCATCCGGGCTTCTTCCTGAGCCAGGACGACAACCCGCCGCGCGCGGTCGGTGAACCTCTCGAACATCGTTAATCGCTCCTCAGAGCGGTCAGGCAGTAAGGGGACGCTCCCCTCCCTGTCCTTCCGCAGCTTAGTCCCGCAAGCGGGGACCGCTCATTCCAACTGCCGACACCGTCCTTGGCCTCCTGACCCCGAACGCCGACATCTGCTCCAACCTGATGGTGCGAGACGATGTTCCCGCAGGCCAGGCAGATACCCCCACCATCTGTACGCCGATGGCGAACGTGAGATGCCCGAGCCTTGCGTGTCGCCCCTCCCACTAGGGATGTCTTACCCGTACGCACTGACAGTCCATGCCGAACGCACCGGTTCCCTCCGCTATGGGCGAACATCCTTGCGCCGCGGACCGCTTCGGAGCGCCCACTTTTCGGACACTCCGCGCACACGCGAAGCCACCCAGCGTAACTCGGACGCCGCTCTGACGGTTGGCCCTGCATGGTCCCCACGGTCCCTTCTCCCCGCCGGCCCCTCGACCCGAGCCACCTGAGCGACTCGGACCACCCGAGCCACACGAGTCGCACGGTCCGGCATTGGTACGAGAACGAACTGGGCTGGCCGACCGTGCCCGGCACTCCCGTGGACCTGCCGACGGGGCTGCGTTTCGACGTACTGGACGCACCGGTGGAGGCGGGGTACGCGGCGCTGCGGCATCTGGGGCCGGGCTCTCCGGTGGCCGTGCGGGCGGACCGGATGCGGATTCTGGTGGCGGCCGGAAGCGCGGACGAACTGCCCGGGCTGCTCGACTGGCTGGAGTGGGGGGCTCTCGCGCTGGATCTCAGGGCGATCGGCGAGGGCGGGCGCATCGAGGCGCCGCTGCCGCCCGGTACACGGGCGTCCGGCACAGGGGCGTCCGGCGCGCGGCCACCCGGCGCTCCGCGACTCGCAGGGACCCCCGTACATATCCCTGCGCGTACGTCACACAGGCCCGTGAACACCGCCGCGCCTGCGGATACCGCCGCGGACGGCTCGCAGGGGGCCGCCGTCTGGCTGCGGCCCCCTGAGCCTGGCCGCGAGGTGGAGCCGTCGCTGCCGACACTGTCGGCGCTCGGTGGGGGCGTTGGGGGCGCCCCCGATCTCGTACGACTCGTGGACACGATGGCGACGGAATGCCATCGCATCCGGCTGCGCCGTTCCTGTGCTCAGCCTTTGGCCTTGTCGTAGGCCTCTCTCAGCCGTTGGCCTTCTCGTAAGCCTCACGAATGGACGCCGGAACGCGACCGCGGTCATTGACCTCGTAGCCGTTCTCCTTCGCCCACGCGCGGATCTGCGCGGTGTCCTGGCTGCCACCGGAAGCGGCGCGCGCCTTTCCACGGCTCCCCGAGGCGCGGCCTCCGGTACGACGACCGCCCTTGACGTAGGGCTCAAGAAGTCCACGGAGCTTGTCCGCATTGGCAGTCGTGAGATCGATCTCGTACGTCTTGCCGTCCAACGCGAACGTCACGGTCTCGTCCGCCTCGCCACCGTCGAGGTCGTCGACAAGAAGGACCTGAACCTTCTGTGCCACCGGATTTCCTTTCATCGATATCTTCAGGGACGGGGTCCGCGGCGGCCGCCGCTGTTTCAGTCCCTGTTATATGCACTACTGCAGTACGTCGGAAAGCAAACCGCTTTTGCTGGAAAAACACAAACCCCTGGCGGAGACCGACGGACCCGGGAAGACCGGAAACGTGCGCGTTTCGGACATAGGGCCCGCGGGCAAGGGCCGCCGGGGTAGTGGCAGGGGTATGCCACGGGTATTACGGGTCGGCGATCACAGATGCAGAAGCATCCGGCTGTTGCCCAAGGTGTTCGGTTTCACTCGTTCGAGACCGAGGAACTCGGCCACGCCCTCGTCATAGGAACGCAACAGCTCGGCGTAGACATCGGTGTCAACAGGTGTCTCACCGATCTCCACGAAGCCGTGCTTCGCGAAGAAGTCGACTTCGAAGGTCAGGCAGAATACGCGGCGAACACCGAGCCAGCGGGCGGTCTCCAGCAACTTCCCCAGCAACTGATGTCCGACGCCGGCGCCCTTCATCGAGCCGTCCACGGCGAGAGTGCGGACTTCCGCGAGGTCTTCCCACATGACGTGCAGAGCGCCGCAGCCCACGACCTCCGAAGTTGAACCGGTGTCGCGTTCGGCGACCCAGAACTCCTGGATGTCCTCGTAAAGCGTCACCGTCGCTTTGTCGAGCAGGATGCCGCCGCGGACGTACGCGTCGAGGAGGCGGCGAACCGCCGGGACATCGCTGGTCCTGGCCCGGCGGACGGTGAGGGCATTAGTGGCGGCTTCGGGCTGCTCTGCTGGCATGAGCGGACGCTATCGCCCGGTCTCGCCCCCAGCGGCGGCGGGGTTCTCGACTGCAGGGTTCTCGGCCACCGGCTTCTCGGCCGTCGGGTTCTCCGCCGTCGGGTTCTCGGCCGTCGGGTTCTGTGGTGCGAGGGTTTCCTCCGGTCCTTGGACCATACGCACGGCATCGCGCAGTGCTTCGCGCTGTTCCGGGGACATCATGCCGAAGAAGGCGACGAGAGCGGCGGCCGGGTTGTCGCTCTGGGTCCAGGCTTCGTTCATCAGTGCCGCCGCGTAGGCGGCCCGGGTGGAGACCGCCTCATATCGATAGGCCCGGCCTTCGGCTTCGCGACGTACCCAGCCCTTCTGATGGAGATTGTCCAAAACGGTCATCACCGTCGTGTACGCGATGGACCGCTCCTGCTGAAGGTCTTCCAGGACTTCCCGAACGGTCACCGGGCGGTTCCACTTCCACACCCGCGTCATGACCGCGTCTTCGAGTTCTCCCAATGGGCGAGGCACAGCTCAGAACAATAGGGGGAGATGTCACCGATCACGTGGTGGACGTGGCTTTGGATGACAAACAGCAACAAAAAGGGCGTACGACTCGAAAAACTGATGAGTCGTACGCCACGGGCGTGGACGTCGTCAGGCGCCCGGGTGAAGCTCAGGCGCCGGTGTCGCGGGAGGCCTGGCGGGCGCTCTCGGCGCGGGCGAGGGCCGCGTCGACGACCGCGTCCTCCTTGGCCTTGTTGGCGCCGCCCTGGGTCTTCACGATCGTCACGATCAGACCGGTGAAGAACACGGCCATCACTACCGGGGGCACGAGCGCGGAGACGTATTCCATGCCGTCCAGAGTAGCCAGGGGCCGCGGGGCGGGTGAGGGGTGGGGGTGGCGTGGACCGCCCCCGGGTGCGGCTAGACCGCGGCGAGCTGCCGCGGCGCGTTCGTGGGCGGGGCGGCCGGTTTGCGCCTCGGGGGGAAGACCTCGCCGGGGGTGGGGATGGGACGGTCGCGGCGCGGGGACTGCGGTTTGGGCTGGGGGGCGGCCGGTTTCTCGGCGGGCTTTTCCGCCGGCTTCCTGCCCGGTTCCTCCGTGGCGGCGAGGCCACCCTGGAGGGCCGTCAGACGGGTGCGCGCCCGACCGCGGGAGGCCGGGACCGTACGGAGGGCGAGACGCAGGCGTACGTCCTGCTCCGCGAGGTCGTGGCAGCGGTCGAGGAGGGTGGCCGCGACGGGGTTGCCGCGCAGGGCTCGCAGCGCGGCGAGGTCGTCGGGGACCGGGCGGTAGCCGACCACGAGGGCCTCCTCAAGGAGCGTCAGGTAGCCGGCCGCCGTGCCGGGGAGCGCGGCGCGGTAGCGGGCGAGGTCGGCCAGCAGGAAGGCGCGCAGCCGGGCGCCCTCGTGGGCCGCCTCGTCGACTGCCTCCGCCAGGCGGAGGCAGTCCTGGACGTCCTCCGCCGAGGCGGGGCGGGGGTGGAGGGCGAGAGCGAGCGCACGTCGGAGCACACGCAGCTCCTCCGCACCGAACGCCATGCCGCCGCGGGATCCATAGGGCGTGGGCATGCTCGCGACGATACGCGCTAATCAGACAAAATCCGTAGATCGGGTGCCGGTGTGGCGTGGCTTCGCCTCGCCGTACCGACGGGGGTGGCTCCGCCGGTTCGGTTGTCGGCTGCGGGTGGGCGGGACCGGGGGACGCGCGTTGTCCGCGGGTCGTTCCGGGTTGCTCGCGCCCACGCGGCCGAGCCGCGAATCGGCACAGCCCCGCACCCCTGTCGGGGCGCCTACGTGCGGGACACGTTTCGTTCGTAGACCAGGCGGAGGCCGATCAGGGTCAGCCACGGTTCGTGTTCGTCGATGACCGAGGCCTCGCCCAGGACCATGGGGGCCAGGCCGCCGGTCGCGATGACCGTGACGTCATCGGGGTCGTCGGCGAGTTCTCGGGCCATGCGGTTGACGACTCCGTCGACCTGGCCCGCGAAGCCGTAGATGATGCCCGACTGCATGGCCTCGACGGTGTTCTTGCCGATGACGGTGCGGGGGCGGGCGATCTCGATCTTGCGGAGCTGGGCGCCGCGGACGCCGAGTGCCTCGACCGAGATCTCGATGCCGGGGGCGATGACGCCGCCGGCGTACTCCCCGCGCGCGGAGACCGCGTCGAACGTCGTCGCCGTGCCGAAGTCGACGACGATGGCCGGTCCGCCGTAGAGCTCGACGGCCGCGACCGCGTTGATGATGCGGTCGGCGCCGACCTCCTTGGGGTTGTCCATCAGGATCGGGACGCCCGTCTTGATGCCCGGCTCGACGAGGACGGCGGGTACGTCGCCGTAGTAGCGGCGGGTCACCTCGCGCAGCTCGTGCAGGACCGAGGGGACGGTCGAGCAGATCGCGATGCCGTCGATGCCGTCGCCCAGCTCGTCGCCGAGGAGCGGGTGCATGCCCATCAGGCCCTGGAGCAGTACGGCCAGCTCGTCCGCGGTGCGGCGCGCGTCCGTGGAGATGCGCCAGTGCTCGACGATGTCCTCGCCGTCGAAGAGGCCGAGGACGGTGTGCGTGTTGCCTACGTCGATCGTGAGCAGCATGCCTACTCAGCCTCGCTCGTCGTCGACGCGCCGGAGGCCTCGGACGTCTCGGGGACTTCGGACGTCCCGGAGGGCTCGGTGGCCTCGCGCAGGTCGAGGCCGATGTCGAGGATGGGCGAGGAGTGTGTGAGGGCGCCCACCGCGAGGAAGTCGACGCCTGTCTTCGCGTACGTCGGGGCGGTGTCCAGGGTGAGGCGGCCCGAGGCCTCCAGGAGTGCGCGGCCGTCGACGATGGCGACGGCCTCCTCGCACTCGCCGGGTGTGAAGTTGTCCAGGAGGATCAGGTCGGCGCCCGCGTCCACGACCTCGCGGAGCTGGTCCAGGGTGTCGACCTCGACCTCGATCGGCACGTCCGGGAAGGTCTCCCGTACGGCTTTGAAGGCCTGGGCGACGCCGCCGGCGGCGACCACGTGGTTGTCCTTGACGAGGGCCGCGTCCGAGAGGGACATGCGGTGGTTGACGCCGCCGCCCGTGCGGACCGCGAACTTCTCCAGGGAGCGCAGTCCCGGCGTCGTCTTGCGGGTGTCGCGCACGCGCGTGCCGGTGCCCTCCAGAACGTCCGCCCACGCGCGCGTGGCCGTCGCGATGCCGGAGAGACGGCACAGGAGGTTCAGGGCGCTGCGCTCGGCCGTCAGCAGGTCGCGGGTGCGGGTCGTGACGCTCAGGAGCTTCTGGCCCGCTTGGACACGGTCGCCGTCGTCGACGTGCCGCTCGACCTCGAACTCGTCCGTGCAGACCACGGAGACGACCGCCTCGGCGACCCTGAGGCCCGCGACGACACCTGCCTCGCGGGCGGTGAAGTCGGCGGTGGAGACGGCCTCTTCGGGAATGGTCGCGACCGTGGTCACGTCCACGCCGTGGTCGAGGTCCTCCTCGATGGCCAGATGGGCGATGTCCTCGATCTCGACGGGGTCGAGCCCGGCATCGGTCAGGAGCTGTGCGAGGGCCGGGTCGAGCCCGCACTCGGCGTACGCCGCGAATTCGGGGGAGTCTGCGTCGTACTCCCCTGCGGCGCCGCAGCCGCAGCCGTCACCGCAGCCACCGCCGGTGAGGAGGGGAAGGTCGGGGGTGCTCACTTCTGTCACTGCTCCTGGGGACGGGACTGCTGTGTCGGGGGGAAGTCTGGGGTGTCGGTGGTGTGTACGGCGAGTGTCCGGTCGGGATTCAGCCGTACGACGATGTGGCGGCGCCAGTTCGTGTCGTCCCGTTCACCTTTGTCCTCGCGCCAGTGGCAGCCGCGGGTCTCCTCGCGCAGCCGGGCGGCGGAGACGAGGACGCGGGCCACGCACAGGAGGTTGGTGGCCTCCCAGGTGTCGACGCCGGGCTCGGCCGTCTTGCCGTTCACGTCGAGGGCGTCGCGGGCGTCGGTGTGCAGCCGCTGGATGCGCTCGGCCGCGGTCTCCAGGGAGGCGGCCGAGCGCAGGACTCCGGCGCCGTCGGTCATGATCCGCTGGATCGCGAAGCGTGCCTCGGGGGCGAGCAGTGGGTGGGCGGGCTTCTCCGGGTGGGCGACCGGCGCGGGCACGCGCGCGTGGAGGCTGTTCTCCTCGTGGCCGCCCACGATGTCGGCGGCGATGCGCTCGGCGTAGACCAGGCCCTCCAGGAGGGAGTTGGAGGCGAGCCGGTTGGCGCCGTGGACGCCGGTGCAGGCGACCTCGCCGCACGCGTACAGGCCCGGGACGGTCGTACGGCCCCGGGAGTCCGTGCGGACGCCTCCGGAGGCGTAGTGGGCGGCCGGGGCGACCGGGACGGGCTGGGTCACCGGGTCGATGCCGTGGGCGCGGCAGGCGGCGAGGATCGTCGGGAAGCGGTGCTCCCACATGTGGGCGCCGAAGTGCCGGGCGTCCAGGTACATGTGCTCGGCGTCCTGCTCCTGCATGCGCCGCGTGATGCCCTTGGCGACGATGTCGCGGGGGGCGAGCTCGGCCAGTTCGTGCTGGCCGGCCATGAAGCGCACGCCGCCCGCGTCGACCAGGTGGGCGCCCTCGCCGCGGACCGCCTCGGAGACCAGCGGCTGCTGGCCCTCGGCGTCCGCGCCGAGGAACAGCACGGTCGGGTGGAACTGCACGAATTCGAGGTCGCTGACCTCGGCTCCGGCGCGCAGCGCGAGCGCCACGCCGTCGCCGGTGGAGACGGAGGGGTTGGTGGTCGCCGAGAAGACCTGGCCCATGCCGCCGGTGGCGAGGACCACGGCGGGGGCGTGGACGGCTCCCACGCCGTCGTGCTGGCCCTCTCCCATGACGTGCAGGGTCACACCCGCGGTGCGTCCGTCGGCGTCCGTGAGGAGGTCCAGGACGAGCGCGTTCTCGACCGTACGCAGGCCACGCGCGCGTACCGCCTCGACGAGGGCCCGGGAGATCTCGGCGCCGGTGGCGTCGCCGCCCGCGTGGGCGATGCGGCGGCGGTGGTGGCCGCCCTCACGGGCCAGCGCCAGGCCGCCCTCTTCGGACTCGTCGAAGTGGGCGCCGGTCTCGATGAGCCGGCGTACGGCGTCGGGGCCCTCGGTGACGAGGATGCGGACGGCGTTCTCGTCGCACATGCCCGCGCCCGCCACCAGCGTGTCGTCGAGGTGCTGCTCGGGGGTGTCGCCCTCGCCGAGGGCCGCGGCTATGCCGCCCTGGGCCCAGCGGGTGGAGCCGTCGTCGAGGCGTGCCTTGGTGACGACGACGGTGCGCAGGCCGGCGGCGTCGCAGCGCAGGGCCGCGGTGAGTCCGGCGACTCCGGAGCCGACGACCACGACGTCGGCGGTGACGGCCCAGCCGGGTGCGGGCGCGTGCAGACGTATGCCTGTGCTGGTGCCTGTGCTGGTCACGAGGCGGCTCCGAAGGTCAGAGGAATGTTGTCGATCAGCCGGGTCGTCCCGACCCGGGCGGCGACGGCGAGGACCGCCTCGCCGGTGTGGTCGTCCGGGATCTCGGTGAAGTCGGACGGATCGACCAGCGCGAGGTAGTCCAGCGCGAGCGGCGGCTTGAGGCGGGCCGCGTCGTCGAGGACCAGGCGGGCGGCGGCGCGGACCGCGGCGGGGCCGCCGGGGGCCGCCTTGGCGACGGCGTGCGTGTCGGCCGCGGCGCGGGACTCGCCGATGGCGCTGAGGGCCGCGGCACGCGCGTGCGTGGCGGGCACCTCACGGGCACGCGCGCGCAGGGCCTCCTGCGCGGCGTGCCGGTCGCCGCCCGCGAACAGGGCCTGGGACAGGGCGAGCGCGGTACGGCGCTCGGTGGCCGACAGATAGCGGTTGCGGCTGGACAGGGCCAGGCCGTCCGCCTCGCGCACCGTCGGGACGCCGACGATCTCCATGCCGAAGTTCAGGTCGCGCACCATGCGGCGGATCAGGGCGAGCTGCTGGGCGTCCTTCTGCCCGTACAGCGCCACGTCGGGGCGGGTGAGGTGCAGCAGCTTGGCGACGACGGTGAGCATGCCGTCGAAGTGCCCGGGTCGCGTCGAGCCCTCCAGGCGTTCGCCCATGGGGCCCGCGCTGATGCGGACCTGGGGTTCGCCGCCCGGGTAGACCTCGTCCACGGCAGGGGCGAACACGACGTCCGCGCCCGCCTGTTCGGCGATCTTGACGTCGGCGTCCAGGGTGCGCGGGTAGCGGTCGAGGTCCTCGCCCGCGCCGAACTGGAGGGGGTTCACGAAGACGGTGACGACGACCTCGCCGTCGCCCGCGAGACCGTCGCCCGCGATCTCACGGGCGGTGCGGATCAGCGTCGCGTGCCCCTCGTGCAGGGCGCCCATGGTCATCACGACGGCACGGCGGCCGGTGCGCACGCGCGCGTGGAGCTCGTCGGCGGTGCGCAGCACGGTGGTGGTCATCGGGTGGCTCCGTTCTCGGCACCTGCGCGCGTCATCGGGCGTCTCCTTCGGGTCCGTCCGGTCCGTCTGATCCGTCTGATCCGTCTGATCCGTCGAGTCCGTCGAGTCCGTCGGCTGCGTTCGTTCGGCCCGGGCCGGCGGTTCCAGCTGTCCCGGCCGTCCCGTTGGCGAGTACCCCGAGGAGGTCCTCGGCGAGTTCCGGCTTGAGCAGGCCGTGGGCGAGGGCCCGGTCGGCGGTCGCGCGGGCCATCGCCAGATAGCCGGCGACGGTCTGGGGGGCGTGCTTGCGCAACTCGGCGACGTGCACCGCCACCGTGCCCGCGTCACCGCGCGCCACCGGTCCCGTGAGGGCCGCGTCGCCCGACCTCAGCGCGTTGTCCAGGGCCGCGCCCAGCAGCGGGCCCAGCATCCGGTTCGGGGCCTCGACGCCCGCCGCGCGCAGCAGCTCCATGGACTCGGCGACCAGTGTCACCAGGTGGTTGGCACCGAGCGCGAGGGCCGCGTGGTAGAGCGGCCGGGAGGCCTCGGCGATCCACTCGGGCTCGCCGCCCATCTCGATGACCAGGGCCTCGGCGGCCAGCCGCAGCTCCTCGGGCGCGGTGACCCCGAAGGAGCACCCGGCGAGACGCTGCACGTCCACCGGGGTGCCGGTGAACGTCATCGCGGGGTGCAGCGCGAGCGGCAGCGCACCGGCGCGCAGCATGGGGTCCAGGACCCTCGTGCCGTACCGCCCGGAGGTGTGCACGATGAGCTGTCCCGGCCGTACGGCACCGGTCTCGGCGAGGCCCTCCGCCAGTCCCGGCAGGGCGTCGTCCGGGACGGTCAGGAGCACCAGGTCGGCCCGCTCCAGGACCTGCTCGGGGGTCACCAGCGGCACGTCGGGCAGCAGCTGCGCCGCTCGTCGCCTGGAGGCGTCGGAGACGCCGGAGGCGGCCACCGGGCGGTGTCCGGCGAGCTGCAGCGACGCGGCGAGGGCGGGGCCCACGCGTCCGGCGCCGACCACACCGACGGTGAGCCGCGCGGGGCGGTCCTTGGGGTCTGGCTGGGGGAATGTACTCACTCGACGGCGGCCTTCCGTTCCAGTCCGCTCGGGGTACCGGACGATTTCTCGTCATGTTAACGCGATTGGTCCGAGGGTCGTTTTGTTGTCCACAGGCTGTGGGGAATTCACATGCCCTGCCGCCGTGGTGTCCTGCATGATCCGGGCATGGGCGATAGGGCGGGGCAAGCGGTGGAGCGGACAGCGGAACAGGCGGAACAGGTGGCCGGGCGGGCGGCGGAACAGGCGGTGGACGGTTCGGCGGGGCGGCCCGCCGAAGAGACGGCCGAAGAGACGGCCGAAGAGACGGCAGAGCAGCGGCGCGAGCGGCGCCGGGTCGCCTGGCGAGGGGCGCGGCGGGTGCTGTGGCGGCCCGGTTTCCGCGCCACGGTCGGTGAGCTGCTGGCCCGGCTGACGGACGCGGCACCGGACGTGTACGACCTGGACAAGCCGGTGGACATGTACGGCGACGGGATCGTCGAGACCCTGGAGGAGCGGGTCGCGGCTCTGCTCGGCAAGGAGGCCGCCGCCTTCTTCCCCTCGGGCACCATGGCCCAGCAGGTCGCGCTGCGCTGCTGGGCGGGCCGTACGGGCAGTACGACGGTGGCGATGCATCCCCTCTCCCACCCGGAGGTCCACGAACGGCACTCCCTCAGCACGGTCAGCAATCTGCGGACCGTCCATCCGACACGCGAGCCGCGGATGCCCTCCGCCGAGGAGGTGCGCGACCTGGAGGAGCCCTTCGGGACGCTGTTCCTCGAACTGCCCCTCAGGGAGGCCGGTTTCGTCCTGCCCTCCTGGGAGGAACTGGTCGCCGTCACGGACGCGGCGCGCGAACGCGACGCCGTGGTGCACATCGACGGGGCCCGCCTGTGGGAGTGCACCACCCGTCTCGGCCACTCCCTGGCCGAGATCGCGGACCTCGCGGACAGCGTCTACGTCTCGTTCTACAAGTCGCTCGACGGATTCGGCGGTGCCGCCCTCGCGGGCCCGAAGACGCTCGTCGACGAGGCGAAGGCCTGGCGCCACCGCTACGGCGGGCAGATCCTCCAGCAGTTCCCCACCGCCCTGTCCGCGCTGATCGGACTGGAGAAGGAGCTGCCCCGGCTCCCGGAGTACGTGGCCCACGCGCGCGTGGTCGCCGCGGCACTGCGCGAGGGGTTCGCCGGGGCGGGGGTGCCCTGGGCCCGGGTCCACCCCGAGGAGCCGCACACGCACCAGTTCCAGGTCTGGCTGCCGTACGACGCCGATGTCCTCACCGACGCGGGGACGCTGCAGGCCGAGGAGACGAAGACCGGCCTGTTCCCGCAGGTCTGGCAGCGGGGTGGACCCGGTCTGGCGTTCACCGAGGTCACGGTGGCCGCGTCGGGGCTGGAGTGGACCGCGGAGGACGTCCGCGCGGCGGTCGCCGACTTCGTGGCACGGCTGCCGCGTTGAGGGGCCGGGCCGTCCGGTGCCCGAGGAGTCGGCCCCTCAGTGTGCGTCAGTGCGCCTCGGTGCCCCTCGGTGCTGCCCGAGCAGCCGGGTCAGCATCGCCCGTATGCGGCCCCGGGCCTGACGTCGGGTCAGGCCCGCGCGGAAACGGCGGTGGTCGGCCAGTTCGCGCATGACCTGCCAGTCGTGGGTGCCGGGGGCCGGCGGGGTCGGGTCGCCGTGCTGCCGGGCGCGGTAGGTGTCGATGAGGTACTGCTGGGTGATGCTCATGGCGGATCGCCTCTTCGGGACTGGGTACGGACGTGAACTCCGTGGGCCCCGCGGTTGCCCCGGTCTGTGATCCCAGCTTGCGCACGCCCCGGCCGGGGCGTCGCGTCGATTGACCGGCGTCGTCAATCGACGGCCGCGTTGTCAGTGGCGGGGTGCACCATGAGGTCATGAGCGTGACCATCGACATTTCCGGGCTCCGTAGGGAGCGGGTGGCCGTCGTGCCCTCGCCCCTCGCCGAGCTCTGCATGGCGCTGCACGCGCTGGCCGAGCCGGGGCACCACCCCGGGCTGCAGGGCTGGGCGACCGGAGTGACCGCGCGGCTCGACCCGCATCTGGCGGACCGGATGTGCGAGGCCGACTTCCTGTGGCGTACGACCTTCTCGGACCTGTTCCTGCCGTATGCGGGGGTGGGCGGCGGCACCGCGCTCCCCGGCGCCACCCTCGCCGAGGACCTGGACCTGCTCGACAAACTGACGGACGACCAGTTCGTGGACGCGGCCCTCGAATTCACCTGCGCGCTGCCCTACGACGCGCAGGGCGCGGGCGCGCTCACCGATGCCGGGGCCCGTCGGCGCGCGCTGGAGCTGGCCGCCGCGCGCGGACCCCGGCCGGCGGAGTTCACCGCGCGGCTGCTGGAGGACCCGCCCAGGATCCGCGCCTGGCTGCGCCAGTTCCTGGAGGACTGCGACGAGGCCTTCTTCGCGGAGACCTGGTCCCGGCTGCGCCACCAGCTCGCCGCGGACGCCCGCCGCAAGACGGACCTGCTCAGACGCAGGGGCCTGGCCGAGGCGCTGGCCTCGGTGTCGCCCGCGGTGACACTCGACGAGGCGGCCGGCCGCGTCACCGTCGACAAGCTGGGCAGCGGCCACACCACGGTCCGGGACAGCAGCCTGCTGCTGGTGCCGACAAGCCTCGGCTGGCCCCACCTCATGGTGCTGCACCGGTACGGCTGGCAGCCGGTGCTGCACTACCCGGTCGGCTCCCCCGAGCCGGCGGCCCCGCCGTCCGTCGAGCAGCTGACGCTGCGGATGACGGCCCTGTCCCACCCGGTGCGGATGCGCCTGTGCCGCAGCCTGGCCCGCAGCGCCTTCACCACGAGCGAGCTGGCCCAGACGCACGGCATGACGGCGCCCGAGATATCCCGGCACCTGAGTGTCCTGAAGAAGGCGGGCCTGCTCACCACCCGCCGCCGCGGACGGTACGTCCTGCACCAGCTGGACGTCACGATGGTGGCCCGCCTGGGCAGCGACTTCCTGGAGGGCATCCTGCGCTGAGCGCCACCACGGACCGGGGGCACCCGCGGCCGCCGTACGCCCCAAGAGGCGCGCGGCCGAACGGGATCAGCCGCGATGCGGTCGGCCCTCCTGGCGGCCGTGGTCTGGTCGGTCGGTCCACAGCTGCTCCGCCCGCCCCCGGACGGTGGTCAGCCCTGTCCCCCGCCCCCGGCCCGCACCAGACCCGTCTCGTAGGCGAGAACGACGACCTGGACGCGGTCGCGCAGGCCCAGCTTGGTGAGGATGCGGCCCACATGGGTCTTGACCGTCGCCTCGGAGAGGACGAGCAGGGCCGCGATCTCGCCGTTCGACAGGCCCTGCGCGACCAGGATCATCACCTCGCGCTCGCGCCCGGTGAGCCGCTCCAGCTCCTTGTGCTGGGGGTCCTTGCCGGCGCTGGGCAGCATCGGCGCGAACCGGTCGAGCAGGCGCCGGGTCGTGGAGGGCGCGACCACCGCGTCGCCGCTGTGCACGGAACGGATCGCGGTGAGGAGCTCACCGGGCGGCACGTCCTTGAGCATGAAGCCGGAGGCACCGGCCTTGAGCCCCGAGAAGGCGTACTCGTCGAGGTCGAAGGTGGTCAGGATCAGCACCTTCGGCGGGTTCTCGTCCTGACAGATGCGACGGGTGGTCTCCACGCCGTCCAGCTTCGGCATGCGTACGTCCATGAGCACCACGTCGACCCCGGTCGCGCGCAGCACCTGGAGGGCCTCGACGCCGTCGCCCGCCTCCGCCACGACCTCCATGTCCGGCTGGGCGTCGAGCACCATCCGGAACCCGGTGCGCAGCAGCACCTGGTCGTCGACGAGCATCACGCGGATCGGCATGGGAAGGTCCTCCGGTCGGTTCGTGGAGCTGAAGCGTGCACGTGTCAGTGGGCCGGCTTGAGCGGAAGCAGGGCGCTGATGCGAAAACCGCCGCCCGGCCGCGGCCCGGCGTCCAGGGTGCCGCCGACCATACCGACGCGCTCGCGCATCCCGATCAGGCCGTGGCCCCGGCCGTCGGCGCCGCCCTCCTCGTACAGCTCGTGCGGGGCGCCCTGGCCGTCGTCCTCGACGAGCAGGCCGAGACCGTCGTCGAAGTAGACCAGGCGCACGCTCGCACCCGTGTTCGGCCCCCCGTGCTTGCGGGTGTTGGTGAGGGCCTCCTGCACGATGCGGTACGCCGTGAGCTCCACGCCGCTGGGCAGGGGGCGCGGAGTCCCCTCGATCTTGAAGTCGACGGGGAGTCCGGAGGTGCGGCACTGCTCGACGAGGTCGTCGAGCTGCTCGACGTCGGGCTGCGGCACGTACTCGCCGGACTCCTGGTGTTCGCCGGTGCGCAGTACGCCCAGGAGGCGGCGCATCTCGGCGAGGGCCTGCCGGCCCGTCCCGGAGATGGTCTCCAGGGCCTTCTTGGCCTGGTCGGGAGCGGAGTCGAGGACGTACGCCGCGCCGTCGGCCTGGACCACCATCACCGAGACGTTGTGCGCGACCACGTCGTGCAGCTCGCGGGCGATCCGGGCGCGCTCGGCGGCGACGGCGACCTTGGCCTGCGCCTCGCGCTCCTTCTCCAGACGGGCGGCCCGCTCCTCCAGCTGCGCGAAGTAGGCGCGGCGGGTGCGCAGGGAGTCGCCGAGCACCCAGGCGAGGGCGAACGGGACCATCTGGAAGACCACTATCGCGACGTGGCCGGCGCCGCTCGTGTTCTCGTCCGGCCAGCGCAGCTGCGAGAGCGGCGCCGCGAACAGACCTGCGGTCAGGGCGAGCCGGGAGGCCCAGCGCGTGCCGTTCGACGCCACGGTGAAGCTGATCACCAGCAGCGCGAAGTCGGCCGGCACCACCGCCACGTCCAGTGCCAGCTGTGCCACGCCGACGGCGACGGCCAGCAGCAGCATCATCTCGGGCATGCGCCTGCGCAGCGCGATCACCAGGCAGAGGAGCAGGGTGACCGGGACGACGACGACCGGGAGGTCGGTCCCGGTGGCCTCCTGGTTCACGGTTCCGCCCACGACAGAGATCCCGAGCAGGAAGACGGCCCAGAAGCTGTCGACCCACATCGGGTGCCTGCGGAGAAAGTCATAGAGGCGCTGCACGTAACCCAGCGTAGGGAAGCGTGCTGTGTGCAGGGGTCAACCGGAGGGTCGATCCGTAACCGGTGCTCGTACTCCCCAAGGTGGAGGCCCGATTCGACTTGGCGCTTAACCTGACGCGGTGGAAGCGGTCGGGAGCAGTGGTGGGCGCAGTGAAGCGTGAGAGCGCGGGCGGGGTGCGCGGGTGGCGCCCGGCGACCGAGGAGGCGCTGTACGGGCCCTCCGGTTTCTATCGCCGCCCGGAGGGGCCCGCGGGCCATTTCCGCACCTCGGTGCACGCGTCACCGCTGTTCGCGGGGGCCGTGGCCCGGCTCCTGTTTCTCGTCGACGAGGCGCTGGACCACCCCGCCGAACTCGCCTTCGTCGACATGGGCGCGGGCCGCGGCGAGCTGGTGACCGGCGTCCTGAAGGCGCTCCCCGCCGAAGTGGCCTCCCGCGCGCGCGGGTACGCCGTGGAACGGGCCGCCCGCCCCGCCGGACTCGATCACCGGATCGAGTGGCTCCCGCAGCCCCCGCCGGGCGTCACGGGCCTCCTGTTCGCCAACGAGTGGCTCGACAACGTGCCCCTGGACGTGGCCGAGGTGGACACGGAGGGGACGGCACGGCTCGTTCTCGTACGGGAGGACGGGACGGAGTCCCTCGGGGAACCGGTGACCGGGGCGGAGGCGGAGTGGCTGGCGAGGTGGTGGCCGCTCACCAGGACTCCGGGCAGCCCGCTGCCGCTCCCTGGAGCCCCGGACGGCCCGCCCCCGCCCGAGGACCCGCCCGAGGAGGTCCGCCCGCCCGCAGCGGGCCTCCAGGGCCCCGCTCAAGGCCTTCACGGACTTTGCGGCCCTCACGGTCAGGCTGCCGACGGCCTCCGCGCCGAGATCGGGCTTCCCAGGGACGACGCCTGGGAAGCCGCCGTGGCCTCCCTCGGGCGGGGTCTCGCCGTCGCCGTGGACTACGCGCACTTCGCGGGGGCGCGGCCGCCCTTCGGGACGCTGACCGGGTTCAGGGAGGGCAGGGAGACCGCACCCGTGCCCGACGGCTCCTGTGACATCACCGCGCATGTGGCGCTGGACGCGTGCGCCCTGCCCGGGGCACGGCTGCTGAGCCAGCGGGAGGCGCTGGGAGCACTCGGGGTGAGCGGGGGGCGGCCGTCCCTGAGCCTGGCCTCCACGGACCCGACGGCGTACGTACGGGCCCTCGCGGGCGCGGGCGAGGCCGCCGAGCTGACCGCCCGGGGCGGACTCGGCGACTTCGGGTGGCTGCTCCAGCCGGTTGGAATTCCGAACCCGCTCTCCCGCGGAAAACAGCCCTCTACGTAGAGCACGATTTTCCCGGAGCCCCGACAGCGGCCTACTTGTCGATGTCCCCGACCACGAAGAACAGCGACCCCAGGATCGCCACCATGTCCGCGACCAGCGTGCCCGGCAGCAGTTCCGCCAGCGCCTGGATGTTGTTGTACGACGCCGAGCGGAGCTTCAGCCGGTACGGGGTCTTCTCGCCCTTGCTGACGAGGTAGTAGCCGTTGATGCCGAGGGGGTTCTCGGTCCAGGCGTACGTGTGGCCCTCGGGGGCCTTCAGGACCTTCGGGAGCCGTTGGTTGATGGGGCCGGGGGGCAGCTCCGCGAGCCGGTCCAGGCAGGCGTCGGCGAGGTCGAGCGCGACGTGGGTCTGCTCCAGGAGGCACTCGAAGCGGGCCAGGCAGTCGCCCTCCTGGCGCGTGACGACCCTCAGGGTGTCCTGGAGCTCCCCGTAGGCGAGATACGGCTCGTCCCGGCGCAGGTCGAAGTCGACGCCGGAGGCGCGGGCGATGGGACCGCTCACTCCGTAGGCGTGCACGGCCGCCTGGGAGAGGACGCCCACATCCCTCGTACGCCCGCGGAAGATCTCGTTGCCGAGGACCAGGTCGTCGAAGCGGTCCATGCGGGAGCGCACTCCGGCGACGGACGCACGCGCGCGAGTGGTCCATCCGGCGGGCATGTCCTCCTTGAGGCCGCCGACCCGGTTGAACATGTAGTGCATGCGCCCGCCGGAGATCTCCTCCATGACGTGCTGGAGTTCCTCGCGCTCGGTGAAGGCGTAGAAGATCGGCGTGATCCCGCCCAGTTCCAGGGGGTACGAGCCCAGGAACATCAGGTGGTTCAGGACCCGGTTCAGCTCCGCGAGCAGTGTGCGCGTCCATACCGCGCGCTCGGGGACCTCCATGCCGAGCATCCGCTCCACGCCGAGGACCACGCCCAGCTCGTTGGAGAAGGCGGAGAGCCAGTCGTGGCGGTTGGCCAGCATGATGATCTGGCGGTAGTCGCGCGCCTCGAAGAGCTTCTCCGCGCCGCGGTGCATATAGCCGATCACCGGCTCCGCGTGCTGGATCCGCTCACCGTCGAGGACGAGCCTCAGCCGCAGCACGCCGTGTGTGGACGGGTGCTGGGGCCCGATGTTGAGCACCATGTCGGTGCTCTCCGCGGCGCCGCCGATACCGACTGTGGTCTCCGTGGGACCCAACGCAGGAGTCATGGGAACAGTGTCGCGTACGTACGCTTGCGGCATGGAGACCGGGACCTCGGACAACGCGGGGCGGACAGCGGGGCAGGCGGCGGGCGAGCCGGTGTGGATCGGACTCCCGCCGGGGCTGCTGAGAATGCGACGGCTGCTGCTGGTGGTGTGGCTGGGGCTGCTGACCATCGGTACGGGCCTGCTGCTCGGCCTGCTCGCCGGGCCCGGCTGGGCCGCCTTCGCCCTGCTTCCGCTCACGCTGCTGCTGTGGGGCTGGCCGATGCTGGGCCGGAACTGGCGGTCCTGGCGGTACGCCGAGCGCGCGGACGACCTGCTGATCAGCCGGGGTGTGCTGTGGCGCGAGGAGACCGTCGTGCCGTACGGGCGCATGCAGCTGGTCGAGGTCACCTCCGGCCCCGTCGAGCGGCACTTCGGGCTGGCGAGTGTGCAGCTGCACACGGCCGCCGCGGCGACGGACGCCCGCATTCCGGGGCTGGACCCGGCCGAGGCCGAACGGCTGCGCGACCGGCTCACCGAGCTGGGCGAGGCCCGATCGGCGGGACTGTGACGACGCCGGGCGCCTCCAAGGACGTACGGGACGAGCCCCGGCCCGTACCGGAGGAGGCGCCCGCGCCCGGCGAGGTGTCCGTACCGGACGAGGCGGCCGAGGGCGTGCGGAAGGACACGACCGGGCCGACCGAGCGGCGGCTGCACCCCGTGACGCCGCTTCGGCGCGCGTGGGCGCCCGTCGCCGTGATCGCCGGCTGGGCCGTGCACGACCCCGACCAGGCGCAGCGGCAGCTGACGCGGCTCACCACGATGACGCTGACGGCCGTCCTGGTCGCAGCCGTCCTGGGGGCCGCCCTCTACGGCTTTCTGAGCTGGTGGTTCACGCACTTCGCGGTGACCGACACCGAACTGCGCATCCGTACGGGCCTGGTGTTCCGGCGCACCGCGCACATCCGGCTCGAACGGCTCCAGGCGGTCGACGTCACCCAGCCGCTGCTGGCCCGCGTGGCCGGTGTCGCCAAACTCAAACTCGACGTCGTCGGCACCGACAAGAAGGACGAGCTGGCCTATCTGGGCCAGGAGGAGGCCCGGGTACTGCGGGCCGAACTGCTCGCCCGGGCCGCCGGTTTCGCGCCCGAGACCGCGCACGAGGTGGGCGAGGCGCCGGTGCGGCGGCTGCTCCACGTGCCCGCCGGTGTCCTCGCCGTGTCGCTCGTCCTGACCGGCGCCACCTGGGGAACGCTGGCCGCCGCCCTCGTCGTACCGCCGCTCCTGTGGTTCGCCACCCACAGCGTGTGGACGGTACTCGCGACGGCGCTTCCGCTGCTCGGCGCTGCGGGCGCGAGCAGCGTGGGACGGTTCGTCGGCGAGTACGACTGGACCGTGGGCGAGTCCCCCGACGGCCTCCGCATCGACCACGGGCTCCTCGACCGTACGCACGAGACGGTGCCGCCCGGGCGCGTCCAGACCGTACGCATCGTCGAACCGCTGCTCTGGCGGCGGCGCGGGTGGGTCCGGGTCGAGCTGGACGTGGCGGGCTCGTCCAACTCCGTACTCGTACCGGTCGCTCCGCGCGAGGTCGCCGACGCGGTCGTCGCGCGGGTGCTGCCGGGGGTGACCGTGCCCACCTCACTGTCGCGTCCGCCGCGCCGGGCGGGCTGGTGCGTGCCGTTCTGGTGGCGGGGTTACGGACTCGCCGTGACCGACACCGTCTTCGTGGCCCGGCACGGGCTGCTGCGCCGCAGCATCGCGCTCGTGCCGCACGCCAAGGTGCAGAGCGTGCGCCTGGAGCAGGGGCCGTGGCAGCGCCGCAAGGGGCTGGCCGACGTCCGCGTGGACACCGGCGCCAACAAGGCCGTGACGGCCCGGCTGCGGGACGCCTCCGAGGCGGCGGAGCTGCTGTACGGACAGGCGGACCGCTCGCGCACGGGGCGGCGGGAGGCCCGGCCGGACCGGTGGATGGCCTGAGCGGCGCGACGGGCACGACTCGCTCGACCGGCTCGTGAGGAGCCTGGGGAGCGAACGGCGTGAGGGCAGTGGCGGGTTGGTCGCCACTGCCCTCATCGCGTACGCGAAGCCCTACGGGTTGTACGAGTCCTTCGGGTTCTACGAAACCGCGCTGCGCAGTTCCGCCAGGTCGATCTGTTCCGTCTCGTCGTGCGCGGTCAGGTCGATGACCTGGCCGACACCGCGGGACTCCTCGCTGATGGGCTTGAACTCGGACTCGGACTCGGCCTTGTGGAGCGCGAGCGCCTCCTGGCCCACCACGTCGGCGAGGTCCTCGTTCTGTACGGCCTCCAGCGCCTCGGCGCCCTTCTGCGTACCGAAGAAGTCGAACCCGCCCTCCACGGAGGGGCGTCGCGCGGGCGAGGCCGGCGCGACCGCGACGGCCGTCGGCACGGTGAAGTGCCCGGCGGGGCGCGCGGCGGGGGTGAGGGCGGCCGCGCTCGTCGGGGAGTGGGTCGTCGCTCCGGTCTCGGGCCGCCGCTGCACACGGGCCACTTCGGACGGGGTGGGCCGCGCGAGGGCGGTACCCGGCGACGGCTCGGGGGCGGGCGCGGTGCGGGTCGCCGTGGACTGAAGGGGCGTCACGTCGATCGCCGTGGCCTGCGCGTGCGGCCGTACCGTCTCCGCGGGTTGCGTGGCCTGAGCGGGCCTCGCTGATATCGGTGCGGTCGCGGCGGCCGTGCGCTCATGCCCGCCGACCGCCTCGGACTTCCCCCGCGTCTCGCCCTCCTGCCCGGCGTCACCCTTGGCCGGGGCACCCGTTACGGTGCTGCCGGCCGCGGAGGCGCCCTTGGCGGAGCCGTTCGGCGAACCGTTCGGCCGCGGCGCCCGCTTGCCGGGGCCGCCCGGAGAGGGCGAACCCTTGGGGCCACCGCCCTTCGTGGTGGCCCGCTTGACCGGACCGCCCTTCACGGAGGGGCTCGGGGCGGAGCCGCCCGTGACCGCCGGGGCGTCCTGGCCGGAGCCGTCCGTCGCCGTGTCGTCCTGAGCGGAACCGTCCTCGACGGAGTCGGAATCGGAGTCGGAGACCGAGTCGGCCGCCGCGGGGGCGGTGTCCTCGGGGGCGGCCTCGGCTTCAGAGGAGTCGTCCATCGCCGAATCCGTCGCGGAGTCGGCCGTCGCGGAGTCGGCCGTCGCCGAACCGTCCTCCGCCGTGGCGTCCTCAGCAGGCGTGCCGTCCTCGGACACGTCCTCCGCGGAGTCGCCGGCCGAACCCGCAGAACCCGCGACCTCGGCCGCATCGACCACATCGGCCGCATCGACGACCGCGGCCTTCGCGAGCCGGTCCAGCGCCGCGTTGGCCTTCACATAGAGGACCGAGGCCGCCGCGGACGCCGCGAGGGCGGCCTGGACGGTCGCCGCGGTCGCCTCCGGAACCGTGTCCTGGGCGGAGCCGGACGCCGTCTCGTCGGTGTCCGGGGGTATCGAAGCCGCCGCGGGCAACGCCACCCGGGCCGGAGCCGTCGCCTCTATCTCAAGGAGCCGGCGGCCCTCCAGCGCGGTGGCACGCTCGGTCTCCGCCGTGGCGTATCGCCGCAGCAGCGCGGCGTGTTCGTTGCGCAGGCCCTGCAACTCGGCACGTTTCGAACGGAGTCGCTGCTCCAGCTTGGTGCGCAGCTCGCGCGACTCGTCGAGATCGGTCTCCAGCTCGGCGGCCCGCTCCTCGTGACGCCACTCGTCGCTCGCACGCGCGCGCGTGAGGTCCGCGACGCGTTTGCCCGCCGACGCGTCCCAGCGGCGCATGACGACCGCGCCCGCGACAGCCGTCGCCGCGGCACCCGCGGCCAGCCCTCGGAGCACCGGCGTTTCGGAGAACAGCCATGGCCCCGCGGCGCAGACGGCGGAGACGCCTGCGATCGCCGAGGGGGGCAACAGCCGGTGCAGAGGTGGGGAATGGCGGTGACGTCCTCGTGGCATGGCCAGAAACTTACCGCGCGTAGGCGAATCGTGGTGCCCCGCGGTGCAAAAACACAGCCACACCGAGACCTTCTCACCGCACCATCACCGGGCAATCTCCGCACCGGCCGCTCGACGACCACGACTTCGGTCCCTCATCGGCCGCCCCAACCGCCGCCGCGCGGCCGCTGTTTCTTGATCGCCCTTCTCCCGAATCGACCCTTCTCCCGCGGATCGCGAATTCCGAGCGGGGTTCTCGACGCTTTCTCCCGGCGTCCGGCGGCCGACGTCCGGGAAAGGACGCCGGCCGGGAAAAGCCCGTCAGCGATCGCTCATCGGTCGCTCAGCCGCCCGCTGATCCACTGCAGGGTCCCCGGGATCTCGCGCCGCCAGGTGTTGAAGTTGTGCCCTCCGCTGTCGAGGATGATCGACGAGATCCGGGTCGGCTTCTTCGCCTGCAACAGGTCGATGAACCGCAGCGTCTCCTGGTAGTTGCTCTCGCCGTTCCTGCTGCTGCTGACGAGCAGGGAGGTGTCGGGCGCGGGCTTGTGCTTCAGGTACCACATAAGGTCGGCGCGGTTCTTCAACTCCTCGTTCCCGTGGAAGAGATCGCCCGTCGTGGGGTCGCTCGGCGCCCTGTAGTAGGGGGAAAGGCCGGCCCCGGCGGCGTATGTCTCCGGGTGGTGGATCGCGAGCTTCAGCGCGCAGTAACCACCCGTGGAATCGCCGACGATTCCCCAGCTCCCGGGCTTTTTACCCACCCTGTAGTGGTGCGATACCGCGTCGGGCAGGTCCTTGGCGAAGAACGACTCGGTCTTCGGGCCGCCAGGAACGTCCACGCATTCCGTGTCGCGAGGCGGCGCGACGGTCGGCCGCATCATGACCAGGATCATCGGCTGCATCGTGCCGTTCTTGGCCAGCCGGTGGGCGGTCTGCGGATAGTGCAGTCCCTTGATGAGTGCCTCCGCGGTACCCGGATAGCCGGTCAGCACGACAGCCGCCGGGAACGTACGGGTGCGGTACTGCGGTTGGAAGTACTCCGGAGGCAGATAGACGTACGCGGGGGACGCGATATGGGTCCGCCTGCCCACGATGTCGACCTTCTGGATCTGGCCGCCGATCTGCGGCCGCGTGCCGCCGGAGACGTTCACCTGTCGGGTGTCGACCACCTGGAGCGGACCGTTCGTGCCCGCGGCGTCGTGGTCGACCACGATGCCCTGGCCCGACTCCTGGCCGAGGAGGTCGGCCCAGCTGGCGTAGAACCCGAATGCCTGGTTGGCGCCGAGGCCGATCGACGCGAAGATCGCGACCTGCGTGGCCAGGAGGAGGCCGATCCGCCCGGACACGGCACGCCAGTTGCGCCGCGCGAGCCGCGGCCACCACCACACCGTGCCGACGAACAGCAGCACCGCGAAGAGGACCGCGAATGCCAGCACCTTGTTGCTCGTGAGACCCATGGGCTGTTCCTGCCTGCGCTTTCCGGCCGGTGACCGGCGCCGCCTCCTTGACCGCGCCTTGTCCCGGTCTTTCCTTGCCCTTTAAAACCGTTTTCCGATGGGGAGTGAACCTGCCTCCCCAAGACACCGTCCTAGAGGGCGCAATGTCGCCGGATGCCGGATTGGCACCGGATTCAAGGTCTCTCGCGGAACTACGGGATGCGATGTCTGTCAGGATAGATGGGGAATTGTCGGGTGAGGTTCCGGCTCGAACGGGCCGACTGCGGGGCGTACTCCGCGGTCCGCGCCCCGAGGCCGTTCCCGCCCTGGTCGCCAGGGCCTGCACGCTCGTAGGGCTGCTGGACATCGCGGCGGGTGTCTTCCCGCGCTTCCGCCACAGCCGTATGCACACACTCGCCGAGGTGCTGCCGGGCGCGTTCGGTCCGTTCGCGGCCGCCCTGTCCCTCAGCGCGGGCGTCCTGCTGCTGCTCCTCGCCCACGGTCTGCGCCGGCGCAAACGGCGGGCGTGGCGGGCCGCCGTGGTACTGCTCCCGCTGGGCGCCCTCGCCCAGTTCAGCTACCGGCACTCGCTCATCGGGGTCCTCATCTCGGTGGCGCTGCTGGCCCCGCTGCTGCGCCACCGCAGTGAGTTCGAGGCGCTGCCCGACCCGCGCAGCCGCTGGCGGGCGCTGGCCAACTTCGTCCTCATGGGCGCGGGTTCACTCCTCCTCGGCCTGCTGATCGTCAGCGTCCACTCCAACCGGATGGTCGGCAACCCGAGCATCGCGGACCGCATCAGCCATGTGCTGTACGGCCTGTTCGGCTTCGAGGGGCCGGTCGACTACCAGGGCAACACGTCCTGGACGGTGGCCTTCTCCCTCGGCGCCCTCGGCCTGCTGACCGCCGTGACCACCATCTACCTGGCCTTCCGTCCCGAACACCCGGCCGCACGCCTGACGGAGGACGACGAGACACGGCTGCGCGCCCTCCTGGAGAAGCACGGCGGCCGCGACTCGCTCGGCCACTTCGCGCTCCGCCGCGACAAGGCGGTCGTCTTCTCGCCGAGCGGCAAGGCGGCGGTGACGTACCGCGTCGTCTCCGGGGTGATGCTCGCCAGCGGCGACCCGATCGGCGACGTCGAGGCCTGGCCCGGCGCCATCGAACGCTTCATGGACGAGGCGAAGGCCCACTCCTGGACGCCCGCCGTCATGGGCTGCTCCGAGACGGGCGGCGAGGTCTGGACCCGCGAGACCGGCCTCGACGCCCTAGAGCTGGGCGACGAGGCGGTGGTGAAGGTCGCGGATTTCTCCCTGGCCGGACGCGCGATGCGGAACGTACGCCAGATGGTGAAGCGCATCGAGCGAGCCGGTTACGAGACCCGCGTACGGCGCATCCGTGACCTGAGCGAGGGCGAGCTGGACCGGATCCGGCGGGCCGCGGAGGCCTGGCGCGGCACGGACACCGAGCGCGGCTTCTCCATGGCGCTCGGCCGCATCGGCGACCCGGAGGACGGCGACTGTCTGATCGCGACGGCCCACAAGGAAGACACCGATCCGGGCCCGTACGGCGATCTGAAGGCCGTGCTCCACTTCGTCCCCTGGGGTGCGGACGGGGTCTCCCTCGACCTCATGCGCCGCGACCGCTCGGCGGACCCCGGCATGAACGAACTCCTCATCGTGGCGGCCCTCCAGGCGGCGCCCCGCCTGGGCATCACCCGCGTCTCCCTGAACTTCGCGATGTTCCGCGCGGCCCTGGCCCGCGGCGAGAAGATCGGCGCGGGCCCCGTCCTGCGGGCCTGGCGGGGTCTGCTGGTGTTCCTCTCCCGCTGGTTCCAGATCGAGTCGCTCTACAAGTTCAACGCGAAGTTCCGCCCCTACTGGGAGCCCCGTTTCGTCGTCTACCGCTCCTCCCGCGACCTCCCCCGCATCGGCTTCGCCGCCATGCAGGCCGAGGGCTTCGTCAACCTCGCCCTCCCCCGCCTCCTGCGCCGCCGCGCATCGGCCCCGCGCCCCTGCGCCCACGCCGTGACGGAACGAGACGTACGAGCGGCGTAACCGCCTCCGCACCCCGTCCCCACACCCACACCAAAGACCCCGACCGCCACGCGACGCCCACCCCCGCGCCGCGCGGCGGTCGGTTGCTTTCTGGGGTCGTCGGGGGGCCGAGGCCTTGAACCCGAACCTTGAAGCCCGATCCACGAGTGGGTGGGCGGGAAACCAGCCGCGAAGCGGCAATAGGCCCCAGCCACAGACAACGATCAGCCGCCGAACAGGACGAGCCCCCCACCACCAAGCGCGACCAACCGCCAACCGCCGGGGGCCTAGGCTGGGCACATGAGCAAAAGGAGCGGGCGCAGCCAAGTCGCGGGCCTCCCGGAGTGGGACCGCTGCGCGGTCATGGGCGTGGTGAACGTGACCCCCGATTCCTTCTCGGACGGCGGCCACTGGTTCGACACGACCGCCGCTGTCAAGCACGGCCTCGACCTGGTCGCGGAGGGCGCGGACCTGGTCGACGTAGGCGGCGAGTCCACCCGCCCCGGCGCCGCGCGTGTCGACGAGGCGGAGGAGCTCAAGCGCGTCATCCCCGTGGTCCGGGGCCTCGCTTCGGAGGGCGTCACCGTCTCGGTCGACACGATGCGCGCCTCCGTGGCCGAGCGCTCGCTCGCCGCGGGCGCCGTCCTCGTCAACGACGTCAGCGGCGGCCTCGCCGACCCGGCGATGATCCCGGCCGTCGCCGCCGCGGGCGCCCCCTTCGTGGTCATGCACTGGCGCGGCTTCCTCCAGGGCAGCACCGTACGGGGGTCGTACGAGGACGTCGTCTCCGAAGTCGTCGCCGAGCTGCACGCACGCGTGGAGGCCGTTCTGGCGGGCGGTGTCGCCGCGGACCGCATAGTCGTCGACCCGGGCCTCGGTTTCTCCAAGGAGGCCGAGCACGACCTGATCCTGCTCGCCCACCTCGACCGTCTCCGGGAGCTCGGGCACCCCGTGCTGGTGGCGGCCTCCCGCAAGCGGTTCCTGGGCCGCGTTCTGGCGGGCCCCGAGGGCGCCCCGCCGCCCGCCAGGGAGCGGGACGCCGCCACCGCGGCCGTCTCCGCGCTCGCCGCGCATCAGGGCGCGTGGGCCGTCCGCGTCCACGAGGTACGGGCCACCGCCGACGCCGTCCGGGTCGCCCGGGCCGTGGAGGGCGCACGAGCCGCAGAGGGAGACCGGTGAGCGCCCCGCACACGGACGTCGAGCAGGTCGAACTCGCCAACACCGCCTTCTACGAGGCGATGGAGCGGGGCGACTTCGAGGTGCTGTCGTCGATCTGGCTGACCCCGTCCGACCTGGGCCACGACGAGGAGTACCACGACCCCGCACAGGCCGGCGAGGTCTCCTGCGTCCACCCCGGCTGGCCGGTGCTCAACGGCCGCGGCGAGGTCCTCAGGTCGTACGCCCTGATCATGGCGAACACCGAGTACATCCAGTTCTTCCTGACCGACGTGCACGTTTCGGTCACCGGCGACACCGCCCTGGTGACCTGTACGGAGAACATCCTCAGCGGCGGCCCGTCGCCCGAGGACAGCGACGAACTCGGTCCGCTCGTGGGCCAGCTCGTCGTCGCCACGAACGTGTTCCGCCGCACACCCGAGGGCTGGAAACTCTGGTCGCACCACGCCTCTCCCGTACTGGCCGAATCCGGCGAGGAAGAAGAGGACGAGTCGCCCGCTTGAGTGGGTAGGGGCCAAGCGGAGGTTGAGATCACCAGTCCGGGGTATGGGCGGCTACCAGCCCGTGAGCCGTCGCACACCCCGAAGAAAACACTCGATGAATCCTCCTTGCCCTCTGGCGGGGCGAGCCCCCTGCGGGCGAGCGCTGTCAGTGCTCGCAGGTAGATTCGAATGAGGCTGGTGTTGCCGACCGCACTCGGGAGAGCCCGCCGTTACCGACGACTGCAGGAGTGATTCGCGTGGATCGTGTCGCGCTGCGCGGCCTCAGGGCCCGTGGGCACCACGGTGTCTTTCCCAAGGAACGCGAAGAGGGCCAGACCTTCATCGTGGACCTCACGCTGGGCCTGGACACCCGGCCCGCCGCGGCCGACGACGACCTCACGAAGACCGTGCACTACGGCATCGTGGCGGAGGAGGTCGTGGCCGTCGTCGAGGGCGAGCCGGTGAACCTCATCGAGACGCTCGCCGAGCGCATCGCCCAGGTGTGCCTCAAGCACGAGGGGGTCCAGGAGATCGAGGTGTGCGTCCACAAGCCGGACGCCCCGATCACGGTCCCCTTCGACGACGTGACCGTCACCATCATCCGGAGCCGAGTATGACCGCGTTCACCGAGGGCCAGAGCGACCCGACCGTCCAGCCGGTGCCCGCCTCCGTGGTGGAGCGCGTGGACGCCGCCGACACGACCCTGCAGAACCCCAGGCGTGCCGTGCTCTCCCTCGGCTCGAACCTCGGCAACCGTCTGGAGACCCTCCAGGGCGCCATCGACGCCCTGGAGGACACCCCCGGCGTCCGCGTCAAAGCGGTCTCCCCGGTGTACGAGACGGAGCCGTGGGGCGTGGCCCCGGGCAGCCAGCCGACGTACTTCAACGCGGTGATCGTGCTGAAGACGACCCTCCCGCCCTCCTCGCTCCTGGAGCGCGCCCACGCGGTCGAGGAGGCCTTCCACCGCGTCCGGGACGAGCGCTGGGGCCCCCGCACGATCGACGTGGACATCGTGGCGTACGCGGACGTGGTCTCCGACGACCCGGTCCTGACCCTCCCCCACCCCCGGGCCCACGAGCGCGCCTTCGTGCTCGCGCCCTGGTACGACGTGGAGCCCGAGGCCCAGCTCCCCGGCCGTGGCCCCGTGGCGCACCTGCTCGCCGACGTTCCCAGGGAAGGGGTCGCGCCCCGCGCCGACCTGGAACTCCAGCTGCCCGAGTAGTCGTTAAGGTCGAGACGCACACAGGCGGGTCGATCGAAGGGGCAATGTGAAAGAGCTGCGCATCAGGACGCTGGCCGCGGTGTTCTTCGTCGCCGGGGTGCTGTCCTGGGCGGGTGCCCGCCTGTGGAACTCGGTCGGGACGCTCCCCCGGGTCCCGCTGGCCGCCCCGATCGTCCTCGCTCTGATCGCCGTCGTGCTGCTGGCCACGGCGCTCTCCCTGAGGGCCCGTCTCAAGGCCCAGCGCGAGCGCCGCCCCGACGCGAAGGGCGTCGACCCGATGATGGCGGCCCGAGCGGTCGTTTTCGGCCAGGCCAGCGCCCTCGTGGCCGCCCTCGTCGCCGGTATGTACGGCGGCACGGGCGTCTTCCTACTGGAGTCCCTCGACATCCCCGCCCGCCGCGACCAGGCCATCTACGCCGGCTTCTCCGTCCTCGCGGGCATCGCCGTCATAGCGGCCGCCTTCTTCCTGGAGCGCGTCTGCAAGCTCCCGGAGGACGACGACACGAACGGCGGCACGGCCCACGCGACCTGAGCGGGGCGCGGCCCTGTCCAGGGGCGCGGAGAACCGCGCCCAGCCACACCGAACCCGCACGTACCGCGAAGCGCTCCGCTCCCGAGAGGGAGAACGCACCCGCGAAGCGACCGTGGCGCTCAGCGAGCCATGATCAGGCTCATCGCCTCGTTACGGGTGGCGGCATCCCGCAGCTGCCCCCGGACCGCCGACGTTATGGTCTTCGCCCCCGGCTTGCGGATCCCCCGCATCGACATGCACATGTGCTCGCACTCGACCACCACGATCACGCCACGCGGCTCCAGGATCTCCATCAGCGATTCGGCGATCTGCGTGGTGAGTCGTTCCTGCACCTGCGGCCGCCGGGCGTAGACGTCCACGAGCCGAGCCAGCTTGGACAGCCCGGTGATCTTGCCGTTCGTGCTCGGGATGTAGCCGACGTGCGCGACGCCCCGGAACGGCACCAGATGGTGTTCGCACGTCGAGAACACCTCGATGTCCTTCACCAGGATCATCTCGTCGTGGCCGAGATCGAACGTCGTCGTCAGGACGTCCTCGGGCGTCTGCCACAACCCCGCGAAGATCTCCTTGTACGCCCTGGCCACCCGCCCCGGCGTCTCCCTCAGCCCCTCACGGTCCGGGTCCTCACCGACCGCGATCAGCAGTTCTCGTACGGCGTTCTCGGCGCGTTTCTCGTCGAACTCGCCGATCGCGCCCTCTCCGTCCAGCGTCACGGGATCGGTCATCTCGTGCCTCGTTCCTGAGCCTGTGACGCGTACGGATCACGCGTCTCATGTTCGGGCATACAACGATGCCGCGCCCCCCAGGCTAAGACCTGAGGGGCGCGGCATTTCGTTCCGAGCCTGGTGAGGTGTATCGCACCCGAGCCCGGATCAGCTCTCGGAACGGTCCTCGGGGGCCGACTCGGTCACCGGGAGCGCCTCGGTGGAGGCTTTGCTCGCGGTGATCGCGGGACTGGCGCCGTTCGTCCCGTTCGTCAGTGACAGCTCCCTGGGGGAGAGCACCGGCGGGCGGGTGGACGGCGTGCGCCGGGAGGAACCGGTCCACGCGGGGCGGGCCGGACGCTTGATGAGGGGAGCGAAGACCTCGGCGATCTGCTCCTTGCTCAGCGTCTCCTTCTCCAGCAGCTGGAGGACCAGCGCATCGAGGACGTCGCGGTTCTCGACCAGGATCTCCCAGGCCTCGTTGTGCGCGTTCTCGATGAGCTTCTTGACCTCTTCGTCGACGAGCGCGGCGACCTCTTCCGAGTAGTCGCGCGGGTGCGACATCTCCCGGCCCAGGAAGGGCTCGGTGTTGTCGCCGCCGAACTTGATCGCGCCGAGACGCTCGGTCATGCCGTACTGCGTGACCATCGCGCGGGCCGTGGCGGTGGCCTTCTCGATGTCGTTCGCGGCACCCGTGGTGGGGTCGTGGAAGACGAGCTCCTCGGCCGCACGCCCGCCCAGCATGTATGCCAGCTGGTCGAGCATTTCATTGCGGGTCGTGGAGTACCTGTCCTCGTCCGGCAGGACCATCGTGTAGCCGAGAGCACGGCCTCTGGAGAGGATCGTGATCTTGTGGACCGGGTCGGAGTTCGGAGACGCCGCCGCGACCAGGGCGTGTCCGCCCTCGTGGTACGCGGTGATCTTCTTCTCCTTGTCCGACATGATCCGGGTCCGCTTCTGCGGGCCCGCGACCACACGGTCGATCGCTTCGTCGAGCATGTCGTTGTCGATGAGCTTCAGGTTGCTGCGCGCGGTGAGCAGCGCGGCTTCGTTCAGCACGTTCGACAGGTCCGCGCCCGTGAAGCCCGGCGTACGCCGGGCAACCGCGCCCAGGTCGACGTCCGGTGCGACCGGCTTGCCCTTCTGGTGAACCTTGAGGATCTCCAGACGGCCCTGCATGTCCGGGCGGTCGACCGCGATCTGGCGGTCGAACCGGCCGGGGCGCAGGAGGGCCGGGTCGAGGATGTCCGGACGGTTCGTGGCGGCGATGAGAATCACACCGCCCTTGACGTCGAAGCCGTCCATCTCGACGAGCAGCTGGTTCAGCGTCTGCTCGCGCTCGTCGTGACCACCACCGAGGCCGGCGCCGCGATGGCGGCCGACCGCGTCGATCTCGTCGACGAAGACGATCGCCGGGGCGTTCGCCTTGGCCTGCTCGAACAGGTCACGGACCCGGGAGGCACCGACACCGACGAACATCTCGACGAAGTCGGAACCGGAGATCGAGTAGAACGGGACGCCCGCCTCACCCGCGACAGCACGCGCGAGCAGCGTCTTGCCCGTACCGGGAGGCCCGTAGAGGAGCACGCCCTTGGGGATCTTCGCCCCGACGGCCTGGAACTTCGCCGGTTCCTGGAGGAACTCCTTGATCTCGTGGAGCTCCTCGACCGCCTCGTCCGAGCCCGCCACATCGGCGAACGTCGTCTTCGGGGTGTCCTTGGTGATGAGCTTCGCCTTGGACTTCCCGAAGTTCATGACCCGGGAGCCGCCGCCCTGCATCTGATTCATCAGGAACAGGAAGACGACGACGATGAGGACGAAGGGGAGCAGGGACAGCAGGATGCCGACGAAAGCGTTCTGCTTGGTCGGCGAGACCGTGTAGCCGTCCGGAATCTGCTTGTTCTGGTACTTGTCCTGGAGGGTGGTGGCCAGGGCCACGCCCTGGTCGCCGATGTAGCTCGCCTGGATCTTCGAGCTGCCCTCGACCTTTGTACCGTCCTTGAGCTCGATCTTGATGATCTGCTCGTCGCCGGTGGTGAGCTTGGCCTGCTGGACCTTGTTGTCATTGATCGCCTGGACGACCTGGCCTGTGTCCACCGTCTTGTAGCCGCCGGACGAGCCGACGACCTGCATCAACACGACCACGGCAAGGACGGCCAGCACGATCCACATGACCGGCCCACGGAAGTATCGCTTCACGTCCATCCATACGGAGCGATGCCGCCCCGTCCCTCCTGCCATAGTGAGTTTGATAAGACTGTTCTTCGGACGGTACCTCAGCATTGCCACCCGAAGCTGCGCGGTCCGGCTGACAAACCCGTCTACGCATGCTCCAACGGCGCGAAACCCGCTGGGGTTCCCGGACGTCCTACAGGGGTTGGACCCCTGTCAGTGGGACGCCGTCCCTCCAGGGTGCCTCAGCCGCCGTAGACGTGAGGCGCGAGCGTACCGACGAACGGCAGGTTCCGGTACTTCTCCGCGTAGTCGAGGCCGTAGCCGATGACGAACTCGTTGGGAATGTCGAAGCCGACCCACTCCACGTCGATCGCGACCTTCGCGGCCTCCGGCTTGCGCAGCAGCGTGCACACCTTGAGCGACGCGGGCTCGCGGGAACCCAGGTTGGAGATCAGCCAGGAGAGTGTGAGCCCGGAGTCGATGATGTCCTCGACGATCAGGACGTGCTTGCCCTTGATGTCGGTGTCGAGGTCCTTGAGGATCCGCACCACTCCGGAGGACTGGGTGCCGGCCCCGTACGAGGACACCGCCATCCAGTCCATGGTGACGGGGGTGGACAGGGCCCGGGCCAGGTCGGCCATGACCATCACGGCGCCCTTGAGGACACCGACGATCAGCAGGTCCTTGCCCGCGTACTCCGCGTCGATCTTCGCGGCCAGCTCGCCCAGCTTCGCGTCGATCTCTTCCTTGGTGATGAGCACCGACTTGAGGTCGGTGCCCAGGTCTTTCGCGTCCACCCGCATCACTTTCGGTCGTCCCACCGGCTGCTTCCCGGCCCTCCCCTAAGAGGAGCCGCTCCCCGAAGGGGTTGCCCTCCGGGGCGGGTCGCTCCCCGAAGGGGAACCCTTTTTCAGCCTTGCCGAATCACCAGTCTGCCACCCTGCCGCTGGGCGACGACCTTGCCCGGGAGGTTGATGGCTCCCTGACCGCGCCAGCCGGTGATCAGCCGGTCGACCTCTTCGATGTGCCGGGCGAACAGCGAACCGGCGGGCGCCCCGGCCTCGATGGCGGCGCGGCGCAGGATGCGGCGGCGCACGGCGGGCGGCAGGGCGTACAGCTTGGCGCACTCCAGGAGGCCCGTGGCGTCGCGCACGGTGGCCTCGGCCTGACCCGCCCACGCGTCGAGCGCGTCGGCGTCGTCACGGGACAGCTGGGCCGTACGGGCGAGTGCCTCGACGACGCCCTTGCCGAGCGCCTTCTCCAGGGCAGGCAGTCCCTCGTGGCGCAGCCGGGAACGGGTGTACGCCGGATCCGCGTTGTGCGGGTCGTCCCAGACGGGCAGGGACTGGACCATGCAGGCCTTGCGGGCGGTCTGCCGGTCGAGGTGCAGGAAGGGGCGGCGGTAGCGGCGAGCGGCTCCCGGCCCTCCGGAGACGGCGGCCATTCCGGACAGGGAGCGGATGCCGGAGCCTCGGGCCAGGCCGAGCAGGACGGTTTCGGCCTGGTCGTCGCGGGTGTGGCCGAGCAGGACCGCGGCGGCGCCGTGGCGCTCGGCGACGGCGTCCAGTGCGCCGTAGCGCGCGTCGCGGGCGGCTGCCTCGGGTCCGCCGTCCCGGCCGACGGTGACGGCCACGGACTCGACCGGGGCCAGGCCCAGTTGATTGAGGCGCAGTACCACCTCTGCGGCGCGCAGGTCGGAGCCGGGCTGCAGGCCGTGGTCCACGGTGACAGCGCCGGCGCGGATGCCGAGTTTGGGGGCTTCGAAGGCGAGGGCCGAGGCGAGCGCCATGGAGTCGGCGCCGCCGGAGCACGCGACGAGCACGAGCGGCGGGGGCGGCTGCTCGTGCGAGGTGCCCGGGGAGGCAGGGGAGGCGGAGGTGGCGGCAGGGGAGGGCGTGTGATCGGTGAGGACGTCATGGAGCACGCGGCGGACCGCCAGGCGTATCGCCGCGACCGCAGGATGGGGACCCATGTCCGGTTCCCTTCATGAAATTGTCGGGGGGTGAGCCCGAGGTTCGGTCACTCAGAGTGTGTAGATGGTGACAGAACCGGGCCGTTCCCCGAGCATTGCACGCCTACCCATCGCTCACGGTCCCTCGGACGGGTGATTGGAGGGGCGTTCACCTGCCGTCGGCCGGATTCAATTCACGACTCTGCCTTACGGTGCACCCGCGCGACCCAGTCCGCCGGTTTGGCGATCTCCGACTTGGTGGGAAGCGTGTTCGGCGAGGTCCACACCCGGTTGAAGCCGTCCATGCCGACCTCGTCCACGACCGCGCGTACGAATCGCTCCCCGTCGCGGTACTGGCGCAGTTTGGCGTCGAGGCCGAGCAGCTTGCGCAGGGCCAGGTCGAGGCGGGAGGCGCCGCGGGCGCGTCGCTGCTGGAACTTCTCGCGGATCTCGGCCACGGACGGGACCACGGCGGGGCCGACACCGTCCATCACGAAGTCGGCGTGTCCCTCCAGGAGGGACATCACGGCGGTCAGCCGGCCGAGGATCTCGCGCTGGGCGGGAGTCTGCACGATCTCGACGATGGAGCGCTGGTCGTCGCCCTCCTCACCCTCGGGACGCCCGCCCGCGAGGGACTGGGCGGCCTCGCGGACGCGCTCCAGGACGGTCATGGGGTCGACCTCGGTCTCCCCCAAGAAAGACTGGATTTCGCCCTCCAGGTGGTCACGCAGCCAGGGCACGGCCGTGAACTGCGTGCGGTGGGTCTCCTCGTGGAGGCAGACCCAGAGCCGGAAGTCGTGGGGCTGGACGTCGAGTTCGCGCTCCACGTGCACGATGTTCGGCGCGACCAGGAGGAGGCGTCCGCCGCCGTTCTCTCCGGCCGGGAGTTCGCGGGTGGCCGGGGCGAACGTCTCGTACTGGCCGAGGACCCTGGAGGACAGGAAGGACAGCAGCATGCCCAGCTCGACGCCGGTGACCTTGCCGCCGACGGCGCCCAGGACGGCTCCGCCGGGGGTGCCGCCGCGACGTTCCTGCATCTTGTCGAGCAGCGGTTTGAGCAGTTCCCGGAACCCGGCGACGTTCGCCCGGACCCAGCCCGGGCGGTCGACGACGAGGATGGGGGTGTCCCGGAGGTCGTCGCCGCCCATCCGCGTGAAGCCGCGGACGTGCTCCTCCGATGCCTTCGCGTGCCGGCGCAGCTCGGCGACGACGGCCCTGGCCTCGTCGCGGCTCACTTCTGGGCCCGGCCTTACGAGCCGGGTCGCGGTCGCCACCGCGAGATTCCAGTCGACCATCTCCGCACCACCGATGCTCGTCATGCAGTCAACCGTACGTGAGCGCTGCCGCTTGGGGCAGGGAGTGGACCGTAGGGGTACCTCTTGTGGAAAACGTGCGGGTCGGCTGTGGCTGAGCGCGCAGTTCCCCGCGCCCCTCACGGGGCGCCTCCCCGCAGACTCAGTTGCAGCCGCAGGTCGCCAAGGTTGACGCCAGGGCGTCCAGGCCCTTCTGAGTGGCTGTGGGCTCTGTGGGCGGGTCGGATGCCGTCAGGAAGGCGAAGGCCAGGAGGTGGCCGTCCGTGTCCACGACCGTGCCCGCCAGTGTGTGCACGCCGGTCAGGGTGCCCGTCTTGGCGCGTACGAGGCCGGTGCCGGGCTGGCCCGCGTAGCGCGTGCTCAGGGTGCCGGTGAAACCGGCCACGGGGAGGCCCGTGAGGGCGGCGCGCAGCTCGGGGTGGGCCGGGTCGGCGGCCTTGGCCAGCAGGGCGGTGAGCAGGTCCGCGGTGAGCTTGTCGGCGCGGTCCAGGCCGCTGCCGTCGGCGAACTCCACGCCCTTGAGAGGCAGTCCGAGCTTCTTCAGCTGCTCGCGGATGGCGGTGCCGCCGCCCTTGAAGCTCGCCGGTTCGTCCGCGGCGACGGCCGTCTGGCGGGCCAGGGCCTCGGCGATGTCGTTGTCGCTGTTGGTGAGCATGCGTTCGACCAGGGCGGACAGGGGCGGGGACTTCACCGTGGCGAGAGCCTTGGCGCGGTCGGTCGCCTTGGCGGGGACGGGGTCCGCTGTCTTGATGCCCCGGTCGTTCAGCAGGCCCGCGAACTTCTTCGCCGCGTCGGCCGCCGGTTCCTCGCTGCGCTTCGCGGTGCCGCTGGAGGTGTCGTCGAGGCGGCCCTCGTCGGCCATCAGGGCGGTCACCCGGGCGACGTTGGTGTTGTCGAGCCCGATCGGGTGGACGTCGGGGCCCTCGTACAGCGAGGTGTCGTACGAGAGGGTCACCTCGTCGGTCTTGCGGTCCTTGAGGGCGCGGGCGGTCTTGTCGGCGAGGGTGCGCAGGCTCGCGTTGCCCTCCGCGTCCTCGCGGGCGGTCAGCGTGGGGTCGCCGCCGCCGACGAGGACGACCTCCTGCTTGTCGGGGGCGCCGGGTTCGAGGACCGTACGGGTCGCGATGCGGTGGTCGGCGCCCGCCGCGGTGAGGGCCGCGACGGCCGTGGCGATCTTCGTGGTGGATGCAGGGGTCAGCGCGTCGTCCGCGCCCTTGCCGTACAGGCGCTTTCCGGTGGCCAGGTCGACGACGGCGGCCGCACGTTCGGAGCCCAGCGCGGCGTTGTCGAGGAGCGGACCGAGGACGTCGGCGAGGGCCTTCTCCGTGGGGGACGGCCCGGCGCCGACGGAGCCGCCGAGTCCGGTGAGCACGGACGCGGCGCTGGGGGCGGGCGCGGGCGCCTTTCCGGACGTACCGGACACATGGCCGTGATCTGCGCCACCTGCGCGCCCCTGCGATGCGGCCCAGTCGCGCTCCGCCGTACGCTGACCGGTGGAGTCCCAGGGCCCGGCCGCGGTGACCACGGTGGCCGCCACGACGAGTCCGAGGGTGGCGGAGCCGGCCGTGAACTGCACGGTCGACGGCCGCGTGACCAGCGGCTTCACGGCTCCCACGGCCCGCAGGAGTTGCGGTCTCACGGACCGCGCGATCCGCACCACACGCGGTCTCGCGGCCCGCCAAGCCTTCAGCTCTGGCACGACCACCAGCCCCTTTCGCGATCACACACCTGCGTGAGGGACACTTAACCACCAGAACTATGTGCTGATCATGGAGGAGCCACCGGTGGAGTTCGACGTCACGATCGAGATTCCGAAGGGTTCACGGAACAAGTACGAGGTGGACCACGAGACCGGTCGGATCCGTCTGGACCGTCGTCTCTTCACCTCGACCAGTTACCCGGCCGACTACGGCTTCGTCGAGAACACCCTCGGCGAGGACGGCGACCCGCTGGACGCGCTGGTCATCCTGGACGAGCCGACCTTCCCCGGCTGTCTCATCCAGTGCCGCACGATCGGCATGTTCCGTATGACGGACGAGGCCGGCGGCGACGACAAGCTGCTGTGCGTGCCCGCGCACGACCCTCGTGTGGAGCACCTACGGGACATCCACCACGTGTCGGAGTTCGACCGTCTGGAGATCCAGCACTTCTTCGAGGTCTACAAGGACCTGGAGCCCGGCAAGTCCGTCGAGGGCGCCAACTGGGTGGGCCGTACGGACGCCGAGGCCGAGATCGAGCGGTCCTACAAGCGTGCCAAGGAGCAGGGCGGGCACTGACCCTCTGTGGCCTGCGGGCCGCGTGACCCCTCGGGGTCGCGCGGCCCCTTTGTCTGTCAGTGCGCATACTGAGGCGTACTGGATGTGCGATTCAGGAGTCGTGGGTGACCGAGCCGGAGGCGGAAGACCGTAAACCGCAGTCGGACGAGGCGAGGAGCGCGTTCGTCCCGCCCGCCGGTGTGGTGGCGCAGCCCGCGCCGGTCGAGGAGGAGTCCTCGACGACGTCGGAGTTCGCGCTCCCCAAGGGGCTCGGCGTCCCTCATGCGCCGGCCGCCGACTCGGAGGGGTCGGCGTTCAGTACGCCGAGGACGTACAGCTCGAAGTACGCCCCGGCGGCCTTCACCCCGCCGACCGGCATACCGCGGGTCGATCTCACCACCCAGAACGTTCCCTGGCAGGACCGGATGCGCACGATGCTGCGCATGCCCGTCGCCGAGCGGCCCGTGCCCGAGGCCGTGCAGAAGACGGAGGACGAGGGTCCGGCCGTCCCGCGCGTGCTCGACCTGACCCTGCGTATCGGCGAGTTGCTGCTCGCGGGCGGCGAGGGCGCCGAGGACGTGGAGGCGGCGATGTTCGCCGTCTGCCGCTCGTACGGCCTCGACCGCTGCGAGCCGGGCGTCACCTTCACGCTGCTGTCCATCTCGTACCAGCCGTCGCTGGTCGACGATCCGGTGACCGCCTCGCGGACCGTACGGCGCCGGGGCACCGACTACACGCGTCTGGCGGCCGTCTACCAGCTCGTCGACGACATCAGCGACGACGAGACCGAGGTCTCCCTGGAGGAGTCCTACCGGCGGCTCGCGGAGATCCGCCGCAACCGGCACCCGTACAACGGCTGGCTGCTGACCATGGCCACCGGAGGCCTCGCGGGCGCGGCCTCCGTGCTCGTCGGCGGTGACCTGATCGTGTTCGTCGCGGCGGCCGTGGGCGCGATGCTCGGCGACCGGCTGGCGTGGCTGTGCGCGGGGCGCGGGCTGCCGGAGTTCTACCAGTTCACGGTGGCCGCGACGCCGGCCGCCGCGATGGGGGCCGCCCTCACGATCGCGCACGTCGACGTGCGCGCGTCCGCGGTCATCACCGGTGGGCTGTTCGCGCTGCTGCCCGGGCGGGCGCTGG
The DNA here is from genome assembly GCF_044334695.1 of Streptomyces sp. NPDC020747. Taxonomy (NCBI): domain Bacteria; kingdom Bacillati; phylum Actinomycetota; class Actinomycetes; order Kitasatosporales; family Streptomycetaceae; genus Streptomyces; species Streptomyces sp. NPDC020747. Next base: position 103,914 of record NZ_JBIRTJ010000021.1, on the reverse strand, counting down.
TGGCGGGCGTGCAGGACGGGCTGACCGGCTACTACATCACCGCGGCGGCCCGGCTGCTGGAAGTCATGTACTTCTACGTCGGCATCGTCATCGGCGTCCTCGTGATCCTGTACTTCGGCGTGAAGTTCGGCGCCGAGCTCAATCCGGACGCGGCCCTGCAGTCCTCCAACCGGCCGGGGTGGCAGATCGCCGCATCGATGCTCCTGACGCTCTGCTTCGCTGTGCTGCTCCAGCAGGAACGTTCCACCGTGCTGATCGTGACGCTCAACGGAGGCGTGGCGTGGAGCGTGTACGGGGCCATGCACTACGTGGGCGAGATCTCGCCCGTCGCCTCCACGGCCGCGGCGGCCGGGCTCGTGGGGCTGTTCGGGCAGCTGCTGTCGCGGTACCGGTTCGCTTCGGCGCTGCCTTACACCACCGCGGCGATCGGGCCCCTGCTGCCAGGTTCGGCCACGTATTTCGGGCTGCTGGCGATCGCTCAGAACGATGTCGACGAGGGGCTGGTGTCGCTGACGAAGGCGGCTGCCCTTGCGATGGCCATCGCTATCGGGGTGAATCTGGGGTCCGAGATTTCCCGGTTGTTCCTGCGGTTGCCCGGCGCTTCCGCGGGGGCACGGAGAGCTGCGAAGCGCACCCGCGGGTTCTGAGGCGCGGGTGGGCTTGTGGGCGCGTTCCGGTTGAGCCGCGTTCGTCAGTTCTGCGGGTAGTTCTGGCCGTACGGGTAGCCCTGGTCCTGGGGGTACTGCTGGCCCTGGTTCTGGTCCTGGGGGTACGGGGCCTGCGGGTACTGCTGCTGGTTCTGGGGGTAGCCCTGGTTCTGGCCCTGGGGGTACTGCTGGGCGTACTGGTCCTGGCCCTGGGGGTAGCCGCCGTAGTTCTGGTCGTAGCCCTGGTCCGGGGCGTAGGGCTGCTGTTGGTACTGCTGGTTCTGGCCGTTGTTGTGGCCGTTGCCGTTGCCGTTGCCGTAGTAGTCGTCCTGGCCGTTCTCGTGGGTCGGGGGGATGCGGCGGAGCTGGGTCGTCCGGTCGTCCATGACCTGGGGCGCCGGGGGCTGCTGCGGCGGGTTCTTCTTGGACTTACCGCGGGCCCGCATGAACTCGATGATGATCGGGACCACCGAGATGAGGACGATCAGGAGCAGGATCGGCTCGATGTTCTTCTTCACGAAGTCGATCTGGCCGAGCCAGGAGCCGAGCAGGGTGACGCCCGCGCCCCAGAGGATGCCGCCGACCACGTTGAAGATCAGGAACGAGCGGTACTTCATGCCGCTGACACCGGCGATGATCGGCGTGAACGTACGCACGATGGGCACGAAGCGGGCCAGGACCAGGGACTTGGGGCCGTGCTTCTCGAAGAACTCGTGGGCCTTGACCACGTTCTCCTGTTTGAAGAGGCGCGAGTCCGGCCGGGTGAAGAGCGACGGCCCCACCTTCTTGCCGAACATGTAGCCCACCTGGTCGCCGACGATCGCGGCGATGCAGATCAGGACGACGGCGGCCCAAAGCGGGAAGTCCAGCTGGTTCGACGTGATCAGCAGCCCCGCCGTGAACAGCAGGGAGTCACCCGGCAGGAAGAAGCCGATGAGCAGGCCGGACTCGGCGAAGACGATCAGGAGCAGGCCCCAGATGCCGAACGAGTCGAGAAGGTAGTCCGGATCCAACCAGCTTGGGCCGATGGCAAGCGTCGTCGTCACGATTCCGGACTCCTGAAGGGTGGTGGATATGCGGCAGCCGAGGGTGTGGCCGACCAAAGTTATCAACGCAGCATGACGTGACCAGGTTCCACCGACTCCTACAGGATGCACTGTGCCCCGACTGGGACAAAGCTGTGAGCCATGGGAATCGAAGAATACGGCGGCGGTCAGGGACCCCAGCCCGACGTACTGGTCGTGACGACGAACGACGTGCCCGGCTACCGGGTCGAACAGGTCATCGGTGAGGTCTTCGGACTGACCGTGCGCTCCAGGCACCTGGGCAGCCAGATCGGGGCCGGTCTGAAGTCGATGATCGGCGGCGAGCTCAAGGGCCTCACCAAGACGCTGGTGGAGACCCGCAACCAGGCGATGGAACGGCTCGTCGAGCAGGCACGCGCGCGAGGCGCCAACGGTGTGCTGGCGTTCCGCTTCGACGTGACCGAGGCCTCGGACGTCGGGACGGAGGTGTGCGCGTACGGCACGGCCGTGGTGATGGTCAAGGAGTAGGGCGGCGGTACGGGGTAAGGGGCGTCCGCTATTGCGGACGCCCCTTACCCCGTACGACCTCGTAACCGCCCGCCGTCAGGCCTCGTGCCGTGCCGCGTTCGCCGTGATCGCGTCCCTGAGGTGCTCGGCGAGCCCCGGGCGCATGGAGTCGTAGAACTCCTTGAACCGCTCGTCCGACACGTACATCTCGCCGAGGCACCGGTGCATCTCGTACGAGCAGTCGTAGAACCACTGGCCCATGTGCCGCCGGTGTTCCTCGGCCATGTCCATGGCCCGCTCCCCCGTGGCGGGCTCTCCGGCCTCCATGAGGGCGTCGTAGCGCTCGCCCCAGGAGGCGACCTCGGCCTGGATGCGCTTCCAGTCGTCCTTGGTGTAGCGGGCGGCGCGGCGCTGCGACTCCGCGTACGCCTCCGTGCCGCCCCAGCGGCGCTCGGCCTCCTCCGCGTGTTCCTCGGGGTCCTTGTCTCCGAAGACCTCGAACTTCTCCTCGGGTGTGAGGTTGATGCCCATCGTGCGTGCCTCCATGGCGTGCTCCACGGCCGCGGCCATCTTCTGCAGCTTCTCGATCCGGGCGGTCAGCAGCTCGTGCTGGCGGCGCAGGTGTGCGCGCGGGTCCGTCTCCGGGTCGTCGAGCAGGGCCGCGACCTCGTCGAGGGGGAAGCCGAGCTCCCGGTAGAACAGGATCTGCTGCAGCCGGTCGAGGTCCTCGTCGCCGTAGCGCCGGTGGCCCGCGTGGCTGCGCTCGCTCGGCACGAGCAGCCCGATCCCGTCGTAGTGGTGCAGCGTCCGCACCGTCACCCCGGCGAAACCGGCGACCTGTCCCACGGAGTAGCTCATCGTCTCCGCTCCCTCCTTCTCCGTACGCGTCTCAGGCTGAGGCCTCACGTCACGTGAGGTGCAAGCCGGAATCCACCGGCCAGGTCGACCGGACCCGAATCCACCGGGTGCCATGCCGGTTTTACCCGCTTATGACGGGCTGGTGGCCCACCATGGAGGCCCGACCTCACCGACCGGAGGACACATGCCGCTGCACAAAGGCCCCGAGCAGCCCGACAAACGCCCCGCGACCGTCAACCCCTTCTACGGGGAGGCGAATCCGGTCGGCGGCATGACCGAGGCCCCGCCCCAGCACCGGCTGCCGGACGGGCCGCTGCCGCCCTCCACCGCGTATCAGCTGGTGCACGACGAGCTGATGCTGGACGGCAACTCCCGCCTCAACCTCGCCACCTTCGTCACCACCTGGATGGAACCCCAGGCCGGGGTGCTGATGGCCGAGTGCAGCGACAAGAACATGATCGACAAGGACGAGTACCCGCGCACGGCCGAGCTGGAGCGGCGGTGTGTGGCGATGCTCGCCGATCTGTGGAACGCGCCGGATCCGTCCGCCGCCGTGGGATGTTCGACGACGGGGTCCAGCGAGGCGTGCATGCTCGCGGGCATGGCGCTCAAGCGGCGCTGGACCAAGCGCAACGCCGACCGCTATCCGGGGGCCCGCCCCAATCTCGTCATGGGCGTCAACGTCCAGGTCTGCTGGGACAAGTTTTGCAACTTCTGGGAGGTCGAGCCGCGCCTGGTGCCCATGGAGGGCGACCGGTTCCACCTCGACCCGCAGGCCGCCGCCGAGCTGTGCGACGAGAACACCATCGGCGTCGTCGGCATCCTCGGCTCCACCTTCGACGGATCGTACGAGCCGATCGCCGAACTCTGCGCAGCCCTGGACGAGTTGCAGTCGCGCACGGGTCTGGACATCCCCGTCCACGTCGACGGCGCGTCCGGCGCGATGGTCGCCCCCTTCCTCGACGAGGACCTGGTCTGGGACTTCCGGCTGCCGCGCGTCTCCTCCATCAACACCTCGGGGCACAAGTACGGCCTGGTCTACCCGGGCGTCGGCTGGGCGCTGTGGCGCTCGGCCGCCGAGCTGCCGGAGGAGCTGGTCTTCCGGGTGAACTACCTGGGCGGTGACATGCCGACCTTCGCGCTCAACTTCTCCCGGCCGGGGGCGCAGGTCGTGGCGCAGTACTACACGTTCCTGCGGCTGGGACGCGAGGGCTACCGGGCCGTCCAGCGGACGACGCGGGACGTCGCCCTGGGACTCGCCGAGCGGGTCGAGGCGCTCGGCGACTTCCGTCTCCTCACCCGGGGCGACGAGCTGCCGGTGTTCGCCTTCACAACGGCTCCGGACATCACCGCGTACGACGTCTTCGACGTGTCGCGGCGTATGCGGGAGCGTGGCTGGCTGCTGCCCGCGTACACCTTCCCCGAGAACCGTGAGGACCTGTCCGTGCTGCGGGTGGTGTGCCGCAACGGGTTCTCGTCCGACCTCGCCGAGCTGTTCGTGGAGGACCTGGGCCGACTGCTGCCCGAACTGCGACAGCAGTCACGTCCACTGACGCGGGACAAGGGGGCGGCTACCGGCTTCCATCACTGAGTCGCACGCACGGCACCACAAGAGTGAAGCTTCACATGGACACGCTATTACTGAGAAGCCCGCTTCTCAGTAACTCATAGACAAGATGAAGAGAAGAGCGTAGCGTGTGGTGGACGTTGAAAGTGGTGTTGCGGTCAGGCCATCACGGAGACTGGTTCCGGCGCGCCCTCGGGGCGCGACCAGGGGCCTGACAGAGCTGTGCCCCGGGCTGTGTGCAAAGCAGTGACAGTACTCCGGGGCGCACGTCTCCGAAGGTAACACGGAATCTTTCATTCAGGGGGCGGCAGTGGTGACGGAGGAAGAGGCCAAACGGATCGTGGACGCGATCTCGGCCGAGAGGTTCCAGCCCTTTCTCGACGAGTGCGGTGGCGACCCCTTGGTCGCTCTGCGCCTGTACTACTGGGACGGAGAGGCGTCACGCGCGTTCCTCAGCGCACTGCGCGACTTCGAGGTCGCGATGCGCAACTCCTTCCACGCCAGGCTGGCCGGGCGCTACAGCCGTGCCGACTGGTGGGACTCCCCTCGCGTCCAGCTGACCAGCAAGGGGCTTCAGCAGGTGCGCAGCGCCAGGTTGGCCCTCCAGCAGGAGCTCGGGGCGGGCGTCACTCCCGGTGACATGGTCGCCAAGCTCACGCTCGGCTTCTGGGTGGGTTTGACGGGCCGTGGCCAGAACTACGAGATGCAGTTCTGGAACCCCGCACTGCGTCACGCTTTCCGGGGTTATCGAGGCAGGCGCGGCGCCCTCCAGCAGCAGCTGGACCACGTACGCCGCTTGCGGAACCGCATCGGCCATCACGAGCGCATCTGTCACCGCCACCTGGAGAAGGACTTCGAGACACTGCTCCAGCTCATGGAGTACGTGTCGCCCGAGAAGGCCACGCTGCACCGGCAGTTCAGCCAGATCCCCGAGGTACTCGCTCGGAAGCCGCTCGTACTGACCGGCGCCGAGCCGGTCAGACTGTGAGGCCATGATGCCTCGCTCGAAGCCCACGTTCATGTCCTGGGAGAGACCGCCGACTCCTGAGGCGGAGGTGGCGACACAGTCGTACGCTCCCGTCTCGCTCGGCGAGATCAAGGAACTCGCCGGGGTGGGCCGCCCCACGGTCAGCAACTGGCGACGGCGGCACTCCCGGGAGGTCCTGCGCGGCGCCAACGACTCGCGTCGTCCCTTCCCTGACCCGATTCCAGGCGCGGGCAGCGAGAGCAAGCCGCTCTTCGACGCGGCGGAGATCGCGGACTGGCTCGACCTGCGTGCCGTCCCGGATGCCGAACCCGACGACAACGGCAGGCTGCCCACCTACGGAGACCGGTTCCGCCGAGCCCTGCGGCTGCGCGGTCTTGTCGCGCTCAAGCACCGCCTGGGTTCGGCGGAGACGGTCATCTCCCAAGCACTCGCCGTCATCGCCATGTCGGCTGAAGGCAAGGGCTGGATCACGGAGTACCTCCCGGAGAACCTGCTCGCCGAATACGAGGCGGCCGATCCCGATGTCGTACGCGCCTCGCACGAACTCATGGACGAGATCGGGGCACCCGGGTGGGCCGCCGACGCACTGCTCGGCCTGGACGACGAGGGCCTGGAGATCGCCAGGCGACTCGAGTCTGACCTCGTCATGGACGTCACTCCGCGAGGAGTCGTCGCGCTGGTGGCCGCGCTGATCGGCCCCAATGAGGGTGGTGAAAGGCAGCGTTCGGCGATCAGCCTGTGTGCGGGGCTCGGGGAGCTGCTTCTCGGGATGGGCGGCGGGCCGTACGAGGATCTTCGGGGTCACGGTGAGCTCGTGGCCGTCGAGCCTGACCCGTTGCTGCGCAGGCTGCTGCAGTACCGGCTGATGAGCTACGAGGCAGGCACCATCGACGTCTGCGCCTCTCCGTCCGAGCTCGACGCCCCGCGTGCCTGGGGCCAGGTACCAGCCGAGCCCTACGCCTTCTCACGCGCCGATATCGTTCTGGCCGATCCGCCGTACGTGTCCGGCGAGCGCGAACGGGACGCCGAAGGGCCGCTGTGGTGGGCCGAGGAAGCCGTTCGCCGACTCGAACCCGGAGGCCGCGCGTACGTCGTCGTCCCGACCTGGACGCTGACACGCACGAGCGGAACAGGTCCAGCGTCGGTGCGTACGCCTACGATCAGCGCGCGCCAGGCACTGCTCGAACGCGGCTGCGTGGAGGCGGTCATCCAGCTCCCTCGCCGCATCCACCCCTTCCGTACGGGTGCCGAGTACGGGCTCCTGGTGCTACGCCCACCGTCCCCCGACCCCGAACCGGTACGCCTCGTCGACGCCGACCGGATCGCTCAGCGCGAGGGCGGGCCGGATGGCGAGAAGTGGATCGATGAGGTGGTGCGGATGACGCGCATCGACCTCCCCCCCGATTCGGATGACCAACAGCCGACAGGCGGCGCTCCTGATCTCCAGGACGCACGAGATGTCCCAGTACGGGCATCTGGCGTGGGCAGTGAGCAACTGCTCGACAACCGCTCCATCCTGCCCGCCCACCGGCTGGCGGCTCCTGAGAAGCGGGTTGACCACTTCGAGGAGACACTCACCGCACGCCGGGCTGCCGCCGCGGCCATGCCCCGGCTCCGGGACTGGCTCGGTGCCATGGCCATCGCCAAACGGCCCGCGCCGGTACGCCACCGGAAGCTGGACGAGCCCCTCACCGCAGGCCAGCTAAAGTCGTTCAACGGACACCGCATCAAGGACTCCGGCATCTCGGACTCCGGCCTTCCGGTCATCGGCCGCGAGGAGATGCTGGGCGAGTTGCCGATCGGTCAACGGCGGATCGACCTGGAGACGCTCGCGGCATACTCCGCCGCCAAGATCACCGAACGGGGCGATGTCATCGTGCTGGCCGAGCACGGGGTGCGGTGCCGGGTGGATGAAGCGGGCGGTTGCGTGCTGCTGTCGCCTGTTCAGGGACTACGGATCGCTTCGTACCGCGAGTACCTGGTGACGGTGGCCAAGGGCGAGCCCATCCGCCCGGATGCCCTGTGGATGCGTCCGCACTCGCTGGCACATCTGATCCAGGCCCCGCGCAACCAGCATCGCGGCAGCGGCTCGCTCGTACGGCGAGTCAGCGTCCGCGAGTTGGACTTGCCGCAACTGCCCCCTGAGGAGATCACCGAACTGGAGGCCATCCTTACGGAGACGGAACGGTTGCGAGCCGACGTACGCAGGCAGTTGGAGGCTCTGGACCGCCTCGCCACGCGTATTTCGGCCGGTGTCGCCGACGGTGATCTGGCGTTGCGGCGGCGGTAACCGGCATCGGTTGTAGGACAGTTCCCTGTACGTGGTGCACGGCCGTAGGAGCCACGCACTTGCCCCCTCGAAGAAGAAGAGAAGTGAGAACTCCCGTGCCCCCACGGAAGAAGAAGGAAGCCAAGCCGGAGCCCATGAAGGCGATCCTCTGGAAGTCCGCGGACAAGCTGCGCGGAACTCTGGACGCCGCTGAGTACAAGCACTTCGTCCTCGGCCTCGTCTTCCTGAAGTACGTCTCCGTGGCCATGGCCGAGAAACGGGCACAGCTGGAGGCGGAGCTGCGGGACGGCAGCATGCTCGCCGAACTCGGCCTCGAAGGCCAGGCGTCGGAGGAGCTGATCCTCAAGACCGTTGAGGACCGCAGGCAGTACACGGGCGCCGGGCTCTTCTACGTTCCCCCGGCCGCCCGCTGGGAAGAGGTGATGGAACGGGCCAAGGGGACCTTGGACGGTCCCTCCCTCGGTGAGGTCATCAACACCGCGATGGACACGATCGAGAAGGTCAACCCCAGCCTCCGAGACACCCTTCCCGACAACTACAACAGCCAGCGCGTCAACGAGACGACACTCGCCGGCCTGGTACAGCTCCTCGACCGGCTGGAGTTCCAGTCCCAGGTCGGCGAGGACGGCAGACGCACCGGGGCACGGGACCTGATGGGCGAGGTGTACGAGTACTTCCTAGAGCAGTTCGCGATCGCCGAGGGGCGCAAGGGCGGGGAGTTCTTTACCCCGGAGTCCATCGTGCAGCTGCTCGTCGAGATGCTGGAGCCACAGGAAAGGGAACGGGTTCTGGACCCGGCGTGCGGCTCGGGCGGGATGTTCGTCCAGACCGAGAAGTTCATCGACACGCACGGCGGTGACCGCTTCAATGTCTCCGTCTACGGGCAGGAACGCAACCTCACGACGTGGCGACTGGCGAAGATGAACCTCGCCATCCACGGAATCGAGGCAAACCTCGGGGAAGAGCCCGCCGATTCCTTCCACGAGGATCAGCACCCTGACTTGAAGGCCCACGTGGTGCTCGCCAACCCGCCGTTCAACATCTCCGACTGGGGCGGTGAACGGCTCGGCATCGACGACCGCTGGGTCTACGGTGTCCCGCCGGTAGGCAACGCCAACTTCGCGTGGATCCAGCTCATGGTCAGCAAGCTGCGCCCCGGCGGCCGGGCGGGCATCGTCCTGGCCAACGGCTCGATGAGCGGCAAGTCGGGCGGCGAGGGTGACATCCGGCGCGCGATGGTCGAGGACGACCTGGTGGCCTGCATGGTGGCGTTGCCGAGCCAATTGTTCCGCTCCACGCAGATCCCGGCGTGCCTGTGGTTCCTCGCGGAGGGCAAGGGGCAGCGGCACGCGGAGTGGGTGCGTGGGCGGAAGGGTGAAGTGCTCTTCATCGATGCGAGCGGGCTCGGTGAGATGGTCGGGCGCACGTTGCGGCAGCTTTCGCCGGCGGACATCGAGCGGGTCGCTTCGGCGTTCCGTGCGTGGAGGGGTGTTGAGGGGTCGGGGGCGTACGAGGACGTGCCGGGGTTCTGCCGGAGCGCCTCGCTGGAGGAGGTTCGGGAGAACGACTTCATGCTGACGCCGGGGCGGTATGTGGGGGTCGCGGAGGTGGCGGAGAGCGCGGACGCGGAGTCGGTGGAGGCGAAGGTGGCGAGGCTGACGAAGGAGCTGTTCGGCCTGTTCGAGGAGTCGGGACGGCTGGAGTCTGTGGTGCGGAGGCAGGTGGGAAGGCTGTGATGAACGCGTGGCAACACCACCACCTGGCCGATCTGTGCTCAACCATCACGGTTGGTCACGTTGGCTCGATGGCAAGCGAGTACACAGGGCAGGGAATTCCATTTCTGCGCTCCAAGAATGTTAGACCGGGCCGCCTCAACTTCTCAGATCTTGCATTCATTGGAGATTCATTCCATCAGCGCCTCAAGAAGTCTCAACTAAGAGCAAACGACATCGTTATCGTACGCACAGGAACTCCCGGAGCCGCTGCACTCATCCCAGAAGAACTCGGACCAGCAAATTGCTCGGATATCATCATCGCCCGGCCGAGCGAGAGCGTAAATCCCCGCTTCCTTTGCTACGCGATCAATGCCACGGCGGGTTCCTTTGTAGCCGCGCACACAGTAGGAGCCGTACAACAGCACTTCAATATTGGGTCGGCTCAAAAATTGCAGATCCTCATTCCCTCAAGAGCTGAACAACATTCCATCTCCGGAGTACTGGGAGCCCTCGACGACAAGATCGCCGTCAACGAGCGGATCGCCAACACGGCATACGAGCTAGCCGAGGCCCTATACATCCGGGACTCTGCCGTCGAACAGGGCTGGCCCGAGATCGCCCTGTCGGACACCGCTAAGTGGATGTCCGGCGGGACGCCCACGACCAGCGAGCCGAGCTACTGGGACGGCGACATCCCGTGGATCTCCGCCGCAAGCCTCAAGTCCCCGTGGCTCGACGACTCGGAGCGGAAGGTCACCCGACTCGGGGCCAAGAACGGGACCCGGCTTGTCCCCACCGGCACGATCATCTTCGTCGTACGCGGCATGAGTCTCACCTCGGAGTTCCGGGTCGGCCTGACACAACGCGAAGTGGCCTTCGGCCAGGACTGCAAGGCGCTGATTCCCCATCCCGGGATCGATCCGGTCGTGCTGCTCCTCGCCCTGCGATCCCGAACCAAGGAGATCCTCGGGCTTGTCGACACCGCCGGGCACGGTACCGGCCGTCTCGGCACAGACCGGATCGAGAAGCTCCGCGTCAGGCTCCCCGAAGGGGGGGCCGCGACAGCCTTCGCCGAAACCGTTCGGCCTCTCGCCCAGCGAGCGGGTGCCGTGCGGCGCGAGAACCGCACCCTCTCCGACCTCAGAGACACCCTGCTCCCCCAACTCGTCACCGGAAAGATCCGCATCAAGGACGCCGAGCGCGTCGTGGAGGATGCCACGTCATGACTGCCGAAAGTGCTGCCGCTTCACCGGAGTCCGAGGAGTACTCCACCGGACGCTCCTCTGATGGTTCCTCCGAGCGGGACTGGGAGGCGCTCGCCCTCGATCAGCTCGCCGAATTCGGATGGCAGCACTTTCCCGGCAAGCAGCTCAACCCGAAGAGTGGCCACCGGAACGACTGGGGTGACCTGATTCTCTACCCCCGCCTGCGTACCTCCATCGCCACCCGCTACCCCCAGCTCCCCGCCCATGCCGTGGAAGAGGCGATCGCGGAACTGCTGCGGCAGACACCCGGCAACGACGTGCGCAAGAACTGGCAGTTCTACAAGAAGCTCACCGGTGATCTGAAAGTCGAGTACAGGGACCCGCTCACCGACAAGACACACAGCGTCACCGTCCGCCCGATCGACTTCACCGACCCGCACGGAAACGATCTCGTCGCCGCTTCACAGGTCCGTATAGTCGCGGCCAGTGAACGGGCGTTCGTCTTCGACATCGTGCTGTACGTCAACGGAATCCCGCTCGGCGTCATCGAGTTGAAGAAGGCCAGCGGGCGGGACGACTCGCGCGCGGCGTACGACCAAATCCAGAACTACCGGCGCGAGCTGAGGAGCGACGGAACGTTCCGCACCCTGTGCGTTACCGTCGCCTCCGACGCGGTGACCGCCCGTCTCGGTACGCCGTTCACGCCCTGGGAACACATGGCGCCCTGGCATGCCGAAGACGGTGTCCTGCTTAAGCGGAAGGAGGAATGGGAGGACGGCCGCGCGCTGGAGCGGATGATCGCCGGTGCGCTGGAGCCCGATCACTTCCTGGACTTGGTCGGGAACTTCCTCTCGTACTCCGCCGAGGGCACCGGCGGGAACGTGGACACGGTGAAGCTCGCCAAGGCCCACCAGTACCTCGCCGTGAACACGGCACTCGCCGCCACCGGGTCCGCCGTCGCCACGGACGGCCGAGCGGGTGTCATCTGGCACACACAGGGCGCGGGCAAGAGCGAGGAGATGCTTTTCTACACCGGCAAGGTGACCAGTATCCCCGAGCTGTCCAATCCGACGGTCATTCTCGTCACCGACCGGATCGACCTCGACGACCAGCTCTCGAACACCTTCGCCGCCAGCCACAGCCTGCACCGGGCGATCGGCGGGGTGCCCGACAAGGCCCGTAACAGCGCCGAGTTGAAGGATCTCCTGACCCGGCGTGAGGGCGGCGGCGGTGTCATCTTCACGACGCTGCAGAAGTTCCGTATCAGCAAGGCCGAGAAGGAGGCGGGGGCCAGACATCCGCTGCTCTCGGACCGCCGGGACGTCATCCTCGTCGTCGACGAGGCCCACCGCAGCCACTACGACTTCGAGGACGGCTTCGCCCGCCATCTGCGCGACGCCCTTCCCAACGCCACGTTCCTCGCCTTCACCGGCACCCCGATCGACAACAGGACCGGCAACACCCTCGCTGTCTTCGGGCCGACGATCCACACGTACGACCACACGCAGGCCGTCAACGACGGTGCCACCGTCCGCGTCTTCTACGAGCCCATCCTTCACAAGGTCCGCCTGCCCGAGGACGCCGATCTGGACGAGATGGACGCCCAGGCCGAGGGCCTCGTCGAGGGGCTGAGCGAGGCTGAACAGGCCCGTGCGCGTGCCCAGTTCGCCACGTTCGAGAGCGTGATCGGTGCGCGGGAGCGCATAGGGGTACTCGCCGACACCGTTCTGTCCCACTGGGACGACCGCAGTCGGGAGATGACCAAGCTGACCGGCAATCCCGGCAAGGGGATGATCGTCTGCTCCTCGCGCCGGATCGCCGCCCGCCTGTTCAACGCGCTGGCCACGCGCCGCCCAGACTGGGTTGGAGAGCCCGACGAGAACACCGGGCTGCTGCCTGACGACAGCGGCAAGATCCGGGTGGTCTTCACCGGCAACCCCGGCAAGGACGTCGACGAGGTCGCGCCGTACGTCCGCAGCCCCGAGAAGCTCAAGCGCATCCAGGAACGGCTCACGAAGCCGAGGGACGAGCTGGAACTCGTCATCGTCCAGTCGCTGTGGCTGACCGGCTTCGACGCGCCGCCACTGCACACCCTCTACCTCGACCGCCGGATGCGCGGGGCCGCCCTGATGCAGGCCATAGCCCGGGTCAACCGCACCTGGGGCGAGAAACCGTCGGGTCTGGTCGTGGACTTTCTGGGGGTGACCCAGCACCTCACGGACGCCCTCGCCGAGTACACCTCGGACGACGATCAGAACGAGAGGATCCTCGGCGCGGACATCTCGGAAGCCGTCAAGACGGTACTGGAGATGCACGAGCGGATCCTCAAGGTGCTCGTTGACTGCTCGTGGCGCGAGACCCTCGACTCGGCCGGCTACCAGGAGGCCCTGTACACCGTCCTGGAGTTCCTGAAGGAGGGCGAGCCCGCTCTCCAGCCGGGCAAGCCCACGCGCCGCCAGCGCTTCATGCACTACGGCAAGCTGCTGGCCCAGGCATTCTCGCTCTGCCCGACCCACCCAGGCGTTCAGGATCTCCTCCCGGACATCCAGTTCTTCGCTACCGTGCGCACCTCGCGCGAGAAGCTCGACGTAGACGGTCTCAAGGACCAGGGCCTGGCCACCGCCGCCGACCAGCACCGCCTCATCGAACAGCTCAACGCCGAGGCAGTCGTCGCGGACGGTGTCGTCGACATCTACGACGCCGCCGGCCTGACCAAGCCCGATCTGTCTCACCTGGACGAGGAGTTCGTGGCCTCGCTGAAGGCGAGCCGCCACCCCAATCTCGCCCTCGAAGCCCTGCGCCGCTCGCTGATGAAGGAGATCCGCGACGCCAACCCCGGCAACATCACCCGGCAGCGCGCCTTCACAGAGCGGATGCAGGAGACGATGAACCGGTACCACAACGGCCTGGTCAGCACCGCTCAGACGATGGACATCCTCGTCGAGTTCGCTCGCGAAGTCTCCGCCAGTCGGACTCGCGCGGTTGAACTCGGCTTGAGCGAGGACGAATTGGCCTTCTACGACGCGGTCGCCGCCAACCCCTCCTCACTGGAGATGAGCCAGGGCGTCCTCAGCGACATCGCCCGCAGGCTGTGCGAACTCGTCCGCAAGGACGTCACCGTCGACTGGCGGGTCAAGAGCCAGGCCCAGGACCGCATCCGGGCCAGGGTCCAGTTCCTGCTGGACTTCTTCGGCTACCCGCCGGACAAGGCGCCAGACGCGATCGACCGCGTACTGAAACAGACCGACGTCATGGCGGAGGAGTGGGCCTGAGCGGCCAGGTCCACTCCCCCGTCCGTCAGGGCCAGCGGGCAGCCGCCGGACGGCATGCCGGCGCCTCGCCCTCGTCGAGCACGTAGCACAGCTCGGCGTGCAGTTGCTCCGCCTCGGTCCGGCTGAGGCGGAACAGTGCATCGGCCTTGTGTAGGCCGTCGTACAGCAGCCAGAGCGGAAGTCGTACGCCCTCGTCAGTCGCCGTCACTCGCTTGCCGGGGATGCGGTCGATTCGCCATCCCCTGGCCGGATTTGAAGTGCTCACGTCGACTTTCCCTTCGTCACGTGGAGTTGTCGATTGCGTCTCCAGCGTGATGGGTCGCAATCTACTGTCGGTAGTGGAGGGGCGTAGGCCCGCACGTCAGGACCACAGAGGGGCGCCAAGGATGCCGCCACGCAAGTCCAACCCGAGCCGCAACATCCATCACAACGGGTCAGCGCGGCTGGTTTTGGCCGCTGAACTCGCCCGACTTCGCGAGAGGTCCGGCAAGTCGCTGAGCGACCTCGCGGGCGAGACAACATACGACCGGACGTATCTGCACAAGCTGGAGACAGGGGTCAAGCTGGGGTCACCTGAAGTTATGGAAGCACTGGACAAGGTGTACGGGACCGGGGAACACCTTGTCGATCTTTAGGAGTTGGCGCGGGACGACGTCTTCCGGGACAGGTACAAGCGCTTCATGGAACTGGAACGGCAGGCGACCGTACGGTACGAGTACGCCGTCGGCGCGATCCCTGGACTACTCCAGACCAAGGAGTACGCCCGCGACGTACTCGCCCTCAGTTTCCCGGGCGAGGAACAGGGGTTGGAGGAGCAGGTGGCCGCGCGCATGGGTCGACAGTCGTTGCTGCGCGACGAGGACGCACCGCACTTCCGCGCCGTACTGGACGAATCTGTACTCCGCCGCCCCATGCGCGACGAGGCGGCCTGGACACGGCAGTTGAAACACCTCCTGACCATCGCTGAACAGCCGAAGGTCACGCTTCAGGTGTTGCCCTTCTCTGCGGGACTACACCACTTGATGGGCACGTCGCTCACGATCCTCTGGCTGCCAGACGGCAGATCTGCGGCGTACACGGAGACCAACGTAAACGGCGAATTGTTCGAGGAACCGGCAGAAGTAGAACGGTTGAAGCTGTCCTACGATCTGCTGAGGGACTTCACCCTCTCGCCACGGAAGTCTGTGAACGTGATCCAGAAAGTGATGGAGGACAACGCGTCATGCGACTCCCCCGACCTGACCTGAGCGGCGCCGAATGGCGAAAGTCGAGCTACAGCAACTCCGACGGGGGCAACTGTGTAGAGGTGGCCACCAACCACCCCACTCTCACCCCCATCCGCGACAGCAAGCGCCCCAAAGCCCCCGCCCTGATCGTCAGCCCCCCCGCCTGGACGGCATTCATAGCCCACCTGAAGAGCTGATCCGGTGCCGAACACCACCCCTCCCCCATGTCAGCCCCTCATGAGAGGCTGACCCCGCCCAGCGCACGTGGGTGGGGGGGAGGACAGGGTGTACGTATCCGCAATCGGCTTCTCGAACGTCAGAGGCTTCACCGCCGAGCGTGCCGTGGACGAGCTCCCGTTGCCCACACCGCAGGACGGCGGTAGCTGGACCGTGCTTGCCGGGCGCAACGGCTCGGGCAAGTCCACGTTCCTCCGTACCCTCGCGCTTGCCATCGCCGGCCCCCAGGTGGCCCGCACTCTCGTACCGGACTTCGGCGGCTGGATCACCACCGGCGAACAGTCGGCACAGGCGCGGGTGTACGTGCGGCCCGACCACACCATCGACCGGCTGACCGGGCGCGGCAGCGTGCCCGATGATCGCCTCGTTCTCGGTCTCGACTGGGCGACACCCGGAAAGCAGGCAGGCAGGCCGCGCTACGGTGCCCCTCCACAGCCTCAGATGTCCTCGTACAACGGTGACGATCCAGGCCAGAGACACGCCGCGCGTGGCCCCTGGGCCAACAATCCACCGGGCTGGTTCTGCGCCGCCTACGGGCCCTTCCGGCGGCTGGCGGGCGGCGGAGGTGAGGCGCAGCGGCTGATGCTCGCGCCCGGTCCCGCGGGCCGGATGGCCTCGCTCTTCCACGAGGACGCGTCCCTGTACGAGGGCATCGCCTGGCTCAAGGAGCTGTCGCATCGCAGCCTGGAGGACCAACAGGACGCCACGGAGCTGTTGGGAACCATTCTGGAGCTACTCTCCGACGGATTGCTGCCGGACGGCTACCGCGCCCTGCATGTGAACTCCGACGGGCTGTGGGTGGCACCGGGCGGCGACACCGAACGCGCCTACCCGCTCTGGGAGATGAGCGACGGCTTCCGTACGGTCGCCGCCCTCGTCCTGGACATCGTGCGCCAGTTACAGAACGCGTACGGAACGCTCGACGCGAGCACTGACGCCCAGAAGCACCCCGTGGTCCGGATGCCCGGCGTGGTGATCATTGACGAGGTGGACGCCCATCTACACGTCACATGGCAGCGGCTGATAGGCGGCTGGCTGCGCACGCACTTCCCGCGGATCCAATTCATCGTCACCAGCCACAGTCCATACATCTGCCAGGCGGCAGACCCTGGCGGGTTGATCCGTCTGCCAGGACCGGAGGAGCGGCGCGGACCCGAGGTCGTCGACGAGGCGCTGTACCGGCGTGTCGTGTACGGCAGCGGCGATGACGCGGTGCTGTCCGAGTTGTTCGGTCTGGAGACGCCGTACTCCAACAAGGCCGAGAAGCAGCGCGGCAGGCTCGTGCAACTGGAGCGGAAGGTCTTCCGCGACGAGGCCAACGAAGCAGAGCTGCGCGAGTACCGGGAGCTGACCGAGTTACTCACCAGTTCCCTGTCGGCGCGGGTTGACGAGGTGGCGGCGAGACTCGGAGGCGGCCGGTGATCCCGGTGACGCGTCTGCCTGCCCCGCAGGAGTTACTTGAGCTACTCACGAGCGGCACCGACCGGGTCGTGAAGAAGGGGGCCGACAGCGCGGCTGCGGACTCCGTGTGGGGCAGCAGCCGCGCGGCCAAACGCGAGATACGCGTGCTGCTCCATCTCATGGCCCCGGCTATCCAGCGCTGCATGTACTGCCTGGACAGCCAGGGCACCGACATCGACCATTTCCAGCCCAAGGCGCTCGCCCCGCTGCGTACGTTCGACTGGCTGAACCACCTGCTGGCCTGCTCGTTCTGCAACAGCAACGCGAAGCGGGAGGAGTATCCCTGCGATGACGAAACCGGGGAGCGGCTGCTTCTGGATCCCAGCGTCGACGATCCGGCAGACCATCTGACGCTGCTGCCCGTGTCGGGAACGTACGACGGTCTCACGGTAAAGGGCCTGGAGTCGATCAAAGTCTTCGACCTCAACCGGGAGACGCTGAGACGCGGCCGGGTCCGCATGTTCCGGCTGTGTCGGGATCTGCTGCCACTCTGGCACGCAAAGGTACGTCGGGGCGATCTGACAGGAGCAGGCGAGACCGCCTTGGTCCTACGCGAGGAACCGTTCGGAGACGTGCTGCGCACCCTGTACCGACGCGCACGCACACCCACCATCGCGGACCTGACCTACGGCCCTGAGCTCGGCGCGGCACTCGTGGAGTGGAGGAACGCCCAGGCTTGACGGCACACGGCCGTCAAGTGGCGGGTGAGTCCCAGCGACACGCCGTGTCGCTGAGACTGTGCGCACACTTGGCCCTCGTCATGCGGAATTCGCCAACGGCATCCCTCTGGGCCCCGGCCCACCTCCGCCCCCCTTACTTGCTCAGCGCCCCGAACCTCCGTACCGCCAGCGGGAAGAACACCGCGATCAGGGCGAGTGGCCAGAGCACCGCGAGCAGTTGGGCGTGTTCCGCCGCCCAGGAGGTGCTCGCGGCGCCGCCCTCGTTGCCGAACAGGTCGCGGACCGCGGTGGCCGTCGCGGACATGGGGTTCCACTCGACGGTCGCCCCCAGCCAGCCCGGCATGGACTCGGGGGTGGCGAAGGCGTTGGACAGGAAGCTGACCGGCCAGACGAGGATCTGCACGGTGACCACCAGTTCCGGCTTGCCCGCGACCATGGCCAGGTGGATGCCGATCCACAGCATCGCGAACCGCAGCAGGAGCAGCAGGCCGAGCGCGCCCAGGAAGGCCGCGAACGAACCGTGCCAGGTCCAGCCGACCGCGAGCCCGACGCCGACGAGGACCACCAGGGAGAGGGCAGACTGCAGCATGTCCGCGGCCGAACGGCCCACGAGAACGGCGCCGACGGCCATGGGCATCGACCGGAACCGGTCAATGACCCCCTTGTTGAGGTCCTGGGTGACCGCGACCATCGTGGCGTCCAGGCCGAAGGCCATGGTCAGCGCGAACATGCCCGGCACCAGGTACTCGCGGTAGTCGCCCGAGATGCCGCTGCCGCCGCCCATCAGATAGCCGAACATCAGCAGGAGCATCACGGGGAACGCCAGCCCCACGAAGACCTGGAAGGGCTGCCGTGCCCAGTGGGCGAGTTCGCGCCGGGTCATGGTCCAGGAGTCGGTGACGGCCCAGCTCAACGACGTACTCACGCGGCCTCCTCGGTCTTGCCGGTCAGGTGCAGGAAGACCTCGTCCAGGGTCGGCCGGCGCAGCGCGATGTCCTCGGCCTCTATCCCGGCCTCCTCCAGGGCGCGTACGGCCCCGGCGAGGGCCGTCATGCGGTCGGTGACCGGGGCGCTGAGGAGGCGCCGGTCGGCGTCCACGGAGAGGGTGGCCTTGTCGAACGGCAACAGGGCCACGGCGGCGCCCAGTTGGCCCGCGTCGTGCAGGACGACGTCGATCCGGTCGCCGCCCGTCTTCGCCTTCAGCTCGTCCGCCGTGCCGTCCGCGATGACCTGGCCCCGGTCGACGACCGAGATCCGGTCGGCGAGCTGGTCCGCCTCCTCCAGGTACTGCGTGGTGAGCAGCACGGTCGTGCCGCCGCCGACCAGGGAGCGCACCGCGTCCCACACCTCCGCGCGTCCGCGCGGGTCCAGGCCCGTCGTCGGCTCGTCCAGGAAGAGCACCTCCGGTTCGGTGATGAGCGAGGCGGCGAGGTCGAGACGGCGCCGCATGCCGCCGCTGTACTGCTTGACCGCCTTGCGGCCCGTGTCCGCCAGGCCGAAGCGCTCCAGGAGCTCGTCGGCCCGCACGCGCGCTCGGCGGGCGCCCAGGTGGTAGAGGCGGCCGAACATCTCCAGGTTCTGCCGTCCGCCGAGCTCCTCGTCGAGCGCCGCGTGCTGGCCGAGCAGTCCGATGCGGAAGCGCACCTCGTGCGCGTCGGTCCGCACGTCGTGCCCCGCCACCTCGACGCGGCCCTCGTCCGGCCGCAGCAGGGTGGCCAGGACGCGGACCAGGGTCGTCTTGCCCGCGCCGTTCGGCCCGAGCACTCCGTGCACCGTGCCGCGCCCGACGCTCAGGTCGAGCCCGTCCAGCGCGTGCTTGTCTCCGTACCTCTTCCGTACGCCCTCGACGACGATCACGTCGGTCATCGGGCTCCCTTCACCTTCGAGTAATCAAACTTGACTACCAGTGCGCCGGTGAACCGTATGCCCGTCCGGGCGTTTAGTCAAACTTGATTAGCGAAAATTCTCCGAGACCGGAGCCCGCGAGCCCTCGCCGAGCACGCGACCTTCCCCTCAGCGCGCGTCCCCCGGATGGGACTCCCCCGTCGCGTACGGGTTCTCCTCGTCCTCCGCCAGCACCCCCACGAACGGATCCCCCTCGCCGGAGAAGACGTACGCGCCGCCCCTGATCCGCTCGATCAGGCCGCGGGTCCACTGGGCGCCGGTGTCCGCGGAGGTGACCCAGAAGTTCATGATCTCGCCGATGTGGCCCAGCTGTTCGGGGCCTTCCTCCGGCGTGTAGTACTCGGTGACGCCCTTGCGCCACTCCTCTATGGCGCGCACCCGCTCCTCAAGCAGTTCGAGGGCTTCCTCGCGGTCCAGGTCGACCATGAAACCGAGCGCGGCGGTGAGCACGTCCGGCTTCTGGTCGTACGCGGTGAGGTACTGGCGCAGCAGGGTGAGGTACTCCTCGGTGCCCGCCTCCGTGACCTCGTACTCCGTGCGCGGCGGGCCGCCGGCCGTGGAGGGCGCGATCTCGTGGGCAAGCAGCAGGCCCTGCTTCGCCATCTGCTTGAGCGCGTGGTAGATCGAGCCCGGCTTGGCGTTGGACCACTCGTGCGCGCCCCAGTACTCCAGGTCGTTGCGCACCTGGTAGCCGTGGGCCCGGCCGTGCTGGCGCACGGCGCCGAGCACGAGGAGACGGATCGCTGACATGAGGCCAGCGTATGGCCCGTCGCCCCGGGGCCGGGCGGCGCCTCACCCCCAGGGCCGGCCCCGGGACCGGCCCCCGGACTCACCCCCCAGGGCTCATCCCCAGGAGGCGCCCTGCTGCTGCGCGACCAGCTCGAAGGCGGTCTTGCCGTCCAGGGACTCGCGGATGACGTCGGCGTGGCCGGCGTGCCGGGCCATCTCCGCGATCAGGCGGAGCATCAGCCAGCGCATGGACACGGCCTCGTCGTCCGGGAACCAGGGCTCGTCGGGCAGCGGGAAGGTGTCGTTCAGGCTGGGCACGGACCGGATGAAGTCCTCGGTCTGCCGGGCGACCTTGTCCCACTGGACGAGCATCGACTCGACGGTCTCGTCGCCGACGAGCTGGAAGCTGTCGCCCCAGTTCTCCTCGGAGCGCTGGATGTCGGGCGCCACCTGCCGGGCCCGCGACAGCCAGCCCTGCTCGGTCTCGGTGACGTGCTTGAGCAGCCCGGAGAGCGAGAGTTCGCTGGCGCTCGGGTGGGTCGCGGCCTGCTCGTCGGTCAGGCCGAGCAACGTCCGGCGGATGCCCCCGCGCTGCTCGTCCAGGAAAGCGAGCAGCGCCCCGCGCTCGTCGCCGTGGGCCTCCGCGTTCACGTGCATGACCATGAGTGGCCGCCTCTCACCGAGTCCTCTTGCCTGCTGACATCAACCAAGTTACGGACCCTTGCGGTCAGCTTCTGTCCTCAATGAGAGCCGGGACCCGGGCCGAAATTCCGGGACTCCAGGCCACAGACGGGGACTTCGGGCCGAAAGCACGCGGGACTTCAGACCCGCGTGCCCTCCACGACCGGCGCGGCCCCGTGCCTTCGTTTGCGCTGGGTGTACGTACTGACCGCCCGCCACAGGTCCCGGCGGTCGACCTCGGGCCACAGCGTGTCGGTGAAGTGGAGTTCGCTGTAACTGAGGTGCCAGGGAAGGAAGTTGGAGATCCGGTGTTCACCGCCGGTGCGCCACAGCAGGTCGACCTCGGGGAGGTGGGGGTGCGGCAGGTGGGCGGCGAGGAGGCGTTCGTCGATGTGGTCCGGGTCCAGCTCGCCCGCGGCTGCCGCACGGGCCAACCCGGCCGCGGCCTGGACGAGTTCGGCGCGGCCCCCGTAGTTGACGCACAGCGTGAGCGTCAGCCCGGTCCGGTGACGGCTGTCGCGCGCGCTCTGCCGCAGCGCGTCGACCAGGTCGACCGGGAGCCCCTCGGGAGTGCCCGCCCAGCGCAGCCGGACGTCGAGGGAGCGCAGGTCCGAGTCGCGCAGGGTGTCGTGCATGGTGCGGAACAGCCGGGCGACCTCGCTCGCGTCGCGCCGCCAGTTCTCGGTGGAGAACGCGTAGAGCGTCAGATGGCTCAGACCGAGCTCCAGCGCCCCGTGGACGACGTCGCGGGTGGCGTCGGAGCCGACGCGGTGGCCCTCGCTGCGGGGCAGTCCCTGCTGGGCGGCCCAGCGGCCGTTGCCGTCCATGATGACGCCCACGTGCCGCGGCAGCCGCTCCGCGGGGATGTCCGGCGCGCGCTCTCCGCTCGGGTGGGGGCGGGGCGGCACCGGCGGCAGGAACGCCGGGTCGGCCTCGCGCCTGGGCTCGGGCAGGCTCACCACGGGCTCGACCGGCTGTACGAGCGCGGCCTGCCGCCAGGCTCGTACAGCACGGACGCGGGCCGGAGCGAGCAGCCGCAGCCGTACGGCCGGGGAGAGTTCGGCGGTGCGGTGGAGAATCGCGGGGCCGAGGCGTCGGGCGGTGCGGACGCGGGCCCGGAAGAGATCGGTGGAGGTGCGGAGCAGCACGGCCATCCCCGGGTGCACCCCCCGCTGCAGCGCGGGCTGTTCCAGCCAGTCGTGGGCCTGTTCCGTCAGGCCGGCGATCAGTGCCTCGACGGGCGGTGTCCAGCGGCGGGCGAGGAGGTCGGCCTCGGGGACCCCGTGGGCCGCGAGGGCCTCCTCCGGGAGCGTCAGGATGCCGCGGCCGAGGTCGGACGCCAGGTCGGTGAGGGTGTCGGTGAGGTAGAGGCCGTCGAGGAAGGCGGGCATGGCCTCCAGGTGCTCCTGGCGGACCGTGGTGGGAACTCCGGCCCGGGTCAGGAGAGTCAGGCACCACATCGCCCATGGCGTGTTCTCCGCCTGGGTGCGCAGGCTCCACTCGCGCCAGGTCTGGGGGCGGCGGCCCGAGGCGTCCTCGCGCAGGGCGGTGAAGACGGGCGTCAACGTCTCGACGTCGAGTTGCCACGTTCGGATGGTGTCCGCGAGCGCGCGGCGGACCGGATCGCCGCGATCCCGGCCGTCACCCCCGGGTCCTTGGGACAGCCCCGCGCGCGAGGGCCCCGCGACCGGCGGTCCCACCGGCGAGGACCCCGTCTCCGAGAGCTCCGCGCGCAGGGCGTCCACCCAGGCCTGCAGCCTCGCGGCGCGCTCGGCCGGGCTGCCCTCCTCGTCGTCGACGAGGGCGTCGGTCGTCACGGCGGCCGCGTACATGGCCCAGCACGCGGGGCGCAGCGCGGCCGGCATCAGCTGCATGACGGAGTACTCGACGGAGCGGGACGACCTCACCAGCCGTCGGCAGGACGCGTAGGCGGCGGCGATGCCGGGTGCTGGGTCGGAGGCGGGGCCGGAGGCGGGGCCGGGGGCGGCGGGCTGACGGAGAACGGGGGACAAGGAGCCCTTCTTTCACAGCCGTCACGTCGCACGTCACGCCTGGCGATAGGTCGGAAAAGCGGTCGCCGTCGGCCCGGAACGGCCCACGGACCGGCCTGGTGCGGCACTCTCCCAACGACCCTGCACGGCCCTCGGAACGGCCTGGTGCGCCACCCGACGGTTGCCCCCTTCCTACCGGTCCCGTCGCCGCGCCGTGCGGGCTCGGCGACCTTCTCGCCCGATCGTGGTACGCCGCCGGGGCGGAGAACGGACATGGGTTAGGTTCCGTAGGCGATCGGTCACGAACAGTGACGCACCGTCAACACAGGGCGCCAGCCCGGGATGTGAGCCAGGCATGAGCGATTCCGTGGACGCGATCGTCGTGGGGGCCGGCCCGGTCGGCTGCGCCGCCGCGCACGCGTTGGCCGACCGCGGTGCCCGGGTCGTGGTGGTCGAGCGCATGGAGCGGGGGCCCGCCTCGCCGTTCGCCGTGGAGTGGCTGCATCCGACCGCGGCGGACGTGCTGCTGCGCTGGGGCCTCGCGCTTCCGGAGGGCGGCCACGTCCGGGGTACCGGCGTCAGCATGCACCTGGCCGACGAGGGGCACGAGCCGGTCGTGGTGCCGTACCGGCGGGGCATGCGGGCCGTGTCCATGCCCCACGCGGAGCTGGTGGACGCGCTGCGGGACAGTGTCGTGAAGCGGCCCGGGGTCGAGGTGCTCACCTGCGCCCGTGTCACCGCGGCCACACCGGACGGCACGGTCCGGCTGACCCGCGACGGGCAGGAGACGCGGCTGCGCGCCGACCTCGTGGTGGCGGCGGACGGCCGCTCCTCCGGCGTCCGCCGCGCGCTGTTCGGGCACACCCCGCAGACCGTCGTGTCGCACTCGGCCGGTGTCGTGCTCGAAGGGCCCGGGCTGCCGGTCTACGAGTCGTTCCAGGTCGCGAGCGAACTGCCCGGGCACGGGGTGGCCATCTACTCCATCGCTCCCGACACGATCCGGGTGGTCCTCGACGTGCCCCCGACCCATCCGCGACCGCCCGCGCTGCACGCGTATCTGCACCGTCATTTCGTGCCGCTGATGCCGGAGGTGCTGCGCCGGCCGCTGGCCGACGCCCTGGCGGCGGGCCGGCTGACGTGGTCCGCGACCGGTTTTCGCCCCCGCGTGCACTACGGGGAGGGCCGGATCGCGCTGGTCGGCGACGCGGTCGGGCACATCCACCCGATCCTCGCGGCGGGTACGACCCTCGGCATCCAGGACGCGCTGAGCCTCGCCGCGCACGGCTCCGCGGAGGCGTACGCCCGGGAGCACGCGGGGGCGGGGGCGGCGACCGGGCGGGTGGCGATGGCGCTCTACCGCCTGCTGAGCCGTCAGGAGCCGGGCACCGCGCAGACGGCGAGGATGGCCGTCGACCAGCTTCGCCTCAGCCCCGCGCTGCGCGACGCGGTCGGGGACCTCCTCACCGGCGACGAGCCCGGCGCGGCCCATCTGCCGGTCGTGACGGCGTTCTCCACGATGCTCGGCATCCCGGCGCAGGACATCGCCGCCGCGTACGGGCCGGACGCCTACCTGCTCAGCCGCCGCTGAGGCGTGCCGCGCGCCCCGCACGCCCCGCATCCCCGGGACGCGGTACGGGGCGCCCTCGCCGAAGCCGGCAGGGGCGCCCCATAAAGGAGTTGGCAGGTCAGAACGGTCGGCGGGTCAGAACGGGAAGAAGCTGCGCCCGTGCTGTACCGAGATCCACTTCTGGGTGGTGAAGGCGCCGACCGTCGACTCGCCGTTCAGGCGGCCGATGCCCGAGGACTTCTCGCCGCCGAAGTCGACCAGCGGCTCGTCGTGCACGGTGCCGTCGTTCACGTGGAACATGCCCGTGTCGATCTGCCTGGCGAAGGAGACACCGCGCTCGACGTCGGCGGTGTGCACGGCGCCGCTCAGCCCGTACGGGGTGTCGTTGACGATCCGTACGGCCTCCTCCTCGCCGTCGAAGGGGACGAGGAGCGCCACCGGGCCGAAGATCTCCTGGCGGAGGATGTCGGAGTCGGCGGGCAGGCCGGTCAGGACGGACGGCTCGACGAGGTTGTCGGTGACCGTGCCGTGCACGAGGGCGGTGGCGCCCTCGGCGATCGCCTGGTCCACGACGCCCGAAACGGCGTCCGCCTGCGAGGAGTTGATGAGCGGGCCGATGACGGTCGCCGGGTCGTTCGGGTCGCCGACCTTGAGCGTCTTGACCTTGGCGACGAACTTCTCGGTGAACTCGGCCTCGATCGAGCGGTCCACCAGGACGCGGTTCGCGGCCATGCAGACCTGGCCCTGGTGCACGTACCGGCTGAAGACCGCGGCGTCCACGGCGTAGTCGATGTCCGCGTCGTCCAGGACCACCAGCGCGCTGTTGCCGCCGAGTTCGAGGACGGAGCGCTTGAAGTTCGCGGCGCAGACCGTGGCGACGTGGCGGCCGACCTTGTCGGAGCCGGTGAATGAGATGACCTTCGGGACGGGGTGCTCGATGAAGGCGTCGCCTATCTCCGCTATGTCGGTGATCACGACGTTCAGCAGACCGGCCGGCAGACCCGCGTCCTCGAAGATCTTCGCGACCAGGGAACCGCCCACGATCGGGGTGTTCTGGTGCGGCTTGAGGACCACGCCGTTGCCGAGGGCCAGGGCGGGCGCGACGGACTTCAGCGACAGCAGGAACGGGAAGTTGAAGGGGCTGATCACACCGACGACGCCGACCGGGACGAGATAGAGGCGGTTCTCCTTGCCGTCGACCGGCGAGGGGATGATCCTGCCCTCGGGCCGCAGCGCCAGGTTGATCGACTCGCGCAGGAACTCCTTGGCGAGGTGCAGTTCGAAGCCGGCCTTCAGATGCGTGCCGCCGAGCTCCGCGATGATCACCTCGGCGATCTCCTGCTCGCGCTCCTCGATGATCCGCAGCGCCTTCTCGAACACGGCACGACGGGCGTACGGGTTCGTCGCGGCCCATTCCTTCTGGGCGCGGGCGGCGGCCTGATAGGCCTGATCCACCTCGTCGACCGTGGCTATCGTGATCGACGCGAGCTTCTCACCGTCGTACGGGTTGAAGTCGATGATGTCCCAGGAGCCGGTACCGGGACGCCACTCGCCGTCGATGTACTGCTGAGCCAGGTCGGTGAAGTAGGACGACATGTGATCCCTCAATCCCTTGCTGCCGCGGCAGACACCCGAACGATCATCTTCACGGTCTGATCACACGTCATCGTACTGGTGTCTCAAGGGAGTTGGAGAGCAGATTCAGGAGAGCTGCAGCAGGCCCCTGAGCAAGTCACGGCTCTCGTCGGGACCCGGGCTGTCCTGCTGGAGTTCCTTCATCGCCTTCTCGTACTGCGTGACGTCCTCGCGCTTGTCCAGATACAGCGCACTGGTGAGCTGCTCCAGGTACACGACGTCGGACAGGTCGGACTCGGGGAAGCTGAGCACCGTGAAGGCCCCGCTCTCGCCCGCGTGCCCGCCGAAGCTGAACGGCATGACCTGCAGCCGCACGTTGGGACGCTGGGAGATGTCGATGAGGTGCTGGAGCTGACCCCGCATCACCTCCCGGTCGCCGTACGGGCGTCGCAGCGCGGCCTCGTCGAGTACGACGTGGAAGTCCGGGGCGCTCTCCGACACCAGGTACTTCTGGCGCTCCAGGCGCAGCGCCACGCGCCGCTCGATGTCCGCCTCGCTCGCGCCCTTCATGCCCCGCGTCACGACCGCGTGCGCGTACGCCTCGGTCTGCAGCAGGCCGTGCACGAACTGGACCTCGTAGGAGCGGATCAGGGACGCGGCGCCCTCCAGGCCGACGTACGTCGGGAACCAGCTGGGCAGGACGTCCGAGTAACTGTGCCACCAGCCCGCGACGTTGGCCTCCTTGGCGAGGGAGAGCAGGGAGGTGCGCTCCGCCTCGTCGGCGATCCCGTAGAGCGTCAGCAGATCCTCGACGTCTCTCGTCTTGAAGCTCACCCGGCCCAACTCCATACGGCTGATCTTCGATTCGGAGGCTCGGATCGAGTAGCCGGCCTTTTCCCTGGTGATGCCGCGCGACTCGCGCAGCCGCCTCAGGTGTGAGCCGAGCAGCATGCGCCGTACCACCGATCCCGACTCCTGCGCGCTCACGTTCGTCCGCCTCCCCAACCCGTCTTCAAGGGCCGCAGTCTGCCACTAAAACACTCCAAGCAGTACTCGTTCGATTACAGAAACGGCAAGGTTTCAGCGAGGACACACAGGAATCGGCAAGGAGAAGACAAGCCAGACACGAAAAAGCGGCAAGAAGGTCGCGGAAAAAATGACCAAGAAGCGGTATGGGAAGGTCCAATTCGGGCACGTGCACGTGCATCTGCCCTTGCATCTGCCGAAAGCATTCGGAACGATGGTCTCGCGCCACCGCTGCATCGCAACGACCGCGAACCCCGGGAGTGCCTCGCATGGGGACGAATGGATCGACCATGCTCGAGCCGTTACGGCAGGGGCTTCCGCCACTGGACCCCGCGTCCGTGTCCAACGCCGCCTCCTGCGCCCTGCCACCCCGTTACGAAGCGGTGCGCGACGCGCGGCAGTTCACCCGCCGCACGCTGGACCAGTGGGACATCGGCAACCGCTTCGACGACGTCTGTCTGGTGGTCTCGGAACTCGTCACCAACGCGCTCAGGCACGCCCTGCCCGCGGACACCCCGCGCCCCGGCGACCAGGACGCGCCCGTGCGGCTGCACCTGATGCGGTGGACCGAGAGACTCGTGTGCGCGGTGCGCGACCCCAGTCACGACAGCCCGGTCGCGGGTGACTCCGAGGACTTCTCGGCGGAGTCGGGCCGCGGGCTGTTCCTGGTCGACTCGTTCGCCGACGGCTGGGGATGGCACCCGCTGGCCGGCACGCTCAACGGCAAGGTCGTCTGGGCGCTGTTCCGGCTGAACCCTTCCGCGTGAGGAACCGCGGCGCTCTTTCGCGCCGCGGTTCTACGCGCGTCACCGGACGCTCACGGTCCGTGAACATCCCTGATCGGGGCGAGTCGCCCGCACCGGCCGGCCGTCCGCCCGCCGTCAGCCCGCGATCAGGTGGTCGAACTCGCCGTCCTTGATGCCCAGGAGCATGGCCTCGATCTCGGCAGGCGTGTAGATGAGGGCGGGCCCGTCGGGGAAGCGCGAGTTGCGCACCGCCACCTCGCCGCCCGGCAGCCGGGCGAACTCCACGCAGGAGCCCTGCGAGTTGCTGTGCATGCTCTTCTGCCAGGCCGCTCCGCGCAGCTCCGTGGCAGCCATGCCGTTGTACACGTCGTGGTCCACAGGTCGCTCCCCGGTGGTGCATTGGCGTCTGTTGCCAGTGATGCAGTGTTGGTCAACTGCCCGGATCATAGCCGCTCTTTCACATGCAGTTGCATGAGCAGATGCACGTGCACGGGGGGTGGTCCTGCGGTTACACGTTTGACGGTCCCGCGGGCCGAATCGTTCCAACGCATGCCCCCACATGGGTAAGGGACGCGTTCCGGGCCCGTTGTGTTCCAGAACGGCCCCCTCCCGCCCATGAGATGAATGGGAAGGAGGGGGCCGTGAGGGTCGCATGTGCACAGTGGGGCAGGCGGGTCGGGTCGTGGGGGTCTCGGGGTCGGCCGTGGGCCTATCGCGAGGAGTACGGCAGCAGGGCCATCTCCCGGGCGTTCTTGATCGCGCGGGCCAGCAGCCGCTGCTGCTGGGCGCTCACCCGCGTGACCCGCCGGCTGCGGATCTTGCCCCGGTCGGAGATGAACTTCCTCAGCAGGTCCGTGTCCTTGTAGTCGATGTACGTGATCTTCGCCGTGCCCAGCGGATTGGGGCGGGGCGACGGCTTGCGGTCGGGCTTGCGGGGCATGGTCAGACCTCCAGGAGGGAGTCGAAGGCGGGCGGGAGCTGTTTCCAGGCGGTGCGGCCGGCGGCGTACTCCGCGTCCGTCAACAGGCAGGACTCCAGGAGCAGTTCGACTCCGTCGCGGTCGAGGCCGGGTGACGTGAAGACGAGGTGCTGGCAGCGGTCGCCGTGCTCCGGGTGCCAGTCGAGCGCGGCAGCGGCACGGCGTACCGGCGGCACCAACTCCCAGGCCGCGTCGGGCAGGGAGGCCAGCCAGGGCCCCGCGTTCTCCACGCACAGGGCGCCTCCCGCGGCGTCCCAGTGCAGCAGCGTGTCGGGCCGGTCCGCGAGCCAGAACCGCCCCCGGCTGCGCGCCGCCGCGCAGCACAGATCCTCCAGCGCCGCGTACAGCCGCTCCGGGTGGAACGGCCGCCGCCGGTGCCATACGAGCGTGGAGACCCCGCACTCGTCCGCCTCGGCCGGCAGCAACGCGCAGGCCGGATGTTGAGCGGCGGCGGCCGCCTCCACGTCGAAACCGCCGAAGGCGGCCTCCGCGAGCGGGTGTCGCCCGGGCTCCCCGTCGGCTCGGACCGCCAAGTCGCCGTTGCCTATCGGAACTTGGCGGGCCGTCGGATGGAGTTGGGCCAGCAGTGCGCGGTCCTCGTCGTCGGCGTCGTCCGAGGTGGCGAGGGCCAGGACGGGCGCGTACTCCAGCTGGCGGGCGAAGGTGTCGGCGACCGTGCGCCGGTCGGTGGCGGCAGCGGCGAGGCCCGCTTCGGCGAGGTCGTCGCCGTTGCCGAGGTAGGGCAGCACCAGGGCGGGGTCGACCGCCGTGATGACGCCGGTCAGGCGGAGCTCCGCGCCCGCCATCGCCTCCGCCACCACCTCGGCCATCGCCTTCGGCTCGACCGAGTCCCAGAGTTCGACGATCGCGAGCCGGGTCCGCCCGTCCGCCGCGAGGCGCTCCAGCTCGGGGACCAGGTCCTCGCGCAGGGCGCAGCACGCGCAGTCGTTGACGAGGGGTGCCTCACCGGCGGAGACGATCCCGGTGCGGTCGCGAACGGTGCGAACAACCGTGCCCTGTACGGCCGTTGCCAGGTCGTGGTGGAGCGCCACCGACCCGGGCACCTCGGCGAGCAGCCGGTCCACGGCCGCCCGGCGGGCATCGGCGTGCAGCCCGCCCACGATGGCGACGGACAGCATCACCGCTCCCCGCGTCGGCCGAACCGGCGCTCGAAGCGCTCCACGCGGCCGGCCGTGTCCATGACCCGGGCCGTCCCCGTGTAGAAGGGGTGGCTCACGTTCGAGATCTCGACGTCGACGACCGGGTAGGTGTTGCCGTCCTCCCACTCGATCGTCTTCCCGCCCGCCCCGGCGACGAGGGTCGAGCGGGTCAGGAAGGCGTGGTTCGCGGCCCGGTCCCGGAAGACGACGGGACCGTACTCCGGATGGATCTCCTCGCGCATGACGCTCAGCGCTCCTCTCGGAAGTCGACGTGCCGGCGGACGACCGGGTCGTACTTGCGCAGGGTCATCCGGTCGGGGTCGCTACGGCGGTTCTTGCGGGTGACGTACGTAAAGCCGGTCCCGGCCGTGGACCGGAGCTTGACGACCGGACGGAGTTCGTTGCGTGCCATGTGGCTAGTATATGAAAATGGATCCCATTATCGTTAGCGGGAAAACAGAGAGGTACGTCACTCACATGTCCGCGCACTGCATGCTGACCGGGGCCCGTCCGGGCTTCGGCAACTCCATCTCCCACTCGCACCGGCGCACGTCGCGCCGCTTCGACCCCAACATCCAGAGCAAGCGCTACTGGCTGCCGGGTGAGGGCCGCTTCGTACGGCTGAGGCTGAGCACGAAGGGCATCAAGACGGTCGACGTCATCGGTGTCGAGGCCGCCGTGGCCCGGATCCGGGCCCGTGGGGTGAGGGTCTGATGGCCAAGAAGAGCAAGATCGCGAAGAACGAGAAGCGGCAGGAGGTCGTCGCCCGGTACGCCGCGCGACGGGCCGAGCTGAAGGAGATCGTCCGCAGGCCGTCCTCCACGGACACCGAACGGTCCGCCGCCCGACGGGAGTTGGAGCGGCAGCCGCGTGACGCGAGCGCGACGCGCGTACGCAACCGGGACAGCGTGGACGGGAGGCCGCGCGGGTACCTGCGGACGTTCGGGCTCTCGCGGGTGAACCTGCGGGAGCAGGCGCACAAGGGGTTCCTGCCGGGGGTGCGGAAGTCCTCCTGGTAGCTTGCTGGCGGTCGTTCCCGGTTGCATCGGCGCCACCGGCGGTACCCGGCGGGTACCGGCGACTCGTCCGGCCAGACCCTTGGGGGCTTCAGTGACTTCGGCGACCATCTCGCGCGGGCAGGCGCGGATCGCGGCCGCGGCGGCGGGGCTGGTGGCCGCGCTCGTCCTGACGACCGGTTGCAGCAGCGACGACGGCGGGGGCGACGACTCCCCGTCCTCCACCGGCGCGGCACCGACCGGGTCGGCCGACACCGGCGGTGGTACGGGCGATACGGGCGGTTCCGGCAAGGGCAAGGCCGGGGCGCTGGAGGGCAGTTGGCTGGCCACCAAGAGCGGCAAGGCCGTGGCGCTGGTGATCACCGGCAAGGAGGCCGGGCTGTTCTCGACGGGCGGATCCGTGTGCACCGGCACCGCCGGTGAGAAGTCGGGCATGGAGATGATCGAGCTGGAGTGCTCCGACAAGAACAAGGACCGGACCGAGGGCATGGTCGACTCGGTCGACTCCACGACCCTGAAGGTCACGTGGGAGGGCTTCGGCGAGGAAACGTATACGAAGGCGGAGGGCGGGAAGCTCCCGTCCGGACTGCCTACGGCGGGTCTGGGGTCCTGAGACCCGAGTCCGGGGGCCTCAAGGCCCGGTTCGCGTCACGCCGGGTCGCGTCGCGCACGTTCGCGTCAGCGGGTCGCGGGATCCTTCGGGTTTCGCGGCCCGTCCGGCTTTTCGGGGGCCGTTCCGTCGAGCGTCATGGGCGGTACGGCCGTGTCGAGGGCCTCGGAGAGTTCGGTGAGGGTGTCGAGGACGAGGGTCGCGGTGTTGCGTACGACCTTGTCCGTGCCCTCGGTTTCCCAGGCGTCCAGGGCCTCGCGCACCGCGTCCCAGGTGGGTACCCGGCGCTCGCGGATGGCCTTCGCGCCCTGGTGGGTGGACTCGCGCAGGGCGTCGGCGAAGCGGGCGGCGGGCGGTACGGGGGTCGCGCCGCGTTCCGGGAGGTGGGCCTCCAGGAGCATGGCCACGCGGCCCAGTTGGGCGAGCGCGTCCTCGGCGTCGTCGGCCGCGGTGCGGGAGAGGCCGCGGTGGCGGACCGGTTCGGCGGTCGCGCGGGCCACCGCCGCGTGCCAGGCCGCGCGGGCGGTACGGGCGGTGAGCAGGGCCTCGCGGACGTCCGGCGCGTTGCTCGCGGACGGGTCGGCGTAGGAGCCGAAGACGGCGGCCACGTACAGGCCCTGCGTGGCCAGCCAGTCCGCGAGGCGAGTGCGCAGGCGCGGGGTCTCCCAGGCCGGGTAGACGGCGTACGCCAGCATCGCGAGGAATCCGCCCATGAGGGTGAGCAGGACCCGTTCGGGCACGGTCTGGGTCCACTCCTCGCCGCCCATGCCGAGCAGGAAGACGACGTACGCGGCGATGCAGGCCTGGGTCGCGAACTGGCCCGTGCGCATGAGGAGGTACATGAGCGCGGCGCTCGCCACGGCGAGTGTGCCGGAGAGGAGCGTTCCGGGGGACGCCGCCTGTACCGCGCCCGTGGCCACGGCCACGCCGATGACCGTGCCGGCGAGGCGGGCCACGGCCCGGCTGTACGTCTGGGAGAAGTCCGGACGCATGACCATGACCGAGGTCAGTGGGGCCCAGTAGCCGTGGCCGAGGGGGAGCCAGGCGCCGAGAATGTAGCCGGTGGCGGCCACCGCGGAGACGCGGGTGGCGTGGCGGGTGATGGGGGAGCCGCGGTGGAGCTCGCCGCGCATCGCTTTGAGGGCTTTGGGGATCAGGGCGAGGAAGGTGGGGCGGCTTCGGGTTGTGGGGCGGCTTCGGGTTGTGGGGGCTGAGCGCGCCCCCGCGGCGGAGCCGCTTGTGTCACGGCCCCGCGCCCCTGATGGGGCGCCCTCCTGCGGGGCGTCTTCCTGTGGGGCGTCTTCCTGTGGGGCGCCCCCCGCCGTCTCCACCACGTCCTGGAGGAGGGTGTTGAGGCGGGTCATCGCTCGGTACGGGGCTCCGGTGAGGATGCTGCCGGTGTCCGGGGTGCGGAAGGTGGCGAGGGCCGCCGGTGGGGCGGAGACGGGCTCGCCGTGGCGGATGGCGTGGGCGGCGGCGTCGAGGAGGGCGGCGGCGGAGGCGAGGAGTTCGCGGACGCGGTCGCGGGCGGGGCCTTCGGACGGGACGCCCATCGCGGGGTCGGCGAGGGAGGCGAGAACGGGACGGATGCGTTCGGCGATACCGCGGGCGCCGTGGAGTTCGGCGGGGCGGCGGCGGGCCTGGCGCGGGGTGACGGCCGCCGCGTTGCGCGCCTCCATCAGGGGCTGCGGGTCGAAGGACGCGACCGGGTCGTGGCGCAGCCGGCGCGCGTAGTCGGCCTCGGCGGCCAGGGCGTCGGCGAGCGCGTCGCGGTGGGCGCCCCAGCGTCGTACGGGGAAGAGGACGATCAGCGCCGCCTGCACCAGGCCGCCCACGATCATCATCGCGGCATGGCCCGCGGCCTGGGCGACGGAGGTCGGCAGGGTGACCGTCACCAGCATGATCGCCACGTTCGAGGAGGCGATCAGGCCGATGGTCGGGCCCGCGGCCCAGCTCATCCCGGCGGCGAAGGCCCACACCACCAACAGCGCGAGGAAGAGCGGCTCCTTGGAGATGGTGAGGTAGCCGAGGAACGTGGACACGGCGAGGCTCGTGCCGGAGGCGATGGCCAGTTCGGGGCGGGGGCGCCAGCTGCGCTGGAACGTCGCGATCGCCGCCTGGAACGCGCCGAAGGCCGAACTCGCCGCGGCCGCCGGGCCGAAGAGCCACAGGCTCAGCGCGATCACGATCGCGAGTCCCGCGGCTCCGCGCACCGCGATGAGCGGTTCGAGCCGCTTCCTCTCCACGGTGATGCCGGAGCGTGCGGTGTCCTTCAGCGCCCGTCGCCAGCTCACCGCGCCAGCGTACGCCGCGCGATGACCGTGATCGATGACCAATGGCCAATGGTCGGGGGGTGGGGGTCGGAGACCGATGGCCGGGACCGATGGGCGGGACCGGAGACCGATGGCCGATGATCTACGAGCACCGCCACGCTCCAGAAGTTTCCGCGAGCCGGACCCCGAAGCAGGTCCCGGAAGTCAGAGGTAAGCCATGCGCGCCCGACCGATAGCCGTCTCCGCACTCACCGCCCTCGTGGCGACCCTCGCTCTGACCGCATGCGACGACGGCGGCAGCGGTGACAAGGGGGGCGAGGGGGACAAGAAGACCGACCGCTCGGCGTCCCCCGCCGGCTCCACCGCGTGCGAGGCGGACCAGGTCGGACAGGAGGTCGCCGCGAGCGAGGCCCCGGCCGCCGGTGACACCGGGAGCGTCTCCGTCACCCTCACCAACCGGTCCGGCGGCGACTGCACCCTGGAGGGCTTCCCCCGCGTCGACCTGACCGCGGGCGGCACCACCTGGTCCCTCACTCCGGAGAAGTCCGCGAAGCCGGAGAAGCTGACCCTCAAGCCGGACGAGACCACCGCCTTCACGATCACGTATGTACGTGGACCCGCGGGCGACGCGACGAAGGGTGCCGCCGTGAAGACCGTGAAGTTCGGCCTGCCCGGCGCGGGCGCCGACCTGTCCTTCCCCTGGAAGTACGGCGAGGTCGCGCTGCGGAGCGAGAGCGAGCCGGACGCCTCGGTGGGCCCGATCCAGCGCGCCGGAGACTGAGCCACCGCCCCACGATCGCCGTGGTCACCGCAGTGGCGGCCGTGCCCTCACCTGGGCGCGGTCCGCCGCTGCCGCGCCTTCCTCCCAGCCGGCCGCGTCGTTCACCCCGCGCAGCCTGGTCGTGACCGTGGCCGGGAACATCCGCTCCGTCTCGTCCGTGACCGCCACGTCCCGGGCCGCCAGAACGGGCAGCAACTCCCCCTCTCCGGCCTTCACTTGCCCCTCCGTCGCCTCCGCCAGCCGGTCGCCGATGCGATGGGCGTACGCGGCGAGGAAGGACTGCCGGAAGGACTTCGTACGCTTCCTGCCACCCGCACGCTGTGCCGCCTCCGCCCTCGTCATCGCGGCGGTGGCCTGCACGAGGAGCGAGGTGTAGAGGAGTTCGACGGCTTCCAGGTCGGGTTCGAAGCCGACGACGGTCGAGAAGCCGAGGGCCTCGTTCCAGACCGCCCGGCAGCGGTTGGCGCCGGACACCGCGTCGAGGAGCACCGCCTTGGCCGTCTCGTAGGGCGGGTCGACGCCTATGCGGCAGGCGCCGGGCGCGTCCTTGGCGTGCGTACGGACCGCCAGCAGCGCCTCGTCGATGCTGTGCCGCGCCATCAGCTCCTGCGCCTTGGCGCTCAGCGCCTCCGCCTCCTCCGGGAACCCGGTCGCCTCGGCCTTGGCGAGCAGCGCGCGGATACGGGTGAGCATGCGGGAGTCCTTCGGGGCACCGGCCGTCCCCTTGGGCGCGTCAACGTCCAGCGGCTCGACGGAGGGCAGGCGGAGCAGCAGCCGGTACAGCCCCAGCACGGCGGTGGCGTACGAGAAGCGGTCGGTGCGGGGTTCGGCGCGGGGCGGTGCCTTCGTCCCGGCCGCCCCGGCGGTCAGCTCTTCGAGCTGTGCCGTCCAGCGCGGGCCGCGGGGCTGCCGGTTCCGGCCGCTCTCGTCGAGGATCAGCGCCGACACCAGGCGTACGTGCACGTCGTCCAGTTCGCGGCGCACGATCCGTACGACATCGGCGGGCTGCCAGCCGCGCCGCCAGGCTCCCCCGACGAACTCCTCGCCGCGGCGGGCCAGTTCGGCGTCGGACGCGGGGTCGGAGGCGAGGAGCGAGGCACCGGTGTCGAGGGCCGCGTCGGTGTCGGCGTAGAGGGCGGCCTCGAAGGCGCGCTCCACGGTGCTGGGCGTACTGCTCATTCCTCGATCGTGTCACGCGTCGGGGCGGGGCCGGCCCCGGCCCGGGACACCTCCGAGCAGGCACAGCAGGTGTCAACTCAGGGTTGACACCCCTTCACTGTCAACCTAAGGTTGACACATGACCACGAATCCACGTGCCACCACCTCCGTACGCCTCGACGATCTGATCGAGGCCATCAAGAAGGTCCACGAAGACGCTCTCGACCAACTCCAGGACGCGGTGATCGCGGCGGACCACCTCGGTGACGTGGCCGACCATCTGATCGGTCACTTCGTGGACCAGGCCCGGCGATCGGGCGCGTCCTGGACGGACATCGGCAAGAGCATGGGCGTCACCCGGCAGGCGGCCCAGAAGCGGTTCGTGCCGAAGGCGGAGTCGGACCTCGATCCCAGCCAGGGCTTCAGCCGCTACACGCCACGGGCCAGGAACGTGGTGATCGTCTCCCAGAACGAGGCCAAGAACGCGGGCAACGACCTGATCCGCACCGAGCACCTGGTCCTCGGTCTGATCACCGAGTCGGAGGGCCTCGGGGCGAAGGCGATCACCGCGCAGGGCGTCACCCTGGACGCCGTGCGCGAGGCCGCGACCGCCGCCCTGCCGCCGAGCGCCGAGGACGTACCCGCGCTCATCCCCTTCGACAGCGGCGCCAAGAAGGCCCTCGAACTCACCTTCCGCGAGGCCCTCCGGCTCGGCCACAACTACATCGGCACGGAGCACGTCCTGCTCGCGCTGCTGGAGCACGAGGCGGGCGCGGGCCTCCTCAGCGGGCTCGGCGTCGACAAGGCGGCGGCCGAGGCGAACGTCGCGGAGGCGCTGGAGAAGGTGCGGAAGTCCCTCCAGGAGGACTGACCGGCCCGACCACCGGGCACTGCTAGCGCCCTGTGCCGGACACGGCCCTGGACTCGCGGGACTCGCGGTTCGGGGCCGTTGTCAGACCCTCCTGCGAGACTCGCAGTCATGACCGACCGGTGGGCTCTCGCGCCGGCCGAGGACGGCGGCGCCGAGCTCGCTCCCCTCGGCCTCGACGGGCTGCCCGCCGGACCGGTCCTGCGGGAACCGGATCTCGCCGAGTCCGTACGGTCCCGGCCGGACGTCGTCCGTTGGGTGTGGCGGTCGACGACCGAGGTCTATCCGCGGCTGCGCGACGCGGGCGTCCGCGTGGAGCGGTGTTACGACATGGAGGCCGCCGAGACCCTCCTCCTGGGCCACGAGGGACGGCTCGGCGAGCCCCGCTCGGCCGCCGCCGCCCTGGCGAGACTGCGCGGCGGTCCCGTGCCGCCCGATCCCCCGCAGCGCTCCGCCGAGCCCGGTTCGCAGTCCTCCCTCTTCGAGCCCCGCCCCGTCCACGTACCGCTGGAACAGCTCATCGAGGTGTACGGGGACCAGCAGCGAAGGCACGACGCGGCCGAGCACCCCGGGCGGATGCGGCTGCTGACGGCCGCCGAGTCGGCGGGCATGCTCGTGGCGACCGAGATGAACGCGTCCGGGCTGCCGTGGAGCGCGGACGTGCACCGGGAGGTGCTGCACGAACTGCTCGGCGAGCGGTACGCGGGCGGGGGCGAGCCGCGCCGCCTCGCCGAGCTCACGGACGAGGTGTCGGCCGCGTTCGGGAGACGGGTGCGGCCCGATCTGCCCGCGGACGTCATCAAGGCCTTCGCACAGGCCGGGATCAAGGTCAGATCCACCCGGCGCTGGGAGATCGAGACGATCGACCACCCGGCCGTGAAGCCGCTCGTCGAGTACAAGAAGCTGTACCGCGTCTGGGTCGCCCACGGCTGGTCGTGGCTCCAGGACTGGGTGCGGGACGGGCGGTTCAGACCGGAGTACCTGGCGGGCGGGACGGTCACCGGGCGCTGGGTGACCAACGGCGGGGGCGCGCTGCAGATCCCCAAGGTCATCCGGCGTGCCGCGGTCGCCGACCCCGGCTGGCGGCTCGTCGTCGCGGACGCCGACCAGATGGAGCCGCGGGTCCTGGCCGCGATCTCCCGCGACCCCGGCCTGATGGAGGTCGCCGGGCGGGAGACCGACCTCTACCAGTCGGTGTCCGACCGCGCCTTCTCCGGCGACCGCGCACAGGCCAAGCTCGCCGTCCTCGGCGCGGTCTACGGCCAGACCTCCGGCGACGGCCTCAAGAACCTCGCACTGCTGCGCCGCCGCTTCCCCAGGGCGGTGGCGTACGTGGACGACGCGGCGCGGGCCGGCGAGGAGGGGCGGCTCGTGCGGACCTGGCTGGGGCGGACCTGCCCGCCGGCGGTGGGGTCCGACTCCTCGGGGGAGGAGGCCGGGATTCCGGACAGCGAGCAGACCGGCGTCGTGCCGGTCGAGGGCGCCGAGCCCGGGGGCGCCCAGGACTGGGTGCCGGGGTACGCCTCCACCAACTCCCGCGCCCGGGGCCGCTTCGCGCGCAACTTCGTCGTCCAGGGCAGTGCCGCCGACTGGACCCTCCTCGTGCTCGCCGCACTCCGCCGCACCTGCCGGGACATGGCGGCCGAGCTGGTCTTCTTCCAGCACGACGAGGTGATGGTGCACTGCCCGGCGGCTGAGGCGGACACGGTCGTCGAGGCCATCCGGGAGGCGGCGGAGCTGGCGGGGCGGCTGACGTTCGGGGAGACACCGGTGCGGTTTCCGTTCACGACGGCGGTGGTGGAGTGCTACGCGGACGCCAAGTGAGCGCTCACGGCGCAGCCGCCCGCGCCTGCGTGCCCCCGTGGGTCCGGGCGGGAAGGGTCCCAGCAGGAGCACTCCCCGCCCGTGCGTGATGAGACCCGCTCAACTCCCCGGCGCGGAAGGCCCGTTGAGCCCGGTCAGCAGTAACTCCCGCAGTTCGTCGGCCACCGTGCTGTCGGTGCCGTCCAGGTCGTCGAGGGCCAGTTCCCACTGTTCGTACGCCTCGTCGGTGCGGCCCGCCGACCGGTGCAGCAGGCCCTGCTGGTGCCGGGCGAGACCGGCGGTGTAGCGGTCGGCGCGCTGTTCGGCGCGGGCCAGCAGCAGGGCGCACTCGCGGGCGGCCCGCTCGGTGCGGTCGAGGCCGCGCAGCGCACGGACGAGACCGAGGCGGGTCTGGGAGCCGCTCTGCCAGTCGACCCCGTTCGAGACGCTCAGGGCGCGGTCGAAGTGCTCCAGCGCGCGGGCCGGTTCGCCGAGTGTGAGGTGGGCGTACCCGATGTTGCAGTGCCCGGACTCACGGACCCGGGAGTCGCCCATGGTCTCGCCGAGCGCGAGGCTCCGCTCGTGCCACTCGATGGCGGCGCGCGGGTCGGAGTGCTCGTAGAGGTTGCCGAGGTTGCTGTAGGCGACGGCCTCGCCGTCCAGGTCGCCCAGTTCCCGTGCCAGCTCCAGGCTTTCCCGCAGGGCGAGTTCGCACTCGACGTACCGGCCCAGGCTCTCCAGCAGCAGCCCGCGGTTGTTCAGGCAGCGCTGGATGCGCGGGACGACGCCGAGGCCGCGCCAGCGCGTGAGGGCCTGGTCGGTCAGGACGAGCGCCTTGCCCGCCTGCCCCTGCATGAAGTGCAGGCCCGCCAGGTCGGACAGCGCGATCGCCTCGGCGGCGTCGTCCCCGAGCCGCCGCGCCACGGTCAGCGCCCGCCGCCCGAGCACCGCCAGCTCGCGCAGCCGGCCGCGGCGCTGCAGATACGGGAAGAGGGCTCGTACGAGGACGGGGACCAGCGGGGACGCGGCGGCACGGCCCTCGACGAGCGCGACGACGTTCGCCACCTCGCGGTCCCCCCAGGCGATGGCCTCGGCGGCGGACGCGAACGGCACGGCCTCGTCGCCCGTGGCGCCCGCACGCTCCGACTCAGCCGTCTCTGCCGTCTCTGCCGTCTCTGCCGTCGTCGCGCCGAGCCGGTTGTCGCGGTCGACGCCGGAGGGGCTCAGAGCCGGTACGCACCGGCGGGCGGAGGCGATGTACCAGTGGAGGGCGATGTCGGTGGGGTCGGACTCCGTGAGGCCGGGGTCCTCCCCCTCCGCCGCCTCGCGTGCCGCCTCCCGTGCCACCTCGCGGGCGAAGTCGCGTACGAGGTCGTGCGGGGTGTAGCGGCCGTACGTCGTCTCGTCGAGGAGGGCGACGTCGACGAGGCGGTCGAGGGCGGCCTCGGTGCGGCATTCACCGGTGCCCAGGAGTCGGGCGAGGAGCGGGACCCCGTACGTCGGCAGGTCGAGCGCGCCGATCCGGCGCAGGGCGAGGGCGGCGTCCCGGTCGGCCTCGCGGTCCGAGGCCCGCAGCGCGTCGAGGGCCACCGCGAGCGAGCGGCGCACGCTGAGGTCGTCGTACTCCAGGTGGTGCAACCGTCCGTCGCTGGCGGCCAGTTGACCGGCGAGCGCGTCCGGTGTGAGGACCTGGCGGGCGGCGAGCCGGGCCGCGACGATCCGCAGTGCGAGCGGCAGCCGTCCGGTGAGGCCGACGAGCGGGTGCGTACCGTCGAGGCCGTCCCGTCCGGAGACGGCCCGCAGCAGTTCGGCGCTCTCCTCGTCGGAGAGGGGGGCGAGCGGGAAGCGGGTCACGCCGTCCAGCGCGGTGAGGGGCGAGCGGCTGGTGACGATCACCG
Source organism: Streptomyces sp. NPDC020747 (assembly GCF_044334695.1). NCBI lineage: Bacteria > Bacillati > Actinomycetota > Actinomycetes > Kitasatosporales > Streptomycetaceae > Streptomyces > Streptomyces sp. NPDC020747. The sequence goes on along the minus strand of NZ_JBIRTJ010000021.1, from coordinate 63,470 downwards.
CGCAGCCGGGGCCGGCCGGCAGCAGCGGGCGGACCTGGGCGGCGTTCACGGCGTCGTCGAGTACGAGCAGGGTGCGGGTGGGCGCAAGGAGCGAGCGGAGCAACGCGCTTGCCGCGTCCGGGTGTTCGGGGACGCCCCGCGGTTCCACGCCCAGGTCGCGGAGCAGGGCGGCGAGGGCCTGCCCGACCGTGAGCGGCGGCACGCCGGGGGTGGCCCCGTGCAGCCGTACGTACAACTGGCCGTCCGGGAACTCGGCCCGCAGCCCGTGCGCCACCTGCACGCCCAGCGCGCTCTTCCCGACCCCCGCCATGCCACTGACCACGACCACGCGGGGGTGCCCGCCCCCGGCCGGGACGAGCGCGGCACGCAGCCTGCCGACGGCCTCGGCCCGACCTGTGAAACAGACGGGGGCGGGAGGGAGTTGGGCGGGTCGGGGGACGGGGACGGGTCCCTTCCGGGCGGCGGCCGGGGCGGCCGAAGGAGGCGGCGTGGGCGAGGCGGCCTCCGCGGAGGGCGCGTGGTCGGCTTCGCGCCGAGCAGTGCGGCTGAGGGCGGGCTCGGCGGGCAGCGGGGCGGAGATGCCGTCACCGTCGGCGGCCCGCCGTTCGGTGGAGGCCGCCGCCTCGGTGACACCGAACTCATCGTCGGCATACGCATCCGCAGACCGGCCGGAGACGCCGTCGCCTCCGGCGGCCTGCCGCCCGGTGGGGGCCGCTGTCCCGCCGGGAGCCGCCGCATCGGCGGCACCGACCTCGCCTCCGGCGGACGCATCCGCGCCCGAACCCGAACCCGCCGCTGACGTCAGCCCCGATCGCGACCGGGGCCCTGCCTCTGTCGCCGCTCCTCCCCCTGCTCCCGGCTCCGCTCCAACCCCTGTCCTCGACCCCATCTCCGCACCCGAATCCTGGTCCCGCAGGATTTCCATGTGGGCCTCGCGGACCGTGAGGCCCGGTTCCACGCCGAGTTCGTGGATGAGGGTGCGGCGCAGGTCTCGGTGGACGGCGAGGGCCTCGGCGCGGCGGCCCGTCCGGTAGAGGACCATCATCAGCTGGCGGTGGAAGGCCTCGCGGAGGGGGAACTCCGCGACCAGCGCGGCCAGTTCGGGTGCGAGACCGGAGAGCCGTACGCCCCCGTCGGACACCCCGCGGCCCAGCTCCAGCTCAGCCTCGTACCGGCACTCCAGGGCGAACAGCCGCGCCTCCCCCAGCCGTTGGACGAGGGAGAGTCCGCCGAACCCGGGAGGCATGCCGGCCAGCGGGGTGCCGCGCCACAGCCCGAGTGCCGCCACGGCCTCGGTCACGGCCCGTTCCCAGTCCCGCCGCGCGTGTGCCGCACGGGCGGCACCGATCCGGGTCTCGAAGAGGCGTACGTCCAACTCGCCTTCAGCGACGTGCAGTTGATAGCCGGGCGGTACCGACCGCAGCCGGTCCGGGTCGTCCAGGAGGCGTCGCAGCCGGGTCACGTGGTTCTGCAGCGACGCGTGCGCGGAGGCGGGCGGTGTCCCGCCCCACAGCGCGTCCTTGAGCACATCGACGGAGACGACCCGTCCCGGTTCCAGCAGCAACGCGGAGAGCAGTACCCGCCCCTTGGCGCTGCTCACCGGCCGTGGCACACCATCGGCGCCGTACACGACGATCGGTCCGAGAAGCCCGAAACGCAGCCCGGACGGCAGCCCGGCCCGCGGAGCGGATCGCTCTCCGGAACCCGGCACGGATATCGCCCCGGGCGACGGCCCGCCCGGGCGGCCGGACGATCGGCCTCGGCGCGACCCGGCGCCCCGCTCCGACCGCTGTCCGCCGCCCACCTGTCCGCCTCTTCCCATCGGCGGCCGTCAACGGCCTGAATCCGCCGCTCCCGCCACCTCCCAGGCGAAACTCTGTGCCTCGCCACACCGTTCGCCCCATGTTAGCGATCGGTTGGCGTGGCCTGATTTGATCACTGTTCGGACCCGGTCGTTCCGGTACGCGGTTGGCGTCGTAGGTCGCCGCGGCTCGGGGGAGTGTCGCCGTAGCGACCGGGTCCGAGAACCGTGAGCGGGACCACCCGCCCGATCAGGACGGGCCCGCTCAGACGACCGGCGGCCGCCCCAGGCGCGTGAGCCGCCACACGGTCCCCCAGCGCATCGGCCGCCGTTCCCCCGCCGATACCCGGAGCCCCTCCACGAAGCCGCCGAACCATGCCCGCAGTCCGCCGACAGAGCGGGTCCGCAGGAGAGTCAGCGCGATCCAGACCGCCAGGTGGACGGGGATGAGCGGGAGCGGCAGCCGGCGCCGGACCAGCCAGACGCGGTTGCGGGCGGTGACGCGGTGGTAGATGGCGTGCCGTGCGGGCGAGGTCTTGGGGTGCTGGAGCAGCAGCTCGGGCTCGTACCGGATGGTCCACCCGGCGTCGGCGGCCCGCCACGCCAGGTCGGTCTCCTCGTGCGCGAAGAAGAACTCGGCCGGCCAGTCCCCGGTCTGCGCGAGCATCTCCATCGAGAGGGCGTGTCCGCCGCCGAGGAAACCGGTGACCTCCCCGCCCCGCATCGGGTCCTTGGCGCCGAGCCGCGGTACGTGCCGCCGCTGGGTCTCGCCGTGCTCGTCGGCGATACGGAATCCGACGATGCCGAGGCGCGGATCGGCCGCGTACAAGTCCCGTACGCGCCGCAGGACATCCGGGTCGACGAGGAGTCCGTCGTCGTCCAGGTCGACGACGACGTCCACGTCCCCGAACTCCCGCAGCCTGCGCAGCGCGACGTTCCGGCCGCCCGGGCAGCCGAGGTTCTCGTCGACCTCGATGGCGGTGACCTCGCCGGGCAGCCCCAGCCGGTCTGCGAACTCGGGGAGCGGACAGCCGTTCCCGACGATCACGACCCGGGTGGGCGCGACGTCCTGCTTGGCCACCGACGCGAGCAGCGCGTCGACCTCCTGGGGCCGTGTGCCCATCGTCACCACGGCCACCGCGATCCGCGGCTCCATCGGCACGGCGCCCACCCCCACCACTCGACTTCGTTCGACGACCCTTCGACAACAAGGGGCGATGCTAGCCGTTCACGGTAAGGACTCTTCAAATACGCCGATTCTCCCTGCGTCGTACGAACTTCGGCCCGGACCGGTCGTCCCCGAGCGCGGCGACCTTCACGTCCACGACACCCAGCGGCAGGAACGGCTCCCGCAGCCCGTTCTCGGCGACCTCGCAGCCACTGTCCATACGCCCATGGTTACTCGCGGTTCGCAGTCGTGCCGCTCATTGCCGTCATGACCCCGGTGGCAGGTAGCGTGTCCACCGCCGCTTCCCGAAGGAGCCCGTGACATGACCGTCCGCCCCGCACGGCTCGCCGCCGTTCCCGCGACCACGGGCGGCACGTTCACCACGGCACCGCCGGCGGACGAGAGGGACCTCGCGACATGACCGTATCGATCTCCCTCCTGCTGATGGCGGTCGTCGCCCTGGCGGTCGCGGTCGCGGCGCCCCGTGTCCTGACCCGCGCGCTCTGGCCCGACCGGGAGCCCGTGCTCGCGCTGTGGGTGTGGCAGTGCCTGGTCGCCACCCTGCTGCTGTGCTGCCTGGCGTCGCTCGTGCTGAGTGCCTCGGCGGTCTTCCACACCGTCCGCGTCCATGCCTTCGCGCCCGCGCCGCCCGCGGTCACCGCGGCGTACGACCTGGCCGCCGCCCCGCCGTGGACCACCGCGCTGACGCTGCTGCTGGCCGGCGGTGCCGCCTGGACCACGGCCATGCTGGCGCGGGAGGTGACGGAGGCCCGTAGGCGAGGCCGGCTGCGCCGCGAGCACCTGCGCGAGCGCGCCCCCGAGCTGCCGGCCGGGCTCCGCGACTCCCGCGGCCCGCTGCTCGTGCTGGAGGACGAGTACCCGGACGCCTGGTGGATGCCGGGCAGCCCGCCCCAGCTCGTCGTCACCACGGGCGCGCTGCAGCGCCTCACCGACCACCAGCTGGACGCCATCCAGGCCCACGAACTGGGTCACGCCCGGGCCCGCCACGACTGGCTCCTGCACCTCTCGCAGGCCCTGGCCTCCGGCTTCCCGGGCATCCCGCTCTTCACCCACTTCCGCGACCAGACCCACCGCCTGGTCGAGCTCTCCGCCGACGACACGGCCTCCCGGAGCTGCGGTCACCTCACCACGGCCCTCGCGCTGATCGAGCTGAACCAGCACCGGGGCGTCCTGTCCTGCGCCACTCCCCGCCCCCTGCTCCACCAGCGGGTGGAGCGCCTCCTGGACCCGCCGCCCCGTCTGACGCGCACCCACCGCCGCGGTACGACGACGGCCGCCGCCCTGGCCCCGCTCATCCCGCTGCTCATCGCCTTCGGCCCGGCCCTGGCGACGCTCGGCTCCTAGGGTCCAGGGCCTGCCCGACGGCCCCGCGCCGGGTCAACTCCTCTTCTCCAGGCTCCACTTGAGGCACCCGCCTGCCTCGACCGGAGGTCGACTCCGAGCAACCCCGTGGCCTCGAATCTCATCCTCTTCTCAGGGACGAGAGAGATGCCCGGGACACGTGGGGCAACTGAGGTGCCCGGGTGCAGGAGCCAAGCAGGAGGAGAAGGACGTTGATCCATGCCCGGCGCACATTGGTCGCCGCTGCGGCGTTGCTGGCGGTGGTGGTGGGGTCGCAAGGAGTGGCGCAGGCCCGGCCCGCCGCCGAGCCCGCACCGCCCGCGGCATCGGCCGACCCCGACGGCAGACTGCCGACGGGCTGGCAGATCACCGAAGCGAGATCGGGTGAGCAGCTGACCTGGCGCTCGACCACACGGGTGCCCATGGGAGACGCCGCCGTCGAGTTCTACTCCGGCGACCGGTTCCTGGGCCGGCCCCTCGCCGCCAAGGACGGGCACACGTTCGACCTTGCCCTCCAGGGCGTGCGGCTCGGACCGGCGAAGGACCTGCAGGTACGGGCCGCCGGCCGCCGCCTCGACGAGGCCGGTATGAAGGCCGACTCACGGCGACGTGCCTCCAAGGCCCCGGTGAAGCCGTCGGCCCTGCTGCCGGCCAACCCCGTGGACCCCGGTGTCCCCGGCCCGTACCGCACGGTCAGCGGCGAGTACGAGCTGAAGTCCGTGAAGCTGCCCGACTTCCCTGAGCCGGTGGAGATGCGCGCGGCCGTGGTCGCGCCGGCCGGGGCCCAGGGCAGCCGCCCGCTCGCCCTCTTCCTGCACGGCCGCCACCCCACCTGCTACACCGGGGGCCCGGAGGGCGAGTTCGTCGGTGGCTGGCCCTGCCCCACCGACTCGAAGCCGGTACCGAGCCACCGCGGCTATCTGCACGACCAGAAACTGCTGGCGTCCCAGGGCTATGTGACGGTGTCCATATCCGCCAACGGCATCAACGGACAGGACCACCTGGCGGAGGACGGCGGAGCACAGGCCCGCTCCTCCCTCGTACGGCAGCACCTCGCCCACTGGGCCAACTGGTCGGGCGCCGGACGGACTTCGGCACCGGCGATCGTACGGAAGGCTGCACGGGCCGACCTGTCGCGCGTACTCCTGGTCGGTCACTCACGGGGCGGCGAGGGCGTGAACCGGGCGGCGATGGACAGCCTCTCCAAGCCTCCCGCCGACCGGGACGGCTACCAGGGCCCGGTGCGCTGGAAGATACGGGGGACCGTCCTCATCGGCCCCACCATCTTCGGGCAGAACCCCACTCCCGACGTGCCGTCGATGACGATCCTGCCCGGCTGCGACGGCGATGTGGGCGATCTGCAGGGTGAGATCTTCGTGGACGGGACACGCGGCGTCAGCCGTGGTGCCGCCCTGCACAGCGCGGTCTACATGGTCGGCGCCAACCACAACTACTTCAACACCGAGTGGACGCCGGGACAGGCCGAGGCGCCCGCCGACGACGACTTCTGGAACGACGAGGAGTCGCCGGACCCGGTGTGCACACCGGGCACCGCGACGCGCTTGACCGCCGAGCAGCAGCAGGCCGCCGGCTCCACGTACATAGCCGCCGCTGCCCGGGTGTTCGTCGCAGGCGACGACCGGGTCCGGCCCCTGCTGGACGGCTCCGGCGTGAGCGCGGAGTCCGCGGGTCCCGCCCGCGTCCTCACCCACGCCGTCGGCGCCCGTCGCGCCGGCGCGTTCCTGCCGGACCCCTCGATGAAGGTGGACGGCGGCCGGCTGTGCGAGCAGGTCGACCCCGACCCGGCGACGGCCTGCCTGAACACTGACGAGTCCGGCGCGTCACCGCACTTCGCCGGCTGGGAGACGGAACGGGAAGCGGGCCGCAACGCCGTGGCGCTCGACTGGTCGACGCCCGGTTCCGCGGTACGGGTGCAGCCCGAGCGACCGGTCTCCGTGACCGGAGCCGAGTCGCTGGCCCTGCGCGTCATCGTGCCGCCGAACACCACCGGCACCCGCATGGACGTGTCCCTCACGGACACCGCGGGCCGACGGGCGAAGCTCGGCGACATCCGCCTCGACGGACTGCCGGGCTCCTGGCGGACGGCCTCGTACTGGGGCCAGGAGGTACGCGTACCGCTGACCGCCGCGACCGCGGCCGGGCTGGACCTCAAGCAGGTGAAGTCCCTGGAACTGACCCCCCGCAGTGGATCGGGGAAGGCGTGGCTGATCGACGCCTGGGGCTGGCGCCCCGGCATGGCGGAGGTACAGCCGGTCTCACTGCCCCGCGTCGACATCGGCAGGCTGACCGCCGACGAGGGCGACTCCGGAGTCAAGACCTACCGCGTGCCGGTACGGCTCTCCGGGCAGGGCAGTGGACAGATCCGGCTCTTCGTCTCGGACTCCAAGACCCGTGAGACCACGTCCAGGGTGGTGACCGTGCGCCCCGGCGGCGAGAACATCGACGTGCCGGTCGACGTGCCCGGCAACACCCGCTACGACTACGGCACGACGTACAACGTGTTCGCGAAGGCCGTCCACGACACGGTGGTCGGCAACCACCTCGGCGGCATGATCGTGAAGGACGACGACCCGCTGCCCACGTTCAGCGCGACGCCGGTCCCGAACCGGGTCACCGAGGGGCAGAGCATGACCTGGCGCATCACCATGTCCGCGGTCGCCGACACGGAGATCTGGTTCGACGCCGAGTTCGCACCGGTCGACGGCGCCGAACTGTCCACCACCGACGTCGATCCGACCTGGCTCGGCGAAGTCACCGATGAGTCACCGCCCCCCGCCCGGCGGTCACCGACCCCCGACCGGCCGCTGTCCCAGCTGGAAGGGCTCCATCTGTCCATCGCCATCGCCCCGGGCGAGCTGAGCACCGACGTGACCGTCCCCACCGTCGTGGACGGGGTGAGCGAGCCGGAGGAGTCGCTGCGGATCCAGCTGTCCCTCTGGACGAGGGAAGGCGAACGCGTGGAGGGGCCCACGCTCGATGGCACGGTGACGGACGCGGCGTAGTGGCTCTGTAGGAACGGGAATCAGCTGCGGGGGCCCGGAAGTTCCGGGCCCCCGCTTCGCGTTCCCGGGTTCAGTCCGTCGGCCCGTGCGCCATGATGCGGCGCAGTTCCTCGCTGAAGTCGGCCACCGTCGGCTCCAGCAGCAGCGCCGCCAGGGGGATGTCCGCCCGCAGCCGTTCCCGGAGGGTCTCGACGACGCGCAGCACCTTGAAGGAGTCGCCGCCCAGGTCGAAGAAGTCGTCGTCCCGGCCGACGGCGGAGACCTGGAGCACCTCGCACCACACCTCGGACACGACGCTCTCCACGTCCAGATCCATGTCCGTATCCGTATCCGTATCCGTATCCGCATCCGCATCCGCATCCGCATCCGCATCCGCATCCGCATCCGCATCCATGTTGCGCGCGGGCACGGATTCGGCGGCTTCGGCCGACCGCTTCGCCGCCCAGGTCTCCAGGAGACGGCGGTCCAGCTTGCCGTTCGGCGTCAGCGGGAGTTCGTCCGTCACCTCGATGGCCGACGGCACCATGTACGGCGGGAGCCAGGTCCGCAGAGCCTCGCGTACGGACGACGGCAGGCTGTCCGGTGCCACGCCGTTCTCGGGCACCACGAACGCGGCGAGCCGCTTCTCGGGACCCGAGCCGTGCGCGACAACAGCCGCCTGCCGGACCCCCGTACAGCGCTTGGCGGTCTCCTCGATCTCACCGGGCTCGATACGGATGCCCCGGATCTTCACCTGCCGGTCGGCCCGGCCCAGGAACTCCAGCGCCCCGTCGGGCCGCGCCCTGACCAGGTCGCCGGAACGGTAGAGACGGCCGTCCGGGCTCACGGCGAGGGAGGTGACGAATCGCTCGGCGGTCAGTTCGGGCCGGTTCAGATAGCCGAGGGCGACGCCCGCGCCGCCGATGTAGAGCTCGCCCGGTTCCCCGTCGGCGACCGGAGTGCCGTTCTCGTCGAGGATCCACAGCTCGGTGTCCTGGATGGCGGGACCGATGAGCACGGTGTCCAGGCCGGGATCGCGCGGGCACACCCAGGCCGTGCTGTAGATCGTGCACTCACTGGGCCCGTAGATGTTGGTGAGCGACGCGGTGGAGCGTGAGTGGAAGCGCCTGACCAGGTCGGCACCGAGTACTTCGCCGCCGGTGAGCACCTGCCGCAGCCCGTCGTACCGCTCGGCGGGATCGCGGGTCAGCAGGAAGAGTTCGAGCTGGGACACGCCGAAGTAGACCGTCGTGATCCCCCGGTCGCGTATCAGCTCCGCGAGGTGGTCCGCGTCGCGATGGCGGCCCGGGGCCGCGATGACGACGGTGGCACCGGCGAGCAACGGCCAGTACAGCTCGCCGAGATGCATGTCGAACGTGCACACCGTGTGGTGCATCATCCGGTCGCGCTCGTCCATGCGGTGCGTGGTCTGCAGGGCCGTGATCCGTGAGACGAGAGCGCGGTGGCTGATCAGCGAGGCCTTGGGGCGGCCGGTGGACCCGGACGTGTAGATGACGGCGACGGGGTCGTCCGCCGAGGCGTCCGCCCGTACCGGCTCGGGCGTCGGCGGGTACGTGGCGCACTGCTCGTCCGTCAGGACGACCAGGTCCGGCAGACCCTGCACGTCCGGCACGTCCGGCAGGCCCGGTACGTCCGAAAAGCGGTCGCGCAGCGCGGAGTTGGTGAGTACGGCCCGGGGCGCGCAGTCCTGGACGGCGCGCAGGATCCGCTGCGGCGGGTCGTCCACGCCGAGTGCCGCGTGGGCGGCGCCCGCGAACATGGCGCCCAGCACGGCCACCACGAACTCGACGGAGCGCTCGTGGTGGATCACGACACGGTCACCGGCCCGTACGCCGTGCGCGCGAAGGGCCGCGGCCGTCCGCAGGACCCGGTCCCTCAACTCGCCCACGGTGAGGACGGTTTCGCCGGAGACGATCGCGGGGAGCCCGGGATCACGCTCCCACCGTTCGAGCAGGAGTACGTCGAGCCGGTGGTCCGCCGCATCGGCTGACGGGCGGTCGGCGGAGGCCTGGACGGTCGTCATGGAGGTCAACCTCGGTTCGGCCGGGCGGGAGGGCTGGGACTGGGACCGGGCTAGGGCTGTTCAGCCGCGAACTGCGCGAACTGGTCGAGATTGCCGACGAGGGCGTCCACCACCAGCGCGGGGCTGTCCGTCAGCAGCATGTGTCCGCCCGGCAGCCAGACATTGCGGGTGTTCTCGCTGAACAGGGCCCAGTCGGCGGTCCGTTCCTCGGGGCACAGCGGGTCCTCGTCCCCGATCACGGTGAGGAGCGGACACCGAAGAAGGGGGTCGGGGCCCGACGAGTAGTCCTCGACGGCACGGATGTCCGCCACGATCGTCGGCAGCACCAGTTCGAGCATCTGCTCGTTGGCGGCGAGCCTTTCGGGGACTCCGCCGAACCCGTCGAGGATCGCCAGTACGTCGTCGGCGTCGTCCGTGTCGCGCAGCAACCGGCGCTCGGGGTCCGGCTTCTCGGTCACCGCCCACTGCGAGACGGCCACCATGCCTGCGACGCGGACGCCGTCGTCCCGCTGCAGTGCGCGCACGGCCTCCAGGCCGACGATCGCGCCGAAGCACACCCCGACGACGACCAGGGGGGCGGTGCCGGGCAGCGCACGGGCCGTGGCCACGACGTCGTCGACCAGACCGGGCAGCTCCGGAACGCTCTCCCGGATGCGCGTCTCCCTGCCCGGCAGCCGGGCCGTGGCCACCAGCCAGTCGGCCGGGGCGTGCTCCGCGAAGCCCTGGCCGCTCGCCGCCCCGGCGCCCGCGTGCGGAACGATCAGCACGCGCAACGAGGCGTCCTGCGGGTCGGCGCCCTTGAGCGCGAAGGTCTTTGCCGACAACGTTCTGTCACTCTCCATGATTGGTCTTCGATACCGGATGCGGGTTTCCGTGCGGGACCCGCTCTCAGCTCGTCGTGACGAATTCGGCGAGCGCCTGCGCCAGATAGCCGGGGTCCCTGGCGCCGACGAGTTCCCGTGCGGAGTGCATGGACAGGCCGGGCACGCCCACGTCGACCGTCGTGACGCCCAGGCGGGCCGCGGTGATCGGCCCGATCGAAGTCCCGCAGGGCATGGCGTTGTTGGACACGAACCGCTGCAGCGGCACCCCGGCCCGCTCGCACGCGGCCGAGAACGCGGCGAGGCCGGTGCCGTCGGTGGCGTACCGCTGGTTGACGTTGACCTTCACCACGGGGCCGCCGTTGGGCAGCGGGTGGTTGTCCGGGTCGTGCCGCTCGCTGTAGTTCGGGTGGACCGCGTGGGACATGTCGGCCGAGACGCAGAGCGCGCCCGCGAGGGCCCGCGACCAGTCCTCGCCGCTGCCGCCGCGGGCGGCCACCGAGCGGTTCAGGAGGCGCTCCAGGAGCGGGCTCTGGGCACCGGTCTCGGAGCCGCTGCCGACCTCTTCGTGGTCGAAGGCGGCGAGCACCGGAACCCGGAACGACTCGGCGTCGGCGTCCTGCGGCCAGGCCTCGGTCGCCGCCGTCAGCGCGGTGACCCCCGCGTGCACGGACACCAGGTTGTCCAGGCGCGACGACACCAGGAACTCGCGCTCCGCGCCCAGGTGTCCGGGTGCCTGGATGTCGTGCAGCATCAGGTCCCAGCCGAGGATCTCGGTGGGTTCCAGATCGGCCTCGTACGCGATCCGGCGCAGCAGCGCGCCCTGTTCGGGTCTGCCGAGGGACCAGATCGGCTGGGTCTGGCGCTGGCGGTCCAGGGCCATGGACTCGTTGACCGAGCGGTCGAGATGGATGGCCAACTGCGGTACGCGGAACAGCGGTTCGTCGACCTTGACGAGGGTGGAGGTGCCGTCGCGCAGCGTCAGACGTCCCGAGATTCCCAGGTCGCGGTCGAGCCAGGTGTTGAGCGGGACGCCTCCGTAGATCTCCACGGCGACCTGGCGCCACCCCGCGGAACCGGTGTCGGGCCTCGGCTTGACCCGCAGGTTGGGCGAGTCGGTGTGCGCGCCGACGATCCGGAAGGGGGTGTGGGCGGGCGCGCCCTCGGGGACGTACCAGGCGATGAGCGCACCGCCGCGGGCGACGAAGCAGCCGCCGCCGCGCCCCGTCCACTCCTCGGTCTCGCTCAGCTCCGTGAAGCCCGCCTTCTCCAGGCGGCGCGCGGCCTGGGACACGGCGTGGTAGGGCGAGGAGCTGCCCTGGAGGAAGGCGAGCAGGTCCTCGGTGTGGCTGGGGTCGGTGGCCAGGGTCATTCGGCGTCCGCCTTCCGGGGCGTCGTGTGCGGGTCGAGCAGTGCGGCGACCGGACGGTCGGGCCGCGCGCACAAGTCTCCGATCACCGAGACGTACTCGGCGAGCAGGTCTTCGGCCGATTCCCGATCCCAAAGATCGGCCGAATACTCCAGGAAGGTCCGGTAGCCGAGGCCCGGATCACGACGCGGCGAGAGACCGAAGACCAGCTCGGCCCGGGCGACCGGCGGGGCCACGTCCTCCACTTCGACGTCGAGGCCGGGGATCTCGATGTCGGAGTCGGCGTAGTTCTGGAAGGCGAGGCCGTTCGGCACCCGGTCGGGGACCTCGGTCGCGCCCGCGTCGCGCATCGCCTGAAGGATGCGGGCGGTGGGCAGCACGTTCGCCATGATCCCGAGGGCGCCCGCGCCGGTACGGGTCACCAGCTCGGCGACGGTCTCGGCCGGGTCGATCCGCACCCTGACCAGGACGGCAGTGGAGACCACCGACACGAGCGACTCGCAGTCCAGGTCCTCGCGGTTGGCGTACGGGACGCTGAGCAGTACGTCCCGCTCCCCGGAGAGCCGGGCGAGGTGGATGCCGAGCGCGGCGGCGGCGACCGCGAACGGCGTCACGTGCCGCTCGGCCGCCAACTCCTCCATCGCCGTACGGAGTTCACCGGAGGCGGACCCGCGTACGGTGCCGCCGTCGCCGCTCAGCCGCTCGGGCCTGGGGCGGTCGGTCGGAGTGTCGAGCCGGCACGGCACCCCTTCCAGATAGGCGGCGCAGTGCGCGGCCCGCCGTTCCTCGTCCGACAGGGCCTTCGTCTCCAGCTGACGGCGGGCGAAGTGCGTCGCCTGGACCGGGGGCGCGTCGAGTGTGTGCGCGGTACCGGCCGCTGCCGCCGTGTAGAGCGCGGCCAGCTCCGCCATGAGCACGGAGTGGGCCCAGCCGTCGGCGCAGATGTGGTGCATGACGAACATCAGCACCCACTCGTCGCGCTCGACCCGCAGCAGCCTCAGCCGGGGCAGGGTCGGACGGGTGAGGTCGACGGGCGCCGCGGCCATCGCACGGCACACCTTGTCGACGCGGGCGGCACGCTTCTCCGGTTCGAGGCGGGTGAGATCGTCGATCCGCAACCGCAGCGGCGGCGCGGCGACCACTTCCTGCCACCAGACTCCTTCGCCGTTCCCGCCCCCGCCTTCGCCCCCTTCCTCCCGCACGAAGCGGGTACGCAACGAGTGGTGGCGCTCGATCAGTTCGGCGAGGGCCGCGCGCAGGGTGTCCGGGTCCAGGGCGCCTCGGAAGCGGATCCGCGTCGGCACGTTCCAGACCTGGGCCTGGGGAACGGCGTAGTGACCCGCGATCATCCGGTTCTGCTGGTCGCTGGCGGGGGCGCGGTCCACGACCTCGGGGTCGAGGGAGGGGGCCGGGGCGGCCTGGACCACTTCAGCTCCGGCTTCGGTCACGGAGGCGTCGGCGGGCTCATGTGGGTCCCCACCGAGTCGACGTGCCATCGCGCCCAAGGTCGCGTCCGCGAAGAAGTCCGCGAGGCCGATGTCCACGTGCAGCGCGTCACGCACGCGGTTGACGAGCCTGATCGCCGCGATCGAATTGCCGCTGAGATCAAAGAAGTTGGCGTCGTCGGCCACATGGTCGACGTCGAGGACCGACTTCCAGACGGTACGGAGCGTCTCCAGGACGGAGGGGGCCGATGGGACGGACACGGTCGCGGCCGGGACCGAGTTCGGAACCGAGACCGGGACCGGGGCGGCGGTGTCCCGCACCAGCTCCGCGCCGCCCGACACCATGGCGCCCAGGATCCGGTCGAGGTCGCCCAGACAGTCCCGTACCGTCGCCGCGTCGAAGAGATCGGCGTCGTAGCGGATGCGCAGCCGGAGCCCCGAACCCGTGCGGACGGCCATCAACCCCATCTCCAGCGGCGCCGATTCGGAACCGCCGTCGATCGCCTCGGCGTACAGCCCCGGCAGCCGGATCCCGGCGAGCGGGGCGGTGTCCAGGTCCGCCGAGACGGTGATCAGCGGGCGCGGGTTGCCGGGGTCGGGGTTGACGGCGGCGAGGAGCGCGTCCAGGTCGACGTGTTGATGCGCGTCCGCCGCGAACAGGGCGTCCCTGGTGGCCCGTACGGCGTCGGTCAGCGGTGTCGACTCCGTCAGCGTGGCCCGCAGCGGAAGGAGCGCGACATGGAATCCCACCGTGCCGGCGGTCTCCGGGGTGCGCCGCCCGAAGGTCGAGCCCACGACGAACTCGTCCTGGCCCGAGCGCTCGCGCAGCACCAGCTGCCAGGCGGTGAGCAGCGTGGCGAAGAGCGTGACGCCCTGTCGGCCGCTCCACTCCTGCAGTGCCGCAGTGCGGACGCCGTCGAGCCGGATCCCGGCGGCGGCCCCGCTGCCTGCCACCCGTCGGCCGCGCGGACGCCGGGTGGGCAGGGCGGGTACCGGTGGCAGCGGGTCGAGGTACCGCCGCCACCACTCCAAGTCCGCTGGATCCCGGTCGGGTTCGGCGGCGCCGGCCGTGCTGCCCGCGGGCGCCGCGAACCGCGCGGGGCGCCCCTCGACCACGGCCTTGTAGAGCTCCTCCAGGTCAGCCGCGAGGATGCCGGCCGAGTGGGCGTCGGTGATGATGTGGTGCAGCCCGAGTACGAGCACGTGGTCGTCGTCTGCGAGCGTCAGGAGCCGTGGGGTGAACAGCGGCCCCTCGGCGAGGTCGTACGGCCGCGAGCTCTCTTCCCGCAGCACCGCAGCGACGGCCGCGTGGGGTTCGTCGGGCCCCGGTGCCTGTGAATCGGTCAACTGCCCTCGGACGTCGGTCACTCGGAGCGGGACGCGCATGGCGTGCCGTACGACCTGCAGTACCGTCTCGTCGCCACCGCCCGGGCGGAACACGGTCCGCAGGCCCGCGTGCCGCTCGACCAGCCCGTCGACCGCGGCGGCCAGCGCCTCCGCGTCCAGCGGGCCGCGCAGCCGTACCGCCTGGATCTCGTTGTACGCGGCCGGGTCGCCGATCAGCTGGGAGGCGAGCCAGACTCGGCGCTGGGCGTCGGTGGCGGGCGCGGAGACGTCGGAGTCGGGAGGGGCGCCCACGGGGCTTGCGTTCTGGTGGCGCTCGCGCAGCGCGTCGAGGTGTTCGAGCCCGGAGCGCATCAGGTCGGTGGGCATGCCGAAGTCGACGAGCGCGGCGATCTCGTCGACACCCGCCTCGTACAGCGCGTCCACCACGGGCGCGCAGGTCTCCGGCGTGCCGATCAGGGCCCGCTCGTCGCAGTACCCGTCGTACGCCCGGCGGAAGAGGTACTCCAGGTCCTCCTCGCTCGCCGTGGCCAGGTCACGCGGATCGCCGCCCGGCGTGCCCAGCGCGCTCGCCGCGGAGCGCAGCTGCAGCGAGGAGCGCAGATAGCGGGTCATCGGCTCCAGCGCCTGGGCGCGTGCCGTCGCGTGGTCGTCGCCGAGGTAGGTGTGCAGGAGCACGGTCACCCGGCCGGTGTCGGGGTCGAGACCCTGCTGCTCGCGGGCCTTGCGGTAGTGGCCGATGTTCTCGGCGAGTTCGGCGACCGTCTGGTTCATCAGGTTGGTGACGATGCCCAGACCGCGCCGCGCCGCCTCCTCGTACGACTCACGCCGCCCCGAGGTGGCGAGGAACATGGGCGGCATGTCCTGCACCGGGCGCGGGTGGATACGTACCGCGGTCTCCCCGCCGTCCCCGGTCCGCCGCGACAGGGTGCCGCCGCTCCACAGCGTCCGTACGTCGTCGAGGTGGGCGAAGCCGAACTCCTTGCGGCGGGCGAAGCGGTCCGGGTGGAGGGCGAAGTCCCGCGCGTGCCAGCCGGTGGCGCAGCCGATGCCGACCCGGCCGCCGGAGAGGTTGTCGACGACCGACCACTCCTCGGCGATCCGGACGGGGTCGTGCAGCGGCAGTACGACGGAACCGGCGTTCAGCCGGATCCGGGTGGTCTCGCGGGCCAGCGCCGCCGCCAGCACGGACGGGTTGGGGAAGAGGCCGCCGAAGGAGTGGAAGTGCCGCTCCGGCACCCAGAGGGAACTGAAGCCCCGCTCGTCGGCGAAGCGGGCCGTCTCCACGATGTGGTCGTAGGCGTCGGAGGGGCGGGGGGCGTCCGGTCGGCCGCCCGCGGTTCCCTCCTCGCCGGCGGTGGCCTCCGCATCCGGGTAGTCGCCGAAGAAGTAGACGCCGAAATCGGCGGCCGGGCGGGGGCGCGTGGACTTCGACTGCGGCAGGGGCCGGGAGCGAGGGCGGGGGCGGGCCGTGGGGAAGAAGCCGCCCTCGCGCAGGGCTCGCAGGGAGTCCTTCACGGCGTCCGAGACGCGCTCGACGTCCGCGTCGGTGTGTGCGGTGGAAAGGTAGAAACTGCGCCACTCCCAGACGTAGATGCCACGCAACAGCAGGTGCTGGTAGAGCAGTTCCATGTCGGCCCGGTGCGTGAACCGGAACATGGACCCGAAGTGGCTGAGTTCCAGGGGGAATTCCTCGGCCCTGAAGAACTCGTTCAGGCCTTCGGCCAGCATGTCGGTGCGGGCGTTGAGCCGTTCCTGGAGGGCGGGGCCCTCGACGGCGAGCTGGGTGAGTACGGCTTTGGCCGCCGCCATGGACAGCGGGTGCTGCATGTACGTACCGCCGAAGAACGTGGTCTCGGTCTCCGGTCGGCTGTCGTCGCCGTACCGCCAGAAGCCGCCGTCGACTCCGTCCAGGATGTCGGCGCGGCCCGCGATCGCGCCGATCGGGAAGCCGCTGCCGAGCGCCTTGCCGTAGGTGGCGAGGTCCGGGACGACGCCGAAGTGGTGCTGGGCGCCGCGCGGATGGGGGCGCAGCCCGGTGAGCATCTCGTCGAAGAGGAGCACGATGCCGCGGCGCCGCGTGAGGTCACGCAGCTCCCGCAGGAACGCGACCGGGCGCAGGGCGGGGTTGCGGCACTGGACCGGCTCGACGAGGACCGCCGCGATGGTGTCGCCGAGCGCTCCGATGGTGTCGAGGGCTTCCTGGCTGCCGTATTCGAGGACGATCAGCTCGGAGACGGCGCTGTGCGGGATGCCGCGCGAGACGGGCACGGCGTTCGTGCCGTCCGGCCCCGGGCGGCCGAGCACGGAGTCGATGTGGCCGTGGTACGAACCGCGGAACATGACGATGCGGTCGCGGCCGGTGGCGGCGCGGGCCAGCCGAATGGCGGCGGAGTTGGCCTCGGTACCGGAGCCCGCGAACGCCACGCGTTCCATGCCCGTCAAGTCAGCCAGCAGCTGGGCGACTTCACCGGCCTCGACCGGGCGGGGGCCGAATCGTAGGCCCTGAGCAAGGTGCTCCCGCACGGCCTCGGTGACGGCCTCCGGCTCATGGCCGAGCAGCAGGGCGCCGAAGCCCATCGTGATGTCGGTGTACTCGTTGCCGTCCACGTCGGTCAGACGCGCGCCCCGGGCCGAGCGGGCCGCGAGCGGGTACAGCGTCTCCTTCGTGGAACGCCGGAACCCGACGACGGCCCGGCTGTCGGCAAGCACGGCACGCTGCCGCTGGGCCAACTCCTTCGATGTGCCGGTCCGTTCGGCCAGCCTGCGACCTAGCTCGACGGCATGCGCCCGCTGACCGGCATTCGCGTCGGCGCCCGCGCCGACCATGCCTGAGCCTTCGGGGAGGGTTACTCGGGGGCCGTGGAGGGTGGGTTGCGGGGTCCCCGGCACGGAGGTGGGGCTGGGGGTGTGGGTAGGGGCCGAGGCCGGTCCGGGTGGCTGCGCCGCCGAATGTCTCTTGGCCGCGGCGAGTTGTGCCGTGAGCTTCCGGGAGAGTTCCGCGGCCCGGTCCGCCGCCGTCGCACTCATCGGACACGCTCGGCACCGAGCAGGGATATCGCCTCGGAGAGCTGGGTCAGCATGGCCGCCTGCGTCTCGGCCAGCAGATCGATCTGCCGACGAAGCTCGGCGACCTCGGAGCGGAGCGCGTGGTCGGAGCGGAGCGCGTGCTCGGGGCCCGCGGGTGTCGGGCCCGCGGGTGCCGGGGCGGACGCCGCCGCGGGCTCCGCGGAAGACACGGCTGCTGGCGCTGGCGCGGTCACAGGCGCAGGGGCAGTGGCCCAATCCGACGCCGGAGCCGGAGCCGGGGCAGGGGCAGACGCCGGAGCCAAAGCCGGAGCAGACGCTGGCACAGGCACAGGCACAGGCACAGAAGCAGGCGCGGGTTCCGGGCCGATGTCGTCCGGCCCGGTCTCCGACCGCGAAGTCGGTCGCGAAGTCGGTCGCGGCCCCTGCGACCCCGTCCGCGCGGCGATCAGACGGGCCGTGAGCTCAGGAGTGCCCGCCTCCTCAAGGATCTCCCGGACGGACATCCGCACACCGAACTCGCTCTCCAACTGCCGCAGCAACCCGATGAGTTGCAGCGAGTCCGCACCGAGGCCGACGAACGTCTGCCCGGCGCCGAGCTCGTCGGCGCCGTGGCCGAGATGCCGGGCCGTGAGCTCCCGTACCCGTTCGAGTACTGCCCGTTCGAGTGCTGCCTGTTCGGTCATGCCGTCCTCCACTGAACCTTCCTCTGCAGGTAATCGGTCCACTCCCGGACCGGGATGCGGTGGCGGACCGGTCCAGTACGACCGGTGCTGGAACGGGTAGACGGGCAGCGGAATCCGGCGCCCCCCGCAGCCGTCGAGGAGCGCCGCCCAGTCGAGGTCCACCCCGGCACAGTGCAGGCGGGCGACCGCCGTCCACAGCCCGTCGGTGTCCGCGCCGCGGCCCTGCGTAGGCACGCAGAGGGCCTCCGGAACGGCACGGCGGGCCATGCCGGTCAGCGGCGCACCGGGCCCCAGTTCCACCAGGGCGCCCCTGGGCGCGAGCGTGCGCAGCACGGCATGGAAGTCGGCGGTGTGCCGCGCCTGCCGTACGAGATAGTCGGGGTCGGGCAGCCAGCCCACGGGATACGCCGTACCGTCCAGCCCGCTGACGAACTCCACCTGTACAGGCCGGAGTTCGGCCTTGTCGGCGGCGACACGCAGCTCGTCGAGCATCGGGTCGAGCAGTGCCGTGTGGAAGGCACGGTCGACGGGGAGCGGCTCGCCCGCCACGTCGTGCTCGGCCAGCCAGGCCCGGGCCGCCGCGACCGCGGCCGGCGGACCGGCGACGACGTGATGCGCGGGGCCGTTGGACACCGCCAGTTCGAGACGCCCGTACCGCGTCGCGTCGATGTCCCCGAGCAGCCGCCGTACGAGTTCCGGCGGGGCGAACACGGCGAGCATCGCGCCCGGTTCGGTGTCCTGCATGAGTCGGCCCCTGCGGCAGACGAGCCGCATGCCGTCCTCCGGCGACAGGGCTCCCGCGACGCACAGGGCCGCGTACTCGCCCACGCTGTGCCCGGCGACGGCCGACGGTCGCACGCCGAACTCCTGCCAGAGCCGGGCCTGCGCCACCTGCAGCGCGAACAGCGCCGGCTGGGCGAAGGCGGTGTCCCACCGCTCAGGGCCCCCGCCGCCGACGACCCGGTCGAGGAAGCCCGGCTCCCCGGTCTCCTCCTGATGGATGCGGGCGCACCGCTCCAGGACGTCGGCCACCACGGGAAACCGGCCGGCGAGCGCCGCGGCCATCCCGGGCCGACCGCCGCCCTGCCCGCTGAAGACGTACGCGGGTGTGACCGGGGCCGGGGTCTGGGCCGGGGCCGGGATCGGGGTGTCCACGGTTCCGGTGTGGTACGCGGCGGCGGGAGGTGCGGGACGCCCCGGGTCCGCCAGGAAGGCGTCGAGGCCACGGACGAGCCCGCCGACGAGCCCACTGACAAGGTTGTCGACAAGGTTGTCGGCCGGGCCATCGGTGGGCGCCGTGACGACAAGCCGGTGGCGCAGGTGCCGACGCCCGAGCGCGGTCGTCGTGAGGAGGTCGGCCGGGGCCATGTCCGGGCGCCGCACCAGGGCGTCGCGGAAGGAACGGGCGTACTCCTCAAGGGCTTTGGGGCTGTGAGCGGAGAGCGGCAGGAGTACGGGAACCGAGGTATCCACGATCCGACCCGGGCCTGCCGGGGCCTCTTCCGGGATCTCCGGAATCTCCGGAATCACCGGGGCCTCTTCGAGGATCACATGGGCATTGGTGCCTCCCATCCCGATGGAGTGCACGCCCGCCCGCCGGGGCCCGTCGCCCGCCAACGGCCAGGGCATGGCATGTAGCGGGAGCGTGAACGGGCTGTCCTCGACACCGAGTTGAGGGTTGGGCCGGGTCAGGTTCACCAGCGGCGGGACGACACCGTGCCGCAGCACCAGAACGGCCTTGACCAGCCCCGCGAGACCGGCCGCGCTGTCCAGGTGTCCGATGGCGGGCTTGGTGGACCCGAGCGCGCAGAAGCCCTTGCGGTCCGTGTGCCGCCGGAACGCCTCGCTGAGCGCGGCGAATTCGATCGGATCACCCTTGTACGTACCGGTGCCGTGCGCCTCCAGATAGCCGATCGTCTCGGCCCCGACCCCCGCGCGGTCCAACGCCCCGAGCACGGCGTCGCGTTGGCCCGCGACACCCGGAGCGGCGAAACCCGCCTTGCCCGCACCGTCGTTGGTGACGGCGGAGCCCAGGATGACGGCGTGCACGGTGTCACCGTCGGCGAGGGCGTTCGCCAGCGGCTTGAGGAGTACGGCCGCCACTCCGTTGCCGCCGACCGTGCCGTCCGCGGCGGCGTCGAAGGCCCGTACGGCACCGGACTTGGAGATCGTCGAGCCCTTCACATGGCGGTGCCCGGTGACCTGCGGCAGATGGAGGGCGGCCGATCCCACCACCATGAGGTCCGCGTCGCCCGCGAGCAGCGCCTGGCAGGCCAGATGGACCGAGACGAGCCCACTGGAACAGGCGGTCGCGACATTCACCGCCGGACCGTCGAGCCCGAGCCGGAACGCGGCCCGGTTGGCGGTGAAGTCCGGGTAGTTGCCGACCTGGATCTGCTTGACCGTGGTCCAGTCGTCACCGCGGCTCGCCTCACCGAGGTTGGAGGCCAGATAGCTGTGCAGCGAGTAGAGCCGATAGCCGACACTCGCGTAGACCCCGATCCGTACGCCCCCGGACCGGCCGCCGCCACCCCCCTCGCCGCCCCGGTCGCCGGATCCGGCGTAGCCACCGTCCTCCAGCGCGTGGTGAGCGCACTCAAGGAACAGCCGCTGCTGGGGGTCGGTGAGGGTGGCCTCCCGGCCACTCATCCCGAAGAACCCGGCGTCGAAGCCGTCGACACCGTGCAGCAGCGCGCTCGCTCCGGTGAAGTCCGGGTCCCGGTAGAGATCCTCGGGCAGGCCCGCGGCGGCGAACTCGGAGTCGGTGAAGGGGCGTACGTGGGACACACCGGACCGGATGTCCTGCCAGTACTCCTCGGGTGTGTCAGCCCCCGGAAACCTCAGCGCCATCCCGATGACCGCCACGCGCGGGTCCTGCACCGCTCTCCCCCTCCCGCTCGTCACTCCCCGGCTCGTCACTCCTCGGCTCGTGACTCCCTGGTACGTCGCTCTCCGGTACGTCGCTCCCGGGTTCGGCTTCCTGCGCTCGGCGCCCCCGCAGCACCCGGGCCACGTACACCAGGGCGAGGACGATGGCGGCACCGTGCGCGACGCCGACGACCGACAGCGGCGTGAAGACGTCGAGGGCCGCGGCGACCACGATCATGCCGACGCCGAAGCCGAGGTTCTCCACCGTGGCGGAGAGCCCGAAGGCGTGGGTGCGCAGGGGGTTCGGCAGGGTCTGCAGATGCGAGGTGTACGACACCTCGGTCAGCCCGTCGGCCGCACCGGCCAGCAGCGCGACCACCACCGTCGCGGCCCAGGGAAGCCCGGCGAAGGCCAGGATGAAGGTGCCCGACATGGCGATGGTGCCGAGCCCGAAGCCCAGGGCACCGACCGAGCGTCCCGTCCGCTTGGTGTACCGCTGCAGCACCTGCTGGACGAGGACGTTGCCGAGCGCCCAGACACACCAGAAGACGCTGACGAACACGGCCGGGTTGTCGGCGTCGAGTTCGGTGGAGTACACGGGCAGCGCCGCGTTGTGCGAGGAGGACCCGAGCGCGTCGATACCGCGCAGCGCCACCATCAGCCCGAGCACAGGAACCGTACCGAGCGCCACGAGAGCGGCGGGCACCCGCCGCCGACGGCCCTGGCCGTCCATCTCGCTGCCCTTCTCGCTGTCGCTCCCGCCGTCGCTCTCGTCGCCGCCGCGCGCCGGGCTCAGGGGCATCGGGAGGAGCAGGACGGTGAGGGCACAGACCAGGAAGGTGGCCATGTCCACGAGGAAGGCGGCGGTGTAGCCGAGCAGTGACACCACCACGCCCGACGACGCGAACCCGGCGACCATCGCCATGGAACGCCCGCTGACCATCAGCGAGTTGGCCCAGGTGTGGCGCCCCTCGCCGACCATGTCCGGGATGGAACTGCGCAGCGTGACCATGAACAGGGTGCCCGAGGCCCCGACCACCGCGGAGACGGCGAACAGCGTGCCCGTACGGAATCCGTCGGGAGCCAGCACGAGCAGGAGCAGGGCCGCCGCCTGGGCCACGTTGGCCCAGAACATGACGCCCTTCGCGGACCAGCGGGCCAGGACCGCCACGACGGCCAGGCCCGCGACGAACCCCGCGGCGAGTCGTACGGCCATGAACACACCGACGGCCAGCGCCCGGTCCGTGACCGCGTAGACGTACAGGCTGAGCGCCACGACGTTGAGGAAGGTGCCGTACGAGGAGATGGCGTAGCCGGTGACCAGGATCCGGTACCGGCGCTCCTGAAGTGCTGCCCTCCCGGACGTCGTACCGGACGTCACGAACGAACCTGCGCCAGGACGTCCTCGTGTCGTACAGAGTCGGGCATGACGGCATCCTTTGCGAACACATGGGCGAAGGGGCTCCGCGCACCATAGGCAACCGGGCCCACCGCCCGCAGGCAGAAGCCGTAACTCACGATGATTATGCGGCAGTTGCGAAACATGATCACTTCCGTGCCGCACGACAACGGTGTTCTCGGGACGACGGAGAAGCTGGACAACGCGGTGTCTGGACAGCGCGGTGTCAGGACAGCGCGGTGTCAGGACAGCGCGGTGTCAGGACAACGCCGACCGCCTGCCCGGCGAGGGCGGAAGCTGCTGAAGCAGTTCCCAGAGCGGCCGTGAACCCGCCGCCCACTCCCCCAGTGTTCCGCGGTCGACGAGATGCAGCTTCTGGGACTTCGCCAGTGGCTCGCACCCCGCGGTGAAGCGCCCGTTCGTCACGAGAACGACGACGTCCCCGCCGTGCAACTGGCGCCCGGTGCCGTTGAGCACGTGCAGATCCGGGGTGCCCACCGCCGATCCCAGGGCCCCGTCCTGCCGGTGCTTGCACTGGATCACCCAGCGCCTGCCGAGCGGATCGGTCGCCGTCACGTCCGCGCCGTTGTCCCCGGCCCCGCCCACCTGTACGGCATCAGCGCATCCGTCGCGGCGCATCAGATCCCGTACCGCGAACTCGAAGTCCTCGTGGTGAAGCCCGTCGAGCTGGGGCAGCTCGTACCGCAGCCGCCGCACATGCGCCCGCTCCCACCAGGCCCTCGCAGCCCACTGAGCGAGCCAGAGACCACCGGCACCACCCAGAACGGCGGCAAGCAGAGCAATCAGCCACCAATTCCCCAACAGCCACTGCCCCACGGCGACACAGAGCCCGCCGCCCGCCGCAGCCGCGACTCCGAGCACCAACGGCCGGGGCCCTCTGGGCTGGACCGGACTGGAGACCCGCTTCACGGACATCCGCTTCGCGGACTTCGAACTCGACTTCCGCTTCGCAGACTTCGAACTCGACTTCCGCTTCGCGGACTTCGGGGTCAGCACACGTTTCACAGGCTTACGACGAGTCCGCCGCACCGGCGCCCGCCGGCTCACGGCTGCCCCCGGAGGTACGCAGCGTCATTCCTCACGCACGGATCGGTCCAAGGCACCGTATCCCCCTCGGCGCACCCGTCTGCGGCCACGCCGACCGCCCAACAGGCTTTTGCGCAGGCGCCTCTGACACTAAGTCAGTCTCTGCGGCCCGCCACGACCGAGAGCTCGTTCGGGCCACTCCGAACACCCATCGACTCCAGCGGAACGCCACCGACGAGAGCCCACCCAGCACTCCCGCCCCTCACCCCGCAGCCAAGAATTCCGCCCCCGACCGGAGGTACGCCATGTCACCCACCATCCGCCCGCCGCATGCCTCCACGACGCACCGGTTCCCTTGCCGGGCCCTCGCCAGGAGGCGCGGCTCCGGACGGGACCCACCTGGTGATCCGCCCCTCCCCCACAGGGAGACGACCGAACTCGGCCGAGAACCGCCTGAGGAGAATCAGCGGCGCGGTACCGCACGAACCTGCTCGCCTGCTCGCCTGCACGCCGAGGCCCTCGACCACCCGTCGGTCGAGGGCCTCGGCGCATGGCTGCACTACAGTCGCCCCCGCTCCTTCAGGACGGTCAGCCACATGGTCATGGATGCGACGAACGCCCCGCCTCCGGCCTTGGCTGCGCCGGTGGGTTCGTCCCCTCCCCAGCTCATCACCATGCCCGTCGCCAGCGCGACGGCAAGTGAGCAGAAGATGGCCGCCAACAGCCACGCGGACCTGGCCTCGGAGGATTCGGGGGGCTCGGCACCGCCGGCCCCCGAGGAATCCGGGCGCTGTGATGAGCTCAACTGACCTGTTCCTTCCTGGTCTTCTTCGGACGCATTACGGTCACCGCTTCCTGCATGACCTGCTCGGCCCATGCGGCCCGGGAGCGCTCGACGGCTTGGGCGAAGTCGCGGTGCGTGACGATCTGCCGGTCGTAGGCCCTGAGTCGGTCGCCGATGCGACGCTGCTCGTCCCACGGCGGAAGAGGTACAGGGAGCTGCCGGAACGACGCGGTGCTGATCGACCCGATGGCCGTAGTGGCCGTGGAATGGATCCGGATCCATTCCTCGACGGCCGGCAGGGAGAGGAACGCCAGCAGATATTCCGGCAGAACCTCCCGAACCGGGTCGACGAACCGACGAACGCGGAGCAGGTTGCTGCCCAGGATCCAGCCTTCTTGCGGGGCATCCACCAACGCTGAAGGGCCGGTTGTCCCCGTCCGCACGCACAGGATGTCGCCCGCTGCCACCTGGTAGTTCCTCAGCCGCCCCTCAGCGTGCTCACGTGGCACCAGTACCTGATCCGGCAACGCGACGATCCGGCGGTCCCTCAGATGGGTCGGCAGCACCATGGGCACGTCGCCCTCCGCCGACCGAGTGCTTTTGACGAGCGAAGGAGAGGGCCCGGCCTGCACTTCACAGAGTTCGCCCAGCGGCCGTTCCTCCCAGTGGCCGAGCACACTGTCACCGGTCAGTGCGCGAACAAAGTCCGACTCCCTCTGCACCTGCTTCATGCGCACATCTGCACCGATCATGAAGTGCCGTGCACGGCGGACCGCTTCCATACTGTCCGCGAGTTCCCTTTCCAGGTCCTCGGCATGGCGCGTCGCGGCCATCTCTCGCACCACATAGTCGGCCGGGTTGAGTGAATAGCCCCGGTCGCGGATGTCGTCCGGCTCGGCGGCCGTACTGAGACCGTCGACTCCGACGTGCGAGACCGAGCGTTCCCCGTCGGACCGCCAGGCCTCGACGGCTCGCACGATCGCCGCGGTGTTGTCCTCGGTGAGGATCCGCCGGGTGCGCGACTGCATCACCCCCATGTGCCGCGCGTCGACGAACAGGACTTCCTTCCTTCGGCCCGGGGCATACCTCAGGATCCATACGGAGACGGGGATGGCCGTCCCCCGAAACAGTTGCTTGGGAAGCGCGATGACGCACTCCAGAGCTCCCCGCTCCACCAGGCTCTGGCGTATGTACTGCTCCTGCCCGTTGGCGGAGGAGAGAGCGTTGTTCGGCATGAGCACCGCCGCACAGCCGCCGGGATTGAGCTTGCCGAGTGCGTACTGGATCCAGGCGAAGTTGTCGTTTCCCGGGGGAGGCGGGCCGTAAGGCCACTGCTCGGGTTTCCTTCCACGGACCGCGGAGACACTCGCGTTGAACGGAGGATTGAGAAAAATCCGGTCCGCGGTGAGTGAGGGCTGGTCCAGCTCTGTCCACGGTGCGGCACTACCGGTTTCGAGTCGTGCCGGTACTCCTTGCACCATCAAATGCATGCCGGCGAGCCGGAGAGTGTCCTCGTTCGGACCGGCACCGCGCACAGTCGGCAGAGCGACAGAGCTGCCGGCCCGGCGCACCGCTTCGACAGCGGCTGTGAGCAGCTCGCCTCCGCGCAGGTACGGATCGTGGACGGCAATCGGCGCGCTCCCCTCGCACACCAGTAGCTCTGCCATCACCTGCGTCACCGCACGCGGGGTGAAGAACTCACTGCTCGTCAGACCGGCATGCTCCTCATACTGTTCGAGCAGCAACGGGAAGGCTTCGGGGCCGAGATCTCCGGACAGCCGGATGACATGCTGGAGGTCCGCATACGAACCGGGTCGGAGCCGGTCCAGCGAACGCCTGATTCCGGGCAGGATTCCCTCGCCGCGCAGAGCGTCGTCCGTCGCGTCCCCGATGCGTTGGAGCAACCGTTGGGCCTCTTCCCGGCTGCGATGGGGTGGGGCAGCCCGCAGCAGCACCGTCCAGCGGGCCGGCGCGCATGCCCGGACGAAGGTGAGGGACGCAAGCAGGTTCACGTAGTCGGAGACGAGGCCGGCACCCCGGACCCTCTCCGCCAGGGGGCCCATGAGTTCGGCGACGAGCTGCCTGGAATCCGGTGCGTTCCGGCTGGGCTCGATGGGCTCGGCGACGTGCCGCTGCTGTGAACCGGCGCCCGGCCGACCGCGACGCGCTCTGTCTCCGTAGGTGGTCCCCACCGGCTCGTGCTGAGCCAGGCATCTGGACGGGATGACACGAGAGTCCAGGAAGACCAGGACGCGGCTGAGTGGAAAGCACTCCACACCGCCCGAGTGGACGGCCGCGGGGAAGTCCGGATGGCGCCTCTGCCAGTTGTTGACAGCCGGACGTTTCACCCCTGCCAGCCGCGCGATGTCGGCGCCCTTGAGCAGTGGATCGGTGGTGTTCATGGCCGTCACGGTAGGCGGCTCACCAGAAGCCCGACAACCGCGCAGTGCACTGCGCAACAAGCACCACGAACGCGTCACTGGACCGAACACCCCTTGGGGCGCGCACAGTTACGTGGCCTGACCTGTATGTTCCATGAAACACGAGCAGAGGACAGCGGTCACAGTAGGCCGTTACTTGTTAACCATGTTTCTTGCGCCCGGCCCAGGCATGCACACCTGGTGCTCCATGCCGGGCCAGGCGAGCTCGCCGCCGGCACGGCTGCACATACCGACCCAGCGACGTTCAGCCGGCTCGCGCTCGACCCACAGAACTGCGCGTACGCTCCCCGCTCTTGCCAGAAGTCGGTCCTGGTGGTCCAGGATCTGTCCCAGGCCGACGCGTAGTTGTGACGACTCGTTCGCCACCGCAAGCGACTTCACTTCGCAGACGGCGAGTTCACCGTCCCGCGCACGCCACGCCAGATCGAACTCCGGGCCGGCAGGACCCGGCGAGAGCACTTCCAGACCGCTGAGCATCCTGAAGCCCCATGTGCACAGCGAAGTTACGGCCCACGAGGTCAGGATCGGGAACACTTCACCGACCGACGACCGGCCGTGCGCGCTCGCCCACCATCCGACAGCCCCTGCCGCTGCCGCTGCCGCTGCCGACACGAACGTCCGCCGGTCCGGCCGACACGGCAGCCACACCCGGTGCCCGCTGCTGAACTCCGTGGACCGACCCCGTCTCCTGGAAGAGGTTGCGGACGATCTCCCACTGTTCGTCCGACAACCGGTGCGGACTGCCCGCGAACGGCCGGGTAGGGATGCCTACTCCGGCCACCGCCGGTGCGTCCAGGTATCACCGACGAGGGATCGGCACGTCCGGCCAGCGATCCATCTCCACCATCAGCCCCAGAGACCCACAGAACAAACCGATCCCCCGCCTCAGGCTCGCTCCGAACCGGCGTCTAAGCCCACAACTGAGCCTAGAACTGAGACTGGGGACCACCGCGCGGCCCGCGCTCGCCGCCGGCGCCGTATCCACCAAAAGCAAAAGCCCCAGGTCACGGCGAGTGAGTCCTGAGGCTTCCACAGAGCCGCCTTCGGGATTCGAACCCGAGACCTACGCATTACGAGTGCGTTGCTCTGGCCATCTGAGCTAAGGCGGCGTGCTGCCAGAACTATGGTGCGATCGGCAACGTGCGTAAGTCTACACAGTATCGAGGGGTGCTCCGTACAGGGTTTGGGAGCACCCCCGGACGACCGCGTGATCATGCCCCTGAGCAGCGCTTTCCGTCCTTCGGAGGGGTGCCTGCGAGGAGGTAGTCGTTGATCGCGGAATCGATGCAGGCGCTGCCCCTCCCGTAGGCCGTGTGGCCGTCGCCGTCGTAGGTGAGGAGGGTGCCGGAGGAGAGCTGGGCGGCGAGGGCCTGGGCCCAGCGGTAGGGGGTCGCGGGGTCACGGACGGTGCCGACGACGACGATGGGGGCGGCGCCCTTCGCCTCGATGGTGTGGGCTTCGCCGGTCGCCTTCACGGGCCAGTACGCGCAGTTCAACGAGGCCCAGGCGAGGCTCTCGCCGAAGACCGGGGAAGCCTGCTCGAAGGAGGGGAGCGCCTCCTTCACCTCCTCGGGCGAGGAGAAGGCCGCCGGCAGGTCCAGGCAGTTGACCGCCGCGTTGGCGAACATCAGGTTCTCGTACTTGCCGTCGGAGTCGCGTTCGTAGTAGCTGTCGGAGAGGGCGAGCAGGCCCGCGCCGTCCTTGTCCTTCATGGCCATGTCGAGGGCGTCGCGCAGTTGGGGCCAGGACCCCTCGTCGTACATCGCGGCGATGACGCCCGTCGTGGCCAGCGCCTCGCCCAGCTTGCGGCCGTCCGCGTCGCCCGCCTCGATGGGGGCGCCGTCCAGCTGCCGGAAGAATGCCTTGAGGTTCTTGCCGACCTGCTCGGTCGTCGTGCCCGCGCCGCCCAGCGGGCAGTCCGACTCCTGCACGCAGTCTTTGGCGAAGGACTCGAACGCCGTCTCGAAGCCGGCCGTCTGGTCCTGGTTCGTCTTCCGCGCGGGCAGCGACGGGTCCAGCGCGCCGTCCAGGACGAGCCGGCCGACCCGCTCCGGATACAGGCCCGCGTACGTCGCCCCGAGGAACGTGCCGTACGAAGCACCCACGTACGTCAGTTTCTCGTCGCCCAGCGCCGCACGCACGATGTCCATGTCACGGGCCGCCTCGACCGTGGACACATGGCGCAGCAGGTTTCCCGCGCGCCGCCCGCAGCCCTCCGCGAACTCCTTGAAGGCATCGACCAGTTCACCGGTCTCGCGCACGTTGTCGGGGGTCGTGTCCGTCTGCGTGTACGTGTCCATCTCGCGCCCGGTGAGGCATTCGACGGGCTCGCTGCGGGCGACTCCACGCGGGTCGACCGCGACCATGTCGTAGCGGGCGCGGACCTTCGCCGGGTAGCCGATTCCGGCGTACGCCTGGAGGTAGCCGACCGCCGAACCGCCCGGCCCGCCCGGGTTGACCAGCAGCGAACCGAGCCGCTTGCCCGGACCCGTGGCCTTCTTGCGGGAGACGGCCAGCCGGACGTCACCCTTGGCCGGCGCGGCGTAGTCGAGCGGGGCCTTCAGCGTGGCGCACTCGAAGCCGGAGACACCGCAGGCCCGCCAGGCCGGCCGCTGGTCGTAGTACGGGGCCAGCGCCGACGGGGTGGCCTCGGGCAGCGCACGCAGCGCGGCCGCCGCCCCGGCCGGGCTCGCGGAACTCGTCGAACTCCCCGCGGAGCAGGCGGAGACGAGCAGTCCGGCGACCGCGAGCAACGTGCCGCACGCGCGAAGGGATCGGTTGGCCCGAGGTGACCTGGGCCGGCGCCTGGTGTACATCGAGCGAGAGTAACCCTGCGCGATGAATCGATCGCTCAGAGTCGTCAACCCGACCTCGTACGAGTGACGCCGTCAACTCCGGACGGGACGTGCGGGGCATGCGGGGCATGCGGCGTGTGTCACGAACTCTGGACAGGACGGACGACGTGCGTCACGAACTCCGGGCAGACGGGCAGACGGGCAGACGGGCAGACGGGCAGACGGGCAGACGGGCAGACGGGCAGACGGGCAGCGTGCGTCCCGGGGCCCGGGCCGCGTCAACCGGCCCGCAGCGCCATCGTCATCGCCTCCACCGCCAGCAGCGGTGCCACATTCCGGTCGAGGGCCTCGCGGCAGGCGGCGATCGCCTCTATCCGGCGCAGGGTGGTCTCGGGGGACGAGCCGCGCGCCAGCCGGTCCAGGGTGTCTCGCATCTCCGTGTTGGCGAGGGCGAGATCGGAGCCGAACTGGAGGGCCAGCACGTCGCGGTAGAAGGCCGTGAGGTCGATCAGGGCCAGGTCCAGGCTGTCGCGCTGCGTACGCGTCTTGCGGCGCTTCTGCTTGTCCTCCAGCTCCTTCATCACGCCCGCCGTACCGCGCGGCATCCGGCCGCCCTGGGACGCGCCGAGTGCCGCCTTCATGTCCTCGGTCTCCTTGACGTCGGTCTCCTCGGCGACCTGCTTGGCGTCCTCGGAGGCCGCGTCGATCAGCTCCTGGGCCGCCTTGAGACAGGCGCCCACGTCATCGACACGGAGGGGCAGTTTGAGGACGGCGGCACGCCGCACGCGGGCACGCTCGTCCGTGGCGAGGCGGCGGGCCCGCCCGATGTGCCCCTGGGTGGCGCGGGCCACGGCGGCCGCCACGTCCGGCTCGATGCCGTCGCGGCGTACGAGGACGTCGGCGACCGCGTCCACGGGAGGTGTCCGGAGCGTGAGGTGACGGCAGCGGGAGCGGATGGTGGGCAGGACGTCCTCGATGGAGGGCGCGCACAGGAGCCAGACCGTGCGGGGGGCGGGCTCCTCGATGGCCTTCAGCAGGACGTTGCCCGCGCCCTCCGTGAGGCGGTCGGCGTCCTCCACGATGATGACCTGCCAGCGGCGGCCCGCCGGGGACAGCTGTGCCCGGCGTACGAGATCGCGGGTCTCCTTCACGCCGATGGAGAGGAGGTCGGTGCGGATGATCTGCACGTCGGCGTGGGTGCCGATCAGGCTCGTGTGACAGCCGTCGCAGAACCCGCAGCCGGGGGATCCGCCGAGGGCCCGGTCGGGGCTCACGCACTGGAGGGCCGCGGCGAAGGCCCGCGCGGCGGTGGAACGGCCCGAGCCCGGCGGCCCCGTGAAGAGCCAGGCGTGCGTCATCTTCGACGCCTCGGCCACCGGGGTGTGGTCCGCCACGGCCGTGACCTGGGCGTCGGCGTCCCGGGCGGCGGCGTCGAGCTGCACGCTCACCTTCTCCTGGCCCACCAGGTCGTCCCACACGGTCATGGGATGCCGCCCTTCCGTCGCACCGGTGCCTTGCGCACTCCATTGTGCGGGAGGGCACTGACAACGCGGTCCACACGGCCCCCGCACTCACCACCGACGCTCACCGCCGACGCCCGCCGCAGAGGCCACATCACAACCGACGCCCACCGCACGCATCAGCGCCGACGCCTGCCCCAGCCACAACCACAGGACAGGCCTCCGGCCGCTCGTCAGCGCCGCCGGCGCCCCCGCCCCTCGTCCGACTCGTCGTCGCGGGGACCCAGCAGTTCGTCCGCCAGCGTAGGAAGGTCGTCCAGCGGAGTCTCCTCCGCCCAGTCCGAACGGGGACGCCGCCGAGGCGTGCCCTCCTCGTCGACCTGAGGCAGCTCGCGCGTGCGGGCGTCGGTGCCCTCGCTCCCCGGCCGCTCGTCACGGAAGTACCCCGGGGGCACCCGGTCCGCCGGACCGCTCCCGTGTTCGCCGCCACCACGGTCCTCCCGTACGGGAGGAAGGACAGCCGTCTCGTCCGCGGCGGAATCCCGCCCGACCGACGGCAGCACGGCCGTCTCGTCGGCAGCCGATCCCGGCCTCACCGGCGGCAGCACAGCGGTCTCGTCGGCCGCTCCCTGTGGCGCCGGAGGCTGCGGCAGTACGGTCGTCTCGGCGTCGTCGGGCCCGGCCTCGCGAGGCCGTACCGGAGGAAGCACCGCCGTCTCGTCGGCCGGCCCTCCGGACGCGTTCGTGGGTGTCACGACGGGCGTCGGCACCGTCGTCTCGTTGTCCCGGCCGGCCCTCGGACCACTGGAACCAGCGCCTCCGGAAGCGGACCCGCCAGAAGCCCCGGAGGCCCCGGAAGCCGGACCAGAACGCGAACCGGAAACCGACCCGGACTCCGCGTCCGCGGCAGCCGCACTGGAAGCCTCCGCCTCCCGCTGCGCCTCCTCCTCGGCCTCCCTCTGAGCCTCCCTCTGCGCCTCCGCCGCCCGCCGAGCCTGCTCGGCCCGGAGCAACGCCTCCTCGGCCTTCCGCTGCTTGTCCAGCCGCCGCTCTTCCGCCTCGGCCCGGAGCCGCGCCTCGTCCTCGGCCTGCTTTCGACGACGGGCCTCCTCGGCCGCGCGGGCCTGCTCCTCCGCGAGCTGCCGCGCCTGTTCCTGCTCGGCACGCACGCGTGCCGCCTCGGCGCGCTGCCGGGCCTCCTCGGCCTGCCGCTCGGCCTCGCGACGCTGGGCCTCCTCCAGCTCGCGCTGCTTGCGCTCCTCTTCCTCCGCGCGCAGCCGGGCGAGCTGCTCCTGGCGCTCGCGCTCCAGCCGCTCCTCCTCGGCCTTGCGGGCGGCCTCTTCCTCGGCACGCCGACGCGCCTCCTCCTCGGCCGCCTTGCGGGCCTCCTCCTTGGCCTTGATCTCGGCCTCGGAGAGCGGGAGTACGACATCGAGCCGGTGCCGGATCACCGTCGTGACGGACTCGGGCTCCTGCCCGGCGTCGACGACCAGATAGCGCGCCGGGTCGGCGGCGGCGAGTGTCAGGAAACCGGACCGCACGCGCGCGTGGAACTCGGCGGGCTCCGACTCCAGCCGGTCCGGCGCCTCCGTGAACCGCTCACGGGCGGTCTCCGGCGCCACGTCGAGCAGCACGGTCAGATGAGGCACCAGCCCATCCGTCGCCCAGCGGTTGATACGCGCGATCTCGGTCGGGGACAGATCACGCCCGGCCCCCTGGTACGCCACGGACGAGTCGATGTAGCGGTCGGAGACGACCACCGCGCCCCGCTCCAGGGCGGGCCGCACGACGGTGTCCACGTGCTCGGCGCGGTCGGCGGCGTACAGCAGCGCCTCCGCGCGGTGCGAGAGACCGGCCGACGACACGTCGAGCAGGATCGACCGCAGCCGCTTCCCGACGGGCGTGGCACCCGGCTCGCGCGTGACCACGACCTCGTGTCCCTTGGCGCGGATCCACTCCGCGAGCGCCTCGGCCTGGGTCGACTTCCCAGCCCCGTCGCCGCCCTCCAGGGCGATGAAGAAGCCCTTCGTGGCGGCCACCTGCACGGGGTCGTCCCCGCCGCGCAGCGCGTCCAGCAGGTCGTGCCGCAGCGGCACTCCGGAGCGGTCGTCGGCCTTGGCCAGCACCAGGGCGGCCACCGGCAGGAGCAGTGCGCCGACCAGCATCAGCGTGAAGGCCGCGCCGCCGTGCGCGAACACGAACTTGCCGTTCTCCACGCGGTGCGGGCCGATGGCGGCGGCCACCAGTGGGGCCACCAGCGCGCCCAGGGCGACGAAGACCCGTACGACCGCGTGCAGGTGTTCCGTCGTACGCGTGCGGCGGTACTCCTCGGCCTCCTGGTCGAGGAGGGCGTGCCCGGTGTTGGCGGCGACGCCCGCGCCGACGCCCGCCAGGCCGACGATGAGGATGACCGTGGTGACGTCCGGGACGAGGCCCGCGGCGAGCAGCGCGATGCCCGTGAAGGCGATCGCCAGCGCGAGCAGCCGGCGCCGGGACAGGGACGGCAGCAGCTTGGCGGCCGTACGGATGCCGATCACGACACCGCCGGTCAGCGCGAGCACCAGCAGCCCGTACGTCACCGGCCCGCCGCCGAGGTCCTTGGCGTGCAGCACGGAGACGGCGACGGCCGCCGCGATCGCCCCGGCGACGGCCGCGCAGGCGAGCACCAGAAGCGGGATGGCCCCGGTACGGCCCTTGTCGATGCCGGTGCCCGTCTTGGGGCGGCGCAGCCCTTCGAGCGGCGACCGCGCGCGCGGGGTGCGCGTGTTGGGCAGTTCGAGGAAGGTGAGCACCGAGAGGGACGCGGCGAACAGGCCCGCGGAGACGTACGAGGCGAGCGCCGCCTGATGCAGCTCGAACCACGCGATCCCGGCGCCCAGCAGGTTGTTGAGGAGCGCCGCGACGAGGAGCGTGGCCGCCGCGAGGGGCACCGCCACGAATCCCGTACGCAGTGACAGGCGCCGCAGCGCGTCCATGTGGTCCGGCAGCGGGCGTACCGTCGCGCCCTCCAGCGGCGGCGCGGGCAGCAGCGCGGGCGCCGCGCTCTCGCGGCACACCATCCAGAAGCGCTCGGCGACCCCGATGACGAAGGCCGTCACCAGGAGCACGGCCAGCGCGTTCTCCGGCGTCCAGTCGATCCACAGGGGGGCGATGATCAGCAGCACGGCCCGCACGCCGTCCGCGCCGACCATCGTCCAGCGGCGGTCGAGCGGCCCCTCCTGCGAGGTGAGGGACGTGAGCGGGCCGAGCAGGACCGCCCCGAAGAGCAGGGTGGCGAGAATCCGTGCCCCGAAGACCGCCGACACGGCGAGGGCCACTCCGCGGTAGCCGCCTCCGAAGGAACCGTCGGAGACCGCCGCCTGAAGGGCGAGCAGGACCAGAACGAGCAGCGCGAGGGCGTCGCCGACGCCGCCCACCAGCTGGGCGCTCCACAGGCGCCTCAGTTGCGGCACACGCAGCAGCGCCCGGACGGCGCGCTCCCGTGAATCTGCGACCAGGGCGTCGTCGGGGGCCGGGTTGTGGGCCGTTGGCTGCTCGGCTCGCGTCATCCTGCCAGCCTATCGGGAGGGGCTGACTCCCCGAATAGGCCCCCGAACATGCGAACGCCCCCGACACCAAGTGGTGCGGGGGCGTTCGTTTCACGAACCAGAGGTGAAGAACTCGGTCCCGAGCCGGAGGCGGCCTCCGAAGGCTCTCATCCGAAGCGGGACCCGAAGGACTCAGTCCTCGTGGGCCTCAGCCCCTCGTCGGCCTCAGTCCTCGGCCGTCGCCCGGGAAGCCGTCGCCTTCTTTGCGGTCGTCTTCTTGGCAGTGGTCTTCTTTGCCGCCGTTTTCGTGGCCGCGGTCTTCTTGGCGGCGGTTTTCTTCGCCGGCGCCTTCTTGGCCGACGCCTTCTTGGCGGCCGCCTTCTTCGCCGTCTTCTTGGCGGGCGACTTCGCGCGCTTCTCCGCGAGCAGTTCGAAGCCGCGCTCCGGAGTGATCTCCTCGACGCTGTCGCCGGACCGCAGGGTGGCGTTGGTCTCGCCGTCGGTGACGTACGGGCCGAAGCGGCCGTCCTTGACGACGACGGGCTGCCCGCTGACCGGGTCCGCGCCGAGCTCCTTCAGCGGAGGCTTGGCGGCGGCCCGCCCGCGCTGCTTGGGCTGCGCGTAGATCGCCAGGGCCTCGTCGAGGGTGATCGTGAAGAGCTGGTCCTCGGCCTGGAGGGAGCGCGAGTCGGTGCCCTTCTTCAGGTAGGGCCCGTAGCGCCCGTTCTGTGCGGTGATCTCCACGCCCTCGGCGTCCTTGCCGACGACGCGCGGCAGCGACATCAGCTTGAGGGCGTCGGCCAGCGTCACCGTGTCGAGGGACATCGACTTGAACAGCGAGGCCGTACGCGGCTTCACGGCGTTCTTGCCGGTCTTCGGGGTGCCCTCGGGGAGCACCTCGGTGACGTACGGGCCGTAGCGGCCGTCCCTGGCGATGATCTGGTGGCCCGACTGGGGGTCGGCGCCGAGCTCGAAGTCACCGCTCGGCTTGGCGAGCAGCTCCTCCGCGAGCTCGACGGTCAGCTCGTCGGGTGCCAGGTCCTCGGGCACGTCGGCGCGCTGGTGGTTCTCGGAGTCCTTCTCGCCGCGCTCGACGTACGGGCCGTAGCGGCCGACGCGCAGCATGATGTCGCTGCCGTCCACGCGGAACGACGACACCTCGCGGGCGTCGATGGCACCGAGGTCGGTGACGAGCTCCTTGAGACCGCCGAGGTGGTCCCCGTCGCCGTTGCCCGCCTCCGCGGCGCCGGTCGCGTCGCCCTCGCCGAAGTAGAAGCGCCTGAGCCACGGAATGGCCTGCGCCTCGCCCCGCGCGATGCGGTCGAGGTCGTCCTCCATCTTGGCGGTGAAGTCGTAGTCGACGAGCCGCCCGAAGTGCTTCTCCAGGAGGTTGACCACGGCGAAGGACAGGAAGGACGGCACGAGTGCCGTGCCCTTCTTGAACACATATCCGCGGTCGAGGATCGTGCCGATGATCGACGCGTACGTCGACGGGCGGCCGATCTCGCGCTCTTCGAGCTCCTTGACCAGGCTGGCCTCGGTGTAGCGGGCCGGGGGCTTGGTCGCGTGGCCGTCGACCGAGATCTCCTCGGCGGACAGCGGGTCGCCCTCGTTGACCTGCGGAAGCCGGCGCTCACGGTCGTCCAGCTCGGCGTTCGGGTCGTCGGCGCCCTCTACGTAGGCCTTGAGGAAGCCGTGGAAGGTGATCGTCTTACCGGACGCGCTGAACTCGGCGTCGCGGCCGTCGGAGGCCGTGCCCGCGATCTTCACGGTGACGGAGTTTCCGACCGCGTCCTTCATCTGGGAGGCGACGGTCCGCTTCCAGATCAGCTCGTACAGCCTGAACTGGTCACCGGTCAGACCCGTCTCGGCCGGCGTGCGGAAACGATCACCCGAGGGGCGGATCGCCTCGTGCGCCTCCTGCGCGTTCTTGACCTTCCCGGCGTACGTACGCGGCTTGTCCGGCAGATAGTTCGCACCGTAGAGCTGCGTGACCTGGGCCCGGGCCGCGGTGATCGCGGTGTCCGAGAGGGTCGTGGAGTCCGTACGCA
Source organism: Streptomyces sp. NPDC020747 (assembly GCF_044334695.1). Classification (NCBI taxonomy): domain Bacteria; kingdom Bacillati; phylum Actinomycetota; class Actinomycetes; order Kitasatosporales; family Streptomycetaceae; genus Streptomyces; species Streptomyces sp. NPDC020747. Next base: position 27,029 of record NZ_JBIRTJ010000021.1, on the reverse strand, counting down.
TGTAGGTGATGAAGCCGTTCTCGTACAGCTTCTGGGCCACCTGCATGGTGGCCTTCGCGCCGAAGCCGAGCTTGCGGCTGGCCTCCTGCTGCAACGTCGTCGTACGGAAAGGCGCGTACGGCGAACGGCGGTACGGCTTCGACTCGACGGACCGTACGGAGAAGTTCGAGTTCTCCAGGGCGGCGGCCAGCGCGCGGGCGTTGGCCTCGTCGAGGTGGAGCGTGTTCGCGCCCTTGATCTGGCCGAGCGAGTCGAAGTCGCGGCCCTGGGCGACGCGCTTGCCGTCGACCGCGGTCAGACGGGCGACCAGGGAGGCCGGGTCGCTCGCGTCACCGGCGCGGCCGGTGCCGAAGGTGCCGGTGAGGTCCCAGTACTCGGCGGAGCGGAAGGCGATGCGCTCGCGCTCCCGCTCGACGACGAGGCGGGTCGCGACGGACTGGACGCGGCCCGCCGACAGACGCGGCATGACCTTCTTCCAGAGGACCGGCGAGACCTCGTAGCCGTAGAGGCGGTCGAGGATGCGGCGGGTCTCCTGGGCGTCGACCAGCTTCTGGTTGAGCTCGCGCGGGTTGGCGACGGCGGCCTGGATCGCGGCCTTGGTGATCTCGTGGAAGACCATCCGCTTGACCGGGACCTTGGGCTTCAGCACTTCCTGAAGGTGCCAGGCGATGGCCTCGCCCTCGCGGTCCTCATCGGTGGCGAGGAAGAGTTCGTCGGAGTCCTTGAGCAGGTCCTTGAGCTTCTTGACCTGGGCCCGCTTGTCGGCGTTGACCACGTAGATCGGCTCGAAGTCGTTGTCGACGTCCACGCCGAGGCGGCGCACCTCGCCCGTGTACTTCTCGGGCACCTCCGCGGCGCCGTTGGGGAGGTCGCGGATGTGCCCGACGCTCGCTTCGACGACGTAGCCGGGGCCGAGATAGCCCTTGATCGTCTTCGCCTTGGCGGGCGACTCGACGATGACGAGTCGGCGGCCGCCGTGTGCGGTCTCGCTGGTCGGGGACAACTTCGCTCTTCTCTCCGGTCGACGCAGGGGGTCTCGCCCCAGGCCTTGAACCCGGGGGTCGGGTCATGCTGACGCTGCGGAGTGTGACGGTACATCCCGCCCCCGTGTCAAACGGGAAAAGCCCGCAACGGCCACTCGAACGGTAACCCGACTCCCGCCATTCCTGCCGCCCGGAGTACCGACCTGCCGTTTCTGAGCTATCCGGAGGGTGACCTCTCAGTTACTGGAGGTCTGTGTTCCGGAGGGCCCCGGGCCTTGTCCGCGACGGCCGCCGGCCGTCGATTCCCGGACACCGGAGGTGACTCTTCCCGGCCAGGGCGGCCGCTCGGCCGCGGCCCCGCCGGGGGTGTCGCCGGAAGGGGCGACGCTCAGGTACGAGTGAAACACCACACGGCGAGGAGCAGCGCGGACGTGCCCGCGAAGGCCGCGACCGCCGCGGAGGCCACGGGATGCACCCCGTGGGCGACAGGGGCACGCTGCCGCAGCCGGACGGCCGTCCACACCAGGAGCCCGCCTCCGAACAGGGCGAACACCGATCCCGTGAAGATCGCCGGTCCGCTCTCCATGGTTCGTCTCCTCCGCCTTTGGTACCCAGCACCGGGACGCTGACACCTCCGGGCAGCCGGAACACCAACCCCGGGTGAACGCGGGGCGGACAGCTCCGTGCGCCCTCATGCGGAATCCGTCACACCGCCACAGACGTCGGTGACGGTGGCGCCGGCGGTGGCGGTGGCGGTGAGCCGGGGCTCGGGGGGCGGGGTGGCTCGGGCCGCAGCGCGATGCCGCGGTCGGCGAGCGGCACGCACGCGTGCCGCTCGCCGGAATCGTCCGCTGTCAGAAGGATGTTGGCCGGTTTCACGTCCCCGCGCGGAATCCCGGCCCGGTGCCCTCGGCCGGAGACCGGAGACCGGAGACCGGAGACCGGCCGAGCGTCGAGCACGCCGAGCCCCGTCCGGGCCCCTCGTGCGTCAACACGTCGTGCACGGTCGCCGCATGCGGGCCGACCGGCCGTCCGCGGGCCGGCTCCTCGTCTCCTCGTCGTACGCGAGCCGGACCGGGAGACTCACCCGGCGGCCCCGGGAGGACTCACCGGGCGGGCTCGATGAACCCCTGCTCGACCAGCAGCCGGATCTGGGACGGGGTCCGGTCCCGCAGCAGGACCGGGTCCTCTCCGACGAGTTGGGCGATGGCGTCCAGGATCCGGCCGGCGCTCAGCGTGCCGTCGCAGACGCCCGCGAAGCCCGCGCCGACGGTGTCCACCTTCGTGGCCCGCCGCATCCCGCGGTGCTGGCGCAGCACGACGTGCTCGGGGTCCTCGGCGCCGGGCAGCCCGACCTGCTCCTGCACGACCTCGCCCGCGAGCCTGAAGTGCCCGGCGAGCAGGGCCGCGTCGTCGTGCGCCCGCAGATAGTCCACGCGGTCGAAGTGCGCGCGCACGGTGTCGCCGAGCGGCTGTTCGACGGGGTGCGGCCACTCCTCCACGACGACCGAGGGCCGGTCGGCCGCCGACTTGCGCAGGCTGATCCAGCCGAAGCCGACGGACTTCACCTTCCGCGCCTCGAACTCGTCCAGCCACGCGTCGTACCGCGCCTGGTACTCCACCGGGTCGGAGCGGTGGTCGCCCGCGTCCCGCAGCCACAGCTCGGCGTACTGCGTGACGTCCTGGACCTCGCGCTGCACGATCCACGCGTCACAGCCGCGCGGCACCCAGGACCTCAGCCGGTCCTGCCAGTCCTCGCCCTCCACGTGCTGCCAGTTGGCGAGGAACTGCGCGTACCCCCCGTCGTTCAGCCGGTCGCCCGCCTCCTGAACGAGCGTGCGGCACAGATCGTCCCCGCCCATCCCGCCGTCGCGGTAGGTGAGCCGGGCGCCGGGAGAGATCACGAAGGGCGGATTGGAGACGATCAGGTCGTACGTCTCGTCGTCGGCGATCGGCTCGAAGAGGGAGCCCTCGCGCAGGTCCGCCGCAGGGGCGCCGGACAGGGCGAGCGTGAGCGCGGTGATGTGCAGCGCGCGGGGGTTGAGGTCGGTCGCGGTCACGCGCGTGGCGTGCTGCGCGGCGTGCAGGGCCTGGATCCCGGAGCCGGTACCGAGGTCGAGGGCCGAGCCCACCGGCATACGCACCGTGATGCCCGCGAGCGTCGTGGACGCACCGCCCACGCCGAGTACGACTCCTTCGTGATGGCTGCCGATCCCGCCCGCTCCGCCGACCGCGCAGCCGAGGTCGGAGACGATGAACCAGTCCTCGCCGCCCGGGCCGCCGTACGGCCGTACGTCCACCGCCGCCACGACCTCGTCCCCGCCGGTCCGGGTCAGCCAGCCGCTCGCCAGGCAGTCCGCCACCGGCAGGACGTCCGCCACGCGCGCGTGCGGCACGGGCCGCTGCAGCAGGAAGAGCCGGACGAGCGCCTCCAGCGGTGAGTCGCCCCGGGTGGCCCGGAGCGCGGGCACGGTCTCGCTGCGGGCCAGCGCCGCGTACGCGGGGGCGCCGAGCAGGTCGAGCAGCCCGTCGGCACTGAAGGAGGCGCTCAGGAGGGCGTCCCGCAGGCGCGCGGTGACGTCGGTGCGGTCGGACGAGGGCAACGGTGCCAGGCTGCTGTTACTCACGCCTCCATTGTGTCCGCTCCCGCCGCCGTGGCGCGCGCCCTGTGGACAGACGGATCGAGACGGACCGGCCGGGCAGCCCGATCGGCTGGACGGCCGGAGTCCGCGTCCGCGGGCGGTGTCCGTGGAGACAGGCCGAGGGCCCGGTACGCGTGCGCGTACCGGGCCCTCTTTCGGTTGACGAACGATCGATGCCCCAGGGTGGGGTCTCGCTCCTCAGGCCTTGTTCGCCGACGGCGACGTGGAGGCGGACTTGCAGCTCTCCTGCTTGGCCATCGCCTTGCCCACGTCACCCTCCTCCAGCTTCTTGAGGGCGTCGTTGCCGCTCTGGCTGAGCTTGTCGAGCTGGGTGGCGATCCCCTTGAGACCGTCGGCGAACTTCGCCTGGTCCTTCGTGTCGAGGCCGTCGACCTGCTTCTTGAGGTCGGCGTACGACGAGGAGATGGTGTTGAGCTCCGTGACGGCGTCCTTCTGCTTCTTCTCGCCGTCGTCGACGTCGGGCGCCCCGGCCTTGTTCACGGCGGCACCGATCGCCTTGTAGGCGTCGGACATGTCCTGGAAGGCCTTCGAGTCGGTCTTCTGGACGTCCGCCGGGGTGCTGTTGTCCGAGGTCTGCTTCTGGATCGCGGTATTGGCGGCCTCGATCTTCACCGCCTGCGGCTGCACCGCGTCACACACCTGCTTGGCCCAGGAGTTCAGCTTGTCGCTGTTGTCGTCACTGTTGCATCCCGACAGCGCCAGTACCAGTACCGCACCGCCGGACAGTGCGGCCGCGAGCTTCTTGTTCACCGGATTGGTCCCTTCCATGGCTCTCGGCCCCGGAACATACACGCCAAGTGGGCGACACCAGCGTGACGAAGGTCCACTTCATCCGTTATTGAAGCCATTTGCACCAAGCGAGATAAGGCTCACGAACAGGGCGTGGACACACACGGGCGGGCGGACGGCACGTCAATACGCGCCGTCCGCCCGCCCGTTGAGCGGAGCCCTACCGGGCTATGACCCGGCCGGTTGTCCGATGGCTACGAAACCACCGCCGGATCCACCGACTTGGCCACCCGCTCGGAGTTGCCTTCGTCACCCACGGCGATGCCTCGCCGCTTGGACACGTACACCGCGCCCACGATGACGGCGAACGAGAGCACCGCGATGAGAACCCGCATGCCCACGCTCTTGTCCTCGCCGTAGCTGAATTTGACCACCGCGGGCGCGATGAGCAGCGCCACCAGGTTCATCACCTTCAGGAGAGGGTTGATCGCCGGCCCCGCGGTGTCCTTGAAGGGGTCGCCGATCGTGTCGCCGATCACCGTCGCGGCATGGGCCTCGCTGCCCTTGCCGCCGTGGTGGCCGTCCTCGACGAGTTTCTTCGCGTTGTCCCACGCGCCACCGGAGTTGGCGAGGAACACCGCCATCAGCGTGCCGGTGCCGATGGCGCCCGCGAGGAACGAGCCGAGCGCGCCGACCCCGAGCGTGAAGCCGATCGCGATCGGCGTCAGTACGGCAAGCAGCCCCGGTGTGGTCAGCTCGCGCAGCGCGTCCTTGGTGCAGATGTCGACGACGCGCCCGTACTCGGGCTTCTCGGTGTAGTCCATGATCCCGGGGTGCTCGCGGAACTGCCGCCGCACCTCGTAGACCACGGCCCCGGCGGAGCGCGAGACCGCGTTGATCGCCAGCCCCGAGAAGAGGAAGACGACCGCGGCGCCCGCGATGAGCCCGACCAGGTTGTTGGGCTGTGAGATGTCCATCATCAGGTTCATGGGCGCGCCAGGCCCTGAGACCTTCTCGCCCACTTCGTTCGCGGCCGTGAGGATCGCGTCGCGGTACGAGCCGAAGAGCGCCGCCGCCGCCAGTACCGCGGTCGCGATGGCGATGCCCTTGGTGATGGCCTTGGTGGTGTTGCCGACGGCGTCCAGGTCGGTGAGCACCTGCGCGCCCGCGCCCTCGACGTCGCCGGACATCTCGGCGATGCCCTGCGCGTTGTCGGAGACCGGACCGAAGGTGTCCATGGCGACGATGACGCCGACCGTGGTGAGCAGGCCGGTACCGGCCAGGGCCACCGCGAAGAGCGCCAGCATGATGGACGTACCGCCGAGCAGGAAGGCCCCGTATACGCCGAGGCCGATCAACAGGGCGGTGTAGACGGCCGATTCGAGACCGAGCGAGATACCGGCGAGGACGACGGTGGCCGGGCCGGTCAGCGAGGTCTTGCCGATGTCCCGTACGGGACGCCGGGTGGTCTCCGTGAAGTAGCCGGTGAGCTGCTGGATCAGCGCGGCCAGGACGATGCCGATGGCGACCGCGACGAGCGCGAGGAACCGCGGGTCGCCGGCGTGACCGAGGATGGCCTCGTCCGTGACACCGTCCAGATCGGCGTACGAGGACGGCAGATAGGCGAAGACCGCCGCCGCGACGAGCGCCAGCGAGATCGCCGCGGAGATGAAGAACCCGCGGTTGATGGCGCTCATCCCGCTGCGGTCCGAACGGCGCGGAGCCACGGCGAAGATGCCGATCATCGCGGTGAGTACGCCGATCGCGGGCACGATCAGCGGGAAGGCGAGCCCGGAGTCGCCGAACGCCGCCTTGCCGAGGATCAGCGCGGCGACGAGCGTGACGGCGTACGACTCGAAGAGGTCGGCGGCCATGCCCGCACAGTCGCCGACGTTGTCGCCCACGTTGTCCGCGATGGTCGCGGCATTGCGCGGGTCGTCCTCCGGAATGCCCTGCTCGACCTTGCCGACCAGGTCGGCGCCGACGTCGGCGGCCTTGGTGAAGATGCCACCGCCGACACGCATGAACATGGCGATCAGCGCGGCACCGAGCCCGAAGCCCTCCAGGACCTTGGGCGCGTCGGCCGCGTAGACGAGAACCACACAGGACGCACCAAGGAGTCCGAGCCCCACGGTGAACATGCCGACGACGCCGCCCGTGCGGAAAGCGATCTTCATGGCTTTGTGCGAGACGGCGGTGAGATCCTTTTCGGGCTCACCTTCCGCCGGAGTCGCTTCCCGTGCCGCGGCGGCCACGCGGACATTACTGCGCACGGCGAGCCACATGCCGATATAGCCGGTGGTCGCCGAGAACGCCGCGCCGATCAAGAAGAAGACCGATCGTCCGGCGCGCTGATTCCAGTCGTCCGCGGGCAGCAGCATGAGCAGGAAGAACACCACGACGGCGAAAACGCCGAGCGTGCGCATCTGACGCCCCAGGTAGGCATTCGCGCCCTCCTGGATCGCCACCGCGATCTCCTTCATGCTCTCGGTGCCCTCGCCCGCCGCGAGTACCTGGCGTACCAGGACCCCGGCGACGACAAGCGCCGCAAGGGCGACGGCCGCGATGACCATCACGATGAGACGGTTGTCGTCGGTCAGTACTGCGGCTGCGAAGGTTGTGGGTTGGTCAAACTGATGAGGGGAAGACAGCCCCGCCATTCGTCCTCCTTGACGCTTGGACCGAGCTCAAGATGTGGACGGATTGTAGGTACCGGAACCTGATCAAAACAGTGCGCGGTAAGTGGAATCAGCCTTCACATGCTCTTCAGCAAATGATCCACGTACCGCTACGGAACCCGAAAGCGGTAATGCCTCAAAAGCATTGACGCGTGATCCATTGGCGCCCGGCGTGGCGAAAAGCCGATCGTATTGTTGATCGTAATCCAGATAGTGAATTGATTCACGAAAACGCGGGGCTTGATCAGAAAAGGAAGCAGACATGCGAAAGGGCCCTGCTCAGCAGGGCCCTTTCGCACATGTTGGGGCAGTACCAGGGGGCGGATCAGGGAACGAGCGCAGCCGGCGGCGTGGTGGGCCAGCTCATCCTGATCAGGCCGCCGTTCTCACCGGCGGTCACTTCGACGTCGTCGACGAGGCCGCTGATGACCGCGAGGCCCATCTCGTCCTCCTCGGTCTCAACGTCCACGCCGTTGGCTCCGCCATGGGCGCCCGGCGTCTTGTCGCCGGGAACCGTGTGCGGGGCCTCGTCGCCGACCTCGATGGAGAACTGCTTCTCCTCCTCGATCAGCGACACCCGCACCGGCGCCGAGATTCCGCCACTCTGGTGCAGGCCGACGGCCCGGGTGCAGGCTTCGCCGACGGCGAGCCTGACCTCATCGAGAACGGCCTCGTCCACTCCGGCCCTGCGCGCCACCGCTGCCGCCACCAGACGGGCGGTCCTGACGTGCTCGGGCAGCGCGCTGAAGCGGAGTTCAACGGTGGCCATGCATCCCCCTCGGAACTACGGGCGTGCGGTCGGGGGGCCGGGTCGCCGAGACCCGGCCCCCCTCCATTGACTTCTGCCTCCCGGACACGGCCCGGGATCCGGCTGTCGGCCGCTGACCGGCCAGTCAGGGACGGGCCGGTCCACGGCCGGTCAGTCGGTGGCCGCCACCGCTTCCTCGACCGAGGTGTGGATCGGGAACACCTTGGTGAGGCCGGTGATGCGGAAGATCTTCAGAATGCGCTCCTGATTGCAGACGAGCCGGAGCGAACCCTCATGGGCACGCACCCGCTTCAGGCCGCCGACCAGAACGCCGAGCCCGGTGGAGTCGAGGAAGTCCACGCCCTCCATGTCTACGACGAGGTGAAAACTGCCGTCGTTCACCAGCTCGACCAACTGCTCGCGCAGCTTGGGCGCGGTATATACATCGATTTCGCCACCGACCTCGACGACCGTACGATCGCCGACGGTACGGGTCGACAGGGACAGGTCCACGGATCCTCCAGCACCTTGCTATCGAGCGGTCATCCCAAGGGACACCTCGGCAGAGCCCCCGGGACGGTTCGCCAGCCGCGATGGCATTCAATCACTTACCGGCAGGCGTGCACGACGCCTTGGGTCCATTGTCCGTCATGCCAGTGACACACTCGATGCCGATGGCCAAGAATCACCGATCCGATCGAACCTCGACGGACACCGCATCCCGCCCCTCGCCGGGCGAGATCCTGGACCGGCTCGCCTCGGGGCCGAGCCGGGCTTCGCGCATCACTCATACGGAGCACTTGCCCCCACGTGAGGGTCGTCATGCCGTGTGGCCCGACCGGATCCGCGCGGAGGTCATCGCCGCGGTGCAGTCAGCGGGAATCGAACATCCCTGGGCCCACCAGGCACTCGCCGCCGAGCACGCCCTGGACGGCGACTCGGTGATCGTCTCCACGGGCACGGCCTCCGGGAAGTCCCTCGCGTATCTCGTCCCGGTCCTGTCGACGCTCCTCGACGGCTCCGAGGCCCCGAACGGCCGTGGCGCGACCGCGCTGTACCTCGCTCCGACGAAGGCACTGGCGGCCGACCAGCGCCGATCTGTGAAGGAACTTTCACAACCTCTGGGCAATGCCGTACGCTCCGCCGTCTACGACGGCGACACACCCGTCGAAGAGCGCGAATGGGTACGCCAGTACGCCAACTACGTCCTCACCAACCCCGACATGCTGCACCGCGGGATACTTCCGTCACACCCCCGCTGGTCCTCCTTCCTGCGCGCCCTGCGCTATGTCGTCATCGACGAATGTCACACCTACCGGGGCGTCTTCGGGTCCCATGTCGCCCAAGTGCTGCGCCGGCTGCGCCGCCTGTGCGCCCGTTACGGCTCCTCTCCCGTCTTCCTGATGGCCTCGGCCACCGCCGCCGAGCCCTCGGTCGCCGCCTCCCGTCTCACCGGCCTGCCCGTACTGGAGGTCGCCGACGACGCCTCACCCCGCGGTGAACTGGTGTTCGCCCTCTGGGAACCGCCCCTCACCGAACTCCACGGCGAGAAGGGCGCGCCCGTCCGCCGAACCGCCACCGCCGAGACCGCCGACCTCCTCACCGACCTGACCGTGCAGGGTGTCCGCTCGGTCGCCTTCGTACGGTCGCGACGCGGCGCCGAGCTGATCTCGGTGATCGCCCAGGAACGCCTCTCGGAGATCGACCGCTCGCTGGCCCGCCGCGTGGCCGCCTACCGCGGCGGCTACCTCCCCGAGGAACGCCGCGCCCTGGAACAGGCCCTCCACTCCGGCGAACTCCTCGGCCTCGCCGCCACCACCGCCCTCGAACTCGGCATCGACGTCTCCGGACTGGACGCCGTCGTCATCGCCGGCTACCCGGGCACCCGGGCCTCCCTGTGGCAGCAGGCGGGCCGCGCCGGTCGCTCCGGGCAGGGGGCGCTGGCGATCCTGGTCGCCCGCGACGACCCGCTGGACACGTTCCTCGTCCACCACCCCGAGGCCCTGTTCGACCAGCCGGTGGAATCCACCGTCCTCGACCCCGACAACCCGTACGTCCTGGCGCCCCACTTGTGCGCCGCGGCCGCCGAACTTCCGCTGACCGAGGACGACTTGCCCCTCTTCGGCCCCGCCACCGCCGAGCTGCTGCCGCAGTTGGAGGCCGCGAAGCTGCTGCGCCGCCGTACGAAGTCATGGCACTGGACCCGCCGGGAACGGGCCGCCGATCTGGCCGACATCCGCGGCGGGGGCGGCAGCCCCGTACAGATCGTGGAGGCCGTTTCCGGGCGCCTGCTGGGCACGGTCGACGCGGCGGCCGCGCACACCACCGTCCACGAGGGCGCCGTCCACCTCCACCAGGGCCGTACGTACCTGGTGAAGGAGCTCCACCTGGACGACTCCGTCGCCCTGGTCGAGGAGGCCAACCCCCCGTATTCGACGGTCGCCCGCGACACCACCACCATCTCCGTCCTGGAGACGGACGTCGAAGTCCCCTGGGGCGACGGCCGGTTGTGTTACGGCTCCGTCGAAGTCACCAACCAGGTCGTCTCCTTCCTGCGTCGTCGTGTCATCACCGGCGAGGTGCTCGGTGAGACCAAACTCGACCTCCCGCCCCGCACCCTCCGCACCCGTGCCGTGTGGTGGACGGTCACCGAGGACCAGCTCGACGCCGCCCGCGTGAACCCCGAGATCCTCGGCGGCGCCCTGCACGCCGCCGAACACGCGTCGATCGGCATGCTGCCGCTCTTCGCCACCTGCGACCGCTGGGACATCGGCGGCGTCTCCGTCCCGCTGCACCCGGACACCCTGCTGCCCACCGTCTTCGTCTACGACGGCCACCCCGGCGGCGCCGGCTTCGCGGAACGCGCCTTCCACACGGCCCGCGAGTGGCTCACCGCCACCCACCAGGCCATCGCCTCCTGCGAGTGCGACGCCGGCTGCCCGTCCTGCATCCAGTCCCCCAAGTGCGGCAACGGCAACGAGCCACTGCACAAACGGGGAGCCGTGCGGTTGCTGACGGTGCTGCTGAAGGGGGCACCGGAGAAGCCGGCCGGGGAGAGCTGAGGCTGAGGGTTACGGCCCCACCTCCTCGACGGCTCGGCCGGACGCTCTGGTCGGCGCCGGAGGTGTGCCGGGACCAGCTGATCCCGGCGGATCCGCCGACCCCGCCGATCCGGGAGGACCGGCCGGAACCACAGGCCCTACGGGCCCTACAGGCCCCGCCGGTCCCGCCCTGGCCCGTACCTCCGCCGTCAACGGTCCCCGTCCCGCCGCGACCGTGACGTCCGAGACCTCGCCCTGGACGGCACACCGCACGACCCGGGTGCCCTGGGCCCGTGCCACCCGCTCCGCCTGCCCGCAGGCCGCCGCCCCACCCTCCATCCAGCGGTCGGCCGCCGCGAGCGCCGCCAAGTCGGCCGCTCCGCCCGCGCGGTGACGGATCACCACCGCCTGGCCCATGGCAAGGACGGCACCGAACACGACGCACAGCACGGCGATCGCACCCACGGTCCAAACGGTCGCCGACCCTCGGTCCGACGCGAAGGCCTTCACGGGGGCCCTGGCGACGGCCCTTGCACGCGCCCGCCCACGCGGACCCGTGCCCACTCGCGCAAGCGCCCTCCCACTCGCTCTCGTAGCGGCCTTCGCACGTGACCGGAGTCCTTCCCTCCTCATCCGCCCGCCCCCACCGTCTCCTCGGCCAGGGCCGCGGCCTCGTGCGTCAGGTCCAGGGTCAGCGCGTCGGGCCCCGGTGTCTTCGCCTCGACCCGTACGTGCACCAGGTCGCCCTCTCTCCGGACGGTGACCCGCGCGCCGCTCGGCGCCGTGTCGCGGGCCGCCGCCAGCACCGTGCCCGGCGGGTCCTGCCTGGCCGCCGCGCGGGCCCCCGCCCTGGCCGCGTCCACGCACTGGATCAGCGCGGCCGCCGCCATCAGCGCCCAGATCAGCGCCATCGCGAACGCGACCAGCACGGGCAGCACCACGGCCGCCTCCGCCGTCACGAAACCCCGGTCCCGGGACATCTCCAGAGGCACGTCCGCACCGGACGCCCCAGCCTCAGAACTGTCCATTGAGCGCCCGCCCCACGATGTCCTGCAGAGCGCCACGCACCTGCCCGCTGGTCAGCACTTCATAGAGCACCACGGCGAACCCCACGGCCGTGATCAACCCCATGGCGTATTCGGAGGTGACCATCCCGGCGTCCCTCCGCGCCTTCCAGTCCCGGCCCGCCAGGACCCACGCCCGCACCGGCCCCAGCACTCGCACTCGTACTCGCCGCATTGCCTTGCTCATCCGAACCCCCGTACAGCTCTGTTCCGTTGACCTTTGAAGTTGGACCTTGGCCCTTCGGCCCCACGGCACTTGGCCGTTCGCCGTTTAGCCGACCTTGATCACTCGTCGTTCACGCCATTCCGTACGTCACCCACCACCCCCACCCAGCACCCCGCCCGCGAGCCCGATCACCACGGGCAGCACGCCGATGGCGATGAAGGCGGGCAGGAAGCACAGCCCCACCGGCGCGGTGACCAGGACACCCGCCCGCCGAGCACGGGCCGTGGCGGTGCGCCCCCACTCCGCGCGGGCGTCGGCGGCGATGCGTGCGACGGGCCCCGCCGCCGGTACCCCGGACTCGCCCGCCCGCTCCAGCAACCGGGCCAGCGCCCGAGCCCCGGGCAAGGCGGCCAATCCCCGCCACGCCTCGGCCGGTTCGCCTCCGAGCCGTACCTCGGCCGCACCCCGCGCCAGGCGCTGCCCCACGGGCCCGTCCAGCGCCTCCCCCACCGCCTGGGCGGCCACAGCGGGACCGGCACCCGCCGCGATACAGGCGGCCAGCAGATCGGCGGCGAGGGGCAGTTGCCGCGTGGCCAGCCCCACGTCGAACTCCTCCACCGGCGCCGGTCTCCGCTGCCACCGCCACATCCCGAAGCCGGCAACCAGCCCGACCACGACCCCGGTCGCGCCGCCGACGACGGCCCAACAGACGCTCAGAGCACCGAAGACCGGCAGCCACCGCCTCAGCTCACCGCGCATCTCCAGGCGCCGCCCGCCGGACTCCGACTCCACGGCCGGCCCGGTGCCCACAGCCGCCCCCGTGCCCACGGGCACCACGGCCTTCAACCGCCTTCGCGTTCTCCGCTCCCGCCGCGCCGTACCCAGGGCCCGGGCGAGCGCCCACACCGCCACCACGACGCACAGCTCGACCCCCAGCCTGTGGACAACTTCCGTGCTCATCCCGCCTCCGCTCCCCGTACGATCCGCAGCACCCACCACAGTCCGACGCCCTCCAGGACCCCGCCGACGAACAGACAGCCCAGCCCCGCGCCGGTGTGCAGCACGACATGGAGCGGATCGGCGTCGAGCGCGGTGCCGAGGAGCAGTCCGAGCACCGGCAGTCCCGCCAGCAGGACCGCTGTGGACCGTGCCCCGGCCAACTGGGCACGCAGGTCGGCCCGTTGGTCCCGCTCCGCGCGCAACGCGCCCTCCAGCCGGTCGAGCCCGGCCGCGAGTCCGGCGCCCCGGTCCACGGCGACCCGCCAGCACGCGGCGAGGCCCAGCAGTCCTTCGGCTCCCGGTCGTCGTGCCGCGTCGGTGAGCGCGCCGGGCACGTCCCCGCCGAACCGGGCCGCCGCCAGCACCACCGCCTGCGCGCGGCCGAGCCCGCCCGAGTCACGGGACGCGCCGAGCAGGGCCTCACCCGGCTGCCGCCCGGCGCGCACCTCCCCCGCGAGCGCCCCGCACAGCGCGATCACGGCGTCGGCCCGCCGCTCCCGCGCCCGCCGTGCCGCCCCCGCACGCCTGGCCCGTCGGACCAGCGGCACCCCGAGTGCCCCCGCGACGAGCGGCACCACGGACGCCCCGAGCAGGCCGACCACGGCCCCGGCGACCAGAACCCACCACTCGCCCCGCAGCCGGTGCCACCGCCGCAGCCGCTCTCCGGCCCGCACGGCCCGCTCCCACACCGGCGGCCCGACCCCCACCGCACCGCCGCCCGCACACACCAGCCGTGCCCGCCGCGCCCCCGGCCCGCCCATCAGCCAGGCCGCCACACCGGCACACGCCATCGCGGCACTCACGGGCACCGACACCTCACCGACCCCCGTCACAACCCCTCACCCCTCTCGCGGACTTCACCGAATTCCCCGACTTCGCCGATGCCAGACCGCCGCCCCAGGTCCCGGAGGACCCAGGGCGCCCCGAGTCCCCGGAGTCCGCGGCGTCCCCGGAGCCCCAGCCGTCCCCGACGTCCCCGGTGCCGCCGAGCAGCCCCCGCAGCCGCTCCCACCCCCGCTCGTACGTGAAGGCATCCGCGCCCCACCGCAGTGCCGGCACCGTCACCACCAGCCCCGCCGGATCCCGTTCCAGCACATGTACCTCGGCGATCCGCCGCCGCCCGGCCCGGTCGCGTACGAGATGGAGCACCACCGAGAGCGCGGCCGCCACCTGGCTGTGCAGAGCGGCCCGGTCGAGCCCAGCGGCCGTGCCCAGCGCCTCCAGCCGGGCCGGCACTCCCGAGGCCGCGTTGGCGTGGACGGTCCCGCAGCCGCCTTCATGGCCAGTGTTCAGAGCTGCCAGAAGAGCGACTACTTCAGGCCCGCGCACCTCGCCGACGACCAACCGGTCCGGCCGCATCCGCAGGGCCTGGCGCACCAGGTCCTGGAGCGTGACGAGTCCGGCGCCCTCCTGGTTGGCGGGTCTGGATTCCAGCCGTACGACGTGGGGATGGTCGGGGCGCAGCTCCGCCGAGTCCTCGGCGAGCACGATCCGCTCACCCGGCCCGACGAGGCCCAGCAGGGCGCTCAACAGCGTCGTCTTGCCACTGCCCGTACCGCCGCTGATCAGGAAGGACAGCCTCGCGTCGAGCAGCGCCCGCAGCAGCCGGTCCCCGCCCGGCGGTACCGTCCCCGCCGCCACCAGCTCGGAGAGCGTGAAGGCCCGTGGCCGTACGACCCGCAGCGACAGGCATGTCGAGCCGACTGCGACCGGTGGCAGTACCGCGTGCAGACGGGTGCCGTCCGGGAGCCGCGCGTCCACCCAGGGATGCGCGTCGTCGAGCCGCCGCCCGGCCACGGCCGCCAGGCGCTGCGCGAGGCGTCGTACGGCCGCCGCGTCCGGAAAGGAGACGGCCGTCAGCTCCAGGCCGCCGCCCCGGTCCACCCACACCCGGTCGGGCGCCGAGACCAGCACGTCGGTGACCGAGGGATCACCGAGCAGCGGCTCCAGCGGCCCGCTGCCGACCAGCTCCGACCTCAACCTCTCGGCCGCCCCGAGCACTTCGGCGTCCCCGAGCACCCGCCCCTGTTCCCGCAGGGCCTGCGCCACGCGCGCGGGAGTCGGCTCGGCCCCGCTCTCGGCGAGCCACTGCCGGACCCCGTCCAACAGCCCCGTGTCAGAAGCCGCGTTCCCGCCCGCACGCCGACCCGCCGAGCTCGCGTCCCCGGGCCCACTCAGGCCCGTACGCCACCCCGCGAGCCCCACATCCGCAGCCAAACCTCCGCTCGCACGGCGACCCGCAGGCCTCACATCCGCGCCCAGACCCCCGCTCGCCCGGCGACCCGCAGGCCCTTCGTCCAAAGGCAGCCCCATATCCGAAGCCGCCCCCGTACGCCCGCCCGAGACTCCCGCCTGCCCCGCCGCGGCGCCACGCACGCGCGTGCCGCCGCTCATACGCCCCCTCCCGCGACAGCCGTCCGCTCCCAGAACGTCGAGCAGAAGCGGGCCAGCGGCCCCCGGCCGTCAGCGCCGGGCGGGGCTCCTCGCTCCTGGGCCTCCAACAGCCCCGTCTCCACCGGCACTTCGCCGGCCAGTGGGAGCCCGAGCAGTCGGGCGACCTCCCTGTCGTCCAGACCGGGCGCGTACGGTCCGCGCACCACTACGCGCAGGTCCTTCAGGACCATGCCGACCGCGGACGCCACCCGCCCGGCCGCCGCGACGGCGCGCAGTTCGGCGGGGACCACGAGGAGACCCAGGTCCACCTGGGCGAGGGCCTCCGCGACGCCCTCGTCGATCCGGCGCGGCAGGTCCACGACCACCGCCCCGCCTCGCCGCCGGGCAGCGGCCAGCACGGCCCGGACGGCCTCGGGTGCGATCGTGACGCAGTCGCCGCGGTCCCAGCTGAGGATCCGGAGGGCGTGCAGCGAGGGCAGCGACTCCTCCAGGGCGCCGCCGCCGACCCGGCCGTGCGACGCGGCGAAGTCCGGCCAGCGCAGCCCTTCGGCGGCCTCTCCTCCGAGGAGTACATCGAGTCCGCCGCCCAGCGGATCCGCGTCGACGAGGAGCGTGCGCCTGCCCTGGCTCGCCGAGATGACCGCGAGCGCGCAGGCGAGCGTGGAGGACCCGGCACCGCCGCGACCGCCGATCACGCCGACGGTGAGGGCGGGCGGACCGACTCCCTCGGCCACGTCGGCGATCCGGTCGACCAACCATTGTTCGCCATCCGGCAGCAGCAGAACATGGTCGGCGCCGATCTCCACAGCCCTCCGCCAGACCCCGGAATCGTCCTGATCCCGCCCCACCAACACCACGCCGCGTCTGCGCGCGGCCCCTCGCACCCGCCGCGCGGCATCGTCGCCGACGAGCACCAGGGGCGCCGTCTCCCAGCCGCCGCCACGTTCCGGCACCCCGTGGTGGACCTCGGGCCGGGCGCCGGCCGCGGCGCACAGCCGCAGCAGGTCGTCCAGCAGATCCGCGTCCTCCGTGACGATCAACGGTCCGCCCTGCCGCCCCTCGGCGGCCGACAGCCGGTCGTGTGTGATTGCTCCCGCCACGATCTCCAGCCCCCTTCGCTGCTTCCTCGCGGCGCCCCTGCGGCCCCGCGATTCCCGCCCGCGCGAAGAACCGGCAACCGGCCCTCCATATGAACCGCCGATACGAACCGGCCATAGCCGCCGGACAATCGGAACCGGCCATGAACTGCCGCGAGCGGTGCGCGTTGGAATCACGGTGCAGCGATCCAGGAAAACGTGTGGATCTTGGTCGATAACTGTGGACAACTCGATGGTTGTGAATATCGCCTTCACCCAAACCGGTGACCGGCGAGTGACCGATGGGTGATTGTTGTACGACTTCCACAGAGCAGCACAGCGACTACTCAAAGTGACGAATCCTGTGCAGACACAGAGGAACGCCGCAGCCCGCACAACAGGGCCCGGCGTTCGAAAAAGTAAGGTTGAAAACCCACCCGGACATGCGACGACCCCCGCCGGGGGGGAGAGCGGGGGTCGTCCCCACGGTCTGACTCGGGGGGGGAGGAGCCGGACCGGGTTAGCACGGTCGCGAACGATCCGTGACTTCCATGGTGTACCCGAGAGCCCTCTCAGGCAAACCCACGCGCCCCACACTAGCCCGAATGGCGGGCGCATATGCTCGACCCCGTGGAAAACCACTCCTTGCCCCGCACAGCGGCCTTCTTTGACCTGGACAAGACGGTCATTGCGAAGTCGAGCACGCTCACCTTCAGCAAGTCGTTCTACCAAGGCGGTCTGATCAACCGCCGGGCCGTGCTGCGCACCGCATACGCCCAGTTCGTCTTCCTCGCGGGCGGCGCCGACCACGACCAGATGGAGCGGATGCGCGAGTACCTGTCGGCGCTGTGCCGCGGCTGGAACGTCCAACAAGTGAAGGAGATCGTCGCCGAGACCCTTCACGACCTGATCGATCCGATCATCTACGACGAGGCCGCCTCCCTCATCGAGGAGCACCACATCGCCGGCCGGGACGTCGTGATCGTCTCCACGTCGGGGGCGGAGGTCGTCGAACCCATCGGCGAACTGCTCGGCGCGGACCGGGTGGTGGCGACCCGGATGGTCGTGGGCGACGACGGCTGCTTCACCGGCGAGGTGGAGTACTACGCGTACGGCCCGACGAAGGCCGAGGCCGTCAAGGAGCTGGCCGCGTCCGAGGGGTACGACCTCTCGCGCTGCTACGCCTACAGCGACTCGGCGACCGACATCCCGATGCTCGAAGCGGTCGGTCATCCGCACGCCGTGAACCCCGATCGCGCACTGCGCCGCGAGGCCACCGCGCGCGCGTGGCCCATCCTCGACTTCCACCACCCGGTCCGGCTGAAGCAGCGGCTGTCGGTGCCGCCGCGGCCGGCCCTCGTCGCCGCCGCGGCGATAGGAGCGGCGGCCGCCACGGCGGGTCTGGTCTGGTACGCGAACCGCCGGCGCGGCGCAGCCGTGTGATCCACGGACCGCGAGTGCGCCCGATTCACTCCCTTTGATCCTAAAAGTAAAGAAGTACGGCGAGGGGTTCCGCTTCCTCCGGACCAGGAGTACAAAGGGGTTAACGGCCCGCGAGACCAAGGACATCCGAGAGGATTACCTTCAAACGCAACCGAGGCCCCACGGACCGCGCATGAAAACCGGGCACCCACGCGACGTCGACCCGTCGATTACGGGCCAGCCGCACCAGGCGACGGGCAACAGTTCCCGACCTGATGGGCAATATCTCGAGGACGCTTGGTAACCGGGTGGACATGCCAGCGGCGGTACGGATCCCGTACCGCCGCAACCCTGTTCAGGGGAGCTCAAGGGCCAAGGTGTTCAGAGCCCAGGCACTCAGCGACCCAAGCGCTCGGAGACCCCAAACACCCAGGCGCCCGCATACCTACGCGGCCCCTCGCTGAAGCGCCTCGCACACCGCCGTCGACTCCCTGGCGCCGAGTTCGATCGCCTTGCCGCAGTGGGCGATCCAGGTCGCCATCCCCTCCGGAGTACCGAAGACATAGCCTTCGAGGGCCGAGGCGTAGGCCGCGCGGCCCAGTTCCCCGTGACCGACCTCCGCCGGGCAGACGGACTTGGGGTCGAGGCCGCTGCCGACCAGGACGATGCGTTCGGCCGCGCGCGCGACCAGGCCGTTGTGGGACCCGAAGGGGCGCAGCGCGAGGAGTTCGCCGTGCACGATCGCGGCGGTCACCAGGGCGGGCGCGGAACCCCCGGCGATGACCAGCCGCGCGAGGCCGTCGAGACGGCCCTCTACCTCGGCCGCGTCCGGCAGCGGAAGTCCGATCAACGGCGGTCCCGCGGCGACGGCCGCGGCTGTCTCCGTGACGGATTCACCGTCCCGTCGTGGACGCCCGACCGTGTCCCCCTTGTCGGCGGCGGCCACCAGGTGCAGCCGCGCCAGTACCCGAAGGGGCGACTGCCTCCAGATGGACAGGAGTTGGCCCGCCTCGGCGGTCAGCCTGAGCGCGGAGCCCACCACCCGGGCCTCGTCGTCGCCGCTGAAGTCGGCCCGCCGGCGCACCTCTTCGAGCGCCCAGTCGGCACCGGACAGCGCCGCGGAACCGCGCGCGCCGCGCAGCGCCGCCTCCGAGGTGATCGCGTTGCTGCGGCGCCGCATGATGCGGTGCCCGTAGACCCGGTCCACGGCCTTGCGCACGGACTCCACGGATTCGGCCACGCCGGGCAGCGACCCCAGCGCCGCGAGCGGGTCGGCGTTCCCACCTGTCGTACTCATGAGTACGACCCTACGCACACCAGGCCCGCGCCCCACTAATGAGTGGTCTTCTTCACGTGTGGCGGCCCCCGGACGCCATCTCGCCGGTACCTTAATGAACATGAAAATTGCTTTCGTTGGGAAGGGCGGCAGCGGCAAGACCACCCTGTCCTCGCTCTTCGTGCGCCACCTCGCGTCCACCGGATCGCCCGTCGTCGCGGTGGACGCCGACATCAACCAGCACCTCGGACCCGCGCTCGGCCTCGACGACACGGAGGCCCAGCGGCTGCCCGCCATGGGCGACCGGCTCGCGCTCATCAAGGACTACCTCCGCGGTTCCAACCCGCGCATCACGTCCGCCGAGACGATGATCAAGACGACCCCGCCCGGCGAGGGCTCCCGGCTGCTGCGGGTGTGCGAGGACAATCCGGTGTACGAGGCCTGCGCGCGGCCGGTGGAACTCGACGGAGGCGCCGTCCGTTTGATGGTCACCGGCCCGTTCACCGAGGCCGACCTGGGAGTGTCCTGCTACCACTCCAAGACCGGTGCAGTGGAGCTCTGCCTGAACCATCTCGTCGATGGCCAGAGCGAGTACATCGTCGTCGACATGACGGCGGGCTCGGACTCCTTCGCGTCCGGCATGTTCACCCGTTTCGACATCACGTTCCTCGTCGCCGAGCCGACCCGGAAGGGAGTCTCCGTCTACCGCCAGTACAAGGAGTACGCGCGCGACTTCGGCGTCACCCTGAAGGTCGTCGGCAACAAGGTCCAGGGGCAGGACGACATCGACTTCCTCAGGGGCGAGGTCGGCGACGACCTGCTGCTGACGGTCGGTCACTCGGACTGGGTGCGCGCCATGGAGAAGGGCCGCCCGCCCAGGTTCGAGCAGTTGGAGGACGGCAACCTCCGTGCGCTGCGCGCTCTCCAGGCCGCGGCCGACGCCACGTACGAGCAGCGCGACTGGGAGCGCTACACCCGCCAGATGGTCCACTTCCACCTGAAGAACGCCCAGTCCTGGGGCAACGAACGAACGGGCGCCGACCTGGCCGCCCAGGTCGACCCCGAGTTCGTCCTGCGCGAGGCCGAGGCCGCCAGGGCCTGAGCCTCACGCCGTACGGCCGGGCGCCGCTCCCCCGTGCCCGCCCGACCGACCGACCAACCGTCTGCCCGCCCAGCCGGACGGTCCCCGTGCCGGCCCGGTGCGCCCGCAACACCCGGCCGGCGCGTGCCGACCACTCACGCCCGCCCACCTCGCTCACCCCGGCCAGGGCTACCGCTTGACCGCCGGTGCCCCCGGGACGCCCTTCGGGGCCGGGGCGGGCTGCTCGGAGAGGAGTGCCGAGGACGGGTGCTCGGAGAGGAACGACGTCCAGCCGCCCTTCGGGTCCTCGCCCACCTTGAGGGTGCGGAGCCTTTCCAGGGTCTTCGGGTCCTGGATGTCGAGCCAGTCGGCGAGTTGACGGAAGGAGACACAGCGCACCTCGGGCTTGGTGCAGACGCGCTCAATGGTCTCCTGGACGGCGCGCATGTACGTGCCGCCGTTCCAGGACTCGAAGTGGTTGCCGATGATCAGGGGCGCGCGGTTTCCCTTGTAGGCGCGGGAGAAGCCCTTGAGCAGGCCGTCCCTCATCTGGTCGCCCCAGTACTCGTGCTTGGCCGGGTTGCCCCGGGTGGTGGCGCCCGACTGGTTGACCAGGAAGTTGTAGTCCATGGTCAACGTCTCGAAGGCACGCCCCGGGACGGGGACGAGCTGCATCGACAGGTCCCACAGGCCCTTCTCCTTCTTGGGCCAGACCTGGTTGTTGACGCCGCTGGTGTCGTAGCGGAAGCCCAGCTCCCGCGCTGCGCGCATGAAGTTCTTCCGCCCCTCCAGGCAGGGAGTGCGGGCGCCGATGAGTTCCTTGTCGTAGTCGAAGGGCAGCGGGGAGGCCTTCGTCGTACCCGTGGTGCTCTTCCAGGATTTGACGAACAACTTGGCCTGGGCGATCTCGTCCTTCCACTCCTCGACCGACCACTGGCCCACACCGCCCCCGCCGCCGCAGAAGTGGCCGTTGAAGTGCGTGCCGATCTCGTTGCCCTCCAGCCAGGCGCCGCGCAGTTGCCGCACGGTGTCCTTGATGCCCTGCTCGTCATTGAAGCCGATGTCGGAGCGGCCCGGTGAGTGCTGCGGCGGCCGGTACAGCTCACGCTTCGCCTCCGGAAGCATGTACACACCGCTCAGGAAGTACGTCATCGTCGCGTTGTTGGCCTTGGCCACCTTGCGGAAGTGCGAGAACAGCCGCTGGCTGTCCTCGCCGGCCCCGTCCCAGGAGAAGACCACGAACTGGGGCGGTTTCTGACCGGGCTTCAGCCGCTCGGGGCGCGGCAGGTGCGGCTGGGCGCCGGTGAAGGCGGTGGAGCCGTCGCCGATCAGCCGGACCGCGTTCCTGGGTGCCGGGGCGCCCGCGGCCTTCGTCGCGTCGCGGGCGACGTCACCGTGCGCGCCCTTCTCGGCGCCGGTGTCACCGACACCGCAGCCGGCGAGCGCGGCTGCGCAGGCCGCGGCGGCCGTGACACCCGCGACGATCCTCTGAGTGGTGGTCATGTTCCGCCCACCTTCTTCCTTCAGTCGGGCCAAAGCGGAAGGGATTCCGTGCGGTGGAATCCCGGAGAACCCCGAGAAAACGGACAGAAACCGACAGCTATCCCAAGATCGCAGGGGTCCCGGAAGGAATTAGTACGACAAGCCGATCAAAATGATTAATCACTCCCCGGAGTGAATTACTGACCCATTTGCGCTACTTTTTCGCACACGTCCTTTACTCTCCATTACGATTCATTTACCGAGCGTTGAGAAATCCCGCCGCTGTACGCCGTGACCCACGGCCGCGCCCCAAGCGACCGCGTAGCCCCGGAGGAAGACGGGAACCATGCCTGCCTGCGTCCCCACCCGCACCGACGACTCATCGCACATGCCGGACGAGGGGCGGCCGCACAGCCCGCCCGAGCCCCGCCGCCGAACCCCCCGGCTCCCCCGCGTCCCCCACATCGCCGGCGCCGATCTGTCCGCATCGATCGCCGTCTTCCTGATCGCCCTTCCGCTGTCCCTGGGCATCGCCCTCGCCACTGGGGCCCCGCTGCAGGCGGGGCTCGTCGCCGCCGCCGCGGGCGGGCTGGTGGCCGGCCGCCTCGGCGGCGCCCCGCTCCAGGTGAGCGGCCCCGCCGCCGGGCTCACGGTGGTCACCGCCGATCTCATCCAGAAGTTCGGCTGGCGTACGACCTGCGCCATCACCGTCCTCGCCGGTCTCGCCCAACTCGGCCTGGGCTTCCTGCGGGTGGCCCGCTCCGCCCTCGCCGTCAGCCCCGCGATCGTGCACGGCATGCTGGCCGGCATCGGCATCACCATCGCCGTCGCCCAGCTGCACATCGTGCTCGGCGGCTCCCCGCGCAGCTCGGTCGTCGCCAACATGCGGGAGCTGCCCGGACAGTTGGCCCACCCCCAGGTGGCGGCGCTGTCGATGAGCGCCCTGACCCTGATCGTCCTGCTGGCCTGGCCCCGGATCCCCGGACGCGTGGGCCGAGCCCTTCGCAAGGTGCCCGCCGCACTCGTCGCCGTCACCGCGGCCACCACGACGGCGGTGCTCGCCGGACTCACCCTGCCCAAGGTCGACCTGCCGTCCTGGCGGAGCCACGCGCTGGCCGGACTGCCCGAGGGGCCTGCGCTCGGGATCACCGCCGCCGTGCTCACCGTCACGCTGGTGTGCAGCGTCCAGTCACTTCTCGGCGCCGTCGCCGTGGACAAGCTCACGGCCGGGCGGCCGACTCAGCAGAAGCGCTCCGACCTCGACCGCGAGCTGCTCGGACAGGGCGCCGCCAACATCGTCTCCGGATCGCTCGGCGGGCTCCCCGTCGCGGGCGTGGCCGTACGCAGCTCGGCGAACGTGCAGGCGGGAGCGGTCAGCCGGAACTCCACGATGCTGCACGGCGTCTGGGTGGTGGTCGCCGCCCTGCTGATGGTCCCGGTCCTGGAGTTCATCCCCCTCGCGGCGCTCGCCGCCCTGGTGATGGCCGTCGGCATCCAGATGGTGTCCCTGCACCACATCCGCACGGTCACCCGTCACCGAGAGGTGCTGGTGTACGCGGTCACGACCCTCGCCGTCGTCGTCCTCGGCGTACTGGAGGGCGTCCTCCTGGGGATCGCCGTGGCCGTCGGAGTCGCCCTGCACCGGCTCACCCGCACCCGGATCACCCACGACGAGGACTCGGCCGGCGTCCACCACGTACGCGTACGCGGGCAGTTGACGTTCCTCGCCGTGCCGCGCCTCAGCCGGACCCTGCATCTCGTGCCCCAGGGAGCCGATGCCGTGGTCGAGCTGGACGGCTCCTTCATGGACCACGCGGCGTACGAGTCGCTGCACGACTGGCAGAGCACGCACCTCGCACAGGGCGGCTCCGTCGAGCTGACCGGACGCACCGGAGCCCGGCTGGCCGCGCCCCACGTCCAGGGAGGCACAGGAGAGACCTCGCACTGCCACTGCCGGCCCTGGACGCCCTGGCGCAACCACCACTGCGAGCGCCCCGAGAGCAGCGCCCCGCAGGCCGGGCGTCGGAGCGGGCACCAACTGGCCAGCGGCATCAGCTCGTTCCAGCGCAACACCGCGCCCCTGGTGCGTGGCGAGCTGGCCAGGCTCGCGCGGGAGGGGCAGCAGCCTTCCCAGCTCTTCCTGACCTGCGCCGACTCCCGGCTGGTCACGTCGATGATCACGTCCAGCGGCCCGGGCGACCTCTTCGTCGTACGGAACGTCGGCAATCTCGTACCGCCCCCGGGCGAGGAGAGCGCCGACGACTCGGTCGCGGCCGCCATCGAGTACGCGGTGGAGGTGCTGCAGGTGCGGTCCATCACCGTGTGCGGGCACTCCGGCTGCGGGGCGATGCAGGCGCTGATGAACACCGAACCGGGCGGCGCGCAGACGCCGTTGAAGCGGTGGCTGCGGCACGGGCTGCCAAGTCTGGAGCGGATGGCCGCCAAGGACCGGCCCTGGACGCGCATCGCCGGACGGGCACCGGCCGACGCCGTCGAGCAGCTCTGTCTGACCAACGTGGTGCAGCAGTTGGAGCATCTGCGGGCGCACGACTCCGTGGCGCGGGCGCTGCAGGAGGGCGCACTCGAACTGCACGGCATGTACTTCCACGTGGGCGAGGCCCAGGCCTATCTCCTCACGGAGCGCGCTCATCACGAGGAGCCGGACGGCGAGGTCTTCGACCGGGTCGCGGCGACGGCACTGCACGACACACCTGTCTGAAAAGTCACACCCGCCCGAACCACCCGTTCCAGAAACCCCGCCGAGCCCACGATGCTGTTGGCGAATCCGTGCGGCGAAGCAACTGTCGCGTGAGTCCCGGCGGCACGCCGCGTTCACGGCGTGTCGCCGGGACTCACCGCCCACTTACCGGGGCCCGCCCCGACCCCTCCCACGGGGCCGCCCCGCTCGCGAGCCTGAACCGCGCTCCTTTCCCGTCCGTGGGAACGTATGGCCCCCCGTGTCCGCGGGAGGCCGCACGCGCACATGATCCCGCCCACAGGTCTAAACCAATTTTCGGACGGCCCTTGTCACCAGGGGTCCCCGTCTGATGAGCTGTGGCCTGGGACACAACGGTCGCCCCTGGCACAGCACCGCAAGGGAGATGTCGTGAGCAACGAAAGCCTGGCCAACCTGCTGAAGGAAGAGCGCAGGTTCGCGCCGCCCGCCGACCTGGCCGCGAACGCCAACGTCACCGCGGAGGCGTATGAGCAGGCCAAGGCTGACAGGCTCGGCTTCTGGGCCGCGCAGGCCCGTCGGCTGACCTGGGCCACCGAGCCGACCGAGACCCTGGACTGGTCCAACCCGCCGTTCGCCAAGTGGTTCAAGGACGGCAAGCTCAACGTCGCGTACAACTGCGTGGACCGCCACGTCGAGGCCGGGAACGGCGACCGGGTCGCCATCCACTTCGAGGGCGAGCCCGGTGACGGCCGCGCCATCACCTACGCCGAGCTGAAGGACGAGGTCTCCCGGGCGGCGAACGCCCTCACCGAGCTCGGAGTCGGGAAGGGCGACCGGGTCGCCATCTACCTGCCGATGATTCCCGAGGCCGTCGTCTCGATGCTGGCCTGCGCCCGCATCGGCGCCGCGCACTCCGTGGTCTTCGGCGGCTTCTCGGCCGACGCGATCGCCACCCGCATCCAGGACGCCGACGCCAAGCTGGTCATCACCTCGGACGGCGGCTACCGCCGGGGCAAGCCCTCCGCGCTCAAGCCGGCGGTCGACGAGGCGGTCTCCCGGGTCGACGGCGTGGACAAGGTCCTCGTCGTCCGCCGTACGGGCCAGGAGGTCGCGTGGACCGAGGGCCGTGACGTCTGGTGGCACGAGATCACGGCCAAGCAGTCCGCCGAGCACACCCCCGAGGCGTTCGACGCCGAGCACCCGCTGTTCATCCTCTACACCTCGGGGACCACGGGTAAGCCGAAGGGCATCCTGCACACCTCCGGCGGCTACCTCACCCAGGCCGCGTACACCCACCACGCCGTCTTCGACCTCAAGCCGGAGACCGACGTCTACTGGTGCACGGCCGACATCGGCTGGGTCACCGGCCACTCGTACATCACGTACGGACCGCTGGCGAACGGCGCGACGCAGGTGATGTACGAGGGCACGCCGGACACCCCGCACCAGGGGCGCTTCTGGGAGATCGTGCAGAAGTACGGCGTGACGATCCTCTACACGGCGCCGACGGCCATTCGTACGTTCATGAAGTGGGGCGACGACATCCCCGCGAAGTTCGATCTCAGCAGCCTGCGGGTGCTGGGGTCCGTCGGTGAGCCGATCAACCCCGAGGCGTGGATCTGGTACCGCAAGCACATCGGCGGCGACCGCACCCCGATCGTGGACACCTGGTGGCAGACCGAGACCGGCGCGATGATGATCTCGCCGCTGCCGGGCGTCACCGAGACCAAGCCCGGCTCCGCGCAGCGGGCGCTGCCCGGTATCGCCGCGACCGTCGTCGACGACGAGGCGCGGGAAGTGCCGGACGGAGGCGGCGGTTACCTCGTGCTCACCGAGCCGTGGCCGTCGATGCTGCGCACCATCTGGGGCGACGACCAGCGGTTCCTCGACACGTACTGGTCGCGCTTCGAGGGCAAGTACTTCGCGGGCGACGGCGCCAAGAAGGACGACGACGGCGACATCTGGCTGCTCGGCCGGGTGGACGACGTGATGCTCGTGTCCGGGCACAACATCTCGACCACCGAGGTCGAGTCGGCGCTCGTCTCGCACCCGTCGGTCGCCGAGGCGGCGGTCGTGGGCGCGGCCGACGAGACGACCGGCCAGGCGATCGTGGCCTTCGTGATCCTGCGGGGTACGGCGTCGGAGACCGAGAGCCTCGTGGGCGACCTGCGCGACCACGTCAGCAAGGCCCTCGGCCCGATCGCCAAGCCGAAGCGGATCCTGCCGGTGGCCGAGCTGCCCAAGACCCGTTCCGGCAAGATCATGCGCCGGCTGCTCCGCGATGTCGCAGAGAACCGTCAGCTCGGTGACGTCACCACGCTCACCGACTCCACGGTGATGGACCTCATCCAGACCAAGCTCCCGTCGGCGTCCAGCGAGGACTGACGCAGGGACGACTGACGTACGGCATGAAGAGGGGCACCCGGCGCCGGACGCGCCGGGTGCCCCTTTCGCTTCTAGTGCTGTGGCCGCGTTGGTTCGCCGGGTCGGCGGTCGTGGCGGTTGGATGTGCGGTGACGTCCGATCCGATCGCTGGAGGAGCGGTGGCCG
>NZ_JBIRTJ010000020.1:0-277640 GCF_044334695.1 Streptomyces sp. NPDC020747 | reverse complement strand
CCGCATCCGCAGCGAGAAAGGCATCCGCTGGGGCGGACGCCCCCTCACCACCGCAGCCTGACAAACCCGGCGAACCAACACGGTCACAGCACTAGTGAGCGGGCGGACCGACGCGGGCCTCTCCGTACGGCACGAGGCGTACCGGCCCCATCAGTCCGTACGCCTGCCGTGCCAGGCCGCCGTACACCCCGGGATCGCTCACCCGCAGCCGGTTGGCGAGTGGGGTCGCCACCTCGACCTCGACGACGTTCTGCCCGCGGCGGAGCAGGCCGCCGAGATCCACCACCGGATGGATCTGGTCGACCGGGTCGAGGCGGTGGCCGTTGACGGTGACCCGGCAGGTGTCGGTGACGGCGCCCAGTTCGAGGCGTGCGCCCCGGCCGCCCGTCCAGGCGTCGCCGAGCGTGACCGTGGTGCGGTAGCGGCCGATGCCCGAGACGTCGGCGAGTTCCGGGAGCTGCGACCAGGGCACGAGGGCGTCCAGGGTCAGTTCGTGCTCGACGACGGTGGTCCTGGTGGCCGTGGCGCCGGGCCGCCAGTCCTGTACGCGCAGGCGCCAGGAGGTGAGTTCCGTCGGCTCGGGGACGTCCTTGAGGGACGTACGCACCGTGCGTCCGTGGGACAGCTCGGTCCGGTACGTGCCCGCCTTCGTGGCGCGGACGGTGAGTCCGGCGTCCGTGAAGCGCACCTCGTCGGCCTCGCTGCCGACCGCGTGCGGGCGGTCGCCGTTGCGGTCGCCGAAGAGGCCGGGCCGCCCGATCGCCACGACCAGGGTCTCCGCGGGCTGGAGGGCGACCCGCACGGTGACCGCGTCGCCGTCCTCGGTGTACCGGGCGACGCGTTCGGCTCTTCCGGTCCACGGGTCCAGTAGGTACGGCACTCCCTTGGCCGTGGTGCGGTGAAGGGTGACCTCGTGGTCGACGGCGGCCACCGGTGGCTTCACGGTCTCGGCGTGCTTGCCGTTGCACAGGTAGTAGTAGTCGACGCCGTCGGCCACCCGGTGGGCGTTGAGGAGGGTGGAGGCGGTCGCGTATCCGACGTCGGGCCGCACCCCGAGTTCGGCGAGCGCGGCCGGCACCGCGGTCTTGTCGGTGACGCGACGGACCCGCGGCTGGGCGAGCAACTCCGCGACGACCGCACGCAGTTCGTCGGTCTCGCGGCTGTCGGGGATGCCGGACGGCACGACGGTGTCCCACGCCCCGAGCAGCACGATCGGCAGTCCGGCGCGGGTGAGCCGCAGCAGGGCGCGGGCGTCCCGCAGGGCGAGGGTCACCGTGGAGCCGTAGAAGAAGTCGCCCTCGACGAACAGGGCCTTGTAGGCCGGGCCGTCGGGTGCGAGTCGTCCCCGGCGCACGGTGGCTGCGGGCAGGTCGAGCAGCGGGCCGCTGAGGAACTGGTGGGTCCAGCCCAGGGTGATGCCCGTGGCGGTGAACCAGGACGCGCCGATGCCGGTGGCGGTGTAGCCGGTCTGCCGGAACACCGCCACATCGGCTCTGGGCCGGCCGGTCTGCAGCACCTGGTGCACCCGCCCCAGGTAGCCGGAGACGTCCGGCACATGCTTCCAGGTCGGATGGCGGGGTCCCCAGGACTCGCCGTAACCGGCCGTGCCCTTGTACGGGGTGAAGGCCGCGTAGCCCGGCCAGTTGACGCCCGGCAGCTCGGCGTAGGAGAAGCCGTGCACGACGGTCTGGTTGACGCCGGCCGCGTAGGCGCCGCCCATGGTGCGCAGGAAGCGCTGCCAGGTGGTGCTGTAGGCGCTGCCGGAGTAGGCGCCGGCCTCGCACGAGAGCACGGTGTGCCCGGCCATGTCACGGCCGCCGGCCAGACAGCGGTGGTCGTCGAGGTTCTTGAAGCCCAGGGACTCGCCCTCGGCGATGTCCAGGAGCGCGGCCGAGGCGATGGCGTCGGTCTGCAACCCGTAGGGCTGGGAGCGCAGTTGGAGGCCGAGCGAGTGGGCCCAGGTGCGCAGCGCCCCGACGTGGTGCCTGTTGAAGAGAGTGGAGACCGTCTCCCAGAAGTCGTGCCGGATCTGGCGGGTGGCGGCGGCCTCGAAGGCGAAGACCTGGTTGCTGTTGTCGAGGATCACGGCGGGCAGCAGCGGCAGCAGGGAACGGCCGGTGTGCTCCCGGAACGCGTCGGGCAGGCCCGGCGTCCACTGGAGCCCGTCGGTCTCCAGCTCGATGGAGTCCTCGAAGAGCGCGCCGCCGGAGACCTTCAGCAGACGGCGGATCGCCGGGGTGAGGAGGTGGGCCTCCCAGAAGTCGGTCACCGCTCGGGTGCCGGCCGCGCTGAAGTGGTCGACGACGTAGGACGGCGGGTCGGTGTGCGGGCCGGCCTCCGGTGTCTGGCCGGAGCCGCGCGCCCAGTACGCGATCAGGACCCAGGTGCCGTCGTCGGGCGCGGTCCAGCCGAGCGTGCCGCCGGAGACCGTGGAGGTGAGGTCGCGGACCGAGTCCTGGTCGAGGCCGGTCTCCTTGCGGGTGGAGTTCGCGGTGTTCACCCGCGCTGCCTGCACCAGGAGCAGTTGCCGCTTGGTGACGCCGGACGCCGCCTCGTGGACGGGCTCGGGGACGGGGCCGGAGTAGGCGGTACCAGGGGCCAACGTGACGGCCCCGTGGGCGAGTTCCTTGACGGCGGCCCCGCTGTCGGGGGTGATGCCGGGGACCGCCGCGGGCCACGCCGGGCCGACGGTGAGGTCGATGGTGAGTCCGCGTCGGGCCGCCTGGCTCAGCGCGGCCTCGACACCGGCGACCCAGGAGGGGCTGCCCCAGCCGTGGCGCTCGGTGTCCAGCACCGCCGGGTCGGCGACGCTGTGGTGCACGGCGGCTATCTCGGCGCCGCCGAAGCCCGCGTCGGCGATCTGGTCGATCTCCCGTCTGATCTCGTCGGGCCGCACCAGGCCGTCGGGCCACCACCAGCGGAACTTCGGCCGCACCGCGCGACCCGGCTCGGCGAAACCCGAGAAGGCGGACGAGGCGGAGGTGGCCGAAGCGGAGGCGGCCGAAGCGGCGGAGGCGGCCGCGGCGCTCCCGGGCCCAGCCCAGGTGAGCGCACCCGCCCCGGCAGTCGTGGCCGCGGCGGCGAGCAGCGTACGGCGTGGAATGCCCGTCCGGTGAACTGCGGTGGGGTCGTCCATGGTTCCTGTCACTCCCGGAGGGCAGCACGAAGAGACCCCCTGAGGGGCCTGGCGGTTGAATCGTTTTAATCGCTGCGAAAGTAAGTCTCTCGATCAAGAGGCGTCAAGAAGCGTGCACGACGCAAAATCCTGACGAGAGCCGGCCGGGCGGTGAGGCTGTCGCTGTCGCGCGTTGCCCCGTGGACCTACCGGCGGGTCTCCTCCACCTCGCCGAAGCCGTCCGTCCGGCTCCAGCGCAGCCGGGTCAGCCACTCGGTGGACGAGCGGGTGAACGTGAGGCGGTCGGCGCCGTCCGACGCCTCGGCCTTCTCCCAACCGTCGAAGCTCTTCTTGAGTTTCGTGTCCCACGCCGACAGGTTCTCGGTACCGACCGCGGCGATCGACTCCATCGGCGGTTCACCGTCGGAGCAGTAGGGACCCCAGTTCGCGATGGCCGCGACCGTACCGTCGAACGCCTTGAGCGTGATGCTCTGGCACGGATCGGACTTGGTCGCGTGGACCAGGCGAGGCTTGCTCCACGCCCCGCCCGCGGTGTCCTGGTGCTGCTCCATGAGCCCGTGCTTCGCGGCGTAGTACATGCCCACGCGGCGACCGTCGGCCCACTCGATCTCCTCGACGAAGCGAGCGTGCGACGGCGAGGGGCGGGAGGTGGGGGAGGCATGGGCGGTGCCGGGGCCGGGCGAGGCGTCCCCGGCCCCCGCTTCGGTGCTCCCACAGGCCACGACGGCCCCCAGGAGCGCCGTCACCCCGGCCAACCGCGCCGGCCGGACCCCGTGTACTCGTCGCATGTCTGTCTCCCGGCCCTGACCACGTCAGGCGTCGTACGAACGGCTCGGGTGAACACGACGGCTCACCTGAAGACATTGTCCGCGTCGTCCCAGGTGTAGGGATCAACGGTCGAGAGATTACGGGGGACTCGCGAGGACGATTGGTACATGGCCTCGATCTCGGCGGCGTAGCGCTGAGCGATGGCGTCCCTGCGTAACTTCATCGAGGGGGTGAGCATGCCGTTGGCCAGGTCGAACGCCTCGGGGAGTACGCGGTACACCCGGATCGACTCCGAGCGCGACACGGTGCTGTTGACCGCGGCGACGGCGCGCTTGACCTCTTCGCGCAGGGCGTTCTCCTCGCGCATCTCGCGGTCGTGCACCTCGCCCGGTATGGCGAGGACCGAGCGCCAGTGCGCCAGGAAATCCGGATCGAGGGTGATCAGCGCTCCCACACAGGGCTGGTTGTCGCCCACGACGACCGCCTGATGGATGAGCGGATGGACGCGCAGCCGCTCCTCGAGAGCCGCGGGAGCCACACTCTTGCCGCTGCTCGTGATGACGATGTCCTTCTTGCGCCCGGTGATGCTCAGATAGCCCTCGCTGTCGAGTCGGCCGATGTCGCCGGTGGCCAGCCAGCCGTTGTACAGCGCGGCCCGGGTGCTCATCTCGTCGTTGATGTAGCCCTGGAAGACAGCGGGGCCCCGCACCAGGATCTCCCCGTCCTCGGCGACCTGGACCTCCATGTCGGGCAGGGGGCGTCCGACGGTTCCGAATTTCTCCCGGCCCACCGGCTGGGCCGTAATACCTCCGCTGGTTTCCGTCAGCCCGTATCCGTCGTGGACGAAGATCCCGATTCCCGAGTAGAAGAGGGCGAGTTCACGGTTGAGGGGCGAGCCGCCCGACACCGCGCCGCAGACCCTTCCGCCCAGCGCCGCACGCAGCTTTCGGTACACCGTCTTCTCGTAGAGGGCGTGTTGCAGTCGCAGATCGAATCCGGGGCCCGGACCCGTCCCCAGCCTGTGCCGCTCGGAGGCGGCGGCGAAGTCCCGCGCCGTGCTGACCGCGCGCTCGAACAGGGCGCCGCGGCCCGCCTCCTGAGCCTTGCGCAGGAAGTTCTTGTAGATCTTCTCGAACACGGACGGGACGGCGTAGAGGAACGTGGGGCGGAAGGACAGCAGGGCGGCGGACAGCGTCTCCTCGCGCAGATCGGGCACGTGCCCCATCAGCATCCCGCCACGCATGCACAGCCCCTGGATCATGAGGCCGTACACGTGCGAGAACGGCAGGAAGGCGAGGATGGCCGGCTGCTGCCCCGAGCGCGCCACCGTGTGACCCCAGCCGGCCAGCAGGGTGTCGCAGGAACTCGCCAGGCTGCGGTGGCTCAGGGCGCATCCCTTGGGAGGCCCCGTCGTACCCGAGGTGTAGGCGATGACCGCGGTCGAGTCGGGCAGCACGATCCGGCGCATCGACTCGACGGTGGTGACCGGTACCGACCGGCCCTGCTCCATCAGATCCGTCAGGGCTCCGGAGTCCAGCTGCCAGACGTGCTGCAGAGTCGGCAGCGAGGCGCACACGGAGCCGACCGTCATGATGCCCTGCTCGTCCTCCACCACGACCGCGACGCAGCCGGCGTCCTTGAGGATCCAGCCGACCTGCTCGTGCGACGACGTCGGGTAGATCGGCACGATCTCGGCGCCCACCGACCAGAGGGCGTAGCTGAGCACGGTCCACTCGTAGCGGGTGCGCGCCATGACGGCCACGCGGTGGCCCGGGAAGATCCCGGCCGCGATGAAGCCCCGGGCCACGTCGACGACTTCGTCCCGCAGTTCGATCGCGGCCACCGGTTCCCAGGCCCCCGGGGCGGCGTCCGAACGGCGGGCCAGCTGAGACAGGGTGGGATCGCGTTCCGCCGTCTCGAAGAGACTGTCCGCGAGCCCTCCCTGCATCAATGGCGGAGCGGGTCTGACAACTTCCAAGGGGTGCATGTACCGCTCCAGTAATTCCGCGCAGAGCGCCCCTCCGATGGAGTCCGGAATCGAGGCGTTCGAAATCTAGCCCACGGCGGCGGTGAGTGTATGACGAACCGTCGAACGCCTGGCCTGATGTCGATTCCGGAAAGAGCGGTTCACGTGGTGCCGAGCCACTTCAGCCCGTCGAGCAGGAAGCGGTTCTGGGGCGCACTCGCGAACGTGGACGACAGCGGGGTGTCGGACGCGTAGTCCATCGCGTCGTGGCCGAAGTTCGCATACAGCATGCGGTACTTCGCGTTGGTCCAGCGGATCGGGTAGTACCCGCTGTACCAGGTCTGATCGGGATCCGTTCCCAGGGGGAAGCTGCTTGCGTCGACAGAGGCAAGGATCTTGATGTCCGGATTCCGTCGCAGGTCGTTGGACCAGCTGTACCACTCGCTGACCGACGAGGTGAAGGTGGCGGGCAGGTTCCTGGTCGAGGCGTGCGTGCGGTCCTCGGTCCGCAGGACGGCGGTCGTCGGACCCCAGGTGTTGGATCCGAAGTTCCCGCTGCCGAGGAACTGCTGGTGGTACCAGGGCCACTGCTGCGCCTCGGTCGTGAACGCGGAGACGTGGAAGCCCAGCCAGCCGCCGCCCCCGCGCATGTACCGCTCGAAGCCCGCCCGTTGGCCGGCAGGTTCCAGTCGGTGCTCGACGTGTAGGTGAAGCCGTTCTCGGCGGCCCGGGCCGGAAACCACCGGTTGGCCTCGCGGACGAAGCTCATGTGCGCGGCGTCCCACGTACCGCTGTAGAGGGCGAGCACCCTGAACGGGGCCGCCGTGGAGGCCGCCTGGGCGGGCGGCGAGGCGAGGCCGAGCAGAGTGGCCAGCAGTACGAGGACCCGCAGCGCGAGGCGCACCGGACCGGAGGATCTGATTCCGAGGATGGAACGTCCCTTCCTGTTCACGATCACGGGCCTGGCCCCGATCACGGGTAGCTGACGAGGTTGGCGACGTCGGTGGCGGAGTCGGACGGGCCGCCGCGGTCGTTGACGACGTGCCGGATCGTGCCGGTGCCGCCGAGCGAGACGGTGACCATGCTGCGGAAGCGCACGTTCGCGTTGACCGGCGTCTCGATGGCGTGCTCCGCGGTGACGCCCGGGTTCACGTTGAAGTAGCAGTAGCTGCCGAAGCCGTACACCTGGTGGCTGGTCACGGAGTTCGCGACCTTGTAGGCGGCGTAGCCCTGGGTGGAGCCGTTCATCCAGGCCGCCTGGCTGGGCGGGTCGTAGGGCATCTCGTTCTGGTAGAAGTACGTGCGGCCGCCGTTGCCGTTCCAGATCGTCTGGTGCTTCTGGTAGTGCTCGACGAACAGGCCGTACATGGTGACGTCGTGGCCGTTGACCACGAGCCCGGTGTCGGCGGTGTTGGTGTTCCAGCCGACGCCGCTGACGTGGTCGGCAGGCCAGATCCACAGGTGGTCGCCGATGACGTCGTCGCTGTTGATCGTGAGGCTGGTGGTGGCCTTGCCCGCGGCCGCGCCGTCCGCGGCCGCGCCGTCCGCGGCCGTCACGTCGGCGACGTCCCAGGTCTTCGTGGTGTCGCCGCGGCTGTCGACGCGGACCCGTCCGTCGGAGGTGTCGCGGAGCCGCCACTGCTGGGCCTGGCTGCTGTTGCACGCGTACTGCTGGACGGCGTGCCGTCGGCCGTTCCGGCGGCCCGGGCGTCCACGCACTTGCCGCTGCCCGCGTTGACGACGGTGGCCCAGCCGGCGGGGAGGGCGGCGGCCTGTGCCGCTTTCGTGGGCGGGGCGGCGGCCACGGCGGTCGCGGCCGACGCCACCAGGGCGAGGGCGGTGAGGAGCGTGGGTATGCGACGGCCGGGTGATCTCGTCGATCTGAACACGGATTCTCCTGTGCGAGTGGGGGGCGAGGAATCGCTGTTCATGAATGTGAACGGTGAGCGTTGAAGGCGGCGCACCCGGAGGAGCCGCCGGAAGGGCGCTGAAAAGTCGCCGGCAAGCGGCCGGGGAGCGGTGGACCGTCCCGCCGTGGACGCGCGGTCCACCGCGCCCGTCCTTACGATGAGAGAGATCGTGGCGCCGCCCCGCGGGTCCGCGTGCGAGGGGGCCGACCGACGTCAGGAGGGCCGCCGTGAGCACGATCGCGGTGAAGTCCGCCCGGCTGGGGAGCGGGCTCGTCCTCCCTTATGCCGAGGCGGGCTGTCCGGACGGCCTTCCCGTCGTCTTCGTGCACGGTCTCGCGGACTCCTGGTGGACGTTCGAACCGCTGCTCCGGCAGCTCCCCGCCGCGGTGCACGGATACGCCCTCACTCAACGGGGGCACGGTGACGCCGAACGGCCCCCGGACGGCTACGGGCCGGAGGACTTCGCCGGTGACCTGGTGGAGTTCCTCGACGCGGCCGGCATCGGCCGCGCCGTCCTGGTCGGGGCGTCGAGCGGCGGGGTGGCCGCACGGCTGGTGGCGGGCAGCCATCCCGACCGGGTGGCGGGCCTCGTCCTGGTGGGCGTCCCCGCGACGCTCGCCGACAAGCCCGGCATCACGGCTCTGTGGGAGAGGATCCAGGCTCTCGAAGACCCCGTCCCGCGTGCCTTCGTGGAGGATCTGCTCGGCGACCTCGGGACCCGGCCGCCGGCCCGCGGACTCCTGGCGACGATGGCCGAGGAGAACCTCAAGGTGCCCGCACGGGTGTGGCGGGAGACCATGCGCGGCCTGCTGGAGGCCGACCTCGCCGCGACACTGCGGGGAATCCTCGTACCCACACTCGTGATCTGGGGTGACGCGGACAGCGTGCTGCCGCGCGCCGACCAGCAGCGGATCCTCGACGCGATCCACGGCTCGACCCTCGTCGTGTACGAGGGCGCCGGGCACCTTCTGTACTGGGAGGAGCCCGAACGGATCGTCCAGGACGTCGCCGGCTTCGCCGCCCGGGTCCTGCCGGCCCGCCCCGACGGCGACGGGGGCGGGCCTTCCGCGTGACGTCGGGTCAGGCGTTGGGGTCGAACGCGATCCCGGACGGCTTCGCCGAGGACAGGTGCGAGTTGAACGTGCTGTCCTTGATGCCGAGCGTGGCGCTGCCGAAGTTGTACGAGGTCAGCGTGTCGCGTACACCGGCGGGGTAGCCGTTCCAGCCGACCAGTGGCGGGTACTGCCAGGTCCCCTTGTGGTTCTCCGGCGGCTCGTCGCCGGAGGTCGCGGCCCGGAAGCAGTGCGTGCTGATCCCGTCCTTGTGGTACACGATCTTCGGGTGTGTCCCTTCCCAGCGGATCGCCGAGCGGTTGTGGACCGTGAACGAGCCGTGGTTGGAGGTCGAGACGTACTGGGCCTCGTTGTTCTGCACCCAGACCACGACGTGTTCCCAGTCGTGCCGGTGCCCGCCGAGACTGCTGCCGGGCAGGGCCTGGTCCTTCTCGAAGTAGAGGGCGTACACGATCGCGCACCAGCCGTTGTTGCACTTGGAGCGCGAGTAGCCGTTGGTGTTGTCGAGGTCCGAGGCGTCGCGGCACTGGCCGTTGAGGGCGCCGCTCGGGTTGAGACCGCCGTTGACGGCGCCGCCGGGGCCGATCGCGGGCGTCGAGTAGCAGCCGTCCGTGTCGTAGTCGTAGGCGGGCTGGAACGTCTGGTCCAGCCCGTCGGCGTTGGCGGGCAGTGCGCCGGGCGGGGCCGCCAGGGCTGTGGACGGGAAGACGAGGACCAGAGCGGCGGCGCCCGCGAGGACGCCGAGTGACCTCCGGCGCAGACGCCGGGATCCGGAAAGCTTCGATGCGGGTCTGCCGTTCAAAGTGTCCTCCTCATCGGCCCTGCGCAGGCCAACGCCCTTTGTGACATGTGCAGTTCAGAGTCCCGGGTTTTCACTCGCGTGCCAAGAGGTCGCAGGCGTCGCATTGGTGAAGGAGTGCCCAACACTTGGGCCCCGCGTCGGCAAAGTGCGTCACGGAGGGTGGGGTTGATGGGAAGGTAGGCCCCATGAGCGCGCCGCGGATCACCGGGCTCGACGGTGACGAGCACACCGCGCCCGACCTGCCCGCACCGACGGCAACGGGCGGGCGGCCAGGTCGAACCGATGCGCTCAAGCGCTTTCTGCGGCACCGGCGTTCGCTGTATGTGCTGGCCGTCGTCGCGCTTCTCGCCCAGATGGCGGTCGCGATGGTCACCACGGCCGTCGAACAGACCCCGACCATCGACGAGCCCGTTTACGTGGCCACGGCCGAGGTCTACCTCAAGGAGCACAGCCTCCGTTACAACCCCGAACACCCGCCCCTGGGCAAGCTGATCATCGCCTCCGGGCTGGTGTTCACCGACGCGCACCTCGACTCCGGCTTCGTCGGCAGCCAGTCGGCCCTGGGGCGTAGCGTGCTGTACGAGTCGGGCAACGACCCGGAGCGGCTCATGCTGTGGGCGCGGCTCCCGGTGATCGCGCTGACGCTGCTCTTCGGACTCGTCGTCCTCGTGTTCGCCCGCGATCTCACCGGCCCGGCGGGAGGGTTGGTGGCCCTCGCCCTGTACGCGTTCTCGCCGGACGTCATCGCGAACGGATCGCTGGCCACGCTCGACGTCCCCGCGGCCGGTTTCCTGCTCACGTCCGTCTGGCTGCTGTGGCGGGCGCGGGAACGGCCGTACCTCTGTCTCCCGCTCGCCGGGGTGGCGCTGGGCGCGGCCGTGGCCACGAAGATGAGCATGCTCGTGGTGGTTCCGGTCCTGATGCTGCTGGCCGTCCTGTCGTTCTGGTCCGCCCGAAGGACGCCCGGGCTCGGCGCACGCGAACGGATGCGGATCCTCGCGTACGGCGCCGCGGTCGCCGTCGGCATGGCGCTCGTGGCGGTCGCCGTCGTGTGGGCCACTTACCTCGTCGTCGACCCGCGGTTGCGCTGGACGCAGCCCGAGAACGTGCCGGACATCCGCGGGATGCGCGGCCGTGTCGCCGCGTGGCTGCCCTTCCCGGAGGCGTACCGGGACGGCATGCGCATCCAGTTCGGCTTCGAGTACGACATCTGGCAGGGCTTCCTGTTCGGCAGGCTGTACGAGGGCTCGCTCTGGTACTACCTGCCGGCCGCGCTCCTGGTGAAGACCCCGCTCGGCATGCTCGCCCTGTGGCTCGCCGGCGCCGTCGCGGTCCTGGCGCTGCGCCGACTGCGGCCCGCGGCACCGTACGTGCTCGTCCCCGCGGGCCTGCTGCTGGCCGTGTCCATGAACGGCGCCCGCGACCTCGGCGTCCGGTACGCGATCTTCATCCCGATGTTCGCGGTGGTCGCCGCCGCCGGTGTGACGCTCGTGCGCCGCCGGTGGGTGTACGGCGTGACGGCCGCGCTGGTGTGCTTCGTTGCCGTCAGTTCACTGCGGACGTTTCCGTACTACCTGCCGTACTCCAACGAGGCGTTCGGCGGGCCGTCGAAGACCCATCTGCGGCTGCACGACTCGAACGTCGACTGGGGGCAGGACCTCGGCCGCCTCGCCGACCGCCTCCGCCGCGACCACCCGGGCGAGCGGGTGTGGCTCGTCTACAAGGGCGCGGGCGTGCCCTCGTACTACGGAATCAACGAGGCCAACCCGCTCAAGGCCCCGCTGGGCGAGGTCCACGGACTGCTCGTCGTGTCCAACTCCTCGGCGGCCAAGGCCGACGGGCGGCTGGCCGCGCTGCTCGACACCAGCACACCGATCGACGAGGTCGGCCACTCGATCACGCTCTACCGACGGCGCTGAGCGCCCAACTGCCATGGGGGACTGCGCCATTCACATGTGACACTTTGGTCCAACCGAGTCACAGGTTCCGACGGTATCTTCTATGTCATGACAACGCGTCGTACGAGGAGACGCGGCGGGGCCAGAGCAATTGTGCTGGCCCTGTTGTGCGTTCTGGTGGCACTCCCCGCGGGAAGCGGTGCCACCCCTGACGCGGCCGCCGCCCCCGATGTGGCCGCCCGACCGAACGTCACCCCGAGCCTCTACGTCGGCACCTTCAACATCTACGGAAACATCGGCCATCGAGGCGACGCCGGCGACTGGATCAAGGAGGAGGCCGACGCCATCAGGAACATCGCGCGCGGCGGCATGGACCGCTGGCTGTTCATCGGCCTCCAGGAAGTCTGCGAGACTCAAGGCGAGCGGTTCGCCCGGGAGTTGGGCCTGCGCAGCGCCTTCATCGACACCGGGACGGACTGCGCCGACGGCCAGCCGTACGGCAACGCCGTCCTGTTCCACTCGGCGGCGAAGATCCTGCCACCGGCCCTGCTGCCGAACCCGGACAACAGAGGTGGGGAGCGGGGCATCATCTGCGCCCTCGTACGCGCTGCCGGACACCAGGGCGCCTCGGGACCCCAAGTCACCGCGTGCAGCACGCACTTGAGCGTCGGCGTCACGAAGGACGGTGAACGGGACGCCCAGACCGAGTTCATCCGCCACGGCTGGAAACCGGACGGCACGCACACGCTGGGTACGGACGGCCCGGTCGTCATAGCCGGTGACCTCAACGCCCCGCCCGACGCACCGGAGTTGGACGTCATGTACGACGGCGTCGAGGCGAGCGGACCTCGTGAGTCCGGGCCGCCGTACGCCTTTCCGACCTACGAGGACGGCCGCAAGCTCGACTACCTGTTCGTGTGGGGAGACCGGGGCGCCGCACGCTGGGCCGGTACCGGCACCCGCTCGACCGCCCACTCGGACCACGACTTCTACTACAGCGAGTTGTCGATGGGGATCGGTTGAGCGGGGATCCGCGGCGCGGTTGAGCGGGCGGGTTCCGGGCGGTGGACGCCGCGCGGCCGGTAGCCCAGCCGGTCCGACACGCCCGCCAGATCGGCCAGCAGCCAGATGATCGCCAGCCACATCTCGGTGCCCTGGAGACCCGGGTCCCGGCCGGGACCCGAACCGCCCTCGCCGGGTGGGCCGAACCCGAAGCCGGCCCCGTCCCGCCAGCGCTCCAGCGCCTGGGCCAGCTGCTCCTCGGCCCAGGCCCGCGCCTCGGCGGCACGGTGGCGGGTCTGCTGCCCGGCGAGCCACAACGGGTGCGCCACATCCAGCACGTTGCACGCGTTCTGCCGGCCCGCCGCGAACCAGCGCGGATCACCGCCGTGGGCCAGCACGGTGTCCACCACCCGTTCCGGATACGGCACTCGCAGCCCGAACTGCGCGAACGAGCCCCGCGTCAGTCGGTAGTAGCCGTTGACCAGTTGCAACCGGCCCGCGGCGGGAGAGACGGCTTCGCCCCACATCCCCGTCCAGGGATCGACCCGGGTGCCCAGCCAGCCGAACAGCGCCTCCAATGCGCCGGGCGTGCCCGCCTCGGCGCCCAACTCCAGGTTCCGGTGCGCGCCGGTCGCCCAGCAGTCCACCCACGCACCGGCCGACCACGCCCGGGTCCGCCACGGCAGCGAGTCCAGGCGCGCGACGAGTCGATCGGCCGTCATACGCCGTACGACGTGGACCGGGTGGGCGAAGCGGGAGCCCAGCAGGCCCAGCGCGTAGCCCACGGACAGCACGTGGTACTCAGCGGTCCCGTCGTCGATCCAGCCGTCCGCCGCCGGGGCGGGCAGCACACCGGGACCGCCGTCCGCGGCGAGTTCGGGCACGAGTCCGCTGTCGGGGTCCTGCAACGCGCGCAGCCGCTCGGCGTGTTCGGTGGCGGACAGCTGCGGCGGATGCGAGCGCAGGAGGAGATCGGCGATCTCGACGGCGTCACAGTGCGCGCGGACGGTCCCGGGCGCTCCGGGCCGGTCGCTGTACCGGCCGGTGTCCGCGTTCCAGGCACGGGCGAGGAGGTCGGCGGCCTGGCTCCGAGCCAGGTCCGCGAAGCGGGCGACGGCGTCGCCCGGGCCGCCTGCCGTCACCGGGCTTCGGCGCTGTCCTTCCTCTCGCCGCTCCCCGACGTGACCGAACCGCACGGTGGACGCGGCCCCCTGACCGCGACGGTCGCGCAGCGGGCGGGCCGGGTTCCCGGCGGCGACCGTCCACGGCGGCAGATCCTTGGTCACGACGGCGCCCGCGCCCACCACACAGTGGTCGCCGATCGTCACCCCGTCGAGGACGACGACGTTCGAGCCGATCCACACGTCGTCGCCGACGGTGATGCCCTCGCTGGTGAGGGGCTGCCGGTGCACGGGCCGGTCGGGAGCGAAGCCGTGGTTGAAGCCGAGCAGGGAGCTGTGGGCGCCGATCCGCACACCGTCCCCGAGGGTGATCCGGCCCCGCACGGTGGCGTACGGATTGACCGTGCAGTCGGCACCGGCCGTCACCTCGCCGGTGACGTACGCGTGCCCGGCGATGTAGGAGTTCTCGCCCAGACGCAGGACGTCGGTAAACACGCCGGCGGCGGGGGAGACATAGGTGCACGGGCCGAGACTCGCCCCGCCGGCGGTCAGCCGTTTCTGAAGCGCTGCCTGCGCGGCGCGCTGCTCGTCGGACGCGCGACGGACGAAGTCCCAGGGGCAGTAGTCGAAGTAGGAGTCGTCCACCGCGCCTTCCGAGTTCATCGCACGCGAGTCTAGATAGCGCTTACTGCCCCCCGCAATCCTTCTGCTGCCGGTGCTGCCGCCTGAACTGCCGCTGCTCCTGCCGTTGATCATGCCGCCGGTCAGGGGCATGGCGGTCGTGTCAGCGCGGGCGTCGGCGGGCCGGGTCGTACGGTGGCCACCGCAAGAGCCGGACCCGAGCGACGAAACACCTGGTGGCGTGATGTGCTGGAGCGCGACGGCCGATCTCGTGGCGGGCTGCGGCATCGCCGCCGTCGGAGTCGCCTGCGTGGCGCGGACGCGCAGGGCCGGTGACCTTCCGCTGGCCGGGCTGCCGTTGCTGCTCGGGGCACACCAGGTGGTCGAGTCCCTGGTCTGGCGTTCCGGGGGAGGCACCGGGCCCGCCACCGTGGCCTGGGCGGCGATGGCGCTTCCGCTGCTGGCGCTGTGGGTACCGGTGGCCGTGCTGTGCGCGACGCCGCCGCGTGTCCGCCGCCGGCTGATGATCCCGCTCGCAGCCGGCCTCGCCACCGCGGCGACCCTCTCGTACAACCTCGCCACGCACGCCGTGACCGCCGATATCCGAGGCCACACCGTCGGCTACGTCATCGATCTGCCGCAGGCCGAACTGCTCGTGGCGGGCTACCTGCTGGCCACGGTCGGCTCGCTGCTGCTCTCCGGCGACCGGATGCTCGTGCTGCTGGGTGTCCTGGTCGCCGTCGGCGCGGTGGTCTGCTGGGCGCTGTGGGAGCTGGAGTTCGTCTCGACGTGGTGCGCGTTCGCTGCGGTGTGCTCGGTGGTCATGTACGGCTGGGTGCGCGGGCGGTCCGTGTCACCGGGAGTTCCCCGCGTGTCCGCCGAACGGTGACGGTGACGCGCGGCGGCGGACACCGCAGGCGCGGGAGATACCTCGATGAGCATGTCGGGAGCCGATGAGATTCGGCGCGGCGCGCAGTCGGTACTGGCGGGAGGCGGCGAGCGCCTCGAACCGAGGAAGGGCAGTGCACCGTGAGACTGATTCTGCAGGAGTTCCTGTCGCTGGACGGCGTGGCACAGGGCCCCGGTTCCCCGGAGGAGGACACCAGCGACGGGTTCACCCGGGGAGGCTGGCTCGTGCCGCACCTGGACGACGCGTACATGCGGATCGTCACGGGCTGGCTCGACGAGGTGGACGCGTTCCTGTTCGGCCGCCGTACCTACGTCGACTTCGCCAGGGACTGGCCGAAGATGAACGACCCGGACGACCCGATCGGCACCAAGCTCAACGGCCTGCCGAAGTACGTGGCCTCGCACAGCCTGACCACGGCCGACTGGGACCCGACCACCATCCTTTCCGGAGATGTCCCGGCCCAGGTA
Organism: Streptomyces sp. NPDC020747; assembly: GCF_044334695.1. Classification (NCBI taxonomy): domain Bacteria; kingdom Bacillati; phylum Actinomycetota; class Actinomycetes; order Kitasatosporales; family Streptomycetaceae; genus Streptomyces; species Streptomyces sp. NPDC020747. The sequence goes on along the minus strand of NZ_JBIRTJ010000020.1, from coordinate 261,966 downwards.
GCGGAGTTGAAACGGCAGCCCGGCCGCGAGCTGCAGATCCACGGCAGCGCCCGTCTCGGCGCGTCCCTGCTGGCCGCCGGGCTGGTCGACGAGGTGCGCCTGATGATCGCGCCGGTGGTCGTGGGCGGCGGCCGCCGGCTGTTCCCGGAGAACGGCGAACCGTCCGGGCTGCGCCTGCTGCACAGCGAGACGACGCCGAGCGGAGTGACCTCGCAGATCTACGAGACGACGGGCCTGCCCCGGTACGGGACCTTCGACTCCGGCGCGTAGGCCCCGTCGGCGCGGCTCACCGGCCGAGGGGGCTGCCACGTCCCTGCTCTGTCATCGAGGGCCTCCGCCGCGCCCGGTCGGCTGCCGGGCGCGGCGGTGTCTCGGACGCGGTGGCTCAGAAGGTGAGGCTCCAACTGTCGAGATAGCCCGGGTCGACGGTGAAGATGCCGGGCGTGTTGTCCGTGACGCGCAGTTTCCAGGTGCCGTTGGCGGGGATCGCCGACGCGTCGACCGTGAAGGTCGCGTGCAGTTCGGAGCCCGTGTCCCAGACGAAGTCCTTCACGGGCAGCGTCGTGCCGTCCTCGCCGATCAGCTGGATGATCTGGCCGCCGATGAAGTCGTGGATCAGGTCGACGGTGACCTTGAGATCGCTGGAGGCGTTGCCTTCGCGGCCGGTGACGGTGATCGGCGACTCGATGGTGCGCCAGTTGGGGATGTCGAATCGGGCGGGATTGACGAAGTGGTCGCCCCCGGAGGCCAGGACCTTCCAGGTGAAGGGCAGCGCAAGGGTCTCCGCGGCGGAGTTTCTGATGGCGACGGCGGCCGTGAACGTACCGGCCGTCGTCGGGGTGCCGGAGATGAGCCCGGTCGCGGAGTCGATGGACAGGCCGTCCGGCAGGCCCGTGGCGGAGTACGTCAGGATGCCCGGTCGGGTGCTCGTCGCCTCGATCGGACGGCTGGTCGGCTGGCCGACGGCGGAGTCGCGGGTGGAGGGCGCCTTCGCGGCGATGTGGTTGACGTAGCGGGGGCCGACGTTGACGGCCGCCCAGGCGTTGCCGACGGTCTCGTACGCGTCGCTGGACATGCCGAACAGGTCTGCGGCCGCCTGGAGCGTGGCGGTGCGGGCCCCCGCGTAGTCGGTGCCGCTGGTCATGTAGCGGGTCAGGGCCCGGTACCAGACGTTGGTGGCGTTGTGCAGGCCCAGCCCCGCGACCGGCAGGCCGTCGTGCGTGGGGCTGTCGTAGGCGATGCCGTTGACGGTCTTCTTCCCGCTGCCCTCGGCGAGCAGGTAGAAGAAGTGGTTGGCCACGCCGGAGCTGAAGTGCGGGTCCAGCTTGCGGGTCTGCGCTGTCCAGTGGTCCTGCGAAGTGCCCTTCACGGAGGCGTCCTTGGAGGGCTCGTCCATGTACCGCAGGGGTTTTCCGGTGCCGCGTACGTCGGCCAGTTCGCCGATCCGGTAGTCCGGCACGTCCTTGGCGTTGTCGGCGAAGAACTCCACGGCGGTGCCCATGATGTCGCTGGTGGCCTCGTTCAGGCCGCCGGATTCACCGGAGTACGTGAGGTCCGCGGTGGCGGAGGTGACGCCGTGGGTCATCTCGTGGGCGGCGATGTCGAGTTCGGTGAGCGGCCGGGCGTTGTCCAGGCCGTCGCCGTACGTCATGCAGAAGCAGCGGTCGTCCCAGAAGGCGTTGGCGTATCCGTTGCCGAAATGCACCCGGGAACGGGCGCCGACGCCGTCGTCGGCTATGCCGTTGCGGCCGAACCGGTCGTGGTAGAAGTCCCAGGTCTTCTGGGCGCCGTAGGCGGCGTCCACGGCCGCCGTCTGCCGGTCGGTGGGCGTCCCGTCGCCCCAGACATCGTTGTCATCCGTCAGGAGCGTGCCGAGCCCGCCCGCGCTCATGTCGTACGTCGCGTGCCCGCCGCGCTGGGGATCGGTCAGCTGATACAGGTCACCGCCGCGTACGGAGCCGACCTGCACCGTGCCGCTGTACTGGCTCACGCCCGTGCCGGAGTGGACCTGCTCGAAACTTCCGAGCCGCGCGCCGCTCCTGGCGTCGGTCACGACCCGCAGACTGCTCGGGGTCCCGTCCTCCCGCACGCCGGTGACGACGGTCTCCCAGGCGAGCACCGGTTCGGCGGCCCCGCCTCCCGCCCAGACGGCGAGCCGCGGGGCGCCTTCCGGTGCGGCCCGGTCCGTCTTCTTCGACTCGGCCGCGTCGAGCGCCGACCTCTCCGCCTTCGCGGCCGGTACCGAGGCCTTCGTGGTCGGTACGGAGATCGTCGTGGGCGACGACTTGGAGACGGTACGGGTGCCGCCGCGGTCGTGGACCACCAGGTCGCCGCCGAGGACGGGCAGCCCGGCGAACGTGCGCTCGTAGCGGGTGTGCACGGTTCCGTCGGCGTCCTTGACGACGTCCTTCGGTATCAGCTTCTCCCGCTCGCCCAGCTTCAGGGAACGGGCCGTGGCCGTACGGGAGTCGGCCGCCGCCGTGAGCATCCTCTTCCGCTGTGCGGGGGAGAGTCCGACGGTTCTGGCGCCGGGTCTGGGCTCCGCCTCGATCTGCCGGGGCGCCCGATCCGCGCGGGCGGTGCCGGTCCCGGTCACGGGTTCGGTCGCGGGCTCGGCGCTCCAGGCGGGAAGAGCCGAACCGAGAAGCGCGACCATCGTGGTGACCGCGACCGTCGCCACGCGCGAGCGAGCGGAGGTGTGACGTCGGGATGGCGGAGGATTCTGGGGCGACGATGCCGCCCCGGGCGTACGGAAGGTGTCCGTCACTGCTGCAACTCCTGTTGTCCGGCTGTGTGGTGACAGCTCGTCAGGGTGTGGAGCCGGAGGACGGGACGTCCTCGGCGGGAGCGGTGCGAGTGGCGACCGTGCGGTCGCTGGATCGTTTCAGTGCGAGAGGCGACTGTCACCACTGCGGAGATCGTTGTCCGAAATACGGTCAGCGAGCGTCTGCGCGTCCGCTGCCGCGCGTGGTGGATCACATGGGCCTTTACCTGGTGGCAACACGGCTTCCGTCAGCCACTTTGGCCACTTCCCGCCCTGTCGCCCTACCGCCCGAGCAGCCGTCACAGCCGTCCCCGGCGCGCGGCCTGCCAGGCCGGCTGCACACCGGTCCCCGGGCCCGCGAGCTCCGTCATGCGCTGGATGTGACGCTGCACCGTGCGGCGGCTCAGGCCCAGTTGGGCCACCACCGCCTTGTCGGTGACGCCCGCCACCAGGAGGCCGGCAGCCGCCGGTCGATCGCGGACAACGGGTCGGGCCCCTGGGTGAGTACACGCCCCGCCGACCTGAGTATGTGAACTCATGCCTCACCGGACCCACCCGAAGAGACTGGACCGCAGTGGGGCACCGGAGCGGCCGGAACCTCTCGTACGAGGGAGCAAGCACGATGAGTTCAGTCACCGGGGTCCAGAAGCTCAGCGCCCCCTTCGGCACCTGGCCCGCTCGGCTGTATCTCGCGATGTCCGCCGCGCTGATCGTCTGGCTGGCCGTCGTGTCGTCGCAGCCTCAGGAGGACGCCTCCTTCGCCGCCGTGATCCCGATCCTCTTCACGGCCCCGACCAGCCTGCTGATCCTGGCGATACCGGACGGATCGGTGGCCTGGCTGTACGCCGTGCTCGGCGCGTCCGCCATGGCCAACGCATGGCTCATCGACCTCGTCTGGCGACGGCTCAGCGGCCGGAAGGGCTGAGCGCTGCGGACTCGCCCGGCCCGCCCCGCCGTCCTCACCAGCGCCGCGGTTCGCTCCCCACGATCGGTGCCGACGGCTTGCCGTCCACGCCGACCGGGACCTCGCCCGCGAGCATCACCCGGTGCATGATCCGCGGATGATCGAGCTGGGCCGTGTCGCCGGGAGCCAGATGAATGGTGGCCCTGTTGTCCCAGAAGGCCACACTCCCCGGCTCCCAGCGGAACCGCACGGTGTACTCGGGCCGGGTCGCCTGACCGAGGAGCATCTCCAGCAGCGGCGCGCTCTCCATGCGGGAAAGACCCAGAATCTGCTCGACGTAGTAGCCGTTGACGAACAGCACCCGCTCGCCCGTCTCCGGGTGCACCCGCACCAGCGGATGGTCGGAGGCGATCTGCCGGTCCAGCAGCTGCCGTACGTACGCGTCGTCGCCGGGCCGCGGCTGATAACCGACTCCCAGCCGGTGCTCCGCCCGCAGCCCGTCGACGAAGTCGCGTACGGGCTCCGAGAGCCCCGCGTACGCCGCCGCCAGGTTGGACCAGGTCGTGTCGCCGCCGTACGGGGGCACGTCCTCGGCGCGCAGGATGGTCGCGGCCGGCGGATCGACTCGGGCGCCGTGGTCGCAGTGCCAGCCGCGCAGCAGCGAGTGCCGGCGCCTGCGCAGCCACTCGTCGTGGTCCATGCCGTAGCGCCCGCCGAGTTCCAGCCGGTCGGCCGTCGTCTCGACCTCCGGGAAGTCAGGGGGTGACGCGCTGCCGCGTCTGCCGAGGCGGACCGGTTCGCCGAACCGCCGGGCGAACGCGACATGCGAGGAGTGGTCCAGGCGCTGCCCCCGGAAGAACACCACCTTCCAGCGCAGCACCGCCGCCCGGATCCCGGCGACCGCCGCGTCGTCCAGGTCCCCGGCCAGGTCGACGCCCGTGATCTCGGCGCCGATGTGTCCCGCGACCGGCCTCACCTCGATCTGTGTGTCCCTGTCCGTCGTCATACGGGCTCCGTCGATCGCTCGTTCCGACTCGTCGGGGCAAGCATGACCGCTCCGTCCGGAGCGCGACAGTGCGCCTCGGAGGAGCGGTTCACGTCCGCGCGCGAAGGGTCTTGGCCCGGGCCGCCAGCGCGCCCAGCAGCAGGTCCACGGCCGGTTCGAAGGAGCTCTCGGCCATGGCGTGCAGCTCGCCCCGCACCTCGCCCAGCACGGGATAGGCCGCCGGGTCGACCGACTGGTAGGCCTCCGTCCACGCCTGCTCGTCGGCCTCGCGCTGCTCCCGGGGGAGTGCGTGGCACGCGGCGTCCAGCGCCGCGTGACCGAGGACGGTGTCGATGAAGGCCAGGTAGAGACGGACGGCCTGGGCGGGCGGGAATCCGGCGGACAGCAGCAGCCCCACCCCGGTCTCCACGGCGCGGATCTCGTGCTCACGACGGGTGATGCGGTACGAGGCCATGGCGGCCGCCCGCGGATGGGCGAGATACCCGGCACGCACCCGCATCGCCATGTCGCGCAGCGAGGCGACCCAGTCGGGACCCGGGACGAAGCCGGTCATGGCATCCCCGATGATCCGGTCGGAGACGGCCAGCAGCAGGTCGTCGGTGTTGCGGAAGTAGCGGTAGAGCGCGCTCGGATCGCAGCCCAGGGCCGCGCCCAGGCGGCGTACGCTCAGCGCCTCCGGACCGTGCTCGCCGATCAGCCGGAGCGCGGTCTCGGTGATGAGTTCCTTGGACAGCACGACGCCCGAGGCGGCGGGGCGACGGCGTCGGCGTTCCTGCGGGGTGCGGGTGGGCATGAGGGTGGATCCCTTCGCACGGTCGACGGGCCTCTGCACGCTCAGTGAACGGCTCACCGCAGCCTTATGTCAACAGCATTGACGCAAGGTGTGCGGCCGTTGTTCCATCCTTCGCATCCCCACACGGCTCTTCCTCCCGTCCCTCTCCCTCCTCGTGAGGAGCCCTGATGTCCTCCCTCGCCCCCGGCAAGTCCGCCCCGGACCGCCCGCCCGCCGAACTGCGCCGCTCGCTCGGCGTCCTCGACGGTGTCGCCATCGCCGCCTCCAGCACGGCGGCCACCACCAGCATCGCCATCGGCATGGGCGCCATCGGCACGATCGTCGGTCTCCAGGCCCCGGCCCTGCTGCTCCTGGCGTTCCTGCCCGTCCTCGGCATCGCCACGGCCTTCGCCCGCCTCAACCGCTCGGAACCCAACTGCGGCAACGGCTACACCTGGGTCGGCAAGTCCCTCGGCCCCTGGCCCGGCTTCCTGGCTGGCTGGGTCACCCTCGTCGGCTCGATCATCTTCCTCGCCTACACGAGCGCGGTGACCGGCTCGGTCGTGCTCATCTTCGCCAACAAGGCCGGCCTGGACTCCCTCGCCGGGATCGCCCTCGACCCGACGTCCACCGCCGTGAGCACGGTCGTCGGCCTGGTGGTCCTCGCAGCCGTCACCGTCCTCGCGATCACCGGGGTGCGCAGCGCCACCCGGCTCCAGTTCGGCCTGCTGGTCTTCGAGTACGCCGTCCTGCTGGTCTTCTGTACGTGGGCCCTGGTCACCGGCCACCAGGACTTCTCCTGGGCGTGGTTCAACCCCTTCGAGATCTCCAGCGGCACGGCCTTCGCGCAGGGCATGGTCCTCGCGGTGTTCTTCTTCTGGGGCTGGGACGCGGCGTTCAGTGTCACCGAGGAGACCAGGAGCCCCGGCGACTCGGCCCGCGGCGGGTTCATCGCCCTGTTCGCCATGCTCGGGCTCTTCATCTTCGCCTCGGTCGCCTTCCAGCGGGAGATGAGCCTGCCCGAACTCATCGAGAACGGCCCACAGGCCCTCCCGTACCTCGGCGCCAAGCTCGCCGCCGAACCCTGGGCCAGCCTCCCGCTGCTCGCCCTGATGTTCTCGGCCGTCGCCTCCGTCCAGTCCTCCGTCATCCCCACCGCCCGCGGACTGCTCGCGATGGGCCGCGACCGCACGATGGGCCCGGTGTGGACCCGTATCCACCCCAAGTACGGCACGCCCGCCGCCGGAACCGTCGTCGTCATGTCGATCGCCGCAGCCATCGCCCTGCTCGCCATGGCCATCCCCAAGCTGAGCGACATGCTGCTGGCCGCCGTCAACGCCATCGGCCTCGTCGTCGCCCTCTACTACGGCCTCACCGCGCTCGCCTGCGCCGTCCGCTTCCGTGCCGCCCGCCACGACGGGCCGCGCGAGGCACTGCTCGCCATCGGTGTGCCGGCCGCCTCCGGACTCGTCCTGCTCGGCCTCGGCGGCTACCTCGGATACTCGTACCTGACCATGACCGACCACATCGAACTCAGCCCCGACAACGGCTGGTTCATGCTCTCCCTGCCCGTCACCATCGTGCTGAGCGGACTTGTCATGGCGGCCGTCGCCAAGTACGCCCGCCGCTCGCCGTACTTCACCACCGGGCGCGGCACCGACGCCGACGCGCTCGCCCTCCCGATGGACCGCACCGCCGTCTGATCTCCCGATGGACCGTCCGCCCCCCTCTCCTCTGGAGCGTTGAACCCATGTCCCACCCCCAGGCCGCCGATCTCGTCCTCACCGGCGGACCCGTCCACACGGTCGACGCCGCGCGCAGCCGGGCCACCGCCGTGGCCGTGCGCGGCGGGCGGATCGTCGCCGTCGGCCACGGCGAGGTCCACGAGCTGATCGGCACCGGCACCGAGGTCGTCGACCTCGCCGGACGGCTGCTGCTGCCCGGCTTCCAGGACGCCCACGTGCACCCTCAGGGCGCGGGCACCGAACTGGGCCTGTGCCACCTGAACGACACCGTCGACCCGCAGGAGTACCTGCGCCGCGTCAGGGCGTACGCCGACCAGCACCCGGACGCCGAGTGGATCACCGGGGGCGGCTGGTCCATGGAGGCCTTCCCCGGCGGCACGCCCACCGCCGCCCTGCTCGACACGGTCGTCCCCGACCGGCCCGTGTTCCTGCCCAACCGTGACCACCACGGCGCCTGGGTCAACTCCCGTGCTCTGGAACGGGCCGGCATCGACGCCCGCACCCCCGACCCGTCCGACGGCCGCATCGAGCGGGACGCCGACGGCAACCCCACCGGCATGCTCCAGGAAGGCGCGGCCCACCTGGTGTCGCGCCTGATGCCCGACCGCAGCCCCGAGGAACAACTCACCGCGCTGCTGCGGGCCCAGTCGGTGCTGCACTCGTACGGGGTCACCGCCTGGCAGGACGCCATCGTCGGCGAGTTCGCCAACATGACCGATCCGACGCCCGCCTATCACGAGGCGGTCGACCGCGGTCTGCTCACCGCCCGGGTCGTCGGCGCGCTGTGGTGGGACCGGAGCCGGGGCGGCGAACAGATCCCCGAACTCGCCGCCCGCAGGGAGGAGTCGAGCCGGGGCCGGTTCCGGGCCACCAGCGTGAAGGTCATGCAGGACGGCATCGCCGAGAACCACACCGCCGCCCTGCTGGGCCCGTATCTCACCGGCTGCGGCTGCGCCTCCGACAACTCCGGCCTCAGCTTCGTCGAGCCCGACGAGCTGAAGAAGTACGTCACCGAACTCGACGCGCTCGGCTTCCAGGTGCACTTCCACGCGCTCGGCGACCGCGCGGTGCGTGAGGTGCTGGACGCCGTGGAGGCGGCTCGCGCGGCCAACGGTTGGCACGACACCCGCCACCACCTCGCCCACCTCCAGGTCGTCCACCCCGAGGACGTGCCGCGCTTCCGCGCACTGGGCGCGACCGCCAACCTCCAGGCGTTGTGGGCCGCCCACGAACCGCAGATGGACGAACTCACCATCCCGTTCCTCGGCCCCGAACGAGCCGCGTGGCAGTACCCGTTCGGAGACCTCCTGCGCGCCGGAGCGACCCTCGCCGCGGGCAGCGACTGGCCGGTCAGCAGCCCCGACCCCCTGGCGGCCCTCCACGTCGCCGTCAACCGCGTCGCCCCCGACGCACCCGAGGGCACCCAGGCCTTCCTCCCGGACCAGAAACTCGACCTCGGCGCCGCCGTCGCCGCGTACACCGCGGGCAGCGCCCACGCCAACCACCTCGACGACACCACCGGCAGCATCACCGTCGGCAAACTCGCCGACCTCGTCGTCCTGGACCGCGACCCCTTCGCCGGACCGCCGGAGGAGATCGCCGCCACGCGGGTGCTCCAGACGTTCGTCGACGGCCGCCGGGTGTACGCGGCAACCGACGCGTGACGGACCGGACCAGGTCGGCTAGGGCGTGTCGGGCGACTGCCAGTCCGAGGCCAGCAGGCCGAACACCAAATCGTCCGTCCACTCGTCCTTGAGCCAACTGGCCTGGCGGAGAAGGCCCTCCTGGACGAAGCCGACCCGTCGCAGCAGCCGTGCCGAGCTGTCGTTGCGCGCGTCGCACTCGGCGGAGACCCGGTGCAGCCCTCGGCGTTCGAAGAGATCACCGAGGACAGCTCGTACGGCCTCCGTGGCGTAGCCTTGCCGCTGCCGGTCGCCGGCCAGTGTGAAGCCGAGCTCCGCCTGCATGCGGTTCTCGTGCAGGCGGACTCCGACGTCTCCCACCAGACAGCGGTCGGCCTTGAGCTCGATCGCGTACTGGAACCATCCCGGTTCCTCGGGGGACCCCGTGGCCAGCCCTCTCACCATCCGCGCCGCCGAGTCGAGCGACACCGGCGCGGTCCAGCTCTGGTAGCGGGCAACCAGCGGATCGGACCGGTACGCGGCCAGCGGCGCCGCGTCCTCGGCACGGAACCGGCGCAGTACGAGCCTCGGGGTCTCCAGCAGCATGGCCCGATCGTCCCACGACCGCGATTCGCGCTCGGTTCCGCGGAGCCCCGGACGTCGGGCCACGAACGGACGGAGCGTCAGGACACGTACACGGCCGGGGCGTCAGGACACGTACGAGGCGTTCTGCGCCGTGGTCACCACCTTCTGGCCGTCGGCCTGGGTGAGGAGGCCCGCCGACGCCCAGGAGTTCACCGCGCTCTGCACGCGCGAGACCAGGGCGGCCTTGTTGCCGAAGGGGGCGCCTGCCCAGATCTCGTCAAGGAGCGTCGTGCCGTCGGACTTTGCCGGGTTGGTGACGCCGGAGTCGGTGGTGCCGAATACCACCTTGGGCTCGGCCCGCCGGAAGTAGGCGTGGGTGGGGTCCTCGGTGCCCTCGAAGAACGGGGCGAACTCCGTGCCGTTCAGGGTGTAATGGAGCGGCTTGCCCGACACGGGGGAGAGGCTCGGCAGCAGGTCGCCGGAGAGTGCGGCGTTGCGGTAGAGCCCGAACTGCAGGGAGCCCGTACCGGAGTTGCGGGCGACCAGGTTGACCGGACCGTAGAACAGGGTCTGCAGCCCCGAGTCGTCGAGGGCCTTCTCGACCCGGGCCCGGAAGGGGATGGCGACCTTCACGACGTCACCGCTGCGCCAGGTCCGTGAGACGGCGAAGTAGCTCCCGGCGACCGGAGTCCCGCTCACCGCACTGCCGTTGACCGTCACGCGGAAGCCGCTCGCCGCCCAGGACGGCACGCGCAGCCGCAGCTCGAAGGCCGCGCTGCCGCCGCCGAAGGTGAGGGTGGAGCCCTGCTCTCTCGGATAGTCCGTGGTCTGCGTGACCGTCACGCCCTTCTCGGCCCAGGTCAGGGTGGTGGGGCTGTAGAGGTTGACGTACAGCGCGCTCCCGTCGGCCTTCCTGAAGTACACCGAGTCCTGGTACTTGGTGGCGCTCTCCATGCCCGTGCCCTCGCAGCAGGTGGTGCCCTGCTTGGGGGTGTAGTCCCGGACATGACCGGGCGTCAGGCCTATGAAATAGGTGACGAGCGGCTTCTCCGCGTCGGCCTTGTCCTGCTTGGAGCCGAGGACCTGGTTGTAGAGGGCCCGCTCGTAGTAGTCCATGTACTTCGGGTCCTGCTCGTGGAAGAACAGCATCCGGCTGAGCTTGAGCAGGTTGTACGCGCAGCACGACTCGGCGTTGGTGTCGCTGATCGTGCCCGCGACGACGCCGCGCGCCTTCCAGAACTCGGCGGTGCTGGTTCCGCCGATGCCGTACATGCGGTGGGGCACGACCATGCCCCAGAAGTTCTTGGCGGCGGTGAGGTAGCGGGTCTCACCCGTGGCGTCGTACAGCCGGATCAGGCCGGTGAAGATGGGGATGTGCTGGTTGGCGTGCAGGCCGTCGAGCGTGTCCGTGTTGGCTGCGCAGGCGTCGATGAGTTTGTCGAGGTCGAACAGCTTGGCCAGCGTGAGGTGTTCGGCCTTGCCGGTGATCGTGTACAGGTCGACGATCGTCTCGACGATGCCGCCGAACTCGCCGCTGGAGAAGATGCCCCACATCCGCTGCAGGGTGGCCTCGGGCAGCTTGGACAGCCGGGAGTACATCCAGTCGCACATGCCGGACGCGAGGTCGAGCGCCCGCGCGTCGTCCGTGGCGAGGTACGCGTCCAGCAGGCCCTTGAGGATCTTGTGCGCGGTGTAGTAGGGCGCCCACACCTTGGTGTAGTCCGGGCTGGTCCGCGACTCCAGGTCGATGAACTGCGTCTCCGGATACGCGGCGAGGAACCCGGCGTGGCTCGGCCCGCCCCAGGTGCGTCGCAGCGTCGCGGTCAGTCCACGGCCCGAGGCGTCGGCGAAGGTGCCGCCCGTGGTCTCGTCGAAGGTGTATGAGGCCAGGGTGCCGCGGCCCGCCGAGGAGGCCGCGGCGCGATTGTTCTGCAGCGACGTGATCTCGGCCGCGGTCAGCGCCCGCGACCAGACGTTGAACTCGTCGTAGGCGCCCGCGAACACCGGGTCGTCGAAGTTCGAGCGGCCGAGCCAGTTGTTCGTCAGGGCGCCCAGGGACGACGGGTTGAGCGTCATCGACGTGTTCTGGGCGACGGAGGTGCCGTTGACGTAGAGGGTGCCGGTGCTGCCCGAGATCGTGACCGCCAGGTGGCTCCACTGGTTGAGCGGCAGCGCGGCGGTGCCGTTGAGTCCCTGCTCCCCGCCGGGCCCGTTGGTCGAGATGGCGAAGCGCGGTACGCCGCTCGCGTTGCGGGCGGCCAGGTACATGTACCGGGTGTTGTTGTTGCCGAAGTCGAAGACCCGGGTCCAGTTGGCGTCGTGGGTGGGCTTCACCCAGGCCGACAGGGTGACCGTCGCGGAGCCGTTGAGCACGGCGGCCGGCAGGCTGACGTACTGGTGGGAGCCGCGCACGTTCTCGGCCGCGGTGCCGAACTTCCCGGTGACACTGAGCACCGCGGGGTCCTTGCGCAGGGCAGCGCGCACGTCGGTCAGGGCGCCGATCATGGTGCGGATCCTGTCGGCGTAGACCTGGTCGCCGGTGCTCGCGTACGCCTGGGACAACATGGTCAGGAAGTGGCCGGTGTAGTGGCCGCGGAGATTGCCGTTCGCCTCACCGTCCAGGCCCTCCCAGCCGCCGGGGGCGACGGCGCCGCCGGTGGAGAGCCCGGCGTTGGCGCGGAAGACCTGGAGCAGCCGGTTCACGTCGTAGCCGCGGCCGTGGTCGAGCATCAGCTGGCGCTTGGCGGCGAAGACGCCCTGACCGACCTTCACGTCCTTGAGCTCGAACGGTCGGAGCGTCCAGGAGGAGGGCGCGGGCAGCGTTGCGGCCGCGGCAGAGCCGCCTCCCGCGGCGTAGGAGAACGCCGGTGTCGCCGTGGCGAACAGTGCGGCCTGGAGGAGTCTCCGTCTGGGGAGGGCGGGGGCCATGCGTTCCTCGTCTCTGCGCGGGAGGTTGGGACCGTGTGACGGGTGTAGGGACATCGCAGATGTTCGAAATACCGTACGCTGTGCGGAAGTTCGACCAAAACATAGGTTTGGCGTGGAGGCACGTCAACGCTTCCGGCGCGTTCGGCTCCGGTTAATTTCGCGCGACGGGCGTCTGTCGAGGGTGTCGTGTGCCGGGGCGGGTGCGGCTGACCGGTACCCGGTGGTGGCGATCCGTCGACTTCGCGGTGGCGCGGGCATGGCTTCGGTGCCCCGCTGGGGCGCGGGCCGTCCTCAGCGCGTGACGTTGGTCGTGAGCAGGCGGAGCACCTGCTTGGCCGTGGCGTCCTGTTCGGGGGGCAGGCCCATGGCGTCGCCGATGGCGAGGGGGACGGTGCCCACCCGTTCCCTGAGCCGGGCTCCGGTGTCGGTGAGGCGCAGGGCGACCGAGCGCTCGTCCTCCGCCCGGCGCTCGCGCCGCAGCAGGCGGTTCGCCTCCAGGCGCTTGAGGAGCGGGGAGAGGGTGCTGGACTCCAGCTGGAGTGCGTTGCCCCGGTCCCGTTCGGAGATCCGGTCCTGCTCCCACAGCACGAGCACGACGAGGTACTGCGGATGGGTCAGCCCGAGTTCGTCCAGCAGGGGCCGGTAGCCACCACCGAGCAGCTCACCGGCCTGCCGCCGGCTCTCGTCGTCACCGCCGAGGCCGACGTCCTGCGTGACGAGGGCGAGGCCTACGCCGACAAGCCGCGCGAGGCGGGCGTCCCGGTCGCGACGGCCCCGCCCCCGCGCGCAGGTCCGGGAGGCCGGGCGGCGTTCGGCCCCGAGCGGCAAGACGGGCGGGCAACGAGCGGGAGACGGGCCGTGTACGGCCCGGTTCTTCGGGTAGGGCCGACCTACACGACAGCTGCCCTGCCCGCAGTTCACCGAGAGAGCGCATGTGGAGACCGACCGGCCCACGGGCCGCGACCAGGACCCCGGCCATGAGCCGGACACGCTTGCCCGCCACGTCGTCGACACGGTGGAGAGTCTGGTGACGCTCTGGTTCGCGGCGACCGAGGACGTCGTCCCGCACCTGTCGGCGCGTCAGCTGTTCGCGCTGCAGACGGTCCGCCGCCGGCCCGAGCTCAATCTCACCGCTCTGGCCGAGCACTTGGAGATAGGGCTGCCCACCGCCAGCCGGCTGTGCGGCCGGCTCGTGTCCGCCGGGCTGCTCCAGCGGACCGTCCAGCCCCACAACCGCCGTGAGGTGCGGTTGGCGGTCACCGCTGACGGACGGCGGTTCCTGGCGGACGTCACCGAGCGGCGATCCCTCTGTCTCGCGACCGTGTTCGAGGCGATGGCGCCCGGCGAACGTGCGTCGCTGCAGCGGGGACTGGGCGCCTTCCAGCAGGCCCAAGCCCGCACACACGTCCGCGACCGCGGGGCGACAGGCAGGCCGGGGGAGGAGCGGTGACCGGCGGCTGAAGCCCGTCAGACGGGCAGCCGGGCGGGGGAGGGCCGTACCGTCTCCGCCCCTCGGCTCGGGAGGTGGCAGAGCAGCAGACACACGTCGTCGTCCCGCTCGGAGTCGCTCAGCAACGGATGCAGGAGACGGTCGGCCGAGCCGTCCAGGTCCGTGTCGAGGTCCTCGGAACGGAAGGCCCCGAGCGAGGCGGCGAGACGCTCGATACCCGGGTCTATGCCCTGCGCGCGGCGCTCGACCAGCCCGTCCGTGTAGAGGGCCAGCGTAGAGCCGGGAGCGAGGCGCACGGTGTGGTCGTCGATCTCCTGCCGCAGCGGGATGCCGAGCATGGCACCGGGCTTGGCGTCGAGTGTGTGCACCTGCCCGTCGGGGGTACGCAGCACCGGCGGCGGATGGCCCGCGGCGGCCCAGGTGAGCGTCGGATCGTCGGGGTGGAAGCGCGCGATGACGGCCGTCGCGTACAGATCGGGCTGCAGATGGTGCAGGAGGATGTGCAGCCGGGTGAGGAGTTGGCCGGGGGTGCCTCCGTCTACGGCGTACGCGCGCAGCGCCGTGCGCAACTGGCTCATCATGACGGCGGCGTGCAGTCCGTGCCCCGTCACGTCGCCGATGACGGTGATCAGGCTGCCGTCGGGCTGGCGGAAGGCGTCGTACCAGTCCCCGCCGATGTTCAGACCGTGCGTGGCCGGCAGATAGCGGGCCGCCAGGCGCAGTTCCGGAGTGGTGGGCAGGTCCGTGAGCAGGGCCCGCTGCAGGGTCTCGGCGATGTCGCGGTTGTGCTCGAAGCGCCGGGCGTTGTCGATGGCGATGCTGGCGCGGCGCGTGAGTTCGATCAGCATGACCGCGTCGTCGGCGTCCCAGCGATCGCCGGGCGGCGTCAGGGTCAGCACTCCCAGCGGTGCCCGCCGCGTCGGCAGCGGGACGCACAGCAGGGACCGCGCGGGATGCAGCGCCGAGGGCGGCTGGTCGTCGACACCGGGCAGGCCGCCCGGATGGTCGGCGGCGTACTGGGGGCGCCCGCTGCGGGCCGCGACCACGGCGGCGGCCGGACGCGGACTCTGCCGCAGCCTGTCGTCCTCGCCGTCGAACAGCCACACATCGACACTGCGGGCGTACTCCGGCACCAGGAGACTGGGCAGCCGTCGCACGATCTCGTCGTGGTTGAGCGACGCGGTGAGTACGGCGCTGGCGTCGGCCAGGAACGTCAGCCTGCGGCGGGCGCTCTCCGCCTCCGTACGAGCCTTCCGCTCGGCGGCGAAGAGCTCGCGCTGGGCCCGCCCCGCCGCGTCGAGTTCCGCGTGCAGTGCCAGGACACCCTGATTGGTCTGGTGGAGCTCCTCCCGGTGGAACTCCACCAGCCCTTCCTGCTCGCCGAGTTTCTCCAGGACCAGGGCCGTGTCCTCGTCGGCGCCCAACAGCGCCTCGGCCAGGATCGCGGAATCGTCCGCCACGAGGCCGACGTCGGAGAGGTCAGCGCCCGCCGGGCACGTGACCGTCATGTGCCACGGCGGCTGCCCGTCGGCGTCGGCGTCGTCGAACGAGGTCACGACGGCCCGCAGGAGACCGTCCCCGGGCGGCACCGCGGGCGTCGTTTCCAGGCAGAGCCGCCACGTGCCGCCCTTCGTGAGGCACTGCCGCAACTGCGCGCTGAGCGCGGTGGTCAGCCTGGTCCGCTCCAGACCGGGCACCCCGTACGCGGCCGTCAGGCGTGCCGTGTCGATACGGGCCCGTGCGGCGTCGGTGACCGTGGTGATGTGCCAGGTACGCATCATGGTGTGCCGTCCGGCGGAACGGGGCTCAGTACGGCGACGGCGGTGTCGTCCCGTACCGGCCGGGCGGAGCTGCTCGCGTCGCGCACCGTCACGGAGGCGATCACAGCCGGGTCGAAGGACGCGAGCCAGGCGTCCGCGGGCGGGGTCCAGCGGCTGGGCAGCCCGTCGCTGTGCAGGACGAGCAGACAGTCCGCTCCCCACGTCGCACGGTGTTCGGGGATGGTCGTGGGCCGGTGGGCTCCGACTATGCCGGGACGGGACAGCAGCGGCCGCCAGCCCTCACCCGTGCGCAGTCTGGCACCGATGTTCCCGATGCCGGAGAAACTCAACTGCTCGGTCTCGGCGTCGAGTTGGGCGACGGCGACCGCGGCGCCCCTGGTGGGGCGGAGCTCCGCGTCCAGGTACCGGAGCACTTCGGCCGGCGGCAGATGGCCCGAGCGGCGCAGTGCCTCCACCGCCGCCGACGAGGCCCTCGCGGCCTCGGGGCCGTGGCCCAGTCCGTCGGCCAGCATCAGGGTCGTACGGTGGCCCGCCCGGACCCACGCCCACGCGTCACCGGAGAACTCCGCGCCGGCGAAGGGGATGTTGACCCCTCCAGCCCGAGCCGCGGCGGCAACCGGTGCGGGAGCAGCCGTGCGATTGCGGCCGCGGGTGGTGCCGATCCGTGCCAGCGCGACCGTGCCCCGCCCCGGCACGCTGTGCAGGTCGAAGTCGTCGGCGATGCGTCGGCAGGCGCCGAGGCCGGCGCCGAGGGTGGACGCCGTGGAGAAACCGTCACGCAGGGCGGCCGGGACGTCGGCCATGCCGGGGCCGTGGTCGATCGCGGCGATCTGCACCACGGAGGCCGCTTCCCGCCCGGCCGGCAGCGTGGGAGGCGGCACGGTCTCTATGAGCAACTGGCCTCCCTTGGCGTGCTTGAGCAGGTTGGTGGCGAGTTCGGTGGCCACCAGCGCGGCCGCGGCGGTGCGGTTCCTGTCGAGCCCGGCCAGGGCGGCCGCGCCCTCCGCGGCGACCCTGGCGTCGCGCACGCGTGTCGAGTCGTGGACCGGGACGTCCCAGACGCGGGGCATCAGGTCTCCTCCCGGTACCGCGGCGGACGGACGGTCCACGAGGTCACGGTGACCGTGGTGCCGTTCCCTGGGCTGCTGTCGACCGCGAACTCGTGGACCAGCCGCCGGGCGCCGCCCAGCCCCATACCGAGGCCGTCCCCCGAGGTGTAGCCGTCGCTCAACGCCCGCTCCAGGTCCGCGATGCCCGGTCCCTCGTCGATGAACGCCAGCCGCAGCCCAGGCGCGTGACCGTGCTTCAGGACCGTGGCCTCCACCTCGCCACCTCCGCCGTGCACCAGCGTGTTGCGGGCCAGCTCGCTCGCCGCGGTGACCAGCTTGGTCTGCTCCACCAGACCGAAGCCCAACTGAGCGGCCGTCTGGCGCACATGCTGCCGTACCCACACCAGATCCATGTCCGAGTGGATCGGCAGGCGGGCATCGACAGAGCCGGCTGTCTGCATCACGGACTCTCCCGCCATGTGCCGCGGGGACGGTACGGCGAGACCTCCACGGCCAGGAGGCCCAGGGCGTCCTCCGTGGTGAGCGCGGTCCGCAGACCCGGCAGCGTCAGCCCCAGTTCCACCAGGGTGATCGCGACCGCCGGCCGCATGCCGGCCACCACGGTCTGCGCGGCCAGGAGCCCCGCCTTCGCCGCGATCTCGGCCAGCACCCGCCCCAGGAACGAGTCGACCATCTCGACCCCCGAGAGGTCGATGACCACACCGGTGGTCGAACTGCTCGCGATGGTCTCGCTGATGTCCTGCTGGAGCTGTTCCGCCGTACTGTCGTGCAGGTCGCCCTGGAGGGTCACGAGGAGGACGTCGCCGAGCCGCAGCACCGGGACGGACCCCCACGGAGGTCCCGTGTGCGCGTGGGTCACCGCGCGACCGCCCCACGGGGCGCCGGGTCCACGATGCCGGAGCCCTGCTGGTCGAGGGCGTACGCCAGGGCGTCGGCGAGGCTGGCGCGGGTGACCACCGTGCCCAGGTCGAGGCCGAGGTGGACGATGGTCTGCGCGATGGCCGGGCGGATGCCGGAGACGATGCACTCCGCTCCCATCAGCCGCGCCGCCGCGACCGTCTTCATGAGGTGCTGCGCCACGAGGGAGTCGACGGTCGGCACACCGGTGATGTCCAGGATCGCGAAGCGC
Source organism: Streptomyces sp. NPDC020747 (assembly GCF_044334695.1). Lineage (NCBI taxonomy): Bacteria > Bacillati > Actinomycetota > Actinomycetes > Kitasatosporales > Streptomycetaceae > Streptomyces > Streptomyces sp. NPDC020747. Next base: position 244,210 of record NZ_JBIRTJ010000020.1, on the reverse strand, counting down.
GCGTGCTGGTCGACGACGGACTCCAGGAGCGTCTCCATCACCACCTGGCTGCGGGCGCTGTCCAGCGTGCCGATCAGCGGTACGGCGACGATGCCGTCCCAGAGTCTGATCACGGGCGTGGCCGTCTCCAGCAGTTCCATCCGCTGCCGGTCGATGAGGGCCCGGCCCTCGTTCAGCGCCGACTCCATGACGACCAGCCGCAGCGTGCCCATCAGCACGGTCAACGCGGTCGCGCACTCCCGCACATGCTCGTCGGACGCCTGCGGCAGGTCGGCCACGAGGAGGTCCACGGCGGGCGGACGCAGGGCGTCCACCTCGTTCGACACCTGTGCCGAGCCGGCGCCGGCGCGTGACCGGGCGGCCGCCGTGCGCGTCAACTGCTCGCGCACCACGGTGAATCCGTCCGCCTCGGCGTCCTCGACGCGTCCGGCCGCGGCCACCGCGGCGAGTGCCTCGACCACCGCCTTGCCCGCCTCCACCGCTTCGTCCCTGGACACGGTGAAGACCGTACGGAACAAGGGGGTGTCGGCCCACCGCTGGGCGATCTGCTCGCGGCGGCGCCGCAGGAAGTCCCCCACCTCCCGCGCGGGCGATCCGTGCTGTCCTGCCGTTTCGTGCTCCGGCACCTGTTCCACTCCTTACGTGCGTCACGTGCGTCGTATCGCTCCGAACTTGCCGAAGGCAACGAGAAAGCGATGTAAAGCTTGCCGGATGACAACTGTAGCCGTGGCGCCGTCCGGCGGGACACCTACGGTGCGGGTGCCCGCCTAGGGCGCCGGCTGCTTTCCGTGCCAGTCGAGACAGGCCACCAGCGCGTCGTCGTCCGGCTCGGGTCCGCCGCGATGCCCCGTCAGCTCCCGCAGGACCGCCCCGGGTACCTCGGGGGCCGGCACCAGGCTCGTGGAGGTGACGGCCCGGGCCAGCGCCCGGTCGCCGTACCGCTCGCCGCCCGGGGCCACGACCGCGTGGACCCCGTCGCTGACGAGGACGAGCCGGTCGCCCGGCTCGACGCTGAACTCCTGCGCCACGTAGTCGGTTTCCTCGAACATGCCCAGCGGGAGCTGTGCCTCCATGTCCACGGTCGTGACGGACCTGTCCCGCAGACGCAGCATCCGGGTTGAGCCGGCGTCGACGACCCGCAGGCGTCCGGTGGACAGTTCGAGGTCCAGCAGCAGCACCGACAGATGCGCGGCGCCGCGGTGGTGGGCGTACACCGCCTGGTCGGCGAGAGCCGCCTGGTCCGCGATGGGGATGCCCGCCCGCCGGGCGTTGCGCAGCGCGTTGATGCCGAGACTGGTCAGCAGCGAGGCGTCGATGCCCTCCCCCATGCCGTTGGTGACGTACAGCGTCAGCCGGTCGGCGGTGACGCACCAGTCGAAGTTGTCCCCGAACACGGCGTAGGCGGGCTCCAGTTGGGCACCGAGCGTGAACTCGGGCCGGGCGCAGGAGCGCGCGGGCAGCAACTGCCACTGCATCTCCGCCGCCAGAGTGAGCCGGTCCCTGCGCCGCGCCAGCAGATACAGGTCGGTGTCGCGGTCGGCGACGACCACCTCGTGGCCCAGGACCTCGGCCACCTCGGCCAGTTCGGTCCGGCACTCCCGGGCCATGTCCGCCGAGGGCAGGGTGACGGACAGCACGCCGAGCCGGTCGCCGCGCACGGTGACCGGCAGATGAAGACGCGCGCTCCCGGCGCCATGGTCCTCCGTGTACGGCTCCTGCGACCCGAAGGCCCGGCCGGCCGGGCTGTCGTGCACCGGCAGCGGGTCCGGGGTGTGCCGCACCGCGGACACGGGCTGCAGCAGGGTCAGTCCGTAGTCGGCGAGGAATAGTTCGGCGTCCTGCGCCCCGTACTGGTTGCACAGCACCTCGCGGACCGCGTCCAGCAACTGGTGCGGTGCCGCGGAGCGCAGTGCGCGCTCGGCTGCCACGAATCTGTTCACGATGGTGGATATGCCATTCTCTCCGCGTCGGCGTCGGGTCCGTTTCGTCGGGTACACGACGCCGACGGTCTGTTGTGTGAGTCGGTCATTGGGGGCCGGTCGTCCGAGGCGGCGGGCTGACAGCGTTCGGGAAGCCTGGGAGAGTGTCACCGTGACTTCCTCCTACGCGCGCCCGCGACCCCAGGAAGTGGCGCGTGTGACCTCAGAGGCGGCGGAACTGCTGGAAGTCCTTTGGGGGCGTGCCTCGACGGCTCCGGTCTCGGCGTCCCAACTGCGTGTGCTGTTCATCCTGGAACACCACGAGGGCATCAACCTGCGCACACTCGCCGACGCCCTGGGTTCCACGCCTCCCTCGACCAGCCGGCTCTGCGACCGCCTCCAGGCCGTGGGGTTCGTCGAACGCAGACCGGGTGCCACGAGCCGTCGCGAACTGCGGCTGTACCTCAGCCGCCGAGGGAGTGCCTTCCTGGTCGACCTCCGCTCCCGCCGCGAGCGGGCTCTGCAGTCCGTACTGGAGCACATGCCGGCCGAACAACGGACCGCACTGCTGGAAGGCCTGGTCGCGTTCTGTGCCGCCGCGGCGCAGGAGATCCACGAGGACGACGTCGCCGACGCCAGGACGGCCTGACCGCCTCGCGGAACTCGCTCCGTGTGATTGTCCGTCGTCATCCATCGCCCCATCCCTGGCCCCCTCCCCACGCCGCCGTACCGCTCGCGCTCCCGTTGTTCAGAGCTCGGGCTCGTCCCGCGGTCTGTCCACGAGGGCGAGTGCTTCGTCGACGGTGTCCGACACGGGCACGGTGATGCTGACGCCTGTGAGGTCCAGGATCCGCCGCACGGCCGGTGGCGGCCCGATGATGTGCACGCTCCCGGAGGACTCCCGGGTCTGCTGGTACGCCCTGATGATGATGTTCATGCCGGACGAGTCCATGAAGGGCACGGCCGAGAGATCGAGCAGGAAGTGCCGGCGGCCGTGCTGGAACTGGTTCGCCAGATGATGCTGCAGCCCTGTCGCGGTGTCGATGTCCAGATGGCCCTCGACCGTGAGCAGGGCGATGCCCTCGCGAGGCAGTGCGACCTCGACGGACAGCGGGTTCTGGGCAATGGACACAGGTACCTCCCGAAGAATTGACGGCTTGGGCCGGTTACCCCCCTGCGCGCATTCGATGCCCCCGGTGGCCGCCCGCGCGACGTGATCAGACTCTCGTCGGCGCCACGGCTACGACACGCGGATGCCGATGATGCAGGTGTCGTCGTCGGTGTCCGACCTGCTGTACGTGAGCAGCCGGTCCAGTTGCTGGTCGAGCGTGGACGGGGCCGCACGGACCATCGTCAGCAACTGGGTCATGGACTCCGCCATCGAGCGGTCCCGGCGCTCGATCAGGCCGTCCGTGTACATCAACAGCGTGTCGTCGACCGCCAGTTGGATCTCGTCCTCCTCGTACGTCACCTGGGGTGCCGCGCCCAGCAGCAACCCCTTGACGAGGGGCAGGGACACCGCCCCCGTGTCGCGTACCAGCACGGGCGGCAGATGACCGGCCCTGGCCCACCGCAACGTGCGGTTCTGCGGGTCGTAGAGGCCGCAGACCGCGGTGGCGGTGACGGTGCCCGTCAGATGGTGCGCCACGCTGTTGAGCCAGGTCAGCAGCTGGCCCGGGCCCGCGCCCGTCACGGCCAGTCCCCGCAGCGCGTTCCGCAGGACGACCATGCTGGTCGCCGCCTCCATGCCGTGACCGGCCACGTCCCCCACGCACAGGAGCACGAGACCGGACGGCAGGACGACCGCGTCGTACCAGTCGCCGCCCACCAGGTGTTCCGTCTCGGCCGGCCGGTAGCGGACCGCCACGTCGATTCCCGGGGCCCGCAACGGATCCTGGGTCGGGGGCATGATCGCGTGCTGGAGCTGCAGCGTGAGGCGGCTGCGTTCGGTCGCCTGCTGCTCGGTGTGGGCGAGCTGGACACGGGTGGCGGCGAGCGCGACCTCCGTCCAGTGCTGGGCCGAGATGTCCTGATAGGCCCCGCGCACGACGAACAGCCGGCCGTCGGCGTCGAGCACCGGCTCCGCCACCACCCGGATGTGGCGCGTCACCTCGTCGGGACGCCGGAGCCGGAACGACGCGGACGCCGGTCGCCGGTGGTGGAGCACGGTGCGCAGGAAGCGGCCGATGGCGACGGCGTCGTCCGGGTGCGCGTGGACGGACAGTTCCTCCAGCGGGACGGGCGCGCTGGTCGGAGGCCTGCCGTACAGGGTGAAGAGCTGGACGTTCCAGGTGATCTCGCCGGTGAGCAGATTCTCCTCGAAGCCGCCGATACGGCCCAGGCGCTGTGCGTGCTGGAGGATGCTCGCGAGCCGTGCCGTCTCGTCCTCGATGCGCCAGATGAGCAGCACGCTGTTGGCGTGCCGGCTGATGCTGATGTCCGCCACGGCCGACAGGGGCACCTGGTCGACGAGGGCCGTGAGGTTCATGCGCTGCGCGCGGAACGGCTCGCCGGTGGCGTAGACGCGCTCGATCCGCTGGAAGAGTTCGCTCTCCCCGGCGGCCAACGGGTAGGCCTCCAGCAGCATCGCGCCGTTGACCAGCCCGCGCGGCCGGCCGGCCGGATCGAGGAAACGGCTGTTGACGTGATGGATGTGGAAGTCGACGAGCTGCCCGCCGTCGAGGTAGGGGACGAGGACCAGGGCGGGGTCGTGCAGCCCGTCGGCCAGGTCCACCAGTTCGGTGGCGTCGGGGACGACACGCGGCTCGCGCAGGGCCTCGTCGCCATGCACGAAGGCGTACGTCTCCAGCGTGCGGGCGCACAGTTCCGCCAGGGCCTCCACCTGCCGGACCACCTGGGGCGGTTGCGGTTCCAGGCGGGAGGGCCAGACGATCTCCAGGGCCCCGTGGATGCGGCCTCCGGTGCCGGCCGGAACGGCGGCCCTTCCACCGTCGGGGAACTGGTGCTGGCCGATGGAGGGAAGACCGGTCTCGGCCAGTGATCCGATCCACTGACCGGCACGCTCCGAGAGACTGGTGCGCGCCACCGTCACCACTCCCGGGGGCACGTGGTGCCAGCGCCCCGCCTCCGCCGGGGAGAACCCGGCACTGCCGGCCAGCGTCAGGGAGCCGTCGGAGCGCACGGTCCAGATGGCCACGGCCACCGCGCCGAGCGGGGTCAGCGCGTGCTGCAGCAGGGAGTCGGCGACGGCCTGGGTGTCGGGGGCGGCCAGCGCACCGCTCTCGGCCTCCCGCATCCGTACGGCGGGGGAGTGCGCGTCCGACGCCCCGTCACCCGTGGCAGCGGCGGTGGACTTCGCGGCGGTGAGGAAGGCGTCGGCGACCTCCGAAAGCCGGTCGCGGGCAGCCTGGTTGATGACCTCGACGGCGAGTTCGAGGGTGCTCACCCCGGACTGCTCGGTGAGTTCGGCGAGCTGGCGGGCGGCCTGCGCGGGCCCGCACCCCAGCCGCTCCACCAGGATGCCCTTGGCGAGTTCGATCAGGGCACGTCCGTCGGCCTCGGCCTGGGCCGCACGCACCTCGCGGCGCAGGCGCTCGACCGTGGCGGCGAGCCTGCCCACCGGGTAGGTCGCGAGAAGGGCGGCCGAATCCTCGGGCGACTCGTCCGCCGAGGGCTCAGACGACTCGTCTCCCAACTCGTCGGTCGGCTCGTCCGCGGACTCGTCCGGTGACCGTTCGTCGGCCGGATCAGGGCACTGCTCGGTCCGGGTCACGCGGGCAGCCACCGGCGGACGCAGGCGATGAGGTCGTTGGTGTCGACCGGTTTGGTGACGTAGTCGCTGGCCCCGGAGGCGAGACTCTTCTCCCGGTCGCCGGGCATCGCCTTCGCGGTGACGGCGATGATGGGAAGCCCCGCGTACTGGGGCATCTTCCGGATCTCCGCCGTCGCGGTGTAGCCGTCCATCTCCGGCATCATCACGTCCATCAGGACGAGCGAGATGTCCGGGTGGTGGAGCAGCGCCTCGATGCCCTTGCGGCCGTTGTCCGCGTGCAGGACGTGGAATCCCTGGAGCTCCAGGATCCCGCTGAGCGCGAAGAGGTTGCGTGCGTCGTCGTCGACCACCAGGACCGTGCGGCCGAGGAAGGCGTCCTCGACGGGGTGCGGTGTCTCGGACTGCGGTTCCTCGGCACGGGCCAGGGAGGGGACATCGCCCAGCTCCTCAGCCGAGAGGTGCAGGGCGATGCGCTCGCGCAGTTCGTCGAGGCTGGACAGGAACTCCAGGGCACGCGTGCCCGAACGGGCCTGCAGCGTCTGTTCCTGCGCCAGATCGGCGCGGTGACCGCTGTGGACGAGGACCGGAACGTTCGCGAGGGCGGAGTCGCCGTGCATCGCGTCCAGGAACCGGGTCGCCTCGCCGTCCGGCATGCCGAGTTCCAGTACGACGCAGTGGCACGGTCCCGCGGCCAGCGCGCTCGCCGCCTCGTGTGCCCCGACGGCGGTGATGACGTCGATCGTGCCGCGTGGATCACCGGTGTCCGGGCCGTGGGCGACATCCGCGACCGTGCTCTCGGCGACCAGGGTCAACAGGCCGCGCTGCCGTTCCTCGACGACCAGCAGACGACGCCTGCGGCTCCTGGGCGGGGCGGCCGGGCCCGAGGGTGACGCGTGTGCCGCCGACTCCTCGGACGGAGCCGCGGTCAGGGCCTTCTCGGACGACCGGTCGCCGCTCAGGAGGTCCTCGAAGTCGGCGCGCGCCACGGGCAGGAACAGCGTGAACGTACTGCCCTGTCCGGGTGTGCTGGCGACAGTGACGGCACCGCCGAGCAGATGCGCGATCTCCCGTGTGATGGACAGACCGAGGCCGGTGCCGCCGTACTTGCGGCTCGTCGTCCCGTCGGCCTGCTGGAAGGCTCCGAAGATCGTCTCCAGATGCTGTTCCGGGATCCCGACCCCCGTGTCCCGTACGCGGAACGCCACGATGGTGCCGCCCCGGAGCACGCCGTTGGGTACCTCGTCGTCCGCCGCCGGTTCGATACGCAGCTCGACGCCGCCCTGCTCGGTGAACTTGACCGCGTTCGACAGCAGGTTGCGGAGCACCTGACGCAGCCGGGAGTCGTCGGTGAGGAGGTCGCCCGGCGCCCCGGGCGCGGTGCGCACGGTGAAGCTCAGGCTCTTCTGGGTCGTCATCGGCCGGAAGGTCGCCTCGACGTACTCGAGAAGCTGCCTCAGCGGGACGCGCTCGGGAGCGAGTTCCATCTTCCCGGCCTCGACCTTCGACAGGTCGAGGATGTCGTTGATCAACTGCAGCAGGTCCGATCCCGCGGAGTGGATGATGCCCGCGTACTCGACCTGCTTCGGCGTGAGGTTGCGCGACGGGTTCTGGGCCAGGAGCTGGGCGAGGATGAGCAGACTGTTCAGCGGGGTCCGCAGCTCGTGGCTCATGTTCGCCAGGAACTCCGACTTGTACTTGGAGGCCAGAGACAACTGCTGGGCGCGGGTCTCCAGTTCCTGTCGGGCCTGTTCGATCTGCAGGTTCTTCGCCTCGATGTCGCGGTTCTGCGCGACGAGCAGCGAGGCCTTCTCCTCCAGTTCCTCGTTGGAGCGCTGCAGTTCGTCCTGCTGGACCTGCAACTCCTCCGACCGGGCCTGCAGTTCGGTGGTCAGACGCTGGGACTCGTCCAGCAGCTCGTCGGTCCGCGCGTTGGCCACGATGGTGTTGACGTTGACGCCGATGGTCTCCATCAGCTGGTCCAGGAAGTCCTGGTGGATCTGCGTGAAGCGGGTGACCGAGGCCAGTTCGATGACTCCGAGCACCTGGTCCTCGACCGTGATGGGCAGCACCACCAGGGCGTTCGGCACCGTCCGTCCGAGCCCGGAGGAGATGGTCACGTATCCCGGCGGCAGCTCGTCCACGGAGATGGTGCGGCGGCTGCGCGCGGCCTGGCCGACCAGCGAGCGGCCGAAGGGGATCCGGACAGGACGCCCGTCGTCGTCGGGCCAGCCGTAGGAGCCGACGAGCCGCAGCTCGTGGCCGCGCCCGGCCTCCTCCGCGAGGTAGAACGCGCCGTACTGGGCCGACGCCAGGGGCGCCAGCTCGTCCATGATGAGCTCGGCCACCACGGACAGGTCCCGGTGACCCTGCATCAGGCCGGAGATCCGCGCGAGGTTGGTCTTGAGCCAGTCCTGCTCCTGGTTGGCCCGCGTGGTCTCGCGCAGGGACTCCACCATCGAGTTGATGTTGTCCTTGAGTTCGGCGACCTCGCCGGATGCCTCGACGGTGATCGAGCGCGTCAGGTCGCCCTCGGCGACGGCGCTGGTGACCTCGGCGATCGCGCGTACCTGCCGCGTGAGGTTGCCCGCGAGCTCGTTGACGTTCTCCGTCAGACGTTTCCAGGTGCCGGAGACACCCTCCACCTCGGCCTGTCCGCCGAGCCGGCCCTCGCTGCCGACCTCGCGGGCCACGCGGGTCACTTCGGCTGCGAACGCGGAGAGTTGGTCGACCATCGTGTTGATCGTCGTCTTGAGTTCCAGGATCTCGCCCCGGGCGTCCACGTCGATCTTCTTGGACAGATCGCCCTTGGCCACCGCCGTCGTCACGAGCGCGATGTTGCGCACCTGGCCGGTGAGGTTGTTCGCCATCGAGTTGACGTTCTCGGTGAGGTCCTTCCATGTGCCCGCCACGTTCGGCACCTGGGCCTGCCCGCCCAGACGGCCCTCGGTGCCGACCTCGCGCGCCACCCGGGTGACCTCGTCCGCGAACGCGGACAGCGTGTCGACCATCGTGTTGATGACGTCCGCCAGGGCCGCGACCTCGCCCTTGGCCTCGACGGTGATCTTCTGCGACAGGTCGCCGCGGGCCACGGCGGTGGCGACCTGGGCGATCGAGCGGACCTGCCCCGTCAGGTTGGACGCCATCACGTTGACGTTGTCGGTGAGGTCCTTCCAGGTGCCCGAGACACCGCGGACCGTGGCCTGCCCGCCGAGATTGCCGGCCGTGCCGACCTCGCGGGCCACGCGGGTCACCTCGTCGGCGAACGCGGACAGTTGGTCGACCATCGTGTTGATGGTCTCCTTGAGCGCGAGGATCTCGCCGCGGGCGTCGACGGTGATCTTCTGTGAGAGATCGCCCCTGGCCACCGCGGTCGCCACCTGGGCCACGTTGCGGACCTGGGCGGTGAGGTTGCTCGCCATGAAGTTCACGGAGTCGGTCAGGTCGCGCCAGGTGCCCTTGACGCCCTTGACGTCCGCCTGGCCGCCGAGCCGTCCCTCGGTGCCGACCTCGCGGGCGACGCGGGTCACTTCGTCGGCGAACGCGGAGAGCTGGTCGACCATCGTGTTGATGGTGTTCTTGAGCTCCAGGATCTCGCCGCGGGCCGGCACGTCGATCTTCTGGGAGAGGTCGCCCTTGGCGACCGCCGTCGCCACCTGTGCGATGTCGCGGACCTGGGTGGTGAGGTTGCCCGCCATCGCGTTGACCGAGTCGGTGAGATCGGCCCAGGTGCCGGAGACGCCCGGCACCTCCGCCTGTCCGCCGAGCGTCCCCTCGGTGCCCACCTCGCGCGCGACACGGGTCACTTCGGAGGTGAACACGGACAACTGGTCGACCATGCCGTTGAAGACGGTGGCGATGTCTCCCAGCAGACCCCCGCCGTCGTCCGGCAGACGTGTGCCGAAGTCGCCGTCCCGCACCGCGGTCAGCCCGGCCAGCAGCCGGCGCAGCTCCGGCTCGCCCGGAGTGCCGCCGACGGGGACGGTCGTCTGGCTGGTCATGCGCACCCTCGTTCCGTTCAAGACAAAGAGCCCCGTGAAAAGGGGGGACTCGGGAACTCCAGGCCCACTGCCGGACCCCTCCTCGCCGGCGCGAACCCGTGAACTCGGGGCCGCCCGTCGAGGAGGTACGCCGCAGGCTAACCCGAAGGTCATGCCGTGAACAAAGGTCGAGCCAGATTGATGCCGGGAAGCGTGATCTTCCCTGGAACACGCCACCGGAGCCGCGCACGACGAAGCCCGCCGTCCCGCTGTCGCGAGGTGAAAGTGCTCGCGAGAGCGGGACGGCGGGCTCGACGACCTGGTGCGGGATCAGGCGGTCGGCGGGACGGCGGCTCAGGCCACCGAAGGGTCGAGCAGACCGGCGCGCAGCCGCTTGATGATGCGGCTGATCAGTCGCGACACATGCATCTGGGAGATGCCGATGACCTCACCGATCTCCGCCTGGGTCCGCTCCTCGACGAACCGCAGATGGATGATGAGCCGCTCGCGCTCGTCGAGTTCGGCGATGAGGGGGGTCAGGGAGTGGAGGTCGTCCACGAGCTCCAGCGCCCGGTCGTCCTCGCCGATGAAGTCGGCCAGGACGGTCTCGCCCTGCGAGTCGCCGTCGGAGGTCATGGCCGCGTCGAGCGATGAGGAGTTGTAGCAGTTCGCCGCCTTGCGGGCCTCGATGACCTCTGCCTCGGGCAGCGACATGAGCTGCGACAACTCGGCGGTCGTGGGCGTACGCCCCAGACGCGTCCGCAGTTCCTCCGTGGCTTTCGCCAGCTCGACCCGGGCCTCCTGCAGACGGCGCGGCACATGGACGGCCCAGCTCGTGTCGCGGAAGAACCGCTTGATCTCGCCGACGATGTAGGGGACGGCGAAGGAGGTGAACTCGACCTCGCGGGCCAGCTCGAACCGGTCGATGGCCTTGATGAGCCCGATCGTGCCGACCTGGACGATGTCCTCCATCGAGTCGCCCCGGCCGCGGAACCGGGAGGCCGCGTACCGGACGAGGGACAGGTTCATCTCGATCAGGGTGTTGCGCGCGTACTGGTATTCGTGCGTGCCTTCCTCCAGCACGGCCAGGCGGTCGAAGAACTGTCGGGACAGATCGCGAGCGTCCTTCGGCTTGATCAGCGACGGTTCGTCGATGAGAGGGAGTGCCGTCTCGTCGACCGTCTGCGTCCGCTGTGCCGTGGCCGTTGCTACGCCTGCCGTCACGGCTGTCATGCCGTCCACCCCACTCGTCGCCGCTGATGTGTCAAAGCCCGCATGCCCTGCTTCAGGGCGCCCACTCCCTCTGAGAGGTAAGAGAAGGCAGGCGCCGGGAGGATCTGGCCGGAAGTCGCCCCTTTGTTCCCTCTTCTGAGGGGGTTTCGGGCGGGCGGCGACCATGGACGAGGCCTGGCCGGAGCCGTGGCGGGGCGGGAATCCCGCCGACACGTCGTGTGGTCGATTTCGAGAAGCGGTGTTTTCCCTCGGCGAGCACGGGCAAGCGGAATTTCGTGCTTCGGACCGGAGGCACGTCCGTGGGAGCGAGTAGGTGTGAGCTCCGGGGGCCTCCGGGCGGCTCGGGCGACCCCACTCCTCCTGCGGCATTCCCCCGCAAGCCAATGTTCAGGAGCGAATCCGTATGCCTAGCGATTTGTCTATAAATCGACCTGACAAGCCCGTGAGCACAGAGACGGCCGTCCGGCCGGACTCATCCGCCCGGCCGTCCACCCGTGCGAAGCACCCGTCCACCCACGCGAAGCACTCGCACGACGACGCCCCTGACGCCGCGGCCGCGTTCGCCCGGCTCGCCGAACTGGCGGACGGGCCCGAGCGGGACGCCGTACGCGGCGAACTGGTGACGGCGTGGCTGCCCATGGCCCACCGGATCGCCGGCCGCTTCCGCGACCGGGGCGAGTCGGTCGAGGACCTGCGCCAGGTCGCGGCCATGGGGCTGGTGAAGGCGGTCGACCGGTACGACCCCTCGCGCGGGGCGTTCGAGAGTTACGCCGTGCCCACCATCACCGGTGAGGTGAAGCGGCACTTCCGGGACCGGATGTGGGCGCTGAGAGTGCCCCGCCGGGTCCAGGAACTGCGCAACAAGGTGCGGCTGGCCCGTCGGGATCTCACGTTGAATCCCGGGGCCCCGGAGCCGACGGTGGCCGAGATCGCGGCGCACACGGGCCTGACGGAGGACGAGGTCGGGGCGGGGATGGAGGCGATGGAGAGCTTCAGCACGCTGTCCCTGGACGCCGAACTCGCCTCCGCGGACGACAACTACAGCCTCGCGGACACCCTGGGCGACGTGGATTCCTCGTACGAGCTGGTCGTCGACCGGGAGGCTGCCAGGGAAGGACTGCGCCGGCTGCCCGAACGCGAGCGGGCCATCCTGTACATGCGTTTCTTCGAGGACATGACGCAGACGCGCATCGCCGATGTGCTCGGCATCTCCCAGATGCACGTCTCACGTCTCATCAGCCGCAGCTGCGCGCGCGTGAGGGACGAGGCGATGGGCGGGCAGCAGCCGGGTGCCGGGCGCCCCGATGGCGACGTACGGACCGATGCCGACGGACGTGACAGGGCCGCGTGACGCGGAGAACCGAGGAGGCCGAGGAGGCCGAGGAGTGAGCCCGATGCTGATGCCCCATCCCGAGGCCCTGCGCAGGCTCGTGGACGAGTACGAGGCGCTGATCGACCCCGAGGGCGAGGCCGGCGCCGTGGCGAAACCGGACCAGCGGGTGCGGGACCTCGCCTACACGCTCTGTGTGTCGACCGGCACGCGTGACGTGAGGCGCGCACTGGAGCGGGCACGCCGCCATCTCACGGACGCCCGGCAGCCCGTGGCGCCGCTGTTCCCGCGGCCTCCTGGCGCGGGCGGGACCGAGGTGCGTGACGGCGGGGAAGCCGTCACCAGGTGAACCCCGAGGGCCGGGCGCGCAGACGTGCGACCGGCCCTCGGGGCGCGCGACGACGCCCCGGACACGTTCGACGAAGACTCGGACACGTTTATGGAACGCCAGTGCGACGGCGTATTGTGGCCCCGGGGTGGCACCGGTGGACCTGATGGGCAGCACGGACGGATCGTTGTCCGTGTCGAGGTCCCGCAGCGGTGGGCCGCCCCGGCCGAGTCGGCCGACGGCCGGCTTCACGCCCGGAGCCCACGAGACCCGGGCCGGGTGGTGGCGGATTGCCCAGACCCCCCGGCTCCTACCCCCGAAGACTGGTGGGGCGGCATGACGACGACGGCCACCGAGGACGCCCCCTTCGTCCATCCCGCGCTCTTCTACCGCGGTGACCAGGAGTACGTGGCCGGGACGGTGCCCTTCCTCCTGGAGGGACTGGCCGAGTCGGAGCCCGTCGCGGTGGCCGCCCCCGTCCCGCGGCTGGAACTGATCGCGGCGGCGCTGGGAACAGCGGCCGAGGCCGTGCACTTCGTCGACATGACCAGAGCCGGCCGGAACCCCGGCCGCATCATCCCGTCCGTCCTGCGGGCCTTCGCCGACGCCCGGCGCGGCGGCCACGTGCGCATCATCGGGGAACCGATCTGGTCCGGCCGCACCGCCACGGAGTATCCGGCCTGCGTCCAGCACGAGGCTCTGATCAACGCGGCGTTCCGCGGCCGGGACGTGACCATCCTCTGTCCGTACGACGCACGGTCGCTGCCGGACGACGTCATTGCCGACGCCCACGCCACACACCCGCTGCTCATCACCGCGGGCCACCGGTCGGTCAGCGGCGCCTACGACCCGGTGAAGGTGCTCGACCGCTACAACGAACCGCTGCGGTGTCCGCCCGGGGCGGCGACGTTCCGGTTCGACGCCGAAGCCCTGCCGGTCACCCGGGACTTCGCGCTCCAGGAGGCGCGGGAGCGGGGGATGGGAGTGGTCCGCCTCCAGGATCTGGCGCTGGTCGTGGCGGAGTTGACCACGAACAGTGTGGTGCACGCCGGCGGCAGGGGAACGCTGCGGCTGTGGGCGGAGAGCGAGCAGATCGTCTGTGAGGTCCAGGACACCGGCCGGCTGACGGACCCGCTCGTGGGCCGCCGCCCGGCACCCCCCGACCAACTCGGCGGCCGGGGACTCCTCCTCGTTCACCATCTGTCGGATCTGGTCCGTGTGCACACCGATGAGCACGGCACGACGATCCGCAGCTACGTGGCGCGCGTATAGAGCACGCGTACGTGGCCCGCGCATAAAGCACGCGGGAAGGCCCTTTCGGTGAAATCGTTGCGAATGCCAGTCCGTCGGCAGGGTATTTGCTGCCCGTGGAGCATGACGGGCGGCGGATGTCCGGCCCTGGTACTCCACCCGGCCTCACACGAGACGGAATGCACACGGGACGGAAGGAGCGGCGTGGTCACCGACAGAATCTGGTCGTACGCGGGGGACAGCGGGCACACGGAGGGGCAGCGGCTCACGGGGTTCACGGTGGTGGCGTCCGACGGCACGATCGGGCATGTGGACCGGCAGGCCGACGACTCGGGCCTGCGCCATCTGATCGTCGACACCGGAGCCTGGCTGTTCGGCAGCAGTGTGCTGATACCCGTGGGCGTCGTCGCCGCCGTCGACGCCGGGGCCGAGGAGGTCAGGGTGGCGTGCACCGAGGAGGAGATCAAGGCCGCGCCGCGGTTCAAGACCGATCGCGAGACGCTGGACCCCGAGTACCTCGCCGGTGTCGGCGACTACTACCGGACTCTGCCTCCACGGCGGGCGGCCGCGCCCTGACCCGGCACGACGGTCGGGGGATTCGCACCCATGGTCGTGCGCTCAGTGGGAAGACGGTTGTGGACGGACCCGTTCTGGGAGCCGGCATCGAGCGAGCAGATCTCAGGGGCACGACGGATATGGACCGAATCGACACGACTGCCTTCGCGCCGCCCGACCGCATGTCCGGTGGGACGTCGATGACGGCCGTTCCGATCACCACCGCGGCGATGGCCCGTGCCCACGTCCGCGCCGTGGTGCTGGAGCAGTGGAACACCCCGTCCCGCAGGGCGACGGAGACCGCTGTCATCGATCTCCTGCTGGTCGTCTCGGAGTTGGCCGCGAACGCCGTCCGGCACGGGGGCGGGCTGGTCGGCGTCGAGGTGACGTCCACGCGTGAGGGCGTGGGGCTGGCCGTGCACGACAACAGTGACGTCGTCCCCGCCGCCGCCTTCGGCCCGGGCGGCCTTCCCCCGGTGCATCACGGCAACGGCTACGGCTGGCCGCTGATCATCCGGCTGGCACGCGACATCGCCATCGAAAGGCGTCCGGGAGGCGGCAAGACGATCCGCGTCCTGGTGCCGCTCCAGACCATGCCGTAGGGGAACGCCGGGAACCTCACCACGGCATGAACACGTGGATGTCCTTGCCCTTCTCGGTCGGCACCACACTCACCTGGTCGCACAGCGTATGGATCAGATGCCATCCCACGCCCCCGTCGTTCCGGCCGGGACGGAAGGGACGAGGCGCAGGTGGTGTGGTACTGGTGTCGTGCATCGTTACGTGTACACCGTCGAACGTGCGCCGCATGTGCAGCGTGAACGGGCCCGGCGCGTACTGCACCGCGTTGGCGGCCAGTTCCGTGACGACCAGCAGGATGTCGTCCCAGCGCTCGGGCTCCGCCGGCGGCGAGGCACGCGTGAGCGCAAGAAGGAACGCCTCCGCGGCGAGTCGTGAGGCCGTCACGTCGGACGGTTCGCCGGCGAATTCGGTGGTCTGGGTGTAAGTCTCCTCAGAAGGCAGTTTGTCGTCCCAACGCGGCTCGGTCGCCATCATGGCTTCCCCTCAGCCCATTCCCTGTGGGGCTGTGGCGCTTGCTTTGCTTCCACCGTTGCTGCTTCCCGGAGGCAAAGGGCTTACTCGTCCGGTTCCGGTGACGATGGCGGGGACTCCGGAATGCGGTGGTCTGCAGGGATTCCGCTGTGGTGGGCGGGTACCACGATCGGCCCGGGTCATGGGCGTCTGATCCGGCCGGGCCGGGGCACTCGTCGGGTGGGAGCGGGATCTGAACCCGCTCCGGAAACCGCAGAGAGGGGAATCCATGCTCGGCATGGCAGCGGCCGTCCTGTTCCTCATCGCGTTCCTGATCAATGCCGCGGAGATCTCGACCAACGATGTCTTCACCTCGACCAATGTGATGCTGATAGGGCTGATCGTGCTGGCCCTGCACCTCGCCGGGGTCGGCAGTGGCCTGGCGAGCAGGGGCCGCCGAAGGTGACATACGGAGGGCGGTCCCGTATCCCTCAGATCCAGGTGTCGAGCCACATTCTCGAATGCCAGTCGGAATACGGGATCGTCGTGCCGGTGTAGATCGGGAAGAAGTAGATGAAGTTCCAGACGATGAGCAGTACGAGGACACCCGCGCTCATCGCCCCCACGGCCCGGCGTCTCTCACTCGACCCCGGCGGCCCCAGCATCGCGCCCACCAACATCGCGACGGCCAGGCACAGATACGGCACGAAGGCGACCGCGTAGAAGGAGAAGGTCGTACGGTCCTGGTACTGGAACCACGGCAGGTAGCCGGCACCCACCGCGCACAGGACGGCGCCCGCACGCCAGTCGCGACGCAGCGCCCACCGGTAGAGCAGATAGAGGATCGCGAAGCACGCCGACCACCACAGCAGCGGTGTGCCCAGCGCGAGGATGGCCTGTGAGCAGCCGGACGCGGTGCGGCAGCCGTCCTGCGTGAAGTCCGTCTCGTACGAGTACGCCACCGGCCGTCCGAGGACCAGCCAGCTCCACGGGTTCGACTCGTAGCGGTGCCAGGAGCCCAGCCCGACGTTGAACTCGTAGACCCCGTACTCGTAGTGCCACAGGCTGCGCAGGGGGGCGGGGATCCACGACCACGGGCCGCCCCGGCCGTCCGCCCAGTGCCGGCCGTAGCCCTTGTCGGACAGGAACCAGCCGGTCCAGGTCATCAGATACGTGACCAGGGCGACCGGCGCGAGGGACAGCGCGGACCAGCCGAGGTCCTTGCGCAGCACCGAAAGATACGGGCGGCGTGCCCCGGCGACGCGGCGGGAGCCGACGTCCCACAGCACGGTCAGGACCATGAAGAACGCCAGTACGTAGAGGCCGTTCCACTTGCTCGCGGCGGCCAGGCCCAGCAGGGCGCCGGCCGCGATCCGCCACGGCCGTACGCCCGTCCCCGCGTGCTCGCCGGTGTGTTGATGCGGACCCGCGAAGCCGTCCGCGTCCACCGGCAGGGCTTGGGCGAGGCGGGCCCGTGCCCGGTCCCGGTCGACCAGCAGGCACCCGAACGCGGCCAGGACGAAGAACATGACGACGAGGTCGAGCAGGGCGATACGGCTCATCACGAAGTGCAGGCCGTCCACCGCCAGCAGCAGCCCGGCCAGACAGCCCAGCGCCGTCGAACGGAACAGCCGGCGGCCTATTCGGCACAGCATCAGCACCGACAGCGTGCCGAGCACCGCCGTCATGAAACGCCAGCCGAAGGGGTTCAGGCCGAACATCCACTCGCCGAGGGCGATCACCCACTTGCCCATCGGCGGGTGCGCCACGAAGGTCCCGGTGTCGGACAGCGGGATCACCTGAGGGTCCGCCAGGATCTGCGGGTCGACGGTCTTGCGGTCCGGCCACGTTCCCTCGTAGCCGAGTCTCAGCAACGCCCAGGCGTCCTTGGCGTAGTACGTCTCGTCGAAGGCGACGGACCGCGGCCGGCCGAGGTGCCAGAAGCGGATCGCTCCGGCGAGGACGGCGACGAGGACCGGACCGATCCAGCCCATCGCCTTCATGACGCGGTAGGTCAGTGCCGGGCTGAGGCCCAGGGCCTCGCCGACACGCGTGCCGGGCTCCGGGAAGGGCGGGACCAGAAGGTCGCGGGTGTCCGTCCGTGGGCGTCCGGTGTAGCCGAACCGGCGCAGCCGCCTCGCCCAGGGAGGGGAATCCGTCTTCGGGTGGGCGTCGGCGTCGGCGCCCACCTGCGCCGCGATGTCACTGGTCACCGGGTCATCGTAGGGAACGGATGTTCAGCTCATGCGTTTTCGGCCACCGACCTCACCGGCCGGGGTCAGGGAGACCCGGTGTGTGGTGCGGTCGAACAGCGGGGTGCCCAGCGCGCGCACCGCGCTTGACACGGAGGAACGTCCGCCAACACGCCTCTGTGCCCGCCGTGCGTGACGGCGGGCACAGAGATGTGCGACAGAAGGTGCGTCCGGGTGCCTGCCCGGGCGGTGGCCGGTCCTAGTCGGTCACGTCCGTGACTTTCCAGCGCTGGTTGGC
Organism: Streptomyces sp. NPDC020747; assembly: GCF_044334695.1. Classification (NCBI taxonomy): domain Bacteria; kingdom Bacillati; phylum Actinomycetota; class Actinomycetes; order Kitasatosporales; family Streptomycetaceae; genus Streptomyces; species Streptomyces sp. NPDC020747. Next base: position 226,362 of record NZ_JBIRTJ010000020.1, on the reverse strand, counting down.
GCCGGAGTTGGGCGTCCACAGTGTGACGGCGGCTCCGTCGTTCGTGGCCTGGCCGCCGACCTCCAGAAGCCGTCCGGTGGCGGCGTTGACGAGGGTCCAGGTGCCGTCGCCGGTCGTCGACATGATCCACTGGGTGGCCCTGTCGCGCGGGCCGGAGTCGGCCTCCAGGACGGGGGAGCCGTCACGGACCGCCAGGCGCTTGCCCTCCACCGGGTTGGTGAAGACGTACCGCTGCCGGTTGCCGGTGTCCCCGGAGATCTGCCGCAGCTTCCACTCCTGGCCGGCCGCGTCTCCCGCCGAGGTCCTGATGACGAGGCCCGTGCCGTTGTCGGCGACGGTGAGTGCCTTGCCGCTCTGGACGCCGGTCAGCTCGTAGCTGTGGCCCTTCCGCAGCTCGGCCGCGTCCTTCGCGACACCCGAGACACCCTTGACGACGAAGGAGGTCACGGACTGCGCGGGCACGGTGAAGGTGGCCTTGCGGTCACTGACCTTGACGGCCCTGTGGCGTTCGAGCTTGCCGTCGGCGCTGGTCACGACCGGGGTGACGGTGGCGCTGCGGCTGACCTTGCCGAACTTCGACAGGTCGACCGTGACCGCGCGGGCGTCGGCGGTGCTGTTGACGTGGACGACGGTGGCGCCGTTGCCCTTCTTGGAGACGGCGGCGGCGCTGGAGGTGTCGTCGGTCTTGATCAGCCGGTCACCGGGCTTGATGTAGTGCGTGAAGTTGCGGGCCGTGTCGAACTTCGTGTTCGTGTAGATCGGGCACGACTTGAGGGTGTCCTTCGAGGTGCAGCTGAACGGGAGCTGGATACTGCCCCAGTTGCCGCCCTTGGCCGACTCGCCGCCCGGCTTCATGTTGTCGTAGTCCTCGACGGGCTGCCAGAACACCCAGGCCTTGGGCTCCAGTTCACGCAGGTCGTCGACGATGCGCTGGGCGAGACCGAGGCCCGGCCGCATGTCCGTGAAGCTCTGGCCGTCACCCCAGTCGCCCTCGACCTCGCTCTGCCACAGCGGTTTGTCGGCCGCCTTGGCCAGGTCACGTACGGTGGTGCGCTGACCGGTGCCGTAGGTGTGGACGTTCATCTGGCCGACGAGGTCCCGCACTTCCTGCGGGTAGGTGTTCCAGTTCGTCGAGAAGATGGACGGGTTGGTCTCGTCCATCGCGGAGATCTCCGCCTTGGTCTTCGCCTTCTTCAGCGCCGGGGCCAGGGCTTTGATGACCTTCTGCTGGAGCTCGGGGCCGATGTGCGCCCCTTCCTGGCGGCCTCCGACGGGCTCGCCGTCGGCGCCCAGGCGGGTGCTCCAGTAGTTGGTGTTGGGCTCGTTGAACGGGTCGATCGTGTCGACCTTGATGCCCTCGGCCTTCTCGAGACGCTTGGTCGCCCCCGCCATGTAGGCGGCGAAGTCGTCGACCGACTCGGTCTTGAGCTGGTCGTCGGTGGCGTTGAACCCGCCGGAGACATAGCCGCTCTTCGTCATGAACCACGGCGGGGAGTTGCTGAACGTCTCCCAGTGGTCGATGTCGTTCTTGATGCGGTCGACCCACCAGCGCTGGGTCGCGTCGGCGTTCTTGTTCCAGTCCGCCGGGTCGTCGGCGCTCCACCAGTCGGTGTCCTCGCGGGTGGTGCCGTCCGGGGCCTTCCACCAGCCCTCGACCGCGCCGCCGGGGCGCAGGTAGTCCTTGACGTCCGGGGCGTTGCCACCGCCGATGTTGTAGCGGGCGATGTTGAGCGCCAGGCCGTCGTCACCGAAGAGGAGCTTGGCGAGCTTCTCGCGTATCTCCTTGGGGTAGTCGCCGGTGGCGTTGGCGAACCAGACCAGGCTGGTGCCCCAGCCCTCGAACTTCTGCTGCTCGTACGAGGGGTCGGGCCGCACGGTCACGGCGGCGGTGTCGGCCGCTGTGACCTGTGCGGTGGACGACGGGGCGGAGACCAGGGCGGCCCCGGTGGCCAGGGCGGTGAGGCCGGCGGCTCCGAGGAGCCGTCTGTTGCGGGTGCGGCGTGCCATCGTGTGCTCCCAACTGCGGTGGTGGTCGCTGCGGTTGACCCCCCGCCCGTCGGGCAGGAGGGATGGCCCTCGAACGGATGCGGCGACGTTCGAGGAGTCGGCGGTGTGCGGGTGCGTGGGTCAGGTGGCGGGCTGCCGCACCACGGCGACGTCCCTCGGCCCGAGGACGAGAGCGCCCTCGGCGTCGGTGTCACCGACCAGGACCTCACCCGAGAGGCCGGTCAGCGGCACGCTCTCGTCGGTCCGGTTGACCAGGAACAGGAAACGGCCGTCGGGCCCGCGGCGTACGGTCTGCTCGACCGAACCCCGTGCGTCGGCGGGCAGTTCGCTCCGGACGCCGGCCGGGCCGAGCAGCTCCGGCAGCAGACCGGCCAGCCCCTCGACGCCGAGCCGGGTGGAGACGTACGAGGCCGAACCCTGCCCCGCCGCACGGCGGGTGACGGCGGGCATGCCCGCGTACGTACCGGTGCTGTAGTGGGCCAGCACCTCAACCGCCGGGTCGGTGACGGTGATCCGGTCGGTCCACAGGGTGCCCGTGCCGGCGCCGTCCAGGCCGACGCTGTCACCGTCGAGCAGCGGTCCGAACTCCTCGATTCGGATGCCGAGGAGGTCGCGCAGCGCTCCGGGGTGGCCGCCGAGCCAGATGTGGTCGTTCTCGTCGACGACACCGGAGAAGTACGTGGTGACCAGGTGGCCGCCGGTCTCGGCGTACCGCGTCAGCTCCTTGGCCAGGGGCGCCGGGATCACGTGCAGCACGGGTGCGATCAGCACGTCGTAGCGGCCGAGGTCGGCCGTGGTGGTGACGACGTCGGCCCGGACGCCGAGGGCGAGGAGGGCGGAGTACCAGTCCAGCGCCTCCTGGCGGTAGTCGAGCAGGGCGGTCGGGTGCGAGTCCTGCTCGCTCGCCCACCACGACTCCCAGTCGAAGACGATCCCGACCCGGGAGGGCTCGCGCTCGGTGCCCGCGATCGGCGCCAGCGTCCTGAGGGTCTGGCCGAGGGCGGTGACCGCGCGGAAGACCTCGCTGTCGGCACCGGCGTGCGGCACCATCGCGGAGTGGTACTTCTCGGCGCCGGCCGCGGACTGGCGCCACTGGAAGTAGCACACGGCGTCGGCGCCGTGCGCGACGTGCAGCAGCGAGTCGCGGGCCAGGTCGCCGGGCCGCTTGGCCACGTTGACGGGCTGCCAGTTGACGGCGCTGGTGGAGTGCTCCATCAGGAACCACGGACGGCCGCTCGCGATACCGCTGGTGAGGTTCGCGGAGAACGACAGCTCGTCGCGGTCCTGCGGGCCCGGATGGACGTAGTGGTCGTTGGAGACGAAGTCGATCTCGCCCGCCCAGTCCGGGTAGTTCATGCCCTTGGTGTTGCCCATCACCATGAAGTTGGTGGTGACCGGCACGCCCGGCGTGATCTCCCGCAGCACGTCCCGCTCCGCGCGCAGGTACTCCTTCAGCGCGTCGGAGGAGAAGCGCTTGAAGTCCAGTTGCTGAGTCGGGTTCGGGTGGGAGGCGGCCAGCCGCGGCGGCAGGATCTGCTCCCAGTCGCTGTAGCGCTGCGACCAGAAGGCCGTGCCCCAGGCGTGGTTGAGGGCGTCGAGGGTGGTGTACCGGTCGCGCAGCCAGTCGCGGAAGGCACGGGCCGCGTCGTCCGAGAAGTCGTAGATGTTGTGGCAGCCCAGCTCGTTGGAGATGTGCCAGGCCACGAGCGCGGGATGGTCCGCGTACCGCTCGGCCATCTTCCGCACCAGGCGCAGCGCGTGGTCGCGGAAGACGGGCGAGGTGGGCCGCCAGTGCTGCCGCGCCCCCGGCCACACCGTCTCACCGGAGGCGGTCACCGGAAGGATCTCCGGGTGCGCCGTGGTGAGCCAGGGCGGCGGGGACGCGGTGGCGGTGGCCAGGTCGACCCCGATGCCGCCCGCGTGCAACAGGCCCATGATCTCGTCGAGCCAGCCGAAGTCCCACTGGTCCTGGGCCGGCTGGATGCGGGCCCAGGAGAAGATCCCCACGGAGACCAGGTTGACGCCGGCCTCACGCATCAGCCGTACGTCCTCCTCCCACACCTCGCGAGGCCACTGCTCGGGGTTGTAGTCGGCGCCGTACGCGAGGCGTGGGGTGGAGTCACCGTCCGGCCCGTTCAGCTGGGACAGGAGGGTGGAGATCATCGTGGTCCTTCCGGTGTGGCACAGGGGGCGGAGTGGGGGCGTGTGTCGAACTACTCGACGGTGAAGCCCTGTTCCTTGCCGTACTTGATGGAGGCGTCCTGCCAGGCCTGCAGCCCGGCGGAGAGCTTGGTGTCGCTGATGTAGGCCTTGCCGACGGTGTCGTTGAAGATCGAGTTGGCGTACTGCTGGAAGGGCAGGTACGACCAGTCGGAGGCGACGTTGGCGGCCGACTCGGCGAAGATCTGGTTGGCCTTCTGGCCGCCGAAGTACGGGAACTCCTTGTTCTGGAACGCGCTGTCCTGGAGCTCCGCGGTGGTCGCCGGGAAGGCGCCCTCCTTGATACGGGTCGCGACGCCGTCACCGGAGTTCGCGTACTCGACGAAGGCGTAGGCGAGTTCCTTGTTCTTGCCCAGCGCGGGCACGGTCAGCGCGCTGCCGCCGTTCTCCGTGCTCGCCTTGTCGCCCTTGGTCCAGGCCGGCATCGGGGCCGCCCGCCAGTCACCGGAGGCGTTCTTCACGCCGGTGACGAAGTTGGCGGGCATCCAGGCGCCGCTGGGCAGGGTGGCGATGGTGCCGTCGCCCAGGCCCTTGTACCAGTCGTCGGTCCAGCCGTTGATGGGGGCGACGAGCTTCTCGTCGATGAGCTTCTGCCAGGTGGCGGTGTACTTCTTGGCGCCCGCGTCGTTGAAGTCGATCTTCACCTTGGTGCCGTCGACCTTGTAGGGACGCGAACCGGTCTGCCACAGCAGGCTGGTGGTGAGACCGGCGTCGCCGGCGTCGGCGGCGATGAAGATCTTGGAGTCGGCCTCGTGCAGCTTGCGGGCCGCCTCGACGTACTCGTCCCAGGTGGTCGGGACGGCGATCTTGTACTTGTCGAAGACCTTCTTGTTGTAGAACAACGCCATCGGGCCGGAGTCCATCGGCAGGCCGTAGGTCGCCTTGCCCTCGCTCACCGCGTTCCACGGGCCCGGGGTGTACTTGGACTTGAGCTTGTCCGCGCCGAAGGGGGTCAGGTCGCTGAGGCCCTTGGTGAGGGCGTACTGGCTCATCGCGAAGTACTCGACCTGCGCGACGTCGGGGACGCCCTTCTTGGCCGAGATCGCGTTCGACAGGGCCGTGTAGTGCTTGTCGCCGGAGCGCTCGCCGACGAGGTTGATCTTGACCTTGGGGTACTTCTTCTGGAAGTCGGCGGCGACCGACTTGAGCGTGGGCTCCCAGGCCCAGACCGTGACCGAGCCGCCCTTCTTGAGGGCCGCCTGGATGTCGTCGGCGGAGACCGGCTTCTGGCCGGAGCTGTCGTCGTCGGAGCCGCCGCAGGCGGTCGCGCCCAGGGCGAGGACGGAGAGGACGGCGAGGCCGCGCATCAGGCGGCGTGTGGTTCTGCGCATGGAGGTGCTTCCACTTCTTCGTGGGTGGGACAGGGTGAGGGTGAGAGATGAAGGTGAAAGAGATGGGACCGAGAGGCCCTTGAGGGCCGGGCTACTCCTTGACGCTTCCGGCGGCGAGCCCGGACTGCCAGAACCTCTGCAGCAGCAGGAACGCGGCGATCAGCGGGATGATGGTGAGCAGCGAACCGGTGATCACCAGGTTGAAGATCACGTCACCGCCGATCGTCTGGGCCTGGTTGTTCCAGGCGTCCAGACCCAGGGTTAGGGGATACCAGTCCGGGTCCTTGATCATGATCAACGGCAGGAAGTAGTTGTTCCAGGTGGCGACCGTGGTGAACAGCAGCACGGTCACGGTGCCGGGGGCGAGCAGTGGCAGGGCCACCTGGAAGAAGGTGCGGATCTCGCCCGCTCCGTCGATCCGGGCGGCCTCCATCAGTTCGCCCGGGATCGCCTCGGTGGCGAAGACCCACATCAGATACAGGCCGAAGGGTGAGACGAGCGAGGGGATGATCACCGCCCACGGGGTGTCCGTGAGCCCCATCTTGCTGAACATCAGGAAGGTGGGCACCGCCAGCGCGGTGCCCGGGACGGCGACGGCACCGATGACCACGGCGAACACGGCGCGCTTCCCGGGGAAGGTGAACTTCGCCAGCGCGTAGCCGCCCAGGATCGCCAGGAGGGTGGCGCCACCGGCACCGAGCACCACGTACAACAGGGTGTTCAGCAGCCAGCGGACGAAGATGCCGTCGTGGTACGAGAACGTCTGGCTGATGTTGTCCCAGAGGGCGAAGTCGTTGCTGAACCAAAGCCCCGACGAATCGGCGAGCCCGTCCTGGGTCTTGGTGGCGCTGATGACCAGCCACACCAGGGGCACCACGGTGTAGAGCAGGACCAGGCCGGTGAGGACGGTCAGCAGCACACTGCGCTTGGGGCGCCCGGGAACGTGGCCGCGGCGTGTGCGCAGACGGGGCACGCCCTTGGAGCCGCCGGAGTTCTGGGCGGGTGCGGGCTGGGAGGCGGTGGTGACGGAGCTGCTCATGTTCACGCTCCCTTGCGCATGCCGCGGAGCTGCACGACATAGGCGATGACCATGGTGATCAGGCCCATGATGATGGCGACCGCCGCGGAGTAGTTGTGCTGCTGGCCGTTGAAGGACAGCGAGTACGTGTAGAAGTTCGGGGTGAAGTCGGTCGTGATGGCGTTGCGCGCGATCGGCCGCAGGATGGCCGGCTCGTTGAAGAGCTGGAAGCTGCCGATGATCGAGAAGATCGTCGCGATGACGAGGGCACCACGGATCGCGGGGAGCTTGATCGCGCTGATGACGCGGAACTGTCCGGCGCCGTCGATCTCCGCGGCCTCGTAGAGCGACTGTGGGATGACCCGTAGCGCGGAGTAGAAGATCAGCATGTTGTAGCCGATGAACTCCCAGGTCACGATGTTGCCGATCGACGCCAGGATCAGGTCGGACGAGAGCGGGTCGGGCAGGGTGACGTCGAAGGCCGAGTTGATGTCGCCCACCAGTCCGTACTTCGTGCCGTACATGAAGCCCCACATCAGGGTGGCGACCACGGCGGGCACGGCGTACGGCAGGAAGATCACGATGCGGAAGAAGTCCTTGCCGTACAGGCGTCCGCTGTCCAGTGCGAGGGCGATCAGCAGGGCGATACCGAGCATGATCGGAACCTGGACGGCCAGGAAGAGCGAGACCCGTGCGAGCGAGTCCCAGAACCGGTCGTCCTTGAGCGCCTGGGTGTAGTTGTCCAGCCCGACGAAGGTGGTGCCACCGATCAGCTGGTCCCGGAACAGGCTGAGGTAGATCGAGTACACGATCGGTGCCAGGAAGACGAGGGCGAACACGGCCACGAAGGGACCGATGAAACCCCACCCCGTCCAGGAGCGGCGATCCCGTTTCGCCGGAGGCCGGTTCGGGCGCCGCTTGGCTGCCGCCGGCGGTTGTAGCGTCGTCATGTCGTTCCTCGCTCGTCCCTCTCGCGAACCCGGCGTCGTGCGCCGCTGATGTTTGCGTAAACATCCAGTCCCCAAGCAGGTCGTGGCCTGTTATGTTTACGTAAACATCTGATGGCGGCATGTCTACACTGCCCCGTTGACGGTGGTCAAGGGTCATTTGAGGAAACTGCGGCTCGAACGGCGAGGGAGACGGGTGGACACAGCGGACAGCGCCTCGGTGAGCAGGCCGAAGGCGTCGGCACGTGCCGGAAAACGGGCCTCACGCCGGACGCAGAGCGCGTCCATGGCGGATGTCGCCCGACTGGCGGGCGTCTCCTCGCAGACCGTCTCGCGGGTGTCGAACGGTTACGCGGGCGTGAACGAGGAGACCCGGCAGCAGGTGCTGGCGGCCATGCGGGAACTGGGCTACCGGCCCAACAGCGCCGCCCGGGCGCTCAAGCGCGGCGAGTTCCGCACGATAGGCGTCATCACCTTCGGCCTCTCCACCACGGGCAACGTGCGCACGCTGGAGGCGATCGCCACCTCCGCGGCGCACGAGGGGTACGCGGTCACGCTGCTGCCCGTCGCCGTTCCCACGCAGGACGAGGTGCGTGGCGCCTTCTCCAGGCTGGGGGAACTGGCCGTCGACGCCGTCATCGTCATCCTTGAGGTGCATCTGCTGGACGCGGTGGCCCTCACCCTGCCGCCCCACATCCAGGTCGTCGTGGCCGATTCGGACGCGGGCGACCGCTACACCGTGGTCGACACCGACCAGGCCGGCGGGACCCGCGCCGCGGTGCGGTATCTGCTCGACCTCGGCCACCGGACCGTCTGGCACCTGGCCGGTCCCGAGGAGTCCTTCGCGGCCCAGCGCCGCGCCGACGCCTGGCGTGCCGAACTCACCGAGGCGGGCTGCACGGCGCCGCCGCTGGTGCGCGGCGACTGGTCGGCCGAGTCCGGCTACCGGGCCGGCCTCGAACTCGCCGCGCAGCGGGAGTGCACGGCGGTGTTCGCGGCCAACGACCAGATGGCGCTGGGCCTGCTGCGGGCCCTGCACGAGCAGGGCCGGTACGTGCCCGACGACGTCAGCGTCATCGGCTTCGACGACATCCCCGAGGCGGGCTCCTTCCTGCCTCCCCTGACCACCGTCCACCAGGACTTCGCCGAGGTGGGACGCCGCTGTGTCGAGGGCGTGCTGCGGCAGATGCGCCACGACACGCCGGAACACGGGACCACGCTCGTGCCGACGCGGCTCGTGGTGCGCGACAGTACGGCGGCGCCGCGGGTGGGCTGAGCGCTCGGCGCTCCGCCGGACGTGCCGTGCGTCGTCGTCCGCGGGTGCCTCGTGGCCGGTCGCGCGGTGCCCCGCGCCTCTAATGGGGCGGGGCGGGGTTCTGCGTACGGCGCGGGACGCCGGGCGCATGGCCGTGAGGCGGGCCGCGGGGATGGCGACGTGCGGTCAAGCGGTCCGGGGGAGCCGTCGGCTCGGCCGGCCGGTCGGGGCCATGGGGGCCGAGCGAAGTACCGAGGGCGGGCCGGCCAGGAGGGCCTGGCCCCGGGGAGGGCCCGCCCGGGAACCGGGATCAGTTGTCCGGCTGTTCCATGGCCTCCACGATCGCGTCCCAGAGGCGGGACCTGGCCTCCAGCGCGAGGGTCGCCGTCTCCGCGGCTTCCTTCCAGCGGGTGTCGTCGTCGCGGCAGAGGTCCGCCACCATGGCCATGGCCATGGGTGTGTGCTCCTCGCCGTCCACCTCGATGTGCCGGGCCAGGTAGTCGCAGAAGATCGGGAACCGGTCGGAGCCCTCCTTCTTGATCACCTGGTCGAACATGTCCGGGATGAGGTCCTCCCGGGAGAACGCGAAGGCCGCCGCCTGGCAGTGGAGGGGCCTGTCGAGGATGATCCCGAACGTCGTGGTGACGAACTCGGCCGCGGGGCCGGGTACTTGGGCGGCCCGCAGCGCCGCCTGTACGTCATGGCCCTCCCCGAGCAGTGCGAGGAACGTGTCGAGGCGTGAGGTGTCCGCTCCGGCCTCGATCATGCCGCCCCGGTAGAGCTCGAAGTGGCTGGTGAAGCCACCGTCCAGCTCGTCGCTCTCCTCCACCAGCACGATGTCGTTGATGAGCCGTCGGCTCACCTGCGAGCCCCGCGGCACCCAGGGGACGTCCACACACGTCAGCTCCCGCTGGAGGGACTTCAGGAGCGACATGAAGTCCCACACCGCGAAGACGTGGTGCTCCATGAAGGTCGCCATGTCCTCCCGGGTACTTATCCGCTGGTAAATCGGATGGGCGGTCACTTCTTTTCGGGCCGGTTCGATCTCGGCGCGCGCCCGATCGATTCCCTCGTGGGTCATGCTCCAGTCATACCTGGACATGGGTCTCCTTCTTGCTTTTCAGATCCGGCTTATTCGGCTCGACGTTCGGCTCTTCACGTCGCCGGCGAACGGTGCCCCCGCGACCGATGGTGCCGCTTTGCTCGAGAACCCGGCAAGTGGTTTCAGGAATTGACAAATGTTACCCGAAGTACGCCATGACAAAAGCCATCAAGGCGGGCAGAAGGATGACAAAGTGCCGCTTTCTCGGCTGCGCGCAAAAACTCCGTTGAGAGTTGAACATCAGGAGTTGCCTTTCCGTATTCAGAGGCGTGACCAGGAATCCCGTTACCGTCACCGTCGCGTATCGAGTGGTGCCGGGCCGCGAGGCCGAGTTCCACTCCTGGGGGTGGGGCGTGCTGCGTGCGACCGCGCAGGAACCGGGCTTTCTTGGCGGTGGCGTACTTGTCGACGGAGAGGCGGAGTGGCATGTGGTCTACCGCTTCACCAGTGAAGGTTCCGCCCTGGCCTGGGACAACTCGGTCGAGCGGGCGGAGTGGCAGGCCCGTGGGGAGACGCTGGCCCGTGAGACGGGCCGGCGGACCGTGCGGGGGTCGAAGGCCTGGTTCGAGTCCCTGACCGAAACGCCTTCCGCGGCGGCACCACGTCCGCCACCGAAGTGGAAGTTATGGTTCGTGAATATGAGCGCGGTCTTCCCTCCCGTCCTCATATTCAATTTGTTGGTGCTTCCTTACCTCGGTGACTTCAACCCTCTCATCCGCACCTTGTTCCTCTGCCTGGCCGTGACGGCCATTGTCACGTGGATTCTCATGCCGCGGCTGCAGCGTTTCTTCAAGAAATGGCTGTACCCGCCGTTGCAAGCGATCCGTGGACGGCACAAACGACGGGCTGCGCAAGGCTGAGAACGACCAAAAAAGGGGGGTGGGCGGGTGAAGACCCTGCTCATCGACAATTATGACTCGTACACATACAACCTGTTCCAGCTGATTGCCGAGGTCAACGGCGAGGAGCCGGTGGTGGTCCTCAACGACGCCTCGGCCGACGATCTTCCGGACCTCCGGGGGTTCGACAACGTGGTGGTTTCCCCGGGACCGGGGCACCCCGCCCAGGCCCGTGACTTCGGCATCAGCGCCACGGTGCTGGCCGAGGCCGCGATCCCCGTCCTCGGCGTCTGCCTCGGACACCAGGGCATCGCGGCTGGCGAGAGCGCCCGGGTGACGGCCGCACCGGAGCCCCGGCACGGCCATCTCTCCAGAATCCGGCACACGGGCGAGGGCCTGTTCAGCGGACTCCCGCAGGACTTCACCGCGGTCCGCTACCACTCGCTGTCCGTACGGGAACCACTCCCGGCGAGCCTCAAGGGCACCGCCTGGGCCGAGGACGGCGTCCTGATGGGGCTGAGACACCGCACCCGGCCGCTGTGGGGCGTGCAGTTCCACCCCGAGTCGATCCTCACCGAGTACGGCCACCGGCTGTTCCTGAACTTCCGAGGCCTCACCGCGGCGCGCAGTCGCGGGGTCCGCCTGGCCAAGTCCCGGCCGCGGGAGCCCCGAGCGGAAGGCGGCGCGGCCAAGGCGTTCGTGCCCCGCCCCCGGCGCTCCGCGCCCGTCGGCCACCGGCTGCACAGCCGCCGGATCGCGACCGCCGTGGACACCGAGACGGCCTTCACCCGGATGTGCGCCGACGCGCCCAGGGCGTTCTGGCTGGACAGCTCGCGGGTCGAGGAGGGGCAGTCCCGCTTCTCGTTCTTCGGCGACGGCACCGGTCCGCTGGCCGAGTTCGTACGGTACGACGTCGAGTCCGGTGTCTGTGAGGTCGAGCGGCCCGGGCGGCCCCCGCGCAAGGTGCAGGCCAGCGTCTTCGACTATCTGAAGCGGCAGTTGGCGACCCGCCGGGTGGACGCCGGCGAGCTGCCCTTCGACTTCACCGGCGGCTACGTCGGCTACTTCGGCTACGAGCTCAAGGCCGACTGCGGCTCGCCGAACCGGCACCGGGCCGACACCCCGGACGCCTCCTGGCTCTTCGCCGACCGGCTGATCGCGGTCGACCACCAGGAAGGCTTCACCTACGCGGTCTGCCTGGCGGAGGACACCCCGCAGGGCGCGCGGGACGCCGGCGACTGGCTCGACAGGGCGGTGGCGCAGCTGAGCTTCGTGCCGGCGGCCGGGCCCGCCGTGACCCCGCCGGCCGCGTCCGAGCCGGACCTGCACGCCGCCGAACCCTGGCTGGTGCGCGACCGGGATACCTATCTCGCCGACATCGAGGCCTGCAAGCGCGAGCTGAACGCCGGCACCAGCTACGAGATCTGTCTCACCGACGCCGCCGAACTACCGGCGCCGCCCGACCCGTTGGCCTACTACCGGGTGCTCCGGCGCATCAACCCGGCGCCCTACGCGGCCTTCCTGCGGTTCGGTGACCTGGCCGTGGCCGGCGCGTCCCCCGAGCGCTTCCTGCGGATCACCCGGGACGGCATCGCCGAGGCCAAGCCGATCAAGGGCACCGCGCCCCGCGACGACCGGCCGGAGGAGGACGCCCGGCTGAGGGACTCGCTCGCCGCGGACGCCAAGACCCGCGCCGAGAACCTGATGATCGTCGACCTGCTCCGCAACGACCTGGGGCGGGTCTGCGAGACCGGCACGGTCCGGGTGCCGCGCCTCATGGCCACCGAGACGTACGCCACCGTGCACCAGCTCGTCTCCACCGTCGAGGGCCGCCTCCGCGAAGGCACGGAGGCCGTGGACTGCGTACGCGCCTGCTTCCCCGGCGGCTCGATGACCGGGGCGCCGAAGCTGCGCACGATGGAGATCATCGACTCGCTGGAGACCGCCGCCCGCGGTGTCTACTCCGGGGCCGTCGGCTATCTCGGCTGCAGCGGCGGAGCCGACCTCAACATCGTCATCCGTACCGCCGTCTTCACCGGCGGCCGGATGCACCTGGGAGCCGGCGGCGCCATCGTCCTCGGCTCCGATCCCGAAGCGGAGTACGACGAGATGCTGCTGAAGACCGCCGCGCAGTTACGTGCCCTCCGCGAGTCCACGACCGCCGAGCCGGTCTCCTTGCAGGAGCAGATCCGATGACGCCCACGACCTCCGCCCCGAACCCCACCGACACGGGCGGTGTCACCGAGACCGAGGCCGGGAACCTGGCCTCCGGGCTCGCCGCGCTGGCCGAGGGCCAGGGCTGGACCGACCGGCCCGCCTTCCACCAGGGCCACCGGGCCTGGACCCACGGCGAGGTGCACGACCTCGCCGCCCGCGCGGCCGGCGTGCTCGCCGACCACGGTGTCCGCCCCGGCGACCGGGTACTGCTCGCGCTGCCCGACTCCCTCGCCTGGGTGACGGCCTTCCTGGCCACCGCCCGGCTCGGCGCGGTCGCGGTCCTCGTCAATCCCGAACTGCCCGCGGCCGACCACGAGTTCATGGCCGAGGACGCCGGGGCCGCCCTGTGCGTGACCGGGCCGGGACTGGAGGAGCGGTTCACCGGCCGGACCAGGCTGGGCGCCGACCAGCTCGTCGCGCTCACCCGCAGCACACCGCCGACCACCGGCGCCCACCCGGCCGGACCGCGCACCCCGCTCTACATCCAGTACACCTCCGGAACGACCGGCACCCCCAAGGGAGTTGTGCACTGCCACGGTGACCCCGGGACGTACCACGAGCTCATCGGCGACCCGCTGCTGCGCATCACCCCGGACGACGTGACCCTCTCGGTGTCGAAGCTGTTCTTCGCCTACGGCTTCGGCAACGCGTTCGTCTTCCCGCTCTTCTCGGGATCCTCCGCCGTACTGGTCGACCGGCGCCCCTCGCCCGCCGCGGTGGACGAACTCGTCGCCCGCCACCGGGTGACCCTGCTCTACTCCGTCCCCTCGGCGTACGCCGCCCTGGTCGCCGACCGGGCCGACGGACACGCCGCCTGCTTCGCCTCCGTACGTGTGGCGGTGTCGGCCGGCGAGGGCATGCCCGCCGGACTCGGCGAACGCGTCACCGAACTGCTCGGCGCGCCCGTCCTGGAACAGATCGGCTCCACCGAGGCCGGGCACGCCTTCTGCGCCAACAGCCTCGACGCCAACACCCCCGGCACCGTCGGCCGCCCGGTCCCCGGCTTCTACGTGGAGCTGCGCGACCGCGCCGGACACCCGGTACCGGACGGCTCGGAGGGCGAACTCTGGGTCAAGGGACCGACGTTGACACCCGGCTACCTGAACCTGCCCGGAGAGACGGACCGTGTCCTCGTCGACGGCTGGCTCAACACCCGGGACCGCGCGCGACGCGAACCGGACGGCACCTACCGGCACTTGGGCCGCGCCGACGACATGGAGCTGGTCGGCGGCATCACCGTCTCCCCGCTGGAGGTGGAGGCCGTGCTGCGCAAGCATCCGGCGGTACGCGAGGTCGCGGTGGCGGCCGTCACCGACGAGCGCGGCGCGACCGCGCTGCGGGCCTACGTCGTGATCGGCGTGTCGCCCTCGACGGCTCCCACCTTCGCGGCGTCCAGGTCGGGTCTGGAGTCCGAACTCATCGCCCTGGCCCGCGAACACCTCGCCCCCTTCAAGGCACCCCGAACCGTCCACGTCGTGCCGTCACTGCCCCGCACCCCGACCGGCAAGCTCCGCCGCCACCTCGTACGCCAGGGAGCGTGGTGACCGTGTCCACGACCGCGAACACCCCAGAAAGGAAAGGGCACATGCCACAGCCGCAGTCCCTGTTCTCCGATCGTGGGTTCTACCTCGGCCCGATGTTCCAGCAGGCCGCCGCCCGGCACGGGGCCGTCCCGGTCACCCTGGACCGGCCGCTGGACGTCAACCCCGACCTCGGTCTCGACCTCAGCTACCCGGTCCTGGCCGCCCTGGTCGAGGACCTGTCCGGGCGGTTGTGGGAGGCCGGCGTCCGGCCCTCCGAGCAGGTCGTCGTCCACAAGACGGACAACGTCGACATCGTCCTGCTGACCTGTGCCGTCTCCCGGATCGGCGCCGTCCCCGTCCTGCTCTCCCCGGGCCTCCAGGGCCCCGTCGTCGGCGAGCTCCTGAAGCGGCTCCGCGAGCCGTGGCTGGTCACCGACCGGGCGAAGCTCACCGGACAGCTCAAGGACATCGAGGTCGCCCGGCTCGTCCGGCAGACCCTCAGCGTGGGCGACGCTCCCGGAGCGGTCCCGCTGGACAAGTACGCGGGCGCCCCGCCCCACGGGCCCGTCCGGCTGCACCCGCGCGAACCCGCGCTCATCACCCACAGCTCGGGCACGACGGGCATCCCCAAGCTCGCCGTGCACTGCCCGAACACCATGTGGAACCGGCTCGTACCGCAGAAGGCCATGGGCTGGCCCACCCGCGGCGAGACGGCCGCGCTCCACATGTCCTTCGTGCACTCGCGCTTCTACCACCTGCTCGGCGTACTGCTGCACTTCGGCAGCCCCCTGCTGTTCATCACCGACCCCGAGCCCGCCGCCGCGGGTCCGCTGCTCGCCCGGCACCGCCCCGGCATCGTCGAGACCCACCCCAACACCTTCGTACTCTGGGAGGAGTTGGCCGACGCCCCCGGCGCACCACTGGCCCGCGTCCGCTCGTACGGCAGCACCTTCGACGCGATCCACCCGCGCACCGTGCAGCGGCTGCTCGGTGCGTCGAACCGGCGCTCGCCCTGGCTGATGCAGCTGTACGGACAGAGCGAGACGGGCCCGGTCGCCTTCCAGTGGTACACGCGCCGCAGCGCGGCCAAAGCGGACGGCCGCCGCGTCGGCATCGGCATCCCCGGCTTCACCCGGGTCCGGATCGCCGACAGCGAGGGACGGCGGACGCAGCCGGGTACAGCGGGCCGTATCGAGGCCCGCACCAGGGGCCGGATCCTCACCTACCTCGGCGCCCAGGACCAGTACGACCGTCAACTGGGCGGCGGCTGGTGGCAGATGGGCGACATGGGCTACCGGAACCGCTGGGGCGCCCTCTATCTGATCGACCGTGAGATCGACCAGATCGACTCCGTGCACAGCAACCTGGAGATCGAGGACACACTGATGTCCCGCCTCGACGAACTGCGCGAGGTCGTCATCGTGCCGGGCGTCGACCGCGAGCCGGTACCGGTGGTGGTCGTCCGGGGCGAACAGCCCCTCGACCTGCAACGCTGGCACGAGGCGACCGCCGACCTCCCCAAGATGACCTACCCGCGGCAGTGGCGGTTCGACGAACTGCCGATGACCTCCACCTGGAAGGTCAAGCGGGTGGAGATCACCCGCATGCTCACCGAGAGCGCGACCGCGAAAACCACCGCCGAGCATCCCGGCGGCGCCTGACGTGAGCCCTGTCATCGTCGTGGGCGCCGGGCCCGTGGGCATGTCGGCCGCACTCGGTCTGCGCGCCCACGGACTCCCGGTCACCCTCGTGGAAGCGGACCCGCAGGGACGCGAACGGCCGGGCAGCCGCGCCCTGTTCGTCCACAAGGAGACCCTGCAACTGCTCGAAGGGATGCGCCCGGGTCTCGCCGCCCACATCACGTCGTACGGACGGACCTGGCAGACCAGACGCACCCTGTACCGGGGCCGCGAGGTGTACGCCAAGTCGTTCCCGCCGCCTTCCTTCCCGCCCCCGTTCACCAGTCTGCGCCAGGTGGACACCGAGCGGTTCCTGCTCGCCGCCTGCGAGGCGGCCGGGGTGGACTTCGCCTGGGGCGCGCGTGTGACGGGGGTCAAGGTCACCGACTCCGGAGTCGCGGTGAGCAGCGAGGACGGGCGTGGCTGGACGGGCACCCACGTCATCGCCGCGGACGGCGCCCGCTCGGCGGTCCGGCGGGAGCTGGACATCCCCATGGAGGGCACCCGTTCGGAGGGCTTCCACGTCGTGGTGGACGTGTCCGACATCCCGGGCGCCGACCTGCCGCTGGAGCGGGTCTTCCACTACGAGCATCCCGGCGTCGGCGGCCGCAGCGTCATGCGCGTGCCGTTCACCGGAGGCTTCCAGGTCGACCTGCAGTGCCGCGACGACGACGCGCAGGAGTCCTACGGCACCGAGGAGGCGGTACGGCGGTGGCTGCCCGCGGTCGTGGGGGAGGGGTACGGCGACCGGATCCTGTGGGTGTCGACGTATCACTTCCTCCGGAAGGTCGCGGCGACCTTCACCGACGAGGAGCACCGGGTGCTGCTCGTCGGCGAGGCGGCCCACCTCTTCCCGCCCTTCGGTGCCCGCGGAATGAACAGCGGCATCGCGGACGCGGCGGCGGCAGCGGCGGCAGTGGCCGCCGGCACCACGGAGGCGGTCGCGGAGTTCGCGGCGGCCCGGCGGGCGGCGGCCCAGTTCAACAGCGCGGCGGCCGGCGCCGCCCTGGACCATCTGCGGCCCAGCAGTCGGACCGTACGGGCGAAACAGTGGGCCGCGGCGGCTCTGGCACCCGTACTGCCCTGGTGCGGGGCCTGGTTGGAACACGCACCGTACGGTCCCAGGCACGGATCACCGGCGAGCGCCGGCCGGAAGTACTGACCGGAGCACCTGACGCACCGGCCGCACTGACGCACGTACTGAGAGGAGAAAGTTCCTTTGATGACACAACCGGCAACCGCAGAGGGGCTGTTGGCGTGGATGCCCGGCCGTGGACTGATCGCCGGCCTGGCGGCCGACACCCAGCTGCTGGTCGCGGACTCCTGGCTGGTCAGGGACGGACAGGTGCGCGGGCTCGACCGGCACCGGGAGCGGTTCCTGCGGGCCTGCGGCGACTGCGGAGGTCCGTCCCCCGATCAACTCGACGAGTTCTGGCGGGACATGACGGCCGCGCTGCCCCGTACGGGATCGTGGTTTCCGCGCGTCGAGCTCGTGGCCGGGTCCCTCCAGTTGCGGCTGCTCCTGCGGTACGCGCCGCCGATCGCCCCGGAGGTACGGGTGTGGGCGGCCGGCCAGCCGGACCCGAGAACCGTGCCACGCCGCAAGGGACCCGACCTGGACGTACTGGCCCGGGTCCGGCAGCGGGCGAGGGGACAGGGCGCGGAGGAGGCGGTACTGATCGCCCCCTCGGGCCTGGTACTGGAGGGGGCGACCTCCAGCGTGCTGTGGTGGGAGGACGACACCCTGTGCCTGCCCCCGCAGCAACTGCCGATCCTGGCCGGCGTCACCACCGGCCTCATCCAGGAACGGGCCGTGCACAGCGGGATCCGGATGGCCCACCGCGAGCGGACCCTGGAGCAGCTCGCCGGGCGGGAGGTGTGGCTGGTGAACGCCCTGCACGGAATCCGGCCGGTGATCGGCTGGGAAGGCCGGCCGATGGAAGCGGGTCAGGACCTCTTCGCCAAGGAATGGCGGGAATGGCTCGACGGCCTGGTGGAGCCCCTGCCCCCTGCCTGATCCGAACCTGATCCGAACCTGATCCGACAAAGAATCCGATAAATGATCAGATAAATAGGGGAAAGGTACGCGCCGGACCGAATGCATTCGGCCCGGCGCGATTATCCATATCCGCATTCAGTAAATTTCGGAGATCACTTCTCGGAGATCGCTCAGGCCTTCTTCTGGGCCGGCTGATAGGCGCCCGGAACCATCCGTGTCGCGATGGCGATGCGGTTGTACGCGTTGATGACGGTGGCCGCCCAGATCAGTGCCGCGATCTGTGCCTCGTCGAAGACCTCGGCCGCCTCCGCGTAGACCTCGTCCGGGACGTGCCCGTCGTGCACCAGAGTCACAGCCTCGGCCAACGCCAGTGCGGCGCGCTCCCGTTCGCTGAAGAAGGGCGTCTCTCGCCAGGCGTTCAGCGCGTACACACGCTGCTCGCTCTCGCCCTGCGCACGGGCGTCCTTCGTGTGCATGTCGATGCAGAACGCGCAGCCGTTGATCTGTGAGGCGCGAATCCGGATGAGCTCAAGGAGCTCCGGCTCGACCTTGGCGTCCTGAGCCGCCAGAACGGCCGCGCCGTGCAGCGCGCCCATTGCTCCGGACACGTCGGGGGTTATTTTCTTGAGGGCCACGCGGGGTGTGGATTCAATCTTTGGCATGGGCCGACTCTATCCGCCTTGTGGACTGCATGAAAAGGAAACAGTGCGAATAGTCGTGTGACGATTCCCCGGCAGGACGGCTATTGTGCGGCCATGACCGGATCCACGGAGCGTCCACTGCTCTTCCTCGATGTCGACGGTCCGCTCGTACCCTTCGGGGCGACATCGGGGCAGTACCCGGGCGGGTATCCGACGTATGGGGCGGACCCGGCAGGACCCGACGGGAATCCGCTCCTGGCCAGGATCAACCCCGAGCACGGACCCCGCTTGACGGCTCTGCCGTGCGAGCTGGTCCGGGCCACCACCTGGATGGCCGAGGCGAACGAGACCGTCGCCCCACGGCTCGGTCTGCCCGAACTGCCCGTCGTGCGCTGGCCCGAGACGGACGACGAAGAGGCCGACCAGGACGCGCGGCGCGGACTGCACTGGAAGACCCGCGCCCTGGTCGACCTGGCGGCCGGCCGCGCCTTCGTCTGGGTCGACGACGAGATCACCGACACCGACCGGGCCTGGGTCTCCGCACACCATCGCGGGCGCGCCCTGCTGCACCGGGTCGACCCCCGCCGGGGCCTCACCGACGCGGACTTCGACGCCCTCGACGAGTGGCTGGCCGCCGAAGCCGCCAGGGGTTCCTGACTCCCTGGACCACTCGACGGGTCTCCCGCCCCCTACGACGCTCCATATGCCGGTGCGATCAAAGCATCGTTAAATGGGGAAAATCGTGATCATTCACTGCGGGAGCAGCCCATGTCGCCAACGCGGTCCGGTACAGGGGATGGGCAGGCTGCACCCGGGCGGCTGCGCAGGCTGGGGGAGTGGTGCGCCCGGCACTTCGTGATCGTCATCGTGGCCTGGCTGGTCGTGCTGGCCGCGTTGCAGGTGCTGGACCGCTCGTTCGGCGGAGAGTACTCGGACGACTTCCAGCTTCCCGGGGTCCAGTCGGAACAGGGCCTGGACGTTCTGAAGGAGCACGACCCGGCGGCGGGCGGCTACAGCAGCCAGATCGTGCTCCGCGACGACAAGCAGTCGCTGACGTCGGTGAGCTCGCAGATGAGCCAGACGATCACCGACCTGCAGAAGCTCCCCCACGTGCTCTCGGCGCAGAACCCGTTGACGGCCTCCTCCTCCCAGCAGTCGTCGCAGCAGTCCTCGGGACAGTCCCAGCAGCCGAACGTGGGCCCGCTGTCCAGCGACGGGAAGACCGGGTACATCACCATCCGCTTCGACGTACAGCCGTCGACGCTCGGCGACTCGTACCTCGACGGAGTGGACAGCTCGGTGCAGTCCCTGAGGTCGGCGGGCGTGGACGTCGAGTACGGCGGCCCCCTCGGTGAACTCGCCAGGCCCGCCGCCGACGACCGGATCAGCGAGCTGATCGGCTTCGCGGTGGCGATCGTCGTCCTGCTCGTCGGTTTCGGCAGCGTGCTCGCGGCCGGCATCCCGCTGCTGACCGCCCTGATCAGCGCCGTGGGAGGGCTGGCCTGTCTGGGGCTGCTGGCCACGGCCTTCACCTTCGCCACGGTGTCCCCGACGCTGGCCACCATGATCGGCCTCGGTGTCGGCATCGACTACGCGCTGTTCCTCATCACCCGCCACCGGCAGAACCTGATGAACGGCGACGACCCGGTCCGCGCGGCGGGCAGGGCCACCGCCACCAGCGGCCGTGCCGTACTCGTCTCCGGCTGCACGGTGATCGTCGCCCTGGCCGGTCTCTCGGTCTCCGGAGTCAGCTTCATCGGCCTCCTGGGTGTGGCCGCGGCCGTGACGGTCGTCTCGGCCGTCGCCGGCGCGCTGACCCTCGTCCCCGCCCTGCTCGGACTCATCGGCCACCGCATCGACCGCTACCGAGTACGCCGCCCCGTCGCGGAGACGAACGCCGCCCCGGGCGAACCCGTCCAGGGCACGTGGCACCGCTACGCCCAGCGCGTGCAGCGCCGCCCCTGGTGGTTCCTGGCCGGCGGAGTCGTCACGGTCCTCGTCCTGGCGATCCCGCTGCTCTCGATCCAGCTCGGCCACATCGGCGACGGCGCGGACCCCAAGTCGTTCACGGACCGACGGGCCTACGACCTCATGGCGGACGCCTTCGGACCCGGCTCCAACGGTCCGTTGACCGTCGTCATCGACCAGACCTCCGTACCGTCCGACCAGCGTTCGTCGCTGGCGACACAGGCGCAGAAGTCACTCACCGATGTGCAGGGCGCGGCCACCAGCACACAGCTCACGCCCACCCAGGACGGTGACGTGCTGGTGGGCACGGTCTACTCCAAGGAGGCTCCGCAGAGCGCGGACACCACCGACCTGACGAACCGCCTGGTCGACGAGACCCTTCCCCAGGCCGTCTCGGGCACCGACGCCAAGGGCTATGTCACGGGCACCACGGCCGCCCAGGTCGACTTCCGTGACATCGTCGCCGAGCGCCTCCCGCTGATCATCGCGGTGGTGGTCGCCCTGGCCTTCCTCATCATCCTGATGGTCTTCCGCGGACTGCTCGTCGCCCTCAAGGCAGCCGTCCTCAACGTCCTGTCCATCGCCGCCTCGTACGGCGTGGTCGTCGCCGTCTTCCAATGGGGCTGGGGCGGGCCCGCGTTGGGCGTGTCGGGCAAGGTGCCCATCGAGAGCTACGTACCCATGATGATGTTCGCCATCATCTTCGGCCTCAGCATGGACTACGAGATCTTTCTGCTGTCGCGTGTCCACGAGGCATGGCTGCGCACCGGGGACGCGAAGGCCAGCGTGGCGCACGCCCTGGAGATCACCGCGCGTGTCATCACCTGCGCCGCCCTGATCATGGTGAGCGTCTTCGCCGCGTTCATCGTGAGTGACAACATCGTCGTCAAGATGCTCGGGCTGGGTCTGGCCGTGAGCGTGCTGATCGACGCAACTGTCGTACGCCTGCTCCTCGTTCCGGCCGTCATGACCCTGCTCGGGCGGCACGCCTGGTGGACGCCGGGCTGGCTCGACCGGATCATGCCGCACGTGGATCCGGAGGGGGACCGCGACTGAGCTTGCGGGGCGGCCGTCGCGACCCGTGCGGGAGGTGCGGGCCCCCGCCTGCGCGGGGGCCCGCAGGAGGTCAACAGGTCGAATTGGTCTGGGTCAACAGGCCGAGGCGATAGGGGAGTTGGGAGTAGTCGCCGCCGGCCGAGGGGTCCAGGCCCTGGTAGAGGAACTGCAGACGGCACGGGTTGATCGTCATGGTCTGGTCGTTGCCGGCGCGGACGAGTTCGCCGTGGCTGATGTCCTTGGTCCACGCGCCGGAGGGGAACGTCACGTTGGTCGCGCGGGCGAACGGGTTGGCCTCGGTGGCCGCCAGCGGCTGCCACTGACCGGTGAGTCCCTGGGCGGTGAAGGAGCGGTAGTACCGCCTGCCGTCGCCGCCGATGGCCTCCCACAGCAGCAGATACGTGTTCGTGCCTTGTACGCGATAGACGGCGCCGCCCTCGAACAGGGCGAACTTGGAGTCCTGCAGTACGAGTTGGGTGTTGCGGAAGCCGCCAGGGAACTCGCCCACGGTGGTCTCGGAGCGGTACACGTGGCCGTTGTCGTCCGCGGAGAACAGGTAGCACATGGCGCTGTCGCAGATGGTCCAGTAGTCGAGCGTTCCCGACGGGGCGGCGTTCTGGAACGTCCTGGGCGCCGACCAGCTCTGCGGGTTGCCGGGGTCCGTGCTCGTGGAGTAGGAGGGCGGGCCGGTCTGGTAGACGAGGTACCACAGGTTCTTCGGCGCGAAGTGGAAGACCTGCGGCGCCGCGCGGTAGCCGGTGCCGATGTCGGGGTTGGTGTCCAGGTAGGTGAGCGGGGCCGCCGAAGCCCCCGACCAGTCGGTGAAGCTCGTGTAGGCGAGGCTCCACGACCCGGCCGTGTTCGCGGTCGTCATGAAGACATGCCACTTGCCGTTCGCCTGGACCACCGTCGGGTCCTTGACGGAGACGACGGGGTGGCTCGCGTCGGGCTTGGGTGAGATCAACCGGCCGCTGGACGACCATCGGAAGCTGCTCGGAAGTTGCGCCGCGACCGCCGATTCCTTCGGAGGCGGAGCGGAGTACGACCGCGTGGGAACGGCGAGCAGCGACATCGCGAGGGCCAGTAGGAAGACCATGGCCGCGCGGCGGGCACGGTGGGCGTGGTGGATGTGCTGATGGCGCGGGCGTAAACCGTGTACGAGTGCGGGCATTCGGGCTCCCAGGGGAGATCGGGGCTCGCCGCACGAACACCATGTGCGCTCTTCGTCCGGAACAGTGGCGTGTGGGGAGAGCCTTGCCGGTACGGGTGATGCGGGTGCTGTCGTGCCCAGTTCGCGCGAAGGGGTGCACGAACCACTGTGGCCATGTCTTTGTTCGTGCAGTCGAACATGGACCGGCCAGTTGGACGCCTTGGATGATAGAAGCCTCACCAGGAGCGTCAATACCTCTCGCATCATTCGGGTCGAGAGTCGCATCTTTCGGTGTGGTCTCGCGGGGCTCTGGAGCCCGCTCCTGCCTCGGGGTTCACCTCGGTGGCACGCCCCTCGGAGGCCGGAGAGCGGGGGTCGTGATCAACTCGAAACATGGTGAACTCGTGAAGGATTGACGGGAGTTGTGAAAGGTGACAAGAATTCGGATCACTTCACTCCGCTGTGTCTGAAGCGGGTGAAGTGACGCGAGTGACTCGGTCGCGCACGCCTTCGTTGCGTCCGCCCGCGTCGGTCACGCGCGCTCAGCCACCTCCCACACATTTCGATCCATAGAGGCTTATCTTGTCGCGTTCACAACAATCAAGGATTCCGGCTGCCCTCGCGGCGTCCGCTTTCCTCGCAGTCGCCGCCGTGCCCGTGTTCGGGGCGGGCGTCGCAAACGCCACGCCCGGCGGGACGTGCCAGTCGGCCACCGTCCAGTACCGCCTCGTCGGCGCCGACGGAGGTGTCGTGGGCGAGGACTGGACCTCGCAGGGCGGATTCCGCTCCTGGGACACCGTTCCCGGCCCCGTCGAGGTCCGGCTGGCCCCCGGACAGAAGGTCGCGGACGGCTGCAAGTACCCCGTCTCCCTCGCCGAATACACCACCGAGGGGCCGAACTGGCCGACCTCCGGCCGCCAGACCATGGTCGACAAGGCCACCGTCTACCTCACCGCCGCGGACGTGGCCGGCGACGACGACGCGAAGCGGACCTGGCAGAAGCTGGCCGTGAAGCTGCCCGACTGCTACGGCCAGATCGACCTGTACGGCGACGACATCGCCTACGACGGCAAGACGGGGGACGGGCACGGCCCCGCCCCCTACCAGCCCGAGGGTGTCGTCACTCCGTACCACCTCATAGCGGCGTGGAACGGAGGCGAGAAGTCGTGTGACACCAGCCCGCCGGACTCGACCACCCCGCCCGCGACGCCGTCGGAGCCGACCCCGTCGACGCCCGCGGGCAGCACACCGCCCGCGGAGGAGACGACTCCGCCGACCACCCCGAAGCCCTCCACGACGCCTCCCACGACACCGGACGTGCCGCCGCTGTCGTCGAAGCCGCCCACCACTCCGGAGCCGTCGCCCAGCGACAGCACGCCGCCGCTGGCGGAGACGGGTGCAGGCGCGCCGGTCGGCCTGATCGCCGGTGGCGCAGCCGTGGTGATCGTCCTGGGTGCCGGAGGGGTGTACGCGGCATCCCGCGCGCGTCGCTCATGACGGACACGCACGAGATCATCCTCGGGCCGTAGCCGGCGCATGCCTGCGGCTCCGCCTCCCGACCGGCACCATCCGTGCAGCCGGGAGGCGGAGCCGCTGCCCGAGGGCCACGGCACGTTCAGGGGGCGATGCCCACGCCGCTGATCCGGCTCCAGGACCTCTCCTGGGCGGCGCTCATGGCAGGCCAACGCAGCCCACCAGGACGGGCGTTGACCCGCGTGGCGTAAGAACGGGGGAAGAAGCCCGGGTCGTAGAAGCAGCCGGTGCCGTACCTCTTGTCGAACGCTCCGCAGGACGCCGCGAGCGACTTCGGCGTCGGCTTCTTTCCGGTGCGTACCCAAGTGTCGAGAGCGGAGATCGAGTTGGCGTACTCGGAATTGCTCAGCCCGCTGTGTTCGCTCTCCCGGGTGAAGGACTGCACGAGCCTCTTCTCCCGGTGGGCGCCCCGAAGGCTGTCGCGATAGGCCGCCTCGTGTTCTACGAACGCCGTCGGATCGTCGATGGCGTGGAGAGTGAGCACGGGAATCGCGATCCTGCCCGTGAGATCACTGTCGTACGACAGATCGCGGACTGCGGTCGGATCCGCGGAGAACCGTTCGACACCCGCGTTGAGCGCCTCGTCGTCGTGGGACCCTGAATAGCGAACGCCCTTGTTGCCGAAGGGATTCCGCCCACCGAGCCGGTTGTGCACGATGTCGCGGAAGGTGAACGTCGCGAAGCGCAGATGCGATTCCAGGGTGCGCTCCGGAATGCCGGTGACCGCGAGGATGTCGTCCAGATTGCGCTGCTGCGGAGCGGTCCGCTCCTCGGCGGGGGAGGCGAATCCCGTGCATTCCTCCAGGCGGGCGCGCAGCCCCGCGCTCGTCATGGTCGAGGGCGCGCGCAGCCCCTCCCACAGCGGGTACTGGGGCTCGGTGGGACGAGGGTGGTTCTGGCAGTAGTACTGGTGGACAACCCGCAGGTCCACGCGGTAGTCGTAGCCGCGCGAGCCGCCACCGAGCACACCGTTGGTGAGCAGGGCGCCGTCGTACGGGCCGTGCTTCTTCGCGCCGTACGTCTCCACGACCTTCGCGGCGACGTCGCCGCCCCACGACTGACCGTGTACATAGGTCCGCCTCGGCCTGTCGAACTCCTCGACGAACAGGCGGCGCAGGTTCTCCGTGTCGGCGGCGGCCATCCGGGTTCCGTAACCGCCACGTCGATACGACGAACCGGCCCACGCGTATCCTTCCTCGACCATCACCGACCAGCGTTCCAGATCGCCGAAGCTGCGGTCCGGGTCGGAGTCCGCGCCGAGGTCGGGGCCTCCGTGCGCGTGCATCACGAGCGAGCCGTTCCATTCCTTCGGTACGGCGATCGCGTAATAGGCGCCGTTGGAATCCTGCCCGGTGTAACAAGTGGCCTTTCCGGTCAGAGCGGTTGGGCACTCCAAGGAAGCCGGTGCGCCCGCAGCCGTGGAGGCGGAGGAGGCCGACGTCGGTCCGGCGAGTGTGCCGACGAGAACTCCCGCGACGCCGACGGCGATTGCGGCACGGCGGCGTCGAAGTCCCTTGAGTCCATCGCGGATGTCACGGATACCCGACGTTCCGAGTCTCGGCCGGTCCATGGGCGTACTCCTTCTCCTCGTCGGCGCACCGTTGCGCGGCGGGGCCGACGCTAAGGAGAGGCAGGGTGAAAACCCATGGTTTGATCATTTGCGTTCATTGTGTTCATTCGGCGGTGACCGCAGGCTCGCCGGGCAGTCGTGGGCATTCCTGCGGTCGGGACCGCCGAATTGGTTCAGGAGAGCCAGTCGGTGTAGCGGGTGGGCGCGATGTGGGCGTCCTTCGGGGCGATGAGGACGGCGCCGCGCACGGCCGCGAACATGCCCGCGCTGTCGTCGGTCGTGACCGTGCGGCCGTCCGGGTGGGCGGCCAGCGTGATCCTGCCGAGCTCGTCGAGCCGGTAGACGTCGGGGCCCGCGACATTGTGGATACCCCGCAAGGGGGTACCCGCGGCGACCTCGGCGACCGCTGCGGCGACGTCCTTGGCCGCGATCGGCTGGATCGGTGTGCTGGGCAGTCGGACGGTGTCGCCGTCGGTGGTCCAGGACAGGACCGCGTCCACGAACTCCATGAACTGGGTGGCCCGGACGATCGAGTAGGGGACCGGCCCGGCCCTGAGGACGTCCTCCTGGAGGGCCTTGGCCCGGTAGTAGTCCAGCTCGGGCACCTGGTCCACGCCGACGATCGAGAGGATGACGAAGTGCTGGACGTCGCTCTTCCGGGCGGCCGCGATCAGGTTGTCCATCGAGGTCTGGAAGAACGCCGGGGAGGCTCCGTCGAAGGTCGGGGAGTTCGTCAGGTTGATGACGGTGCCGGCGCCCTCCATGGCCTGGTCCAGGCCCTTGCCCGTGATGACGTCGACTCCGGTGGACTGGGAGTGGGGCACCGCGTCGTGCCCGGCGGCGTTCAGATTCGTGACGACCTGCGAACCGATCAGTCCGGTACCGCCGATCACTGCGAACTTCATGACACGGCCTTTCCGTCTGGGTCTGTCGCTTGGCATACCGATCGCTCCCGATTCGGGAGGGACCGTACAAACGGTAGAGGAAGGTTCGAGCAGTCGCGCGGCATCCGGTGAGCGCCGACGGCCGACCGCGGTGGGTCAGCGCAGCTGCTTCTCGAAGAAGTCCATCGTCGTCTCCATCGAGGCCGGCCACTGCGGGGCGAACGTGTGGTGCTCGCCCTTGTACCTCACCAGCTCGACGTCCTTGCCCGCCTTCTCGAACGCGGCTGCGGTCCGCTCCGACCAGACGATGGGGCAGCTCTCGTCGGCGGTGCCGTGGTGGATGAGCAGCGGTTCGGTCACCCGGTCGACGTAGGTGATCGGGGCAACCTCCCTCCAGAACTTCGGGTTCTCCTCGGGGGTGCCGTGCGTCCTGTCGATCTCGGCGACGACCGGGTCGCCGTCACCGCGCTGGAAGTGGTCGATGTTCTCGTCCGGACGTGAGCTCACCGGGGCGAACACCACGGCGGCGTCGACCAGGCCGGGCGCGACCACCAGCGTGTTGTACACGACGCCGCCGCCCATCGACCGCCCCAGCAGGCCGATCCGTTCGCCGTCGATCTCCGGGCGCCCCGACGAGCGCAGCGCCATGACGGCGCCGATGGTGTCCTCGGTGTAGCCGAGGCGCAGGTTCACGTCGTTGTCCGGGTCGTCGTCGGAACCCGCGTGGTTGCGGTAGTCGGTGTGCAGGACGACATAGCCGTTGCGGGCCAGCAGCTCCTGCTCCCGGGCCAGTCCGCGCCCGCTGGTATAGACGGCCGGGTCGATGTACCCGTGCGCCAGTACCAGGGCCGGGAAAGGACCCTTGCCCCTGGGAATGTTCATGATCCCCGAGATCGTCAGCCCGTTGGCCTCGTACGTGACCGCGTACTGGGTGTAGGCGTCGGTCCGCACCCGTACGTTCCCGAGCCTGAGGTCGGAGCCCCGGTGCTCGCGCTGGATCAGCCCCGGGATCGACACGGGGTTGGCCGGAGTCGAGGTGGGGGCCGGGGTGGGCGTTGCGCTGGGCGTCTTGGCGGAAGTACGGGCCGAGGTCGGCGGGCTGGTGGGCTCCGCGTCACCGTCCCCGGTGCAGCCGACAGCGGCCACCAGCACCAGCACGGCGGCACCACAGGCCAAGCTCCGAAACCGCACACGGCCAGTATCCCCCCGGATCCAGAGCCATGAGCGGTGCCGTACGAGTTCCACCACCCCGCGGCCGTCCGTCAGCCCGGGACGGCGGCCGCACCGCTGTGAGTGACCTGGCCCCCGGTGCCGGAGAAGATGACCCCGGGCTCGGAGGGTGCCTGGTTCAGGACCCACAGACCGATCAGGGTGGCGAGCGTGAAGACGACCGCGATCAGGACCGCGAGCACGAGCCGGCGACGCCGCTCGCGGCGCAGCCAGTCGCCGCGGGCCGTGCGGTAGGCGTCAGGGGCCGCGTGCACCCCGCCGGCCAGTGTCTCCAGGGCCTCGCGCAGCTCTTGCTCCGTGCGGTCCGGCTCTTGTTCCGTACGGTCCGGAGAGGTGTCGTTCATCGCCGGGCCTCCATCGCCTGGGTCAGGGCGGCGATGCCGCGTGCGGTGTGTGTCTTGACCGATCCGCAGGAGATTCCCATCGCGGCGGCTATCTCGCTCTCCTTGAGGCCGAGCCAGTGGCGCAGCACGAGCGCTTCGCGCTGCCGCGCGGGCAGTTGCTGAAGCGCGTCGATCAGTACCCGCTGGTCGTCGTGGAGCAGTGCCGTGCTCTCGGCGGAGGCCACGACATCGCTCGGCGGCTTCTCGACGTGCTTGCGCGCGACCTGGAGGTGGCGTATCCGCATCCGGGTCAGATTGCACACCGTGGACCGCAGATAGGCCTCCGCGGCCTCGGCGTCCCGGAGCCGGCGCCACTTCCGGTAGATCTGGTAGTACGCCTCGGCCACGACGTTCTCCGGATCGTCGGCGCCGAGCAGCACGGCCAGGCGCAGCATCGAGGAGTAGTGCACCTCGAAGAGCCGGGCCAGAGCCGCTTCCCGTTCCAGGTCGACGGGGTCGCCGACAGCGGGGGAGAGGGTCGTCTCCCCGGGCGTCCCTTCGCGTACGCCGTCGGGGCGGGACTCTTCGTCGGGGCCTGGGTGGTCCGCGACCGGCGGTCGGGCCGTCGCCGCCGCGCGCGGGACGCGTGGCTCGGGAAGGGCGGCCGGAGCGGCCTGTGCCACCGTCGCACGGGTGTGGAGTCTGCGTCTCACGGGTTCGGAGCTCCCGTCTCGGGGCGGCGCCTGACGGTCAGGCGTGGCGGTAGGTCGGTGACATCGGCGCCTCGCGGGACGCCGAGCCGTTCGAGGGCCGCGGTCCCGGCCAGGGCGACGGCCAGATTGAGGACCAGGGCCGCGAGCCCGGCGTAGATCTCCAGCGGCCGGTCGGCGGAACCGAAGGCCACGATGGAGGAGAACCCCTCGCGCACCACCAGGAACGTGCCGGAGGCCATACCCACGGCCCACCCGGCGAGCAGTGCCCGAGGATGCAGCCGGCCGGTGAACAGCCCGACGGCCACGGCGGGGAAGATCTGCAGAATCCATACACCGCCGAGCAGTTGGAGGTTGATCGCGTCCTGGTCGCGCAGCCCGAACACGAAGGCGACCGCTCCCACCTTCGCGGTGAGAGAGACGGCCTTGGCGATGCGTACCTGCCGTTTCGGCGTGGCGGTCGGCTGCACGTACTCGACGTACACATTGCGTACGAAGCAGGTCGCGGCGGCGATCGACATCACGGCGGCCGGGACGAGCGCCCCCACGACGATCGCGCCGAACACCAGCCCGGCCAGCGGCCCCGGCATCAACCGGTCGACCAGCATCGGCACGGCCGCCTCGGCGCCTCCCTCCGGGGCCTCGACGCCCGCCGCGAGGGCCGCGACGCCGAGGAAGCCGAAGAGCGCGAGCAGGCCCGTCCAGGCCGGCAGGGCCACGGCGACCTTGCGCAGGGTGCGCGGGCTGTCAGCGGCGAATCCGGCGGTGAGCACGTGCGGGTACATGAGCAGGGCCAGCGCCGAGCCCAGGGCGAGGGTGGCGTAGGCGGGCTGCTGCTCGGGGGAGAGGAGCAGGGCTGAGTGCGCCGTGTCCGTACCGCCGAGCCGTTGCGCGGCCCGGTCGAAGAGCGGGCCGGGGCCGCCGAGCCGGTCGAGGACCAGCCAGCAGACCGCGGTGAGCGAGACGAAGACGGCCACCGCCTTGAGCGCGGAGATGACCGCCGGAGCGCGCAGCCCGTGCCGGTACGTCGCCACCGCGAGACCCGCGAAGAGCGCCACCATCACCAGGTCACCGGCCGCGCCGCGCGGATAGACGCCCCCGGCGGTGAGCACCGCGCGGATGCCCAGCAACTGCAACGCCAGATACGGCATCGTCGCGAGGATCCCGGTGAGCGCGACGACCAGGGCCAGCGGCGGCGAACCGTACCGTCCGCGGACGAAGTCGCCGACGGTCACGTAGCCGTGGCGCCGGGCCACCGCCCACAGCCGGGTCAACAGGACGAAGGCGAGCGGACAGACGATCACCGTGTACGGGACCGCGAAGAAGGCGGGCGCCCCGTTGCCGTAGGCCAGACCCGGGACAGCCGTGAAGGTGTACGCGGTGAAGATCGTGCCGCCCAGCAGCAGCCAGGTCCACACCGGGCCCAGGCTCCGGTCGGCCAGCGCCCAGCCCTCCAGGGACGGCAGCCGGTCGGTGGGGCGCAGTCGGCGTGCCGTGACGGCGAGCAGCGACGCTCCGCCGATCACGGCGAGAAACGTCGCGGTCATGGCGACATCCGCCATGGGTCACCGTCCTTGGTGTGCCTGTGCCCTTGCCGGAGAGTTGCGCGGGCGCCCCACTCGGAGGACAGAGAACCGGCGGGAAATCTTCTGGAAATTCGCTGTCAACCAGTTCCGGCCGGTGGGCAACTCTTGCACAGACCGACAACCAGGGGGAGAGGAGCACAGGTCGTGGCACCCACGGGTCAGCACCGGCTACGGCGCGTCGCGATCGCCGTACTGCTCCTCGCGCCCGCCGCGGGACTGCTGTGGGTCCCCTGGTACGCCGGCGAGAGCCCACGGCTCGCCGGGACGCCGTTCTTCTACTGGTACCAGCTCGCCTGGGTGCCGGGCTGCTGCCTGTGCCTCCTGGCCGCGTACGCGCTGACCAGGCACGACCGCCACGACCCCTAGCTCGTACGCGTTCCGCAACCCGCACCGCCGACCCGTACGCACCCGTCCCACCACACATCACCGTAGAGGTGAGGAGCCGCCATGCCCACGCCAGTCATGCCCGAATCCGGTCGCCCGGCGCCGGAAGAGCCGCCGCCCGCACGCTCCCGGATGACACCGCGGTCGATGCTCCTGTGGGCCGCCGTCGCCCTGATCGGAGCGATCGGCTGGGGCGTCCTCGCGCTGGCCCGCGGCGAGGAGATCTCCGCGGTCTGGCTGGTGGTGGCCGCCCTCGGCTCGTACGCCATCGCCTACCGCTTCTACTCCCGCTTCGTCGCGCGGCGCGTGCTGAAGCCCGACGACCGGCGGGCCACCCCCGCCGAACGCCTGGAGGACGGTGTCGACTTCCAGCCGACCGACCGACGGGTGCTGCTCGGCCATCACTTCGCGGCGATCGCCGGGGCCGGGCCGCTGGTGGGGCCGGTGCTCGCGGCCCAGATGGGATATCTGCCGGGCACCCTGTGGATCGTCGCCGGAGTGATCTTCGCCGGGGCGGTGCAGGACATGGTCGTCCTGTTCCTGTCCATGCGACGGGACGGCAAGTCGCTCGGGCAGATGGCCCGGGAGGAGATCGGCAGGGCGGGCGGGGCCGCGGCCCTGATCGCCGTCTTCGCCATCATGATCATCCTGCTCGGGGTGCTGGCCCTGGTCGTGGTCAACGCGCTCGCCCACTCCCCGTGGGGCACCTTCTCCGTCGCCATGACCGTCCCCATCGCCCTGTTCATGGGCTTCTGGCTGCACCGCATCCGGCCGGGCCGGGTCGTCGAGACCAGCCTGATAGGTGTGGCGCTGCTGCTTCTCGCCATCGTCGGCGGCAGCTGGGTCCAGGAGTCCTCGCTGGCCGATACCTTCACCCTCAGCCCGACGACCCTCGTCTTCTGTCTCGTCGGCTACGGCTTCGTCGCCTCCGTCCTGCCCGTGTGGATGCTGCTCGCGCCGCGCGACTACCTCTCCACCTTCATGAAGATCGGCACCATCGCACTGCTCGCGGTCGGCGTGATCGTGGCCGCGCCCGTGCTGCGGACCGACGCGGTCAGCGACTTCGCCTCCTCGGGCACGGGCCCGGTCTTCGCCGGAGCCCTTTTCCCGTTCCTCTTCATCACCATCGCGTGCGGCGCGCTCTCCGGCTTCCACGCGCTGGTCGCCTCCGGGACCACCCCGAAGCTGATCCAGAAGGAGTCCCAGGTCCGCATGATCGGCTACGGCGCCATGCTGATGGAGTCGTTCGTCGCGATCATGGCGCTGATCGCCGCGGCCACCCTGGAACCCGGCCTGTACTACGCGATGAACGCGCCCGCCGGGCTGCTCGGCACGACGGCCGAGTCCGCCTCCCACGCGGTGGCGGGCCTCGGCTTCACCATCACCCCCGACCAACTGACGCAGGCCGCCAAGGCGGTGGAGGAACAGACCCTCATCGCCCGCTCGGGCGGAGCACCGACCCTCGCCGTCGGCATGTCGGAGATCTTCTCCGGAGTCTTCGGCGGCAGCGCGATGAAGGCCTTCTGGTACCACTTCGCGATCATGTTCGAGGCTCTGTTCATCCTGACCACGGTCGACGCCGGTACCCGCGTCGGACGCTTCATGCTCCAGGACATGCTCGGCAACGTCTGGAAGCCGATCGGCCGGGTCAACTGGAAGCCGGGCATCTGGCTGTGCAGCGCACTCGTCGTGGCGGCCTGGGGCTACTTCCTGCACTCCGGCGCCACCGACCCCCTCGGCGGAATCAACCAGCTCTTCCCGCTCTTCGGCATCGCCAACCAGCTCCTCGCCGCCATCGCCCTCACCGTCTGCACGACCGTCCTCGTCAAGTCCGGACGGCTGCGCTTCGCCTGGGTCACTGGGATCCCGCTGGCCTGGGTGGTCGCGATCACCTTCACCGCCGGCTGGCAGAAGATCTTCTCCGCCGACCCGCGCGTCGGCTTCTTCGCCCAGCGCGAGCGGTACGCGGACGGCATCGACGCCGGTCAGGTCCTGCCACCCGCCAAGAACCTCGACGACATGCACACCGTGGTCACCAACTCCACGGTCGACGGCGTCCTGATCGCCCTGTTCCTGCTCCTGGTCGCCGTGGTGATCGTCAACGCGGCCATCGTGTGCGTACGCGCCGTACGGTCCCCCGTCCCACTGCCGACGACCGAGACGCCGTACGTCGAGTCCCGCATCGACCTCCCGGAGCAGCCCGCCGAACCGCTGGCGGGAGCCCGGACATGAGCGTCCGGCGGTGGGCACGGGCCGTGCGCTGGTACCTGCGCGAGCTGACGGGGGAGGCGGAGTACGACCGCTTCCGCGAGCGCCACCTGCGTCAGCACCCACTCGCCCCGGTACCGACACCACGCGAGTACCAGGCACTGCGAGCCCGGCACCGGGAGGACCATCCGCAGAGCCGTTGCTGCTGACTTGAGAGCGCGAGCGAGGGCGCGGCGGCCCGGCGGTTTGCCATGCCACCGGGCCGCCGCACCCTCGCTCGCGCTGCACCACCGGGCTGCCGATGACCGCTACTCCGTGCGCAGAGCCACAGCAGTTCGGGCCTTGGCCGCCCAGCCCGCAGGGAGCAGCGCGCCCAGCATCGCGATGGCGATCCCGGCAAGTCCCAGCAGCACCAACTGCCAAGGCACGTACACATCGAGGACCGAGGGCGGCAGATCGGTGCCTGCGGCATGCCCCATCACGGGCAGTACGACGCCGTGCAGCGCGAACCCGGCGGGCACGCCGATCAGACCGCCGAGCACACCGATCCCGGCCACCGAGGCGAGTACGAGGCCCACGGTCTGCCGCGGCGACATGCCGAGCGCCTTGCAGACGCCGAGGTCGTGGACACGCTCCCGGGTGTCGATGACAACGGAGTTGAGCACCCCGAGGCCGGCCACGGAGACCAGCATGAGGGTGAGCAGCGCCGCCATCGACTGCAGGATGAGGATGAAGTTGTCCTGTTCCGAAGGGGAGTTGGCCATCGCGTCGCCGCCGAGCGGGCGCACCGCCGTGGCGAGCTTCTCGGCGTAGTCGGCGGGAGAGACACCCGACTTCACCTCGACGAGGAAGGTCCGGGGTTCGGCCGCGGGGAAGTCGGCCATGCTCGCGTGGAGTTGCATGCCGTCGTCCTCCGTGTCGAAGGCCTCGCCGACGATCCGCAGGTCCCGGCTGTCCCCCTGGTGGGTCATCCGGACCGTGTCACCGACCTTGGTGCCGGTCCGTTCCAGGAAACCCGACGCGACCACGACCTGCCCCGCGCCGTCGATCCAGTGCCCGGTGATCATCTCGTAGCTGCCCGGGCGGGAATCTCCCTGGTAGAGGGTGACCATGACCGAGCCGGTGACCCCGGCGACGGTGGCGTCCTCCTGGGACGTGCCGTAGTACGAAGCGGTGCCGTCCTGAGCCTCGACGGCAGCGCGTATCCGGGCCGGATCGGCGGCCGGGGCCTCGGAGTTGCCCGGGGCCGGAGTTTCGGGTTTGGTCTCGGGCGGCGCTTCGGGATTGGCCTGGACCGGCTGGGGTCCGGGGCCGCCGGGTGGTCCGCCGGCGAAGACGGTGACCGCGGCGCGGTCCTCGGGATCCTGCGCTTCGCCGACCGCGGTGAGGGACGCGGTGAGCCCCACCGCGAAGGTCGCCGCGACCGTACCGAAGGCGACCGCGAGCAGCATCGCGACCGTGCGGACCGGGTGCGCGAAGGGGCTCGCGAGGCCGTACGTCACCGCCCTCGGCAACGGCAGCCGCCCCGCCACCCGGTGCGCCCACTGCCCGCGGCCCGTGCGCGGGGCCCGGCCCACCGCGATGGCCTCCACCGTCCGCAACCGCCCGGCCCGCAGCGCGGGAACCAGCGCGGCGACCCCCACGACCACCAGCGCGGCGACCGGCACCACGACGTCCACCCACCAGGCCACCGTCAGTGAGGCGGTGCCGTACGCCTGCTCGGTGTCGTCGAGGAGCGGCACGGCCAGCAGGTTTCCCAGCACGACGCCCAGCGCGATCCCGACGGCGGCCGGGATCAGCGCCTGGGCCACATAGGCCCGCACGACCTCACGCGGCGTGAAGCCGATGGCCTTGAGGATGCCGATCCTGCGCAGACCGGAGCCGACCGCGCCGCTGGTCACACTGCCGACGATGATCACCGACATCACGATGCCGAGGACGCCGAAGGCGATGAGGAAGGGGATGGTCGGCGCCGCGCCCTGGTCGGCGGCGCGCTTGGTCTCCAGATAGGACTGGCTGCCCAGCAGCGCACCGGACGGCACGGCCGCGGCGAGCTTCTTCCGGCCGTCGGTGATCTGCTTGTCCGTCCCGGCCGAGTCGAACCGGTACAGCATCTGACTGGTGAGAGGGCTGTCCGCCGACGCCAGCGCCCTGGTCTGCGCGGGGGTCGCCCACGCGTCGGCGGTCTTGCTGACCGACAGGGCGAAACCGACGACGGTCAGGGTCGAACTGCCCTCCGCGTCCGAGGTCTTGAGAGTGTCGCCGAGCTTGAAGGCGGGGCCCGAGAACGACGCGTTGAGCACGATCTCACCCGCCTTCGCCGCCCACCGGCCGGACTTGAGGTCCAGATCGTCCACGTCGGCCTTTGGCGCGGACCGTCCGACGAGCGTCAGCGCCGGCATGCGCCGGCCCTCCGAATCCTCCGGCTGGACCGTCGTGGAGGGGTACGGCCCCGCGCTCGCGGTGACGCCCGCCTGTTCCCGGGTGGCCTTGAGCTGCGCCGCGCTCGCCTTGGCCGGATCGAACTGGGCCGTCAGATGGGCGCCTTGCTGTTTCGCGAAGGCGTGGTCGAAGGGCGCGTTCGCGGCGACGATGAGCGAGCCGGCGACCACCGCCGAGGCCACGGCCATCATCGTGGCCACGGCGATCACCACGGTCTGCACCCGGCGCCGCCCCACACCGGAACGTATGACCCGGCCGAGCGCACCGCCGCCGAAGCGGATCATCGGACGGCCTCCGCCCGCGTGTCGAGGGCGAGATGGCCGTCGACCAGATGGATCGTCCGGCTCGCACACGCCTCGGCGAGCGCGAGGTCGTGCGTGACGAGCACGATGGTCTGCCCGCCGCGGTGCAGCTCCACCAGCAGTTCCCGTACGTCCTGGCCGGAGGCGGTGTCGAGGGCGCCGGTCGGCTCGTCGGCGAGCAGCAGCGCGGGCCGGTTCACCAACGCCCGGGCGACCGCGACGCGTTGGCGTTCGCCGCCGGAGAGCCGGCCCGGATAGGCGCGGGCGTGCTTCTGGATGCCGAGCACCTCCATGAGTTCATCGGCTCGGGCCGCCGTCTTGCGCCGTGCGGTGCCCGTCAGTTGGGCGGGGAGCTGGATGTTGTCGGCGACGGTGAGGTCGTCGAGCAGGTTGAAGAACTGGAACACCATGCCGATCTGCTCGCGGCGGAACCGGGCCAGCGCGTGCTCGTTGAGAGCGTTCAGCTGCCGGCCGCCCACGGACACGGTGCCCTCGGTCGGCTTGTCCAGGCCCGCGACGAGGTTCAGCAGCGTGGACTTGCCGCTGCCGGACGGGCCCGTCACGGCAAGGGCCTCGCCCTTCTCGACGGAGAGCGTGAGAGGGCCCAGCGCGGGCGTGCCGACGCTGTCGTAGCGCTTGGCCACGCCCTCCAGTTGGATCACCTGAGTCATGGGAGTCGACCGTCCTTCGGGTGGGTTGACCGGGCTCAGCGAACCTAGGAGCGCGGGGTGTCGTGGCGCGTCGGCCGCGGCACCGACATCAGGACCTCCTCGCGAAGGACCCGGCCGCGGGGTCATCCCTGCGACGTACACCTGCGGGACGGGACTCTGGTCGCGCAGACGGACGCGGACCGGGGCGGGGAGCCAGACAATGATCCGATGGAGACGGAGGACCGCCGCGACAGGCTCCGGCAACTGCGTGACGCGCTACGGCCGGAGGAGAAGCCCGACCCGCTGTCGCGGTGGGCGGTACGCGCCGACGTGGTGCTGGCGATCGTGCTGACCGTCGTCGCGTTGATCGTGGCGGCGCGCTTTCCCGGCGACGGGCCGGCCCGCGTCTCGGTCAAGTCCGAGCAGCGGACCGAGCAACGGACCGACCACCGGACCGAGGTGCCGCTCCCGCCACGACCGCCCGTACCTCATCCGGGATTCGTGGAGCCGGAGCCCGCAACCGTGCCCTGGCCCCTGGTCGTCATGTCGGCGCTGCCGCTCGCGGCCAGGCGGCGATATCCGCTGGCCACGTTCGGGGTCGTGATGGGCGCGGCGCTGCCCATCGGCGACGACGCCTCCTGGATCAACGTACTGACCTGCGTCATCGGTGCCTACAGCGCCGTCATGTACAGCCGCTACCAAGCGCGGGCGCTGGCGGGAATGGTCGTGGCGGCCGTGCTCGCCGGGTTCGCGTTCCGGGAGACGGATCCCACGCTCCCGGGCTGGTCGAGCCCCGCGGTCGTCCTGCTGGCCGCCGGGGTGCTGGCAGGGCTCGTCCGCGTCGGCGGCCGGCGGCTGACCGCCAGCCGGGACCGGTTCACCCAGCTGCAGCGGGACCAGGAGGAGGCCATGCGCCGGGCAGTCGAGGAGGAACGGGCCCGCATAGCAGCGGAGTTGCACGACGTCGTGACCCACAATGTCAGCGTGATGGTGATCCAGGCGGGCGCGGCCCGCAAGGTGATGGACACGGCGCCCGAGCGGTCGAAACAGGCACTGCTGGCGGTCGAGGCCGGGGGTCGGGCAGCCATGTCCGAACTCCGGCATGTGATGGGGCTGCTCGCAGCCCCGGACACCGGCCGCCCCGACAACCCCGCCGACGGGTTCGAACCGCAGCCCGGTCTCGAAAACCTCGACGCCCTCATCGAACGCGTACGCGCCGCAGGGACACCGGTCGCCATCGCGGTGTCCCTGCCACCGGAGCCGCTGCCGCCCGGGGTGGACCTCGCGGCGTACCGCGTCGTGCAGGAGGCACTGACCAACACGATCAAACACGCGCCCGGCGCCGACGCCTCCGTCACGATCGGCCACACCGACGACCGTCTGGAGATCGAGATCACGGACACCGGAGCCGCCCACGACACCCTCTCGACGGGAGTCAACGGCACAGACGCAGGCGTGGGCACTCGTACCGGCGGTGGCAACGGCCGCGGGCTGATCGGTCTGCGCGAGCGGCTGACGGTCTACGGCGGCGAGCTGACGGCCGGGCCGACCCTCGCCGGCGGATACCGGATCAGAGCCCGAGTCCCGTGGCGGACCGCGTGAACGGGCCGTCCCTGCGCGCCGTCATCGCCGACGACCAGGCTCTGGTCCGTACGGGATTCGGGATGATCCTCGCCGCCGACGGCATCGAGGTGACGGCGGAGGCGGCGGACGGGGCCGAGGCGGTCGCCGCCGTCCGGCGCACCCGGCCCGACGTCGTGCTCATGGACATCCGGATGCCGCGGATGGACGGCATCGAGGCGACCCGGCGGATCCTCGGGGACGAAGGCCCGGGCGACACCCGTGTCATCATCCTCACCACGTACGACCTCGACCACTACGTCTACGCGGCACTCACCGCCGGTGCCAGCGGCTTCCTGCTCAAGGACGTCACCCCCGAGCACCTGGTGGCCGCCGTCCGCCTGGTGCGGTCCGGCGACGCGCTCCTCGCGCCCACCATCACCCGCCGGCTGATCGAGCGCTTCGCCCACCGCGAGGAGCCCCGGCCACCGACCCTCCACCGCGACCTGTCCGGCCTCACCCCACGCGAGCTGGAGGTGCTCCGGCTGCTCGCGACCGGCCTCAGCAACGCCGAACTCGCGGACCGCCTGTTCCTCAGCCCCACCACGGTCAAGACACACATAGGCCGCATCCTGTCGAAGCTGGACCTCCGAGACCGCGTCCAGGCGGTCGTGCTCGCGTACGAGACCGGCCTGATCGCTCCAGGAGACCCGACACCCGACACGGGCTGACGACCACGCGGCTTCGACCTCCCTCTCACCTCCGAAGCCTGATCACTCCCGAGGCTTGACGAATTCGGTGACAGGGCGCTCCAGCCGCTCCCCGTCGACCGTGATGTCGACGGCCTCGTTGAAGAAGGCCACCCGGTCCTTGACGACTCCCACGGCCGGGAGAGGGCCGGGATAGCTCCACGCGATGTTCGGCGGTACGTCCCCGCCGGGCCACGACCAGTAGTCGGTCGCCACGCCCTTGTAGGGGCAGCGGGTCGTGAGGTCGCTGGGCGTGAACAGATCGAGGCGTACGTCCTCACGCGGGATGTAGTACCGCACGGGCAGACCGGTCTCGAAGAGGAGGACCGGCGCGCGGGTGTCCGCGACGACCGTGCCGTCGATCTCGACCTTGACATGCCGCGAACTGGGCAGCGCGTCCACCCGTTTGTGCGGGTCACGCGGATGGACGAAGATCTCCTCGTCCTCCTCGTACCAGTGGTCGAGCACCTCCCGCCCGAACCACTCGAACGAGATGTACGAGCCCAACTCCTCGCCGGGATACGTCCAGGCCGCCCCGGCAATCGTCTCCCCGCCGATGACGAGGTCGTAGAAGAGCGTCGTTCCGGCGTGCGGCCGCCCGGCGGACTTCTCCGTCTCCCGCAGCAGATCCGTACGGACGTCCTCGCGCGGGAACGCGTACAACGGCACCGGCCGACCGGGCTCCCAGA
Organism: Streptomyces sp. NPDC020747; assembly: GCF_044334695.1. Taxonomy (NCBI): domain Bacteria; kingdom Bacillati; phylum Actinomycetota; class Actinomycetes; order Kitasatosporales; family Streptomycetaceae; genus Streptomyces; species Streptomyces sp. NPDC020747. The sequence goes on along the minus strand of NZ_JBIRTJ010000020.1, from coordinate 186,590 downwards.
CGAGGACCGACCGCCTGCTGTCGACGACGGTGACATCGCCCTTCGTCCCGCGTACCCATCGCTCGCCGGGTTCCCAGAGGAGGCTGTCGGCGGGGGCAGGTGGGTGACGCAGTACCGGGACGTTCCGTGAACTGTTGCCGGGGGAGTTCATGACTGCCTCCTTGCCGAACGTGGGGCGTCGAACTTGAGGCGCCGAACGTGGGGCTCGGACCGGGCCCACTGGTGCCTCGGACGTCAGCCTAGACGCCGGCCTCGGCCCGGCCGTCGACCGTCGTCGGCGATGTCGTGATCACTCTCACCCCGGCCTCGTGCAGGGCTCCGCAGGTCGCGTCGTCCGCAGACGCGGTGGTGATGAGCACGTCCAGGTCCTCCGGGCCGCAGATCTTCACCATGCCGCTTCCGGGGAACTTGCTCCGGTCCGCCAGCAGCGCCACCTTGTCGCCGGCGGCGATCATGGCGCGCCTGGCGGGCACCTCGGCGACGGTGGTGTCCATGACCTGGCCGAGCGGCGCCCGTGCAGTCGGCGTGCCAGCCGGTGGACCGTCGTGCCGCTGTCGAGGATGACCGACTGGCCGTCCTCGATCAGCTCGGCCGCGCGAGCGGCTATCGCATCCTTCTCGGCAACCTGGACGTCGGCGGCCTCGTCGAACGGCGCACGGTCCTCCTCGACGACCGCTCCGCCGTGCACGCGGCTGAGCAGCCCGTCACCCTCCAGCTTGAGGAGGTCACGGCGGACGGTCGCCGCACTCACGTCCAGCTGCTCGGAGAGGTCGGTCACGGAGGCGGTGCCGCCGGAACGCAGGGCCCGCAGGATGAGTTGGTGTCGTTGTTCAGCCAGCACGCGACGGAACACTACACACCATCACGAGGCCCGATCCGCCTGCTTTCCGCTCACTTCCGGCCGTTGTCGACGCGCTGCCGCGGGGACTTCCCGACGCCCGCGATCGCTTCCACCACCTCCATGAGGGCCGCCAGACTGTGGCCGCTCACGAACGCGTCGCAGTGGGGGAGCGCGGCGGTCATGCCGGCGGTGCGTGGGGTGTAACCGGGGGCCGCTTTGCGGGGGTTGACCCAGACGATGCGGTGGGTGAGGCGTGCGAGGCGGGCCATCTCGCGGCCGACGGCGGTGGGGTCCTCGCCCTCCCAGCCGTCGGAGAAGATCACCACGACGGCGCCGCGTGCCATTCCCCGGCGGCCGAAGCGGTTGTTGAACTCGGCCAGCGCGTGGCCGATGCGGGTGCCGCCCGACCAGTCGGACGCGGTGGCGCCCGCTCGGCGCAGCGCGGCGTCCACGCCGGACGGGCCGGTGTGCCGCAGGACGGGGGTCAGCCGGGTGAGGCGGGTGGCGAAGACGAACGCCTCCGCCGCCGCACCGGCCGCCGCTCGGGGGAAGAGGCGGAGGTAGGCGCGTGTGTACGGCTCCATGGAGCGGGAGATGTCGCACAGCAGCACCAGTCGTCGCCGTCGTAGGCGGTGGCGGGTGCGGGCCAGCAGTACGGCCTCGCCGCCGGTGCGCTGGCCCGTGCGCAAGGTACGGCGCAGGTCGATGCGGCGGCCCCGGCGGTCGGCCTCCTGGCGGCGGCCGCGGCGCACGGGCGCCCTGAGCGTCAACAGGGCCAGGAGCCGGTTCAGTTCGGCCAGTTCGCCGGGGCCGAGGGCGGCGAAGTTCTTGTGGGTGAGGACTTCGGCCGCGCTGCCCGCCGTCGGCACTTCCACGGTCCGCCGGTCCTTGTCCGTGTCGGGGTGCCGTGTACGGTCGCGGTCCGACGCCTCGCCGAAGGTGCCGCCCGGCAGGGGAGCGCGGGTGGGATCCGGGCCGATCCCGAAGAGCGGTGGGGGCCGACCGGGGGCGGTGCCCGGAGCGGGCTCGGATCCGCCACCGGCGACGCGGACCGCCACCGAGCGTGGCCCGCCCGCGAAGACCGCGTCGAAGACCCGGTCGAACGGCTCGATCTGCTCGCGATCCGTCACGAACGCCAGCCGCGCCGCCCAGTACAGCGTCGTACGGTCCACCGGTGGCAGCAGGTGCAGCGCCTCCAGGAACCGCACCGACCGCTCCGGAGTCACCGCCACCCCGGCGTGCCGCAGTTCCGCGCCGAGCCGGCCCGCGAACTCGGCCCGGTCGAAGAGCGGCACCGCCGTCGCGGTCACGGCTGGCGGTCCGCGACCAGCCAGTCCAGACCTCGCTCCCGCACCAGCTCCTGGTCCTCGCGGTACTTCAGCAGGGAGCCGAGCGTGCGCCCGGCGACACCGGCGTCGAGACGGGGCACGCCGAGCAGGTTCAGCGCGGAGATCCAGTCGATGGTCTCGGCGACGCCCGGTGCCTTCTGCACGTCCAGGGCCCGCAGCCGTCCTACGGCCGTCGACACCGCGACCGCCAGTTCTCGCGATGTCCCGGGTACCCGGCGTCGCACGATCTCGACTATCCGGTCCGTGTCCGGATAGTCGATCCAGTGGTAGAGGCAACGGCGTTTGAGCGCGTCATGGAGATCTCGGGTGCGGTTGGAGGTGAGCAGCACCACGGGCGGTACGACGGCCCGGATCGTGCCGATCTCCGGGATGGTCACCGCGGCCTCGGCCAGCACTTCGAGCAGGAACGCCTCGAAGTCGTCGTCGGCGCGGTCGATCTCGTCGATGAGCAGCACGGCGGGGGCGGGACCGGGGTGCGTGAGCGCCGCCAGCACGGGCCGCCGCAGCAGATACTCCTCGCTGAACAGATCGGCCTCACTGAGCTGCTCGTACCGGGACTCGGCCAGGCGGATGCCGAGCAGCTGGCGCGGATAGTTCCACTCGTACAGCGCTTCGGCCGCGTCCAGGCCGTCGTAGCACTGCAGCCGGATCAGCGGGCTGCCCAGGATCGCGGCCACCGCCTTGGCCGCCTCGGTCTTGCCGACGCCCGCCTCGCCCTCCAGAAGTAACGGCTGCGGCAGGCGCAGGGCGAGGAAGAGCGCGGTGGCCAGACCGTCGTCGGCGAGATATCCCAGCGAGTCCAGCGCGGCGCGCAGACTCTCCACGCCCGGCAGACACCGCTCGACGTACTCGCTCACGAGGTGTCGGCCTTCGCGTAGCGGGCGGGCTCCTTCTCGTACGCGGCACGACAACCGGCACAGCAGAACCAGCGGCGTTCGTCGCCGCCCCCGTCGGAGTACGGGGTGCTGTCCGCGACGGCGACCGTCATCCCGCACACGGGGTCGACGGCGGTCACCGAGCCGGTCTCCGGAGCCATATCCGCCTCCTCCGCGGAGAGCCCCCTCACCATCTGAATCACCTCCGCGAGGATCGACACCGCGATCTCGCCCGGTGTGCGGGCGCCGATCCACAGTCCCGCCGGTGTGAGTATCCGCGCGCGCTGCTCGTCGTCGAGGGCCAGCCCGTCCAGCACCGCGGCTCCGCGCCTGGGGCTGGCCACGAGCCCGATGTACGGCACCCCGGCGCGCACGGCCGAGACGAGCACCGGCACCTCGTCCCGGCCGTGCGAGGCGATGACGAGCGCCTGAGTGCCGGCCAGGTCCTCCGGCGTGATCCCGTCCGCACCGGACACCGCCGTGATCTCGTAACCGAGCACCGGCCCGAAGGCGAGCAACGCGCGGGCGATGGGGGACTCGCCCAGGACCACCACGCGCGGCACGGGCCGCAGCGGCTCCAGGAAGATCTCCAACTCACCGCCGGACAGGCACGGGTTGGCTACGCTCACCGCGCCCTCCTCGACGACGGGCTCCCCGGTGCCGTCCGCCGTCTCCTCCGGTGAGATGCGCAGCAGCAACGACTCCCCGCTGCGCAGCGTCCGCAGCGCCTGCACCCGTACGGTGGCCTCCGCGCAGGCGCCTCCGACGAAGCCCTCGACCCGGCCGTCCGCGAGTACCAGCGCGGTGTCGCCCGGCCGCGCGCTCGCCGGACGACGGGCGCGCACCACGGTGGCCTTCACGAACGGCACGTGGCGTCCCGTCAGTTCGGCCATGCGTGCCTCAAGTGGGAGTGCGGCGGGGCTCATTGCGGTGCCTCCACCTCGCCCCGCTGCAGCGCCTGCCACACGCGGCTCGGAGTCAGCGGCATGTCGGCGTGGCGTACGCCGATCGCGTCTAGGACCGCGTTGACGACGGCCGGCGGCGAACCGACCGTCGCCGACTCTCCGATGCCCTTCGCGCCGATCGGATGGTGCGGGGAAGGCGTGACGGTGTGGTCCAGCTCCCACGCCGGGACCTCCAGCGCGGTCGGCAGCAGATAGTCCATGAAGGACCCGGACAGACAGTTGCCGTCCTCGTCGAAGCTGATCAACTCCATCAGCGCCATGCCGACGCCGTCGGCCAGCCCGCCGTGCACCTGCCCCTCGACGATCATCGGGTTGATACGGGTTCCGCAGTCGTCCACGGCGATGAAGCGCCGCACCTTCACCGTGCCCGTGCCGGAATCGACGTCCACCACGCAGACGTACGCGCCGAAGGGGTACGTGAGATTGGGCGGGTTGTAGACGGTCGTCGCCTCCAGGTGACCCTCCACCCCCTCCGGCAGTTCCAGTGAGCCGTGCGAGGCGAGTGCGATCTCCTGGATGGTCTTCGTCATCGCCGGGTCGCCCGCGACCGACCAACGGCCCTTGGTCCATTCGAGATCGTCGGGGGAGACCTCCAGCATGGCCCCGGCGATGATCCGCGCCTTGTCGCGCACCTTCCGCGCCACCACGGCAGCAGCCGCTCCCGACACGGGAGTTGAGCGGCTGCCGTACGTGCCGAGCCCGAACGGCGTCTGGTCGGTGTCGCCGTGCACGACGTCGATGTCCTCGGGCGGGATGCCCAGTTCCTCGGCGACGATCTGCGCGAACGTCGTCTCGTGGCCCTGACCCTGCGTCTGCACGCTCAGCCGGACCACCGCCTTGCCGGTGGGGTGGACGCGCAGCTCGCAGCCGTCGGCCATGCCGAGGCCGAGGATGTCCATGTGCTTGCGCGGCCCGGCGCCGACCGTCTCGGTGAAGAACGACAGCCCGATGCCCATGAGTTCGCCCCGGGCCCGCTTCTCGCTCTGCTCCTTGCGCAGCTCCTCGTACCCGGCCAGGTCCAGGGCCTTGCGCAGACAGGCGGGGTAGTCGCCGGAGTCGTACGTCCAGCCCGTCTTGTTCTCGTAGGGGAACTGCTCGGGCCGCAGCAGGTTGCGCATCCTCAACTCGGCTGGATCGGCGCCGAGTTCGGCCGCCAGACAGTCCACCATCCGCTCGATCAGATACACCGCCTCGGTGACCCGGAAGGAGCAGGCGTAGGCGACGCCGCCGGGCGCCTTGTTGGTGTAGACGCCGGTGACCGAGCAGTGCGCGGCCTCGATGTCGTACGAGCCGGTGAAGATGTGGAAGAAGCCGGCCGGGTACTTGGTGGGCTGCGCTGTGGAGTTGAACGCGCCGTGGTCGGCAAGGACCTTGACCCGTACGCCCAGGATCCTCCCGTCCCGGGTCGCGGCGATCTCGCCGGTCATGTGGTAGTCGCGGGCGAAGGAGGTGCTCATCAGGTTCTCGGAGCGGTCCTCCATCCACTTCACGGGCCGCCCGGTGACGATCGAGCCGACGACCGCGCACACGTAACCCGGGTAGATGCCGACCTTGTTGCCGAAACCGCCGCCGATGTCCGGGGAGACGACCCGGATCTTGTGCTCGGGAATCCCCGCCACCATCGCGTAGAGCGTGCGGTGTGCGTGCGGGGCCTGGGTGGTGCAGTACAGGGTGAGCTTGCCGTCGACCGGATCCATGGCGGCGACCGCCCCGCACGTCTCCAACGGGGCCGGGTGGACGCGCGGGTAGAGCATGGTCTGCTCGACGACGACGTCGGCCCGCGCGAACACCTCGTCGGTGGCCGCGCTGTCGCCGGCCTCCCAGTCGAAGATGTGGTTGTCCCTGCGGCCTTCGAGGTCGTCCCGGATGACGGGTGCGCCGGGGTCGAGGGCGTGCCGGGCGTTGACCACCGGGTCCAGCGGCTCGTACTCGACGTCGATCAACTCGATGGCGTCGCGCGCCGCGTAGTGGTCCTCGGCGACCACGAACGCGACCTCCTGCCCCTGGAAACGCACCTTGTCGGTGGCGAGCACGGCCTGCGTGTCCATCGACAGCGTCGGCATCCAGGCCAGGCCGAGGCCCGCGAGCGTCTCGCCGGTGATCACCGCCTTGACCTTGGGGTGGGCCTCGGCGGCCGAGGTGTCGATGGAGAGGATCCGGGCGTGCGCGAACGGGCTGCGCAGCACGGCCCCGTGCAGCATGCCGGGCAGGTGGATGTCGTCGACGTAGCGGCCCTTGCCGCGTACAAAGCGGGGGTCCTCTTTGCGCTTCATCCGGCCGAAGCCGATGGGCCGTTCGTCCGGAGCGGGTGCGACGGGGGGTTCGTCGACGGCTGTCATGTCCGGCCTCCCGCCGTCTCGGCGACTCCGTCGGCCTCGGCCCGGTTCCTCGCCGCCCACTGGATGGACTTGACGATGTTGAGGTAGCCGGTGCACCGGCACAGCTGGCCGGAGATGGCCTCCCGGATCTCCTGCTCGGACGGATCCGGGTTGCGGTCGAGGAGCGCCCGGCCGGTGAGCATCATCCCTGGGGTGCAGAACCCGCACTGCAGACCGTGCTGCTCGATGAACCCCTGCTGAACGGGGTCCAGTTGGTCTCCGTCCGCCAGGTCCTCGACCGTACGGATCTCGTGACCGGCCGCCATGACCGCCAGGACCGTACAGCTCTTGACGGGCTCCCCGTCCATCAGCACCACGCACGTTCCGCAGTTGCTGGTGTCGCAGCCCCAGTGGGTGCCGGTCAGTTCCAGGTCGTCGCGGAGGAAGCGCACGAGCAGATGCCGGGGTTCGACCTCCCGGGTGTGGTCGTCGCCGTTGACGTTGACGGTGATCCGCATGCGCCTCACGCCTCCCTTGCCGTGGACCCGATGGGCCGCCCGGCCCGGGCGACCGCCCGCCGCAGCGCCCGCCTGGTGAGTTCGCCGGCCAGATGCCGCTTGTACTCGGCGCTGCCCCGGCCGTCGGTGACCGGCGAGCAGCTCTCGGACGCCACCCGGCCCGCCTCCTCGTACAGTGCCTCGGACGGTTCGCTGCCGTTCAGCAGTGTCTGGACCGCGTGGAGGTTCAGCGCCCCGGCGCCGACCGCCGCCAGACCCACGCCCGCGTCGGCGATCCGCCCCTCGCGCAGCGTCAGGGCGACTCCCGCCGCGGCGACGGCCCAGTCCCCGGCCTTGCGCTCGACCTTCTCGTACGCGCTGCCCGCGCCCGGCAGGACCGGCAGCCGCACCTCGGTCAGCATCTCGCCGACGCCCACGGCCGTTTCGTACGGGCCCTGGTGGAAGTCGGCCATGGAGACGATCCGTTCGCCGCCCGCCCCGCGGATGACGGCACGGGCGTGCAGCGCGCCGCACACCGCGGAGAGGTCCTCCGACGGGTCGGCCTGGCAGAGGGAGCCGCCGATCGTGCCCCGGTTGCGGACCGGTGGGTCGGCGATCACCTTCTCCGCGTCGTGGACGATGGGAAAGTACCGGCCGACCAGCTCCGACTCCAGCAGTGTGCGGTGCCGGGTGAGGGCACCGACGCGCAACTCGTCGCCGACCAGGGCGATGTGGTCGAGTTCGTGGAGGTCGTTGATGTCGACGAGGACCTCGGGGGAGGCCAGGCGCAGCTTCATCATCGGCAGCAGGCTGTGTCCGCCGGCCACGACCCGGGCCTCCTCGCCGTAGCGTCGCAGCAGTTCCAGCGCCTCGTCCACGCTCTCGGCGCGCTGGTAGTCGAACGAAGCGGGTACCTGCACGGCACGCTCCCTCCCGGACCGGGCCGCCCGGCACGCCCGGGCGAAGCAGCGCGCGCGGGAGCTGTCCGTCGATTGAGGACCTGGCCGGTTTCCGGAGGCCCGGGGGAACAATTGCGCGAAGGGATGGGGCGGTCAACGGCGACTCAAGCGAATGCTTAAGACACCTGGGCAACGGAGGGGGTCCTACCGGTCGAACAGCCGTTGTAATGGCGGACATGACGCTGACTCAGCTCCGCGCATTCGTCACGGTGGCCCGACTGGGCTCGGTCAAGGGCGCCGCGGGGTCGCTCGGCGTCACCGAGGCCGCGGTCTCCGGCGCGGTCGCCGCGCTCCGCCGTGAACTGGGAGACCTGCTCTTCATCCGGGCCGCCGGCGGGATCAGTCTCACCCCGGGCGGCAGACGCCTCGCCGCAGGAGCCGCCGAGATCGTCGGCCTCGCCGAGGAGACCCGCCACCGGGTCCGCCAGGCCGGCTCGGGCACCGCCCAACTGCGGGTGGCTTCCACCGAGGCAGGCGCCGAACAGGTCCTCCCCGCGCTGCTCGCGGCCTTCGGGCGGCGACAGCCCGATCTGGACGTCGACACCCTCGCCGTGCCGGTGGCGGTCTTCGGCGACCTGCTCCGCGACCGACGCGCCGATGTCACGATCGGCCCGTCGCCGCGGCCGGAACCGGGCATCGAGTCGATCCCCTTCCTGCGCTTCCAACTGGTCGTCGTCGCCGCGCCGGACCACCCGCTCAGGCACCGGAAGCGGCTCGCACCCGCCCAACTGGCCCACGAGTCATGGCTGTTGGGACCGGCCGGACTGGACCCGGACACCCTGTCCGGTACCTTCCTCTCCCACATCGGAGTGGAGGCCACCAAGGCCAAGGCATTCCCCAGCGTCACGGCCTCTCTCAACGCGGTGGCGGGCGGGGCCGGGCTGTCGATCGCCTTCCTCCACGTCGTACGCGACGAACTGCGCCGCGGATCACTGGCAGTGCTCGACGTCTTCGGCGCCCGGCTCGGCGGCATGCTGTACGCGAGCGCGCTCACCGGCGAACGGCGCTCGACGACCGCCGCCGCGCTGTGCCGCTTCGTCACGACACCGGCCGCCACACAGGCCGTGCTGACCCGGTCCAAGGGCGTTCCGATGAACGAGTTCCGACCACCGGTCCACGTCACGATCTGGAGCTGACCGGACTCGACGGGACTCGCGGAGTCGGCGGATCATGGCTTCCGGCGTCCCGGGCGGGGCCTCTTAAGCAAACCCTGAAGAGCTCATTGACGGCCCGGTCGCCCGCGCGCATCGTGTGTCCGTCATGGACTTCACGAACGAGTTCCGAGTGAACCTGCCGCCCGACCAGGCCTGGTCCCTGCTGACCGACGTCGAGCGGATCGCCCCCTGCATGCCCGGCGCCCAGCTCACAGGCATGGACGGCGACACCTACAACGGCGTCGTGAAGGTCAAGGTCGGCCCGATGACCGTCCAGTACAAGGGTGTCGTCTCCTTCGAGGAGAAGGACGACGAAGCGCGTACGGCGGTACTCCACGCGCGCGGCCGTGACACCCGCGGGCAGGGAAACGCCGACGCCCGCGTCACCGCCCGGCTCGTCCCTGACGGCGACGGAACGCGGGTGACGGTGGACACCCACCTCACCATCACCGGCAGGATCGCGCAGTTCGGCCGAGGGGTCATCGAGGAGGTCAGCGGGAAGCTCCTGGCCCAGTTCGTCGACAACCTGGAAGGGCAACTCGCGACGGAGAAGAAGCAGGAGGAGGAGCAGGCGCCGGAACCGGTCGCACCGACGCCGAAGCCCGGGTCGGAGGCCGCGACCGGGGCAGGGGCTGGGGCTGGGCCTGAGTCCGAGATCGGCGCCGGGGTCGCTTCGAGCGTCCCGTCGGAATCCGCTTCCGCCGGCGGGGCCACGGTGGACAAAGCCTCCGCCGCCGAAGCCCCGAGGAAGACCGCTCCAACCGCACCGGCCACCACCGCCTCGAACGGCGTCCGCCCCGCGGAAGTGCCCGCCGTCTCCCGTACGCCGGCAGCGGCCGCACCTGAGCCCCTGGACCTGATGAGCGTCGCACGCGGTGCCGTGCTCAAACGCGCTCTTCCGGCGGCGCTGGTCCTCGCAGTGGTCGTGGTCGTCCTTGTCGTCTGGCTCACGCGATGATGGGGGCATGACCGACATCCATACCCCCCGTCTTCTGCTGCGCCGCTGGCAGGACGACGACCTCGTGCCCCTCTCCGAGATCCACTCCGACCCGACGGTGATGGCATGGATCGGCGACGGCGTGCCCCGCTCCCTGGAACAGACCGCCGAGGACATCGAGGCCTGGGAGGAGGAGTGGGACGAGGAGGGCTTCGGGGTCTTCGCCGTCGAACTCCTCGGATCGGGGGAGCTGGCCGGGGCGGTCGGGCTGTACGTTCCCGATTCCCCGCCCGAGGTCGCGGGGCAGGTGGCGATCACCTGGCGGATGGCGCGTGTCTTCTGGGGCCAGGGCTATGCCTCGGAGGCGGCCCACGCCACACTCGAATTCGCTCTGCAGGACCGCGGCATCGACCGGGTCGTCGCCGTGTGCCGAACGGCCGACACCGCATCGTCGAACGTGCTGGACAAGCTCGGCATGCAGGCGGAGGGCGCGACCGTGGATCCGGTCCACCGGCACGACGTGCGGATGTACGGGATCGACCTGACGGAGTTCGAGGGCTGACCGGCTCGCCGGTGGTGCGCCGAACGACCGACCGGGCGGCCTACCGCGACCGGACCGCGATGGAGACCATGATGCAGATCCCTTCGCTGCCGTACCGCGATGAGCACACCACCGTCGTCGCGGCGGGAACCGATGACGTGTGGCGCAGTCTGGGCGCCACGCTGGACCGGTCCTTCTCGCGCTCCGGCGCGAACCGTTACGCGCGGCTGGTCGGATGTGCGGACCGCACGGCGTCAGGTCCGCGACCGCTTTCTGTGGGCTCGACGTTTCCCGGGTTCCGGGTGGCCTCCGCGGTCCCGGGGCGGGAGCTGGTCCTCGGCGGGCGCCACCGCTTCTCGTCGTACGCGCTGATCTTTCGCCTGGAGCCCGCGGGTCCGGGCCGGTCACGGTTGACCGCCGAGACCCGGGCCACTTTCCCGGGCCCGGCCGGCGGCCTCTACCGGTTGCTCGTCCTCGGGACAGGAGGGCACGCGGTGGGCGTGCGGCGCCTGCTCGCGGCGGTCCGCCGCGGGGCCGAGTCATGAGGGCCGCCGGTCGCGGGCACAAGCACGCGCACGCCCAGGGGCTCAGACGGGCCTGAGCCCCTGGGCGCCCGCTTCGGTGACGAAGGACGCCGCGGTCGTGATCGGAGCCCCGGGCGCGGTGACGGCGGACACGGTCTTGAAATCCGCCCGCGCCGCCTGCGGCGTCAGCCGCACCCTCACGTAACCGCGTTGTCCGTTGTAGAACTTCAGGTGGGGGTTGGCACTCAGATAGGTCGCCCAGTTCGTGGGTCTCACGATGCCGTCCCCTCCGCTGGCGATGGACGGGGTGACGATCTCCGTGCCCAGGGTCCTGGACGAGGGATTGTCGAAGTCGTCCTTGATGTCGAAGGCGTACCCGACGTGGACGTCCCCGGTGAGCACCATCAGGTTGTCGACGCCCGCCGCCTTCGCCCCGGCCAGGACCCGATCGCGTGAGGCCCGGTAGCCGTCCCAGGCGTCCATGGACACCTTGGCGACGGGGCTGAGGTCCAGCTTCCGCTGGGAGAAGCAGACCTGTTGCGGCATCACGTTCCACACGGCGTCGGAGGTGCGCCACCCGTCGATCAGCCAGCGTTCCTGGGCGGCGCCGGTGATGGTGCGTGCCGGGTCGTCCGACTCCGGGCCGGGGATGTGCGGCCGGTCTCCGTAGGCCTGGTCGGAGCGGTACTGGCGGGTGTCGAGGACGTCGAACTGCGCCAGCGTGCCCCAGTGCAGACGGCGGTAGAGCTGGGCGTCGGGCCCGTTGGGCAGCTGGGAGGCGCGCAGCGGCTGGTTCTCCCAGTGGGCCCGGTAGGCGGCGGCGCGGCGCAGCAGGAACGCGGCCGGCGGGGTGCCGTTCTCATCGCTGTCGGCCGCGTAGTTGTTCTCGGTCTCGTGGTCGTCCCAGGTGACGATGAACGGGTGCATGGCATGGACGGCCCGCAGGTCCGGGTCGCGGCGGTAGAGGGCGTAGCGCAGCCGGTGGTCCTCCAGAGTCACCGTCTCCCGGTTGAACAGGTCGGGCAGGATGCGGTCGGTGTACTTGCGGGCGCCGCCGGCGGCGTCGACCGCGTACTCGTAGAGGTAGTCGCCCAGGTGGAGGACCACGTCGACGTCGTCGCCCGCGAGATGCCGGTGAGCGGTGAAGTACCCCTCGTGGTACGCCTGGCAGGACACGGCGGCGAAGGTGAGCGCGGAGGCGGGGCCGGTCGTGGCCGGAGCGGTGCGCGTGCGGCCCGTCGGGCTGATCCAGGTGCCCGTCCGGAAGCGGTAGTAGTACACGCGACCGGCGTCGAGACCGTCCACCTCGACGTGCAGGGTGTGGTGAGCCTCGGGGTGGGCGATGGCGGTGCCGCGCCGGACGACCGCGCCGAACCGCTCGTCGTCCGCCACCTCCCATTCGACGACGACACGCTGCTGTGCCAGGCCGCCGTCGGCCTGGTACGGCTCGGGCGCGAGCCGTGTCCACAGCAGTACGGAGCCGGGCCACGGGTCACCGGAGGCGACGCCGAGCGTGAAGGGGTCGTCGGCGATCCTCGCCGCGTCGAGCTCGGCGGCGCTCGCTGCGCCGGTGGCGGGCAGGTGTGTGCCGAAGGCGAGCGCGGCGGCTGCCGCGGTGACGGTCAGGAAGCGGCGGCGTGCGAGATGGCGCGCGGCCGCACGCAGTTCGGGGGCATGCTGCGACGGCGGTCTCTGGCGGCCCGGGGGCATGGCTCGATCCCCTCACGGTGATGGCACAGGGCAGCCCCGGCAACGGGTGCTGCGGGGCTTGTGAATGCTAATCAGATGAAGATCATGAACCCGGCAGGCGCGGCGTCCCGAAGCGCGGGCGGCGTAACGGCCGAGGCACGCCACGGGCCCACCGGCGCGATGCGGCACGCGGCCGGCGGGCCCGGATCGCCGAAGGCATACGGCCGGACAGGGGTCATGTTCGGAACCCGTGGCTTGGAAGACGAGGAGGAATGGCCGGAGTTCGCCCTGGCTGCTTCCGTCGGACGTACATACGATGCGACCGCTCCGGTCTTCACAGCTCCTTCACAGGGCCGGGCTCAAATGGTCATGCGTTTGGCATGTGCATGACCATTGAACGACTGTGCTCGATGTCCGATCCATGCCTGATCCATGTCTGATCCAACGCACCTGGTCCGCGACGGCTCTTCGCGCAAGCGAAGGCCGCACCCCCCAATTCGCGGCGGGGCGCATTCGCCCGCCGCCGGAACACCGACGCAACGGATTGGAGCACCATGGCTGGTGCGATGCTTCTGAGCGGCGCGATCGCCGCTCTCTTCGCCACCGCACTCCCCGCGCACGACCCGTCCACCGGGATCGTCGACCCGCCCCCGGACAAGATCGTCATCAAGGTCGCCACGGTGAACGGCTCCGGCTGTCCCCAGGGCACCGCCGCCATCGCCGTGTCCCCGGACAACACCGCGTTCACGGTGACCTACAGCGACTACCTCGCGAAGGTCGGGGGCAACTCCGATCCCACCGCGTTCCGCAAGAACTGCCAGCTCAACCTGACAGTCGCCGTACCGGGAGGCTTCACCTACGCCATCGCCAGTGCGGACTACCGCGGCTTCGCCTCGCTCAAGGCGGGGGCGAACAGCACCGAGAAGGCCTCGTACTACTTCCAGGGTTCGTCGAACACGGCCTCCATCACCCATCCCTTCAGGGGCCCCTACGACGACAACTGGCAGGCCACGGACACGACGGAGTGGGCGCAGCTCGTCTGGGCGCCCTGCGGTGTGCAGCGGAACTTCAACATCAACACCGAACTCCGCGTGAACGCGGGCACGTCCTCTCCCGGCAGTACCAGCTTCATGACCATGGACTCGACCGACGGTGACATCAGCACCGTCTACCACCTGGCCTGGAAGGAGTGCCCCAGCTCCTGACCCGACCGCCTTGGCCGGCTCCACCGCACCGGAGTCGGCCAAGGCGCGGCATGCGCGCGTACGCCCCTGTCGGCCTTTGTGGCCGCCGACCGGATGCATCGTCTGGTCCGATGAAAACATGGCCCCGAACGAGGGGCGTGTGCTCGCTCGATCCGGTTGCCCTGGCGTGCGAGGGCGTACCACCGGCGCACGAGCCCCGTTGCACGGACATGGACAGCACATTCGCCACAACGGGGCCCTTCCTGGGCCGCGGGGGTCAGGACCGGCCGTCCGTCGAGATCGCCGGCGGCCACTGGACGGACCCGCCGATCTACGCGGCGCTGGTCGCCGACTGGCAGGCCCGCGGACGCGTGGTTCCCCGGCGGCACCAGGCGGGCCGGCCGGCCTTCCGCGCCCTGCGCGTCACCGGCGTTCGCCTCCCCGGTCCCGGCCGGCGCCGAAGCGACGGCCCTGGGGCGAGCGGGTCCTGAGGGGCTCTGCCCGGCCGGCGGCCCGGCCGACTCAGCCGAGGTGACCGCCGTGACCCGGCCCGGGACGCACCGCGTTGCCCACGGGGCGGCCCCGGTCCCCGTTCACCAGGGCGGAGAGCATCTCGGCGGCCTGATGGAGTGCCACTTCCAGGGCGGTCGGGAGGTGCAGGGCGCCCTGGCCGTCGGGCGGAACCAGCCAGCGCAGCGTGCCGGATGTCCGGCGCGGCGAGGGCACCGCGATCCAGGAGCCCTTCCCGGAGTAGCGGATGTCCTGGCCCACCCAGTAGCTGTCCGGGTCCGGGGGAAGGAAGAACCCGACCCGGTGGGCGCCGAAATCGGCGAGCGTGGGGCCGGGCATCGGCAGCGGGAGGCGCAGCAGGGCGTCCAGAGCGAACAGGCCGATCTCCTCCGGCACGCTGAGGACGTCCCAGAACCGGCCGGCCGGCAACAGCGCGGCACCGCTCGCGCCGTGCTCCCACTCGCGCTTGCAGGCCCGGGGGTCCACCGCGGCTGCTGCGAGCCACTCCACGGCTTGTTGGTGGGGAGCGCTTCTCATGTCTCTCCTCTTCGACCGCAGGTCCGTGTGAGCGGACCGTGATACCCCCTCCGCGGGCGCGGCTCCGTGTGTAATTCCCGAGGCGATGCCCAGGGTCATATTCGTAGATATATCTATCCAGTGGAAGGGGTGGCGTGCCGTGGCGTTTGTCCGTAGAACACCCGAACTTCGGACGAGGGTTCGGTCCTTGTGTGTGGGTGGGGGCGTCGTCGCGATTGCCGGAGTCACCTCGCTGGCACTGTTGCTGCGGACCTGCCGTCGAAGTCTCCTTCGACGCTTCCGATGTGCCCGCTTCGGGCTTCCCCGTTTCGCGCTTCCTCGCGGAGACCCGCTGACGCCGCTGGTGAGAACCGCGCGCGGCCTGAACTACGGCGCCGGAGACTTCTTCGGCCAGGTCGATACGGATGACGACGACGGCTGACGGATGCGCTACTCCACGGCCGGGACCGCCCGCCCACGCAGGACCATGAGTGAGCCCTCCAAGGTCGCCACCATGGCGAAGGGGAACCGGTCGAGCTCAAGACAGAGCTCGACGTCATCGGGATGGACTCCTTGGCGCACCCCCTCCGCCAGTTCGGCGGCGGCGCGTGACCCGGCGGCGCGGCGGAGGAACTCGGCGGCATCCGTCCCGGCCCCGGTGGCCCTGCGGGCGATGTACTGAGCGCACGCCAGGTCTTCATCGGCCTGTCCGTCCTCGCCGGTGACCACGAACGTGACGCTGTCGCTCTTGCGCATCCGCAGGAGCTGAGCCGTTGCCTCCGCCACCACGAAGCCGGCGCACAGCACCAGCGGCGCTTCCCTGACCGCCAGGGCGCCGACCGTCCCTGCCGTGGTCTTCTGCACGACGGTCCGTCCGCCGAGGTCGATCGACCGCAGCAGGCCCGGGGAGTTGACGGTGTCGAACCCGGGCGCGGGCGGACCGTCCTTGAGGGCCACCCATTCCGGGTGACGGGCCTTGAGCGCCAGGGCTTCGTCCAGCGACTCGGCGAGAACGATCTTCTCCGCGCCCTGGGCAAAGGCCCAGGCAGCCACGGTGAAAGCACGCATCACGTCGACCACGACCGCCACCGACGGGGTTTCGGCCAGATCGGCGATGCCAAGGAAACGAGTGTCCATTCCGATCATCATGGCGCATGGCCGGCCGGTTCCGGGAGTCTCCCTTCCACTCCCGGAACCGGCCGGCCTGGCTGTCGGTGGGTCAGAACGGTGTGTCAGAACCAGCCGGTGCACTCGATGGCGCCGCCCGGGCCGTTGGTGCCGCAGGCCCGCATCACGAGGCCGGCGTCGTTCCACTGGGTGGTGTACGCGTCGTTGCCCGAGGTGATGGTGGTGAAGCCCAGCATGGGGGACCAGGTCGCGCCCCCGTCGGCGCTGCGGTCGACCCAGATCTCGTCGCCGGGCGCGCCGCCGGTGATGCGACCCCACGCGCACTCGGTGGTGCCGTTGTAGCGCAGCTCCACGGTGCGGCCGAAGACGGTGGTCGACCTGGCCGTCCAGGCGCCCGTGGAGTTGGGCTCCGTACCGTCGCCGCAGGACGTGTTGTTCTCCGCGCCGGCCAGCGTGCCGCCGATCTCCGGGAAGTCACCGCAGGACGGCACATCCTTGAGCACGGCCGGCCCCTGTACGAACAGGTTGCTGATCCAGCTGTGGTAGTCCGGCAGGAACGACCAGACGTTGTTCACCATGCCGTCGACCGTGGCCCGTTCGCCCACCCGCTGGCACAGCACCCGCGCCTGTACGGAGATGCCGTTGCCGTTGGTGAAGTTGATGCGGCTGCTCATGTTCGAGTCCTGCCGCAGGTTGGGCTGGCCCCAGGTCTTGTGGTACGAGCCGCGCCCGTCCCAGGACCAGACCCCCGGCGTGACGTCGGCGTGCGGGCGGAACGCGCCCTGGTAGCGCTCCCAGCGTGCGCTGATGTTGTTGACCTGGATCTGCGCGCCCGACTGCGGCGCCTCGACCATCTTGCCGTTGCCGAGATAGATCGCGACGTGCGTCGGGCCGAGGCCCGTCGGGCCGAAGTACATGATGTCGCCGGGCAGCAGGACGCCCGATCCCTGCGACTTCAGGAACTTCGTGTGCGCGTACCCGGGCGCCGCGAAGGTCGCCTGCGTCGTGCGCTCGGTGATGAGGTCCCGGCCGGTCGCCTTGTACCAGGCCCAGCGCACCAGACCGATGCAGTCGAAGCTCCACAGCTCCGGGTCCGCGTACGACGCGGGGTCCGTGCGGTCGATCTGGCCCTGACTCGGACCGGGCATGCCCTGTGCGTGACCGCCACCCCAGGCGTACTGCTTGCCGACGTACCGGCACGCGACCTCGACGGCCGCCTCCGCGGCCGCGCTCGCACCGGACTGGAGCGGCGCGCACCCCGTGGCGGCGGCCGCCGGAGTGGCCGAGACGGCCGGCAGACCGAGACTGACCACGGTCACGAGCGCGGCCAGGACGAGCCGTACCCGGCGGCCCCATGACCGTTCTCCCCACCCCGCTCTTCCGGACCCTGTTCTTCCGTACCCTGTTCTTCCGGTTCCTGCTCTTGCGGTTCCTCGGATTCTGCGAACTCTGTTGATCACGGCACGCACTCCCCCTGGTCTCGGTGGTCTCCCGCGAACGTACGGACTCCACCCGCCTGCCGGTCCCTGTCATCTGTCAGGATGCGAGCCCCCGACGCGGTGGTCCGTCAGTGACCGGGCCGGTCGCGGGCCGGCGTACCCCTTGACTTCACAAGACCCTCGCGCGAGATTCCTGACTCCGCATCAGAACCGGGACGCCACAGGCCAGTTGCCTCCCGGGGCACAGCACGTCCTCATCTTCCATCGCCCTGTTGGAGTGCTGCCATGTCGACAACCGCGGACCCTGCGAGAGGTACCGAAACACCCCCACAGCCCGGCCCGTCGCGGCGCCGGGTGCTCGGCGCCGCGACGGCGGGCGGGCTCGCCCTCGCGGCCGGCCTCCCGAGCGCCGCCGACGCGGCCGAACTGCCCCTGCTCGGCACGTACGACGTCGTAGTGATCGGATCCGGAGCCGCGGGGATGACCGCCGCGCTGACGGCCGCGAAACAAGGACTGAGCTGCGTCGTCGTGGAGAAGGCGGCCACCTTCGGCGGTTCGGCCGCGCGCTCCGGCGCGGGAATCTGGATCCCGAACAACTCGGTGATCCTCGCCGCCGGTGTTCCCGACACCCCGGCGAAGGCCGCCGCCTACCTGGCCGCGGTGGTCGGCCCGGACGTCTCCGCGGAACGCCGGCAGGCCTTCCTCGGACAGGGCCCGGCCATGATCTCCTTCGTACTGGCCAACAGCCCGCTGCGCTTCCGCTGGATGGAGGGGTACAGCGACTACTACCCGGAGCTGCCCGGCGGGCTGCCCGGCGGCCGTTCCATCGAACCCGCCCAGCTCGACGGGAACATCCTCGGAGCCGAACTCGCCCGGCTGAACCCGCCGTACCTGACGGTTCCCAGTGGCATGGTCGTCTTCAGCGCCGACTACAAGTGGCTCGCGCTCTCCGCGGTCAGTGTGAAGGGCGCCGCCGTCGCCACCGAATGCCTGGCCCGCGGCACCAGGGCGGCCCTCCTCGGCCAGAAGCCCCTCACCATGGGCCAGTCACTGGCGGCCGGCCTGCGCGCGGGACTGCTCGCCGCCCAGGTGCCGGTCTGGCTGAACACCCCGCTCACCGACCTGTACACGGAGAACGGAGTCACAGCGGGAGCGGTCGTCACGAAGAACGGCACCCCGGGCCTGATCAGGGCCCGGCGCGGAGTGATCGTCGGCTCCGGCGGCTTCGAGCACAACGCGGCCATGCGCGCCCAGTACCAGCAACAGCCCATCGGCACCGAGTGGACCGTCGGAGCCAAGGAGAACACCGGCGACGGAATCCAGGCGGGCCGCCGGGCCGGTGCCGCGCTCGACCTGATGGACGACGCATGGTGGGGCCCGGCGATCCCGCTGCCCGGCGAGCCCTACTTCTGTCTCGCCGAACGCACCCTGCCCGGCGGGCTCCTCGTCAACGCGGCCGGCGCCCGGTTCGTCAACGAGGCCGCCCCCTACAGCGATGTCGTGCACACCATGTACGAACGCAACCAGACCGACCCGGACATCCCGGCCTGGCTGATCGTCGACCAGAACTACCGCAACCGCTACCTGTTCAGGGACGTCGCGCCGACGTTCACGTTCCCCGACGCCTGGTACACGTCCGGCGCCGCCCACAAGGCCTGGACCCTCGACGCCCTCGCCGCACGGATCGGCGTGCCCGCCGCCGCCCTGCGGGCCACGGTCAACCGCTTCAACGGCCTGGCCCGCAACGGCACGGACACCGACTTCCACCGCGGCGACAGCACGTACGACCACTACTACACCGACCCCGCGATCCTCCCGAACTCCTGCCTGGCACCTCTGTGGCTGGCCCCCTACTACGCCTTCAAGATCGTCCCGGGTGACCTGGGCACCAAGGGCGGTCTGCGCACGGACGCCCGGGCCCGCGTGCTGCGCCCGGACGGATCCGTCATCCCCGGCCTGTACGCCGCCGGGAACGCCAGCGCGGCGGTCATGGGCCACAGTTACGCCGGCGCGGGCTCGACGATCGGACCGGCGATGACCTTCGGCTACATCGCGGCACGGGACATCGCGGCAGGTGCCACTGCCTGAACCACGGGACACGATCCACGGGAAGCGCGTCCCCGCACCCCGTGCGAGCCCCGGCGGTCGAGCCCGCCCGGACAGACCCGGCCGGCTCACCCGCCGGAGCTCGCACAGATGACTTCGGGCGGCCGGAACGAGCGCCCGTCGGCGGACTCCTCGTCCACCTCGACACGCACGGTCTCCAACTGCCGCAGCAGCGAGTCGAGATGCCCCTTCGAGGGGTCCCGGAAGAACTCCAGGACCGCGCGGTGGAAGGCGTCCCTGAGCTCCGGCGGCATCACGTCCGAGGCGTCGAAACAGAGCGTACGGGCGCGTGAGTTGAGCAGGTCGTCGATCTCCTGCTCGACGGGGTTCGTCGGCACCGAGGGCGGCAGACCGGCCGTGTTCGGGAACAGCGGGCGCACCCCCGGGTCCGCCTCCGCCTGCCAGCGCTTGCGTCCGGCCGGGCTCGACAGCCGCTCCACCAGCTCCTGGGCCGCCGGATCGTCGCTGAAGACGGCAGCCATGTCGCCCGCGACCTCGTACGCGTCGCGGTACTCGGCCCGTCCGCCCAGGAACCGGGCCGACGGCTCCACACGGACGTCCTCACTCGCGTACAGGTACCGGATGAAGGCGCTCTGATGCTCGTACGCGCAGTCGAAGCCGGGGGAGTCCAGCAGGCCGCGGGGCCCGCCCGGACCGGGCACACCCTCGTACGAGGTGGTCAGGGACCGCTCGATCGACTTCGGCGGGCGGTCGCCGAGCAGCTCGGCCCAGGTCGTCCAGGCCCGCCGGACCGCCGGATTGAGCCAGCCGAGCCTGCTGGTGGCCCACTCCTCGTAGACGGCGGGGCCCGCCTGGTGGAGCAGGATGTCCTCGACCCAGTCGGTGCCCGGCCAGCCCGAGGTGGCCTGCGAGGCGAGTCCCACGCACCAGGTCGGATCATCGCTGGACGTGCCCTCCTTGCTCCACACCAGGCTCTTCAGATCGACCTTCAGCGGCACCCAGTACGTGCGGCGCCTGCCGTCCACCAGGAGAGTCGGAGCCCACGGCGGGTACGCGCGTTCGGCGGTCTCCTCGACCAGCGGCTTCAGCTCGTCGCGGCGCGCGTACTCGGTGAGTTCGCCGATGCTGTTGAGGATCGCCACGTCCGGCGGGGCGTCCGCCTCCAGCTGTGAGACGAGCGTCTCGCGCAGCGAGCGGGTGCCCTCGTACGTGTACGTCCTGCCGGTTCCGTCGTCGAGCCGGTTCAGAGCCGCCTCGAATGCCTTGCCCTCCTCGCCGGTCCACGGGCCCAGCACGACGAGCGGGTCGGGGGTGTCCGACGTACAGCCGGGGACCAGGGTGAGCAGACAGACCGCGAGGAGGACGCGCAGGACACGGCCGACGGCACGGTTCACGGGCCGGCTCTCGGCGCGGCACTCGGCACGGTTCACGACACGGCTCCCGGGCGGGCGACCACCAGATACTCGCGACGGTACGCGTGCAGGGCACCGCCTGCGACGACCGCGCCGACCAGGCCCGCGGGGAACACGAAGGGCGCGACCCCGTCCAGGAAGGCGAGCCGCCCGTTGGACAGCCCGTCGTCGATCCGCGCCTCCAGCACCTCGATGGACCGCGGGTCCGGACCGTCGAACGGACGCTCCTCCGCGATCGTCTCCGTCTGGGGCGAGGTCCGTTTCGCGAGTGCGTCCGCCACGGGGACCGCCTCCTTCTGCGCGTGCTGCGCGAGCAGCGCGTCGGTCGTCAGGAGCGGTACGGCGAGGAGCGGCAGAGCGGCGACCGCCAGCGGAACACTGAGCCGGATCCGGAACCGGCGCCGCAGGAACGACACCGTGCGCCAGAGCCCGGCGGCGAGCAGCACGAGGGCGAGTCCGCAGACCACGGCGGCGACGAGCACGGGCCCGCTCCAGGCGGCCCTGTCCACGAGCCGCTCGCGCAACTGCCGTTCGAGCCCGGCCACTCGGTCCACGATCGAGGTCGCGGCGGAACCGACCGTCGCACGGCACGGTGGATAGCGGTCCTGACGGTCCGCGACGGCGACCGGCGTCGAACAGAGCATGCTGCGCGCGTACGTGAGCTCGGCGTCCCGCAGCACGGGGTCGGCCACGTGGTTCTGCGCCCGGCCGATCCAGCCCGTGTAGTCCACCACCAGCGCGGACACCACGCGCAGTTCCTGTTCCTCGGCCACGGTCAGGGCTCCGCTGCGCGTGACCTGGTTCAGGCTCTGTGTGGCCCGCGCCACCCGTGTGCGATACCGCTCGCTGAGCCCGCTGAGTTCGGCCGCCCGTCCTTCGGCGAGGTTCTCCTCCGCCTCGCCCTGCGCGATGAACAGCGATGCCTTGGCGTTCGCGAGACCGACCAGCGCGGGCGCCAGCCGCTCCCGCACGTACGCGGAGTCGTCCCGCACACCCGAGTACGCCCACCCGAGCGCCCCGAACGCCACCACGGCGAGCAGCGGCAGCGCGACGAGCCGCTCCCGCAGATACGCGCGGTTGCGACGGCCGGCCGCCGACGGCCACACGAACAGCCAGACCCTGCGGGCGAGTTCGGCCGTGACGAGGCGTGCCGCCCACGCGGTGCGCAGGACCCGTGCGGGCGGCGCGGCAGCGTTCTCAGCGGGCTGCGTGGGCGCGGCTCCAGTCACTCGCGGACCGTCCGTGTGCTCTTCCCCGGTGCCGGCACCGGGAGGGGTGGCGGTGTCGGCGTACGGGCGATCGACCGGAGCCAGGTCGTGACTCTCTTTCCGAGCCATGGGCTGTCCCTGTGGTGTCGGAAGGCGAGCGGGCGGACCTCGTAGGCGCGGTCCAGCAGGGTTTCGGCGACGGCCGCGTCCTCGGGCGAGGCGGAACGGGCGGCCTGGTGGGCGAGGGTGAGATAGAGGCGGGAGAGGGCCTTGCGCAGACCGGGCCCGTCGGGCGGGAGGCCGAGCCGTTCGTCGGCGCCCGCGGCCAGCGAGGCCAGGCCCGCCGAGTCGAGGGCCCCCCGGGCGAGCGAGCCCTGCACGGCCTCCCACACCTCAGCCGTCATACGGACCCTGGCCTGCTCGTCCGTCAGCCCGTGCGCGTGGAAGAGCCGGGCCAGCCGCTCCAGCACCTCGCGGAGCCGCTCGGTCACCTCGTCCGGGCGCTCGGCGGTCCGCACGTGCTCGACGCCGACACGAACGGCGGCCGTGCGCGCGGCAGTTCGGTGCCGTGAATGCTGCGGCACCACGTCAAGGGCCCGCACGGCGTCGTCCCACGCCCGCTCTCCGCCCAGCGCGAGGCGAGCCCGTACCGCGCCGAACGCCGCACTGCCCAGCGACGGGTTGCGCAGTCGCACCGCCTCGTAGAACGTCAGCGCCTCCTGCCACCGGCCGAGCCGCTCGGCGCAGTAGCCGAGCGCGAGCTTCGGCGCGTACTCGCCCGGGATCGCCGCGAACACCTCGTCGAAGTGCCGCCGGGCCGCGGCCGCTTGGTCCCGGCCGAGTGCGAGCAGCCCTCGGTGCCAGCCGAGCCGCCAGTCGTGAGGAGCGCGCTCGGCCCCGATCAGCGCCTCGGCGGACCGCAGTTCACTCTCGGCGGCCGTTGTACCGCCTCCGGCACCGCGCAACCGCAGGCGGCAGCGCAGCAGATGCACCTCCGGTGAGTCGCGCCAGTCCCCGGTGTGCTGCAGCAGAGCCTCCGGCGCGGCGTCGGCCAGCCTGCTCAACTGTGCGTGGTGGTAGTCGTGCCGGTCGGGCCGCGGTACGGGCAGCCGCTGGGCGGCCTCGGAGGGCGACGGCGGTGCGTACGGGGCGGGAGCGTCCGGCGTGGCCCACCGGGCGAGGGGCGGCGCCGACCCGAGCGCCGCGTCCAGCGCGTACGACGACTGGAGGAAGAGCGGCGACGGTTCGAAGGTCTCCAGGCCGGTCCGCAGCGACCGTAACTCCCGGAAGACTCCGCGCAGTTGCTCCTCCATCTCCCGTGCGGTGGCGAACCGCTCGGCCCGCTCGCTCCGGGTCGCGCGGTGCAGCACCCGGGCGAGCGACACCAGACCGAGCCCCACGGGAGGGGGTGCCGTCATCGGACGGGCCCGCGCGGTCTCGGGCTCGCCGCACGGTGCGCCGAGCCCGCCGATCACGTCCAGGTGGCCGAGTTCCGCCAGGTCGTCAGGCGACCCGCCGAGGCCGCTCAGCCGCCGCAGCGTCTCGCCCAGGCTGAACAGGTCGTCCTGGCCGGTGGATTCACCGCTGCGGCCGGCGGTCGGGGCGCGGTACCCCTCCGTGGTGTGGCCGGGCAGACCGGCCATGCGGACGCTTCCCACGTCGATGATCTTCGTGGTGGTGCCGTCGTGCATGACGTTGTCCGGTTTGAGGTCGCCGTAGACCTTGCCGGGCCAGTCGCCGTGCAGATACCCGAGCGCGGCCAGGAGCCGTATCCCGTAGGCGAGTACGAACTCGTGGAAGCGGCCGCCGCCGAATTCCCCCGGGTTCACCTGCGCCCGCGCCCGCACCTCCTCCAGGGTGAGCCCGTCCACGTACTGGAGGACGAGGAAGTCCCCGATCTCGGGATGGTGCCCGTAGTTGAAGACGCGGATGATGTCGTCGTGGCTGAGGTCGACCAGCGCCCGCCGCTCCTGGGCCAGGGCCTCCGCCGCGGCCGCCGCCTGCTCGCCGCGCAGTACCTTGATGGCCACCTCGCGGTTGTCGACCTTGGTGTCGAGCGCGAGGTACACCTCGCCCATGCCGCCGTAGCCGAGCGGGCGGATCATCCGGTACTGCCCCGCGAGCATGTGCGGCGGCGGCAGCGGAAGCCCCTCCGGGTCGCTCCCGCGGGACGCGGCGCGCTCCAGCAGCGTGATCGAGGGCAGCAGGACGGGGTCGGGACTCTCCTCGGGCAACTCGACGCGCGCGGCCCGCAGGATCACCGGTTGCTGTGGCGCGATGAAGAACGGCTCGCTGGATTCCGGCGGTTCACCGGTCGCACCTCTGCCCGCAGCCCCGTCCATGCGTCCTCAGAATAGACGCGGGGGCCCTGAATGGCTGCGGGGCGAGGCGAAGATGATGTGCGGAAGTGACCCGAGGAGGCGTCCCGCTCTCTCGGGTCATGGCTTCCGTGCGTGACCTCGGGCCGGCGTCGGCCCCCTGCTCGAACGCCGGGCACACGCCGGCCCGTTGGATCAGCCCTCCTTGGCCTTCGCGTACTCCGTCGCCATGCCTCCGGCGAAGTCGTACACCACGGCGGGTTCGTCCCCCACGACCCAGGCGTCGTGACCGGGCGGGCAGACGAAGACATCGCCGGGGCCGACCTCGCTCTCGGCGCCGTCGTCCATACGGATCCGCATCCGGCCCTCGACGACGTAACCGTTGTGATGGACCTGGCAGCTCTCGGTGCCCGCGATCGGAGCCACGGACTCGGACCAGCGCCAGCCCGGTTCGAACGTCGCCACGGCGAAGTCGAGCCCGGTGAGGTGGACCGCTTCGAGGTGGCCGCGAGGGAAATCGCGCCGCTCGTCCGGCTTTTCGACCGCCTTGACCTCGATCATGACGGCTCCTTCCCATCTGGCCTTGCGCAGCATCGGCGGGCGGTCGGTCACCGCCTCGCGACGACCCGGCCGTACCCCTCGTCTCCATCGTCTGCCCGTCCGCCCGACTCCGCCATTCGGGGGACGGAAGCCCCTCTACAGGGCGATGGTCACCTCGTCCTCGACCGGCGGGTCGATTTCCTGCTGGAGATTGCCCGTCGCCGAGAAGCAGCGCAACCGGACCGAGTCCGGAGTGACGTCCAGGCGCAGGAAACACTTGAAGAACGGCGGGCTGTACGTCGCCGAGCCCGGGGACAGCAGCTGCGTGTACGCCTTGCGCACGGGGAGGCGGAAGCGGGAGGTGCGGTCCGGACGGCCCCCGGCGCCCAGCAGGCTCGCGACCAGGCGGGTACGCAGGGTGACGTGAACGGGCGAGGCCTGAGCGCGGGTCGGGCGGATGCCGAGCCGTTCCGCGATGACGGCGGTGGCCTGGGCCTCGGTGAGGGTGAAGAAGCGCCGCATGCGCAGCCGGCGTCCGTAGAGCCTGCTGTAGAAGGCGAGCGAGTCGCCGCGCAGCGGATAGCAGCGGAAGTCGTCCTCGCTGACACCGGCGACGGAGACGCGCGGGACGGTGTGGGTGGCGTGCATGAAGGCTCCACCGCCGCCGGCGACCACGTACTGGATGGTGCGGCCGTCCACCGTCACCGGATAGCGCTGGTAGTTGTGGATGTCACCGCCTATCGCGGCCACGTAGTGATGGTCCGGGTCGCGCACGATGTCGTCGACGGTTCCGCCGCCGTCTATCGGGCAGGGGTGGTGCTCGGCGTCCACGTACAAGGGCGAACCGGTGACGAGGATCTTCGGGGTGTCTCCCTCGGACACCTCGCGGAGCCAGCGGCCCTGCTCGGCGTCGACAGTTCCGAGCAGGCCGGTGTCTATACCTATGATGCGCACCGGCCCGGCGTCGACGGCCCAGTACGGGCCGGGCTGCACGGCCTGTTGCGCCGGCGCCGAGCGCAACTTCCGTGCCTCGGCGAGGCGTTGCTCGTCGGTGCTACGCGGCTTGTGCCACAGCAGTGACCGCAGCCAGGCGGGCGTCAGCGGGCGGGGCGCGGCTTCCGGCATGAGAGGCGGGGCCTCGCAGAAGACCCGCATGAAGCCCTGGAGGTCCTCGTACCAGTCGTGGTTGCCGGGTATCGCGTAGATGGGTGCCTGGTAGTCCTTGTACGGGCGGTGGAACTTCGTGCCGTAGTCGTCGGCGGTGCCGACCGGATAGACCACGTCACTGGCGAGAACCGCGAACCGTGTGTCCTGACTGACCTTCAGAAAGCCCGGCACGACTGCGTATTGCGGGTCGTCGCCCTCTCCCGTGTCCCCGATGACCATGAAGGAGAAGTGGTCCGGATCGTCGCGCCGGACCACCTTGTCGGCGGGTGCTCCGGCGACTGTCCGCTGCTCCACCCAGCGGCTGCGGGTCCGCCCGGTCGGGTCGCCGAACCAGGAGGCCAGTACGCCGTTGCGGGCGGGCCAGAGCGTCTTCGGGTTGAGCCAGGAGAGCTTCTCGACCCGGTGCGGCATCAGTTGCTTGTAGTCGCCGCGTTCCGCTGTGCCCCAGCCGGCGCCCTCGGCGGTGTCGCGTGAAGAGTGTGACATCGGTGCACGGTAACAACGCCCTCGTACGATGATCCACGTGGGGCGGCCGAGCGGGGGCGGGCACCAACTACCGTGACGTGTATGGACATCAGCGTGGTTGCCGCGGCGCGGGAGGACGACAGCCCGGTCGACGAGCCGTTGCGGGTGGCCGCGCTCGCCGACCGGCTCGGATACCGCGAGGTGTGGGCCGGTGAGGGGCCCACCTGGGACGCGTTCGTACTCGCCACGGCGATCGGGCTCGGCACCGAGCGCGTCACGCTGACCGCCGGGCCGGTTCCCGTTTCCGTACGGGACCCGCTGACGATCGCCAGGGGCGCGGCGTCGGCCGCAGCGGTGATCGCCCGTCCGGTCGGGGTGGCGCTGGGGACGTCCAGCAAGCGGGTGGTCGAGGGCCTCCATGGCCGGCCTCGCACCCGGCCCGCCGCCGCACTGGCAGAATCCGCCGAGACGGTACGCGGTCTCCTGCACGGCGAACCCGGCGAGGCGATCGTGCCCGGAAGCACCTTCCGCCGACGTCAGCGGCCGCCCGGAGGCCCGCTCACCGTGGCGGCGTTCGGGGACCGGGCGATCGCCGTGGCCGCCGCGCACGCCGACCGGATGCTGCTCGACGTCGTCTCCCCGGAGCAAGTCCGCGCCCTGCGAGCCAAGTTGACCGCGGCCGCCGAGCTTGCCGGCCGGACGCCGCCCCGGCTGGCCGCCTGGCTGCCCGCGGCGGTCGACCCCGAGGCCGAGTCCTTCCGGCAGATCCTGCGGAGCATCGTCGGCTATCTGACCGTCCCGGGATACAACGAGGTGTTCGCCGCGGCCGGCTTCGGCGAGGCGGTCGACCTGGCCCGGTCCGGTGCCACCCAGGACACCCTCCTCGCCGCGCTCCCGCCGGAGGCCGCCCACGCGCTCGCCCTGGTGGGAGACGGCCCGACCGTCCGCGCCCGCATCGACGCGTACGCCGAGGCAGGTCTTGACGAGATCGCGCTGGTCCCCGCCACGGCGGGCGACCCGGCGGGGGAGCGGACGCTGACGGCGTTGGCGGACCTGGTGTCCGAGTGAGGGAGACGGACGACGTCCGCCCCCGGCATCATGGCCGTATGAGTGATCGTGAGGAACTCCCGACGGCGGTCGACGCGGAGGCGCTGCTCGCGCTGGCCGAGGGGTATCACGCGCGCGGGACACGGGCGTTGGGCACCCGCGAGGCCAGTGGGCATGTGGTGAAGGTGTACGCGATCGAGGCGCCGGGGCGCGTCGTGACGGAGCGGGACGAGGCGGCTGCGTTGCGGATTGCCGGAGCGCAGCTGGCGCTCGGGCGTGCCCGGGGGTCGCTGGGCCTCGCCGTCCTGCTCGTGCACGCGGGAGGCGACGGGGACTATGTCCTCGTCTGCAACTGGATCGAGGGGTACATGTCCGACCTGGCGGTCTTCTCCGGCCCGGCCGGTCAGCCCGACCTGCTGCGGCCCGGGCGGGTGGGGCTCGCCCCCTGTGTCTGGGAGGCCGCCGTCCTGGCCCATGAGCGCGACGCGTTCACGCGGCACGTCCTCGACGGCAGTGGCCCGGTGGCGGACCGGCTGGCCGTGTGGGGTGCGGACACCATGGCAGGGGACGTCCGATGACGGGCGCTCCACGTGTGAGGCACGCCCGCCCCGCCGACCTGCCGCGTGTCGCCGAACTGGCCGCGGAGCACGCCTCGTACGAGAAGTCCGCACCACCCGTCCCCGACCTCGCCGAACGGCTCCAGGTACTCCTCTTCGGCACGCCGGCACCGCGGTTGAGGTGCCTCGTGGCGGAGTTGCCCGACGGCGAGGTCGTCGGCTACGCCACCTGCGCACCCGAGATCTCCACCTGGGAGGGCCGCGAGTACCTCACCATGGACTGCCTCTTCCTTCGCGACGGCAACCGGGGACTCGGCCTCGGCGCCGCGCTGATGGAAGCCGTGGTGGCCGAGGCGCGGGACCTCGGTGTGACCGAGGTCCAGTGGCAGACCCCCGCGTGGAACGAGGGCGCGATCCGCTTCTACGACCGCCTCGGCGCACGAGCCAAGGAGAAACTCCGCTACTTCCTGGCGGTGCAGGGCTGAGACTACGAGCCGCCGTGCCGTTGAACGAGTGAACGGCCGAACGACTGAACCGCCGAACGGCCGAACCGCCGGCCCGCCCGCCGCGGGCCGGTTTCTTCCCGCTCAGGAAAGGGGCGCCGTCGATCCCCTGATCACCACCCGGCAGGGCAGGGTCTCGACCCCCGGGCGCCGCGTCCCGGCGATCGCGGTGAACAGGGCGTGCGCGGCGGCGCGGCCGACCTGTTCCAGGTTCATGTCGACGCTCGTCAGGGGTGGCCGGGAGGCGGACGTCAGGACCTGCCAGTTGTCGAAACCCATGACCGCCACGTCCTCCGGCACACGGTGGCCGCGCTCACGCAGTACGTCCATGACACCGCGCGCGATCTGATCGCTGCCGCACAGGACGGCGTCCACGTCCCGGTGCTGGTCGAGCAGCATCGCGGTGGCCGCCCGGCCCCAGCCCTCCGACCACACCCCGAACCGCGGCTCGCCGACCAGGGCGAGGCCGGCGTCGGCGAGCGCGGTCAGCGCCCCCTCGGACCGCTCCTGCGAGGCGAGGTACCCGGGGTCACCGGTGATGTGCGCGATCCGCGTACGACCGCAGGCGAGCAGATGCTTCACCGCCATCCGGCCGGCGCCCACGCTGTCCGGGACGATGGACAGATCCGCCGGATCCTCGGACGGCGCGTACGCGTAGACGACGGGGACGGGCAGTTCGCGGCCCAGTGACGGACGAGGGTCGGTGCGGCTGCCCACCACGATGAGGCCGTCGACCCGGCGGCCGAGCAGCGCGCGGACATGGTGCTGCTCGCGGATCGCGTCACCACGGGCGTCGCAGAGGAACACTGCGACCTCGCCGGCGCCGAACGCGTCCTCGGCGCCCATGAGGATCGGAATGCTGAACCGGCCCTCCAGGTCGCTGGTGAGCAGACCGACCGTGCCCGTCCGCCCGGCCAACAGGCCCCGGGCCACCTCATTGGGCCGGAACGACAACCGCTCGGCCGCCGCGATCACCCGCTGTCTCGTCTCCGCACGCACCTGACTGCGGCCGTTGAGGGCCTTGGAAGCGGTGGCGATGGACACGCCCGCCAGCCGGGCGACGTCGCTGAGCGTGGCGGGCTGCGAACGAGAGGGGCCGGTGGCCTGTGCCATGGAGGTTGCTCCTGTCTCGCGTCTCACGCGTCACGTGCCGACGCCGTCGAGGGTGCACGCCGCCCGGAAAACAGTACGCGAAAGCATTTCGGTCCCGATGCCTTCCTGGCTTCGAGGGATCCCCATCAGCCGTTACCGACAAGGGGATTGACGGGTGGTGAGTCGCGTCCTAGCGTCGCAGAAAACCTTTTCGGGTTAGTTTCCTTCGCAGAGTTCTTCGCAGAGTTCAGTGCCACCACATCCATCGTCCCGACCGGCCGGCCCGCCCTGGGCCCGCCGCACACGAGGGGGATCGACCATGGGGAGCACGGCCGGACCGCTTGGACACACACGCCGCCTCGTCACCGGTGCCGTCGCACTGCTCGCCGCCGCGAGCATGGTCACCGCATGCGGATCGGGGGAGGACGACTCGGGCGGCGGGGGAGGGGGCGGAGCGGCGGACGCCACGGGCGCCGACGACGGCGCCAAGCTGACGATGTGGACCCGTGCGGCGACCAGGCCGCAGAGCGAGGCCCTGGTCAAGGCGTACAACGCGAGCCACAAGAACGAGATCGAGCTGACCGTCATACCCACCGACGACTACCAGGCCAAGGTCGGCGCGGCCGCCGGGTCCAAGGACCTGCCCGACCTCTTCGCCTCCGACGTGGTGTTCGTCCCGAACTACACCTCCAGCGGCCTCTTCGCCGACATCACCGGACGCGTGGACGCCCTTCCCTTCGCCGACGAACTGGCCCAGTCGCACATCAAGGCCGGTACGTACGAGGACAAGAAGTACGTCGTGCCGCACACCCTCGATCTGTCGGTGCTCTTCTACAACAAGGAGCTCTACAAGCAGGCGAAGCTCGACCCCGAGAAGCCGCCGACCAGCCTGAGCGAGTGGGACCGGCAGGCACGGGCCGTGGACGCGCTGGGCAAGGGCGTCAACGGCACCTTCTTCGGCGGCAACTGCGGCGGCTGCGGTGTCTTCACCTGGTGGCCGTCCATCTGGGCCGCGGGCGACGAGGTGCTGAACAAGGAGGGAACCGAGTCCGAGCTCTCCTCCGACACCGCGAAGAAGGTCTACGACACCTACCGCGGCTGGGTGGACGACGACATCGTGGCCCCCGGCGCGCGCGACGAGACGGGCACGACCTGGACCGGGGTCTTCCCGAAGGGCAAGGTCGGCGTGATGCCGATGCCGTCGACCACCCTCGGGCTGATGCCCAAGGACCTCGACCTCGGTGTCGCGCCCATCCCCGGGCCCGACGGCGGCAAGTCCACCTTCGTCGGCGGCGACGCCATCGGCATCTCCGCCACCAGCAAGTCGGCCGACCAGGCCTGGAACTTCCTCGCCTGGTCCCTCGGCGACAAGGCGCAGGTCGACGTCGTCGCCGCGAACAAGGACGTGGTGGCCCGCACCGATCTCGCGTCCAACAAGTACTCCGACGCGGATCCACGGCTCGTGACGATCAACGAACTCGTGGCCGAGGGCCACACCCCGTACGCGCTGAAGTTCGGCCAGACCTTCAACGACCCCAACGGCCCCTGGCTGACCCTGATGCGCAACGCGGTCTTCGGCGACGGGGCGAAGGTCGAGAAGGACAACGAGGCGGTCAGCGCTTCCCTGGCCGACTGAGCGGTCACCTGCGGCGCTGAGAGGCAGGGGCGCAGCCCCGTCCCGCCCCTCAGGGGCGCGGCGAACCGCGCGACCAGCCCCCACCGACCCGCCGCTTCACGGTCGCGGCCACCCGCGGCTGACGGTGACGCCCACCCGCGGCTCACGGTGACGCCCATCCGCGGCTCACGGTGACGGCTCTGGGCCACAAGGCTGATCCCATCCACTCCAACCACATCGCACGGCAGAGGAGAGCCATGCAGGTGAAGGCGGCCGACCGAACGGCGCCCACGCACCGGAGCCCGCCGGAGCGCCGGACCCGCCCCCGGCGGACACCCGCACGCCGGTGGTGGGCGTCCCGCAAGGCCCAGGGTCTCGCCTACGCGGCCCCGACGGCCGTGTTCGTCACGGTCTTCTTCGTACTGCCGCTGCTGCTCGTCGGGCAGATGTCACTCAGCGACTGGCCGCTGCTCGCGGGAGACCGGGGCGTCAACGCCCCCGAGAACTACACCGACGCCGCCGACAGCACCCTGTTCTGGCCGGCGGTCCGCTTCACCCTCCTCTACACCGTGATCGTCACGGTCGTACTGCTCGCACTGGCGCTCCTTCTCGCCCTGCTGGTGCAGGAGTTCCGCCCCGGCGCGGGTTTCTTCCGCACGGTCTACTTCTTGCCCAGCGCCCTGGGGCTGGCCTCCGCGTCCCTGCTCTTCTGGGGCCTGTACAGCCCGACCACCGGCCCGCTCGGCAGCATCCTGGAAAGCCTCGGTCTGGTCGACGACCCGGTGTCCTTCCTGGGGACATCGACCTCGGCCCTGCTCTCCACGGTGTTCCTCATCGTCTGGAAGTTCGCCGGCTTCTACATGCTGATCCTCCTCGTGGGCCTCCAGCGCATCCCCCACGAGGTGTACGAGGCGGCCCGGATGGACGGCGCGAGCCGCGGCCAGATCTTCCGCTCCATCACGCTGCCGCTGCTGCGCCCGTCCCTCGCCCTGTGTCTGCTGCTCTGCGTGACCGGATCGCTGCTCGCCTTCGACCAGTTCTTCATCCTCACCAAGGGCGGACCGGACAACAGCACGGTCACCGTCGTCCAGTTGATCTACCGCGAGGCCTTCCAGCGCCTGAACCTCGGTACGGCCGCCGCTCTTTCGATCATCGTGCTGGCCGTGCTGCTCCTGCTCAACGTCCTCCAGTTCCGCGGTCTGCGCCGCGCCGACGAGTCATGAAAGCCGCCTCATGAGCCTCATGAGAGGGGACACCACCGTGCTCACCCGCGCCCTCGGCCGGACGCCCTACTACGTCGTCGCCGGTGGCCTGGCCGTCATCTTCCTGTTCCCGCTGGTGTGGAACGCCTGGGCCTCGGTCAGCGGACAGCCGGGCACCGCGCAGGAATCCGGCCACGGCCTCGGCAACTACCGCACGCTCCTCGACTACGACGCCGGCCTGTGGCGCTATCTCCTCAACAGCACCGTCGTGTCGGCGCTCACCGTCGCCCTGACCCTCGGAGTGTCACTGCTGGGCGGCTACGCCTTCGCCCGCTTCGACTTCCCCGGCAAGAACCTGCTCTTCCTGCTCACCCTGGCCATCCTCATGGTCCCGTACGCCACCCTCCTCATCCCGCTGTACGTGCTGCTCGGCAGGCTCCACCTGCAGAACTCGCTGGTCGGGCTGAGCCTCGTACTGGCCATGTTCCAGCTGCCGTTCGCCACCTTCATGATGCGGATCTCGTTCGAAGCGGTGCCGCGCGAACTGGAGGAGTCGGCGCTCGTCGACGGCTGCGGCACGGCGGGCGCGCTGCGCCGCGTCCTCCTGCCGGCGGTGCGGCCGGGGCTGATCACCGTGGGGCTCTTCGCGTTCCTCGCGGCCTGGAACGACTTCATCGCGCCGCTGATCCTCATCTCCGACAGCGAGAAGGCGCCGCTGCCGCTGGCCGTCGCGAACCTGCGCCAGCAGAGCATGGGAGCCGTCGACTACGGCGCCACCGAGGCCGGCGTGGTGGTCCTCGCCGTCCCCTGCCTGCTCCTCTTCCTGCTGCTGCAACGGCACTACATACGCGGCTTCATGTCCGGCGCGCTCAAGGGCTGACGTGCCTCGCAGACCCCTGAACCGCCGTGACACCGACCCGAACAGACCCGTTCGGACCGGCACCGACCCGAACGGACAACCGGAAGGACGAACCGAAGGCATGAACTGGTGAGGGAGAACATGGCACGGTCATCCG
The DNA here is from genome assembly GCF_044334695.1 of Streptomyces sp. NPDC020747. NCBI lineage: Bacteria > Bacillati > Actinomycetota > Actinomycetes > Kitasatosporales > Streptomycetaceae > Streptomyces > Streptomyces sp. NPDC020747. Next base: position 152,955 of record NZ_JBIRTJ010000020.1, on the reverse strand, counting down.
TCCTGCCGGTGGCGCCGACCCGGGGCAGGCTGCGGCCGCTCGGTCTCGACGAGGTCAGGATCACCGGAGGCTTCTGGGCCCGACGCCGCCACATCAACGCGACCGCCACACTCGGACACTGCCGCGACTGGATGGAACGCGTCGGCTGGACCGGCAACTTCCGGGCCGCCGCCGAGGGCCGGATCCACCGGGACCGGCGGGGCCGCGAGTTCACCGACGCCGACGTCTACAAGCTGATCGAGGCCATGGCCTGGGAGGCCGCCGGGCACGGCGCGGGCGCCTCGCTGGACGCCGAGGTCGCCGCGCTCACAGAGGCCATAGCACCGGCCCAGCACCCGGACGGCTACCTCAACACCGCCTTCGGCGGCCCGGGCCAGGAGCCCCGCTACAGCGACCTCGAATGGGGCCACGAGCTGTACTGCTACGGCTACCTCGTCCAGGCGGGCGTGGCCCAGACCCGCGCCCGGGGCGAGGGCGAGCTGGCGAAGATCGCCCGACGGGCGGCCGACCACGTGTGCGCGACCTTCGGCCGGGGCGGCATCGAGCGCGTCTGCGGTCACCCGGAGATCGAGATGGCCCTGGTGGAGCTGGCCAGACTGACGGGGGAGCAGCGCTACCTCGACCAGGCCGCGCTCTTCGTCGACCGCCGCGGACACGGCACCCTCGCCGATCCGGAGTTCGGCCGCGCCTACTACCAGGACGACACGCCCGTCCGGGACGCCACCGTGCTGCGCGGACACGCCGTTCGCGCCCTCTACCTCGCGGCGGGCGCCGTCGACGTGGCCGTGGAGACCGGGGACGAAGCCCTGCTCGCCGCCGTCGTACGGCAGTGGGAGGCCACCGTCGCCCGGCGGACCTATCTGACCGGCGGCATGGGCTCGCACCACCGCGACGAGGCCTTCGGCGACGACTTCGTACTGCCGCCGGACCGCGCCTACTCGGAGACCTGTGCCGGAGTCGCCTCCCTGATGCTCAGCTGGCGGCTGCTGCTCGCCACCGGCGAACCGCGCTTCGCGGACCTGGCCGAGCGGACCCTGTTCAACGTGATCGCGACCTCCCCGTCCGACGACGGCCGGGCCTTCTTCTACGCCAACACCCTGCACCGTCGCCGCCGCGGCACCACACCCGCCATGGACACCGACAGCCCGCGCGCCGAGTCGAGCCTGCGCGCGCCCTGGTTCGCGGTGTCCTGCTGCCCCACCAACGTGGCGCGGACCCTGGCCCAGCTGCCCGGGTATCTGGCGACGGCGGACGACCACGGCGTGCAGCTGCACCAGTACGCCGATTCGGAGATCACCACCGCGCTCGCGGACGGCCAAGGCGTCGCGCTGCGCGTCCGTACCGATTACCCCTCCGGCGGGCACGTGGTGGTACGGATCGGCAGGTCCCCCGACCGGCCCTGGACCCTGTCGCTGCGCGTCCCCGCGTGGACGACGGGCGCCACCACGTGGCTGGTGGACCCGGACGGGGCACGTCGCGCCGTCGCCCCGGGCACGGCCGAGGTCACCCGGGTCTTCCGGCCGGGTGACGAGATCCGGCTCGAACTGCCCGTGGTCCCGCGCTGGACCCGCCCCGATCCGCGCATCGACGCGATTCGCGGCACGGCGGCCGTCGAGCGCGGGCCGCTGGTGTACTGCGCCGAGTCCGTTGACCTGCCGGACGGCCACGAAGTCGACGCCATACGGGTGGACCCGTCCGCCCGGCCGACGGACGGACCGGATGGACCAGGTGGACCGGGAGAGTCGGAAGCCGCGGGTACCACCGTCGTCGTCCCCGGGGAACTCGTCGCACACGCCGAGGTGACCGACACGGCCTGGCCGTACGAGCCGCTCGACACTCCCCTCGCGGCGGACACCGACCGTACGGGGATCGTGCTCGTGCCCTATCACTCCTGGGCCGGCCGAGGCCCCTCGTCGATGCGCGTGTGGCTGCCCACCGCGGACCGGGACCGAACCTCGGACCTGGACCCCGAGGAACAGGACCGCCCCGCCGAGCCGGACAGCACCCCCACAGGGAGGTAGCGGTGCCCAGACCGCCCGTACCGGAGTTACCGGCGGGTTTCTCCGTCCGTCGCACGATGCACGCCCAGTACGAGGCCGACCGGAAGGCCGGGAACGGCACCGACTTGTGGATGGACCGCATGCTGGCCCGCAAAGGCGAAGACCCGTCCGGCCCCTGGCTGTTCACCCGGGGCCGGGCCGTGTTCATGAAGGAACACAACCCCTCCCGACTCGGGTTCGGCGGCAAGGCCGCCTACTGGGAGAGCATCGACAACCGGCCCGCGTACACCATCACCCTGACCGTGGACGGCGAGAACCTCACCCTCCGCGAGAACACCACCGCCCGGACGCAGACGCCCAGTTACTGGCGCGGCGAGTTCACCCACGAGGCGACCGGGCTGGTGGCCCCCATTCCCGACGGCGAAGCCCTGACGCGAGCCGTCGCGGTCCCAACCGGTGGCACCGTCACGACCAAGGTCCAACTCGGCTTCGTCACCGAGGAGATGGCCCACTCGCGACCGGAGTACGACTCCCTGCGCACCGCGAGCGCGCCCGCCGCCTTCCGGCACCACGTGCAGACCTACAACCGCTGGTGGGCAAAGAACCTGCCGTCCCTGGACGTGCCGGACGGCAACATCGAGAAGACGCACGGCGCCCCGGCTTCCGGCGACCGTGGTCGCCACCTACAACGACGGCTCCAAGGACAGCCGGATCGTTGTCACTTGGGACCCGGTGGATCCGGACCGGTACGCCCGGCCGGGGACCTTCGAGGTGAAGGGAACCGTGGACGGCACCACCTACCGCGCCACAGCCACGACCAACGTGACCGCTCCGCCGTGACCGCCTCGTCCTGACCGCTCCGCCGTGACAGAGCGGTCGCCGTTCCCCGCCGTCGCCCCATACGTACCGACGATCGGAGTCCGAGCATGACCTCCCAACCCCCCACCCGCCGCCGTCTGTTGACGCTCGCAGCCGGGACGGCCGCCGTTCCGCTCGTACACGGGACCACCTCGGCGCATGCCGCCGCCGATACTGCCCCGGTGCCGATCGCCGCCCGGGGTACTACCGTTGCCAAGGTGCCCGCCCCGCCGACCTGGTCCGTCATCCCCTTCGCGCTGGATCAAGTCGCCCTCGGCAACGGGGTGTTCCGCCAGAAGCGCGACCTGATGCTCGACTACGCCAGGAGCTACCCGGCCGACCGTATCCTGGCCGTCTTCCGGGCCAACGCCGGACTCGACACCCGTGGGGCCCGGCCGCCCGGCGGCTGGGAGACCTCTGACGGCAACCTGCGCGGCCACTACGGCGGCCACTTCCTCACGCTCATCGCCCAGGCGTACGCCGACACACGGGAGTCCGCCCTCAAGACCAAGCTCGGCCAGTTGGTCGGCGCGCTCGGCGAATGCCAGCAGGCCCTGGCACAGAGCGGCTCGCCGAGACCGAGCCACCCCGGCTACCTGGCGGCGTATCCGGAGACGCAGTTCATCCTGCTGGAGAGCTACACGACGTACCCCACCATCTGGGCCCCGTACTACACCTGCCACAAGATCATGCGCGGTCTCCTCGACGCGCACACCCTGGCCGGCAACGCCCAGGCCCTGGAGATCGTCTCGAAGATGGGCGACTGGGTGCACAGCCGACTCGGCCGACTGCCGAAGGCCCAGTTGGAGCGCATGTGGTCGATCTACATCGCGGGCGAGTACGGCGGCATGAACGAGGTGATGACGGACCTGTACGCCCTCACCGGCCGGGCGGAACACCTCGCCGCCGCCCGCTGCTTCGACAACACCGCTCTGCTGGACGCCTGCGCGGAGGACCGCGACATCCTCGACGGCCGGCACGCCAACCAGCACATCCCGCAGTTCACCGGCTATCTGCGGCTCTTCGACCACACGGGGGAGGAGGAGTACGCCGCCGCTGCCCGCAACTTCTGGGGCATGGTCGCGGGCCCCCGGATGTACAGCCTGGGCGGCACGGGCCAGGGCGAGATGTTCCGGGCCCGGAATGCCATAGCGGCCACCCTGGACGACAAGAACGCCGAGACCTGCGCAACGTACAACATGCTGAAACTGAGCCGGCAGTTGTTCTTCCACGAGCCGGACCCCGCCTACATGGACTACTACGAGCGAGGCCTGACCAACCACATCCTCGCCTCCCGCCGGGACACCCGCAGCACGACCAGCCCCCTCGTCACCTACTTCGTGGGAATGGGACCGGGGGTTGTGCGCGAGTACGACAACACGGGCACCTGCTGCGGCGGCACCGGCATGGAGAACCACACCAAGTACCAGGACTCGGTGTACTTCCGCTCCGCCGACGGCAGCGCGCTGTACGTCAACCTGTACCTCGCCTCGACCTTGCGGTGGCCGGAGCGGGGCCTAGTCGTCGAGCAGACGAGCGACTACCCGGCCGAGGGCGTACGCACCCTGACGTTCCGTGAGGGCGGCGGCCCACTCGACCTGAAACTCCGGGTGCCGTCCTGGGCCACGGGAGGCTTCACCGTTACGGTCAACGGGGTGCGGCAGCGGGTCGTCGCCGAACCCGGCAGCTACCTCACGCTGAGCAGGAACTGGCAGCGCGGTGACCGGGTCAGCGTTTCAGCCCCGTACCGTCTGCGCATCGAGAGGGCGCTGGACGACCCCACCGTCCAGTCGGTGTTCCACGGTCCTGTGCTGCTCGTCGCCCAGAGCCCGGAACAGGCGTTCCGCGTGTTCTCCTTCTACAAGAACTTCAGACTCCGGGGCGACCTCGCCGACGCGATCCGTCCCGAGGGGCGGCCGATGCACTTCAGCACGCACGGCCTGACCCTGGCGCCGTTCTTCGTTGGGGACGACACCCGGTACCACGCCTACTTCAGGCGTTCCGAGCCCGTGGTCGTGTTCGGGGCAGCCGACTCGGGCGTACCCAATCGCGCTCGCGCCGACGGCCTGACCTTCCTCGACGTGCTCTGGGCACAGGCGCCCTTCGAGACCTCCGCCCGTTTCGTCGGGGCGGTGCGCGCCCTCGCCGACACCTGGCTGTCAGGCGGGCTGTTCACGCGCACCGAACGGGACCGTGTCGTCGCGGCGGCGGTCGGGGCGAACCTGAGGAACTGACGCCCTCGAAGGCCAGCGAAGGCCATCGAAAGCCATCGAAACAGGGCCAGCTCACTGGTCAGGGTTTCACGGCCACCGCGCCGAACTGGGGGACCAGGGCAGGGCTGTCGGACTCGGCACGCCATCGCGCGCAGGAGACGAGGCCCGGGTCTAGGAGGTCCAGGCCCTCGAAGAAGGCAGTGATCTGTGCGCGGCTGCGGGCGGTGATCGGCGGGGTGGCGTTCTCGTTCCAGAACTTCATGGCCGGGATGTTGCCCTCGCCGCCGAGTTCGGCGTCGGTGGTGGGATGTGTCAGGACCAGCCAACTGCCCGACGGTACCGTCGCCATGACCCGCCGCACGATGTCCTGTGCCCGGTCGGTGTCGAGGACGAAGTTGAGGATGCCCAGCATCATGACCGCGACGGGCCGGTCGAGGTCGAGCGTCGCTCCGGCGCGCTCGATGATGGTCTCCGGGTGGTGTATGTCGGCGTCCATGTAGTCCGTGGCGCCCTCGGGCGTGCTGGTCAGCAGCGGCTGGGCGTGGGCGAGCACGATGGGGTCGTTGTCGACGTAGACGATCCGCGACTCGGGGGCGATCCGTTGCGCGATCTCGTGGGTGTTGTCCAGGGTGGGCAGTCCGGTGCCGATGTCGAGGAACTGCCGCGTCCCGAGATCGCCGGCCAGATGCCGGACCGCGCGGCCCAGAAAATCACGGTCCGCGCGGGCCACTTCCCGGATCACGGGGAACATACCGGCGACCTGGTCACCCACCGCCTGGTCGACCTCGTAGTTGTCCTTCCCACCGATCCAGTAGTTCCAGACCCGCGCGTTGTGCGCCACCCCGGTGTTCAGCCGTGCCGAACCACTGGACGGGGTCGGGGCTTCACTCATGTCTTTCCCTTCCCCGGACAACACGTCGGGCGTCCTGGGTGTGTGCGGCCGCCGGGGCGACATCGGACCCTTGTGTTGCCCGCCATTGTGCCGCTCCTTGATCAAGGAGTCCCGGGATTCGGCTCGCTCGTCCGTCCGGCGTCCGGCGTCCGGCGTCTGTGCGACGTCCTACGGCCAGTGGACGAGGGTGCCGTTCTTGTGATCCCCGAGCCAGATGACGCGTTCCGGTTCATCGATGAAGCTGATGTCCGCGCAGGGGCCTTCCGGTTCCTTGTCGGCAGTCTGGAAGTGGCGTGCCTTCCAGCCGTCGAGGCCGTACCGGGTGAAGAGCTCGCTCATCACCTTCCTGAGCTCGGGGTGGGGGATGCAGGTGCGGTCCGCGAAGCGTTCCTTGAGGTCGGCACGGAGGCGGGAGAGGGCGAGCTGTTCCCGGGTCGGCCCGAGGTAGGGGTCGGCGCGGTGGCGTGCGCACTGGTCCTTGCCACCGGGGTACACCTTGATGGAACCCTGCTGGGAACTGTCGACGCAGGCGGTGAGTGCCTCGGGTGCCGACCGGCCGGACATCTCGGACCACGCCTCCCGGCACGTGGCCACCGGATCGTCGGTTCCGGGGTCGAAGCCGACGACCGCATCCCCCTGGCCCGGCCCTACGCAGACCAGCCCCGTCGAGTCCAGAGTGTGTCCTCTGCCGTCGCCTGCCACCCAGGCGTACGTCCCCGCGGTCGCGCCCGCCACGACCAGCGCCACCACCGGCGCCACGATGAGGGTGCGCCTGCGCCGCTGCCGGGTGCGTCGGCGTACCTGGGCGAGAATCCGTTCCGCGGCAGGCGAGTTGGGGTCCGTGGCCGCGTCGGCGCGATCCGGATCGCTGCTACGGAGCATTCGATCGAGCACGTCATCGCTCAGCATGGTCCTTCTCCTTTGCTGGATCTGCCGGATCCTGGTGCGGGTTCGCCGCGGCGAGGCGTTGACGCAGCCGCTGTCTGGCCCGGTGAAGGCGGGTGTCGACGGCGCCGACGGAGATGCCCAGCACGGTCGCGATGTCGCTGCGGGACAGGTCGTCCCAGTACGCGAGCAGCAGCAGTTCCCGGTCGGTGTCCGAGGCCTGTGCGAGGGCTGCCGTGAGGCCGTCGTCCCCTTCTCGGGCGCCGTACGGGTCGGCGGCGGGCGGCGGATCAGGCTCCGCCCGCTCGGCCACCCGCATCAACAGCCGAGCCCAACGCCGTTGACTGCGGGCCTGGTTGGCCAGCACCGGCGCCCGGGTGATCGGCACCGGCCGGGCCGGCGACCGCGACACCGCCCTCGGCCTGGGCGCGGACGCCTTCGTCGACCTCCAGGCCGAGAAACTGGAGGACATCGGCGAGGTTGACGTGGTGTTCGACGTGATCGGCGGCGAGATCCTCGAACGCTCCACCACGCTGGTCCGCCCCGGCGGCACCCTGGTCACCATCGCCGAGCCGATGACCGTCCACCCCCGCGACGGGCGAGCCATCTTTTTCGTCGTCGAACCCGACCGGCCCCGCCTGTCCGAGCTCGCCCAGCGGCTGCGGGACGGCCGCCTCAAGCCGATCGTCGGCGCCGTCCGGCCGCTCGCCGAGGCGGCCTCCGTGTTCACGCCGGACAAGCGCACCCCCGGCAAGACGATCATCCGCGTCACCGAAGACTGAGCGGGAAAGCCCGAGGGTGCGCAGCTGGATGTCGGGCCGACGATGGCTGCCGGCGTTCACCCCGAGGCCAGGAGCCGGCGGGCGCCGTCATGGACGACAGGCCGTACGCGCACCGACGCAGACGAGCGGCGTCCCGGGGCGCTGAGTGAAGCCGCCCGGGGACGCCGCAGTAGGTCATGCCGTGCCGAGAGTCTTCATGGCCTCGGCGCGGTATCGGTGGGGTCAGCGGCGGTGGTTGCCGCCGCCGTTGTGGCGGCCCCAGGACTCGTCGTCGACGCGGCGGCCGTTGTCGTTGCGCAGGGTGGCGGTGTCGGAGCGGTTGTCCCACACGTAGTTGCGGCGATCCTGGAAGACGTGGCCGTCGTGGTCGCGGCCCTTGCCGGTGTGGACACGGACGGTCTCGTGGCCGTCCAGGCGGAGGCGGTTGAAGGTGTAGGTGCGGCCGTCCTTGTTGGAGAGGGTCCAGCCGTTGAGGTTGACGCCGCGCCGGCCGGTGTTGGTGATCTCGACCCACTCCTTGTTCAGGGAGCGGTTGGAGCCGTTGTCGTGGCCGGGGGAGTCGTACTGCACGTCGCTGATCTTGACGTTGGAGCGCCTGTCCTGGGGTCCGCTGTCCGCGGAGGCGGGCAGGGCAACCGCGCCGAGTGCGGCGCCGGCCACGAGAACCGCGGCGATACGACGGGTGGTACGAGATGACATGGGGGTCCCCCAACGGTGCGAGTCCTGATGGCCGGCCCTGACCGGCCAACTGGGACGGTGTGCGTTCCCGGCGAGTGCCGAGGACCCACAGCTTGGCCCCGGCCCGCCCGGCGCTGCACATGTCCTGCTTGGTGTTGCAGTATGCGGACATTTCCGTGACCGTCGGATGCGGGCCGCAGCTAACCCGGCGGACGATCAACGGCAGTTCGCTGCCCCCAGCACCGACACCGGAAGGCCGCCGCGGAAGCGGTTACCAGCGCCCCGCGCGCCCCTGCCGCACTCCCTCCGCGTCCCGGCCGCCGTGCCTGCAAAACCCGTAACAGGTCGACGACCCGGTTTCTCGCTCCGCTGTTCCAGTGCGCCGGAAGCGTTCGAGTGGATCGGCGCTGATGCGGTACTGCACGGGTACCCAACCGTGCCGGGCTCCCCGTGTCCGTGCCCGCCGGGCATGACGGCGATGGCCCCTCAGAACATCAGCCCTTGACGGGGCCGCCGTTGATGGCGACGCGCTGGCCGTAGCGGGCGTAGGGGTAGTAGTCGTACGTCGCGTGGTGCTGGACGCACCGGTTGTCCCAGAAGACCAGCGTGCCCGGGGTCCAGCGGACGCGGCAGTGCAGGACCGGCCTGCGGGCGGTGATGTCGAAGAGCATGTCGAGCAGGGCCCGGCTCTCGTCGGCGGAGAGCTGCGGGATGCGGCTGGTGTAGGCCTTGTTGACGTACAGCAGTCTGCGGTCGGTCTCGGGGTGCCGGGCGATGAGCGGGTGTTCGCTCTTGGGAATGACGTAGTCCGCGGGCGGTGTGTACCCCGCCAGGGCCTGCGCGCCGTCGTGTATCGCGGTCAGCGGGTCCAACAGGGCACGCATGGCCGGTGAGAGCATGTCGTAGGCGAGGTGCATGTTGGCGAACAGGGTGTCGCCGCCGCATCCCGGCTCGGGTATCTCGGTGATGTAGAGCATCGACCCCAGCGACGGTTCGGTGTCGGCTGTACCGTCCGCGTGCCAGCCGTTGCCCGCCACGTCCGCCGCGGCCGACGTCGTGCGGATCTCCAGGACGCAGGGATCGCCCTCGGGCGGCGGCGGGTTGACGGGGCGCGGTTCGCCGAAGGCGGTGGCGAAGCGCTTGTGTTGCTCGCCGGTGATCGTCTGATCGCGGAAGACCAGGACGTGGTGGTCGCGGAAGGCGACCCGGATCTCCTCCAGTTGCTCCGCCGGGATCTCCTGTGACAGGTCGACGCCTGACACCTCCGCCCCCAGAACAGGGGTGATCCGTTCGACCGTGAGCGTGCGGTAGGAGTACACGGGGCGCGTGGTCACCGCTTCCAGTGCTTCGCGTTCGTACGACTCCATGTCAACCTCCGGAGGGGGGTGGGGTTTACAGGTCAGTGGCTTCGCGGGTACTGGCACCCGGGGGCGCCAGCGTCGCCCTGATGGTCTCGGCCACCGTGTCCACGTGGGGTGCCGCGACGATGCCGTAGTGCTCCGTGGGCAGATGCCTGAGCACGGCGGACGGAGGCAGGCAGGCGTTCCACTGCCGGTCCGACTCCTGAGGGTCCGCGGGGGTGGGCATGCCCGCCGTGGGGTGTTCGGCCAGCCACAGATACGTAGGGACGGAGACGAGCGGCCGTACGCGATGTTCCCCGAGGCTGCGCAGGTTGGCGCGGCAGCAGCGGGCCAGCCGCTCGGCGTACGCCTGTGCGTGCCCGCTCGGCAACGAGGAGGCTCCGGTCCCGAGTTCGGCGGCGAACACTCTTTCCAGGTGAGTCTCGTCGTAGGCGGCGACCAGCGCCTCTGCCTCGGGCGGTGGCGGATCCAGCAAGTAGAGCGCTTCCAGCGCCCGGCCGGCCGACTCGGCGAGACCCGCCATCTCCATCGCCACGCGGGCGCCGTAGGACCACCCGGCCAGATGAAGCCGGTGGTCCGGTCCGCCGAAGCGCTCACGTAGCTCCGCGTCGTAGTGACGGGCCCGCTCGGCCAGTGACCATGCGGGCATCTCGGTGTCGCGGAGTGCCGGGTCGGCGATGAGGCACACCGTCGGCGCGGGTCCGAGGGCTGCCACCAGGGAGCGGTAGGCCTGGATGTCCCCACCCACCGGGTGCACCAGGCACAGGACGGCCGAACCGGTTCCCTCCTGCCAGATGTCGAGGACGACCCGGGAGGCGCTTCCGGCCGCCCCGATGGTGGGCCCGGTGGTGCGCTCGGTGGAGGCGAGGGCCGCCTCGATGTGTTTGAGGATCTCCGTGAGGCTGACGCGGTGACTGAAGGAGGCAAGGTCGAACTCGACGCCGTAGTCGTCCTCGATCTGGGCGATCACGCCGATCAGGGTCAGCGAGTCGGCGCCCAGGTCGTAGAGGGAGTCCTCGGGGTCCAGTTCGTCCACGCCCAGCAGATCCTGGATCACCCGGGCCATGGCGTCCGCTCGCTCCTCGACACCGCCGGTGTCGGAGGCTTCCGCCTCTGCGTCCGTCGGGGGCGTCGCTCCGGAGCCCGAGGACCGATCCGCGATCCCGGCAGGAGCGTAGAAGGCTCGGGAGCCCTCGATGTCCGTTGTGGACACGAGGAGTTGCGGCAGTTGCAGAGCCAGGGCATGGGCGAAGACCGCTCTGCCCTCCTCGACGGTCAGGCCGACCGCGAGGTGGGCCTGATGACGGCTGTCCGTGTTCAGGGCCCGGGTCGCCATCCCGGTCTCGCTCCAGATGTCCCAGTCGATGCCGATCCGGACGGTCGCCTCCGTCTCGGTGGCCCGGTGGTGGGCGAAGCCGTCGAGGAGGCTCGCGCCCGCCGCGTAGTCGCTCTGGCCGACACCGCCGAGCAGGGCGGACATCGAGGAGCAGTAGACCGCGATCTCCGGGCGGAAGGCTCCGATCAGGTGCTCGACGACGAGTGCGCCACGCTCGCGGACCGCGGCGGCGTCGCGCATCGCGGTGGCGTCACGTCGTACGAGCAGCCCGCCGTGTCCGAGACCGGCCGCGTGGATGACGCCGTCCAGCCGTGACGTGTGGTCGGCGACGGCCGCCGCCACTTCGTGAACGGGCAGGGTCGCGAGATCCGCCGGGACGAGGCCGACGCGGTCGGCCCAGCCGCTCAACTCCTCGGGCAGCCGCGGGTTTCGCGACAGCAACAGCACCCGGCCGCGGGTGTGTTCGAGCAGCCAGGCGGCGATGGCGCGGCCCATACCGCCCGTGCCGCCGAGCACCAGGTGGACGGTGTCGGCTCCGGCCGGTACGAGGGGCTGCGTACCCACCGGCTCCGGTACGGGGACGGTGCCCGGCCGCCACCAGTAGCCCTGCCGCAGCGCGAGCTGGCGTGGCAGGGCCGGTTCGCCGGGAGGACCGGCCCCACGTGTTCCGGCGACGACCGAGGCCACATGTCCGGCCCAGCGGGTGAGGTCGCCGTCGGGGAGGTCGAGCCAATGGCCGTTCAGCGCGGACTCCTGATGGGCGACCTCGACCGGCCCGGCGAGGAGCGCCAGTTCAGGCCTGTCCACCGTTCCCGTCACGGGCCGGGCGCCGTACGACAGCCACCACACACGTGGGGAGCCGTTGCGCCCGGTCAGCGCCTGGGCCAGGGCCGCCGTGCTGTCCAGGCAGGCATGGCGGGCGTGTTCCAGGCTGCCGGGACCGACCGGCCCCGTCACGTCGAGGGGCAGGGCGTGCACCCACTCCGTGTCGCTGGAGACTGGGGCACCGTCCTCGGACAGCGCGTCGAGCAGTCGTCGCACGGACGCCGGATCGGCGGGGTCCACGTCGTAGGAGTCCGGTCCTCTGCGGGCGAAGGTGGCGGCCGGGCGCACCTGAATCACTCGCGAGGCCACCGCTTCGAAGGGCGCGAGGGCTGTCGACGGGGTGTTGTCGGAGGTGACGACGACCACGGCGGACGTACAGCCGGCCGGCACGGTCGTGTCCGCGACAGCGGCACGGCGCAGCCGGACCCAGTGCGGCTGGTGCAGCCAGTTCTCCCGCGGCAGCCGCCGGGGCGTGGCGGCCGGGGCCTCGCGCGGTTCGCCGGTCAGTCGGTCGAAGTCGTATTCCGCGAGGGAGAAGGACGGGGGAGGGAAGTCCCAGGGCGCCGGAGCGGAGCCCGCCCCCCAGTCGACCGGGCGCCCGGCGGTCCAGTCCTCGGCGAGTTCGCGGGCCGTGCGATCGGCCGCTGGGACCGCTGTGGCGTCCGGGTCCACGGTACCGACCGGCACCGCTCCCGCGGCCACCGCGCGCAGCCAGTCCACGGCCGCGGCGGCGTCCGCCACGGCCGCCGCCGTCCGCAGGCGGCGGGCGACCCGACCGGCCTGGAGATGGCGCAGCACGAACTCGTGGCGTTCCGGGCGCAGTTGGAGGTAGTCGGCGATCCGGGCGGCGTCGGCGGCCAGGGCATCCGCGCTGGAGGCCGACAGTACGAGGCACTCAGGTACCTCGCGGGTCGCCACCGGTCCTGGCGCGGTGTCCTGCTCCACGATGACGTGGGCGTTGGTGCCGCCGATCCCGAAGCTGCTGACCGCGGCCACTCGTTGGCGTCCCTCGGGCCAGGGCGTGGCTCGGACCGGGACGTGGAAGGGAGTGGGATCGGGGCCGATCTCCGCGTTGAAGGCACGGAAGTTGAGGTTGGGCGGGAGTGTCCCGTGGCGCACGGCGAGGACCGCGCGCACGAGGCCCACCACACCGGCGGCCGCGCCCAGGTGGCCGAGCTGACTCTTGACGGAGCTCAGGGCGCAGCGGCCGGACTCACTCACGTCGAACGCCTGCCGCAGCGCCCCCACTTCGATCGGGTCACCCAGCCGGGTACCGGTGCCGTGCGCCTCCACATAGCCGAGGTCGGCGCCCGTGCGTCCGGCGCGGGACAGGGCGGTCCGGATCACCTCCCGCTGTCCGGCCAGCGACGGCGCGGTGTAACTCATCTTCGCCGCACCGTCGTTGTTGATCGCGGAGCCTGTGATGACTGCGTGGACGGTGTCGCCGTCGCGACGTGCCTGCCGCAGCGTTTTGAGGACCACGACGCCGACGCCGCTCGCGCCGACCGTGCCGGTGGCGTCGTCGCTGAAAGGCCGGCAGTCGCCGTCCGCGGAGAAGATGTGCTGCGGGCGGTAGCGGTAGCCGCCGGTCAGCCCGGGGTCGACGAGCACGCCTCCGGCGAGCATCACGTCGGCTTCGCCCTGCCGGAGCAGCCCGGCGGCGAGGTGCACGGCGACCAGAGAGCTGGAGCAGGCAGTCTGGGCGCTGAAGGCGGGGCCGGTCAGCCCGAGGTGGTAAGCCACCTTGGTGGCCAGGAAGTCCTTCTCATGGTGCAGGGCGAGCTGAAAGCCGTCGGGCAGCCGGCCGGGGTCCGCCTCGCGCAGCAGGGACTGGAAGTAGGTGTTCTCCCCGGCACCGGCCACCAGGCCCACCCGGGTGGCCGAGGTGTCCGCCACTCCCGCGTGCGCCAGGGCCTGCACACCGGCCATCAGCAGATGACGCTGCTGAGGGTCCATCAGACGTGCTTCTTGAGGGCTGATGCCGAAGTGGCCCGGGTCGAAGCCGAGCATGCCGTCGAGCGTGCTGTGCACGCCGACGACTCCCTCCGGCGCGTCGATACGGCGGATTCCGGTGCCGCCGGAGACCACCAACGCCCAGAAGGCGGCCAGGTCCGGGGCGCCGGGCACCCGTACCGCCATGCCGACGACCGCGATCGGTTCCCCGGGTTCGGGGGGCCCGTCATCCTTCGCTGCCGACGGGGTGAGTGGCCGCGGGGCGGTGAGGTGGTGGGCCAGCGAGCGGACGGTGACGTGCTCGAAGAGGTCCGCGACGCCGAAGCGCAGACCGAGTGCCGTGGTGCAGCGCAGGTGGAAGCGCATCAGGGCGAGACTGGAGGCACCCGCCTCGAAGAAGGTCTGGTCCGGTGCGATCGTCGACCCGGTGACCTCCTCGAAGGCAGCGGTGAGGCGCTCCTCCTCGGCCGACAGGCCCGTTCGGGCGATCGCGGAACGACGTAACTCTTCCCCCGGCGCCCGGGCGACCGCCTGCCGGTCCAGCTTGCCGCTGGGTGTGCGGGGCAGTCTCTCCAGCCTGCGGAAGCGGTCCACACGTACGTAGGAAGGCAGAAGGGCGGAGAGGTGCGCGGTCAGGTCGTCGGAGGACGGTGCTTCGCCACGGACTTCCAGGCCGGCCGTCAGCCGGTCCCCGTCACGGGTGACGACCGCGTTGACCACCGCCGGATGGCGCAGCAGGGCCGCCTCGACGGAACCGAGTTCGAGCCGGTGCCCGCTCAGTTTGATCTGCTGGTCGTCGCGGCCCGCGTAGTGCAGCAGGCCCGCACGGTCGAAGAACGCCCGGTCACCGCTGCGGTAGAACAGGCCCGCGCCGGGGAGCTCGACGAAGCGGGCGTCGTCCAGTGTGGGCTCGTCGAGGTAACAGCGGGTGGTCATGGTGCCGCCGATCAGCAGCTCGCCGGTGCATCCGGTCGGGGCCGGGTCGCCCTGGGCGTCCACCACACGCAGGTCGGCGCCGGCCACCGGGCCCCCGATGGCGGGCCGTTCGGGCCATTGCCCAGGATCTCCCCCCAGACACAGGGCGCTGACCACATGTGTCTCGGTCGGCCCGTAGTGGTTGAACAGGCGCGCGCCGGGGAGTCCGGCGAACCAGCGCCGGATGCTGTCGGTGCACACCAACTGCTCGCCCGCGGTGACCACTTCGCGCAGCCGGGAGGGATACCTGTTCAGGCGGACGGCGTACTCGGCCAGCAGTTGCAGGGCCACGTAGGGCATGAAGATCCGCTCGGTGCCCGCGGACTCCAGCCGGTCCAGGAGCGCGGGCACGTCCTGACGCCACTCGGGACGTACGAGCTGCAGGCTGCCACCCGTGCACAGTGTCCCGAAGATCTCCTGGAAGGACACGTCGAACGCCAGCATCGAGAACTGCTGGGTGGCCGCGGGAGCGGTCAGGCCGCCGGGACCGGACTGCCACCTGATCAGGTCGCACAGCGTGCGGTCGTGGATCTGCACGCCCTTGGGGACGCCCGTGGAGCCGGAGGTGAACAGTGCGTACAGGGGGCGTGCGCCGTCATGTGTCGGCGCACTCACCGTGCCTCGGTCATACATGACCTCGCCTCGGACATACGCGTGCCCGTCGTACGACGCACTCGTGCCGTCGCCCTTCCGCGGCGCCCGATCCGCGCCCGGTACGAGGAGGTGGCGCACCACACCGTCCGGGAGCAGCGTGTTCAGTGTCGCCGAGCTGTCCCGCGTGGCCAGGACACACAGCGGGTCGATCCGTTCCAGGACGCGGCGCAATACATCGGCCGGGTAGGAGGGGTCGAGAGGGACGGCGGTGACGTTCAGCCTCGCCAGTGCCAGGAGCGCCACCACGTGTTCGGCGGAGGGATCCAGATACAGGGCCACCCGGCAGGGGCTGCCGTCGGCCGGGATCGGGTAGCGGTCGGCCAGTTCCGTGGCGAGGGCCGCGGCACGGGCGTCGAGGGCCGCGTAGCTCAGGGTGCCGCCGTCGGCCGTGACCACGGCGAGGGAGTCCGGAGTACGGGCGACCTGTTGGCCGAAGCCTTCGGCGATCGTGGTGAAGCCGGGTTCCGGGGCGGGACCGCGCCCGTGCTCCGGGAGGGACCGCCGGTACGGCACGACGAGTTCACGAGCGGTGGAGCGGCCACCGGCCGCGAGCGCGTCCACGCCCCGCCGGAACAGTTCCGCCATCGCCTCGACGTCCTCACCGGTGAACCGGTCCTCGGCGTACTCCCACAGCACGTCGAGTCCGTCCGCGTGCTCGACCACGGAGACCGTCATCGGGCACTTGGCCTCCGGTGCCCCCCACCACAGGGGGCGCTGGGTGCAACCGGGCAGCCGCAGCGCCCCGAAGTCGGTGTTCTCCAGGACGAACAGGAAGTCGAACGGTGTGCCGTCGCCGACGGCCTCCCAGCCGGTCAGGACATCCGTGAGCGCCACGTCCTGGCGCCCCAGTACCTGCCCTGTGTCGCTCTTCGCACGGGCGAGGAGCGAGCGAAGGTCCTCACCGGGCGCGACGGTCAGGGGCAGCAGCACGGTGTTCGCCATCATGCCCACGCTGTTCTCGAACTCGCGCACCGGGCGGCCCGCGGCCGGGGCGGCGATGCGCGGGCGGACCAGGCCGCTCACGCCGTACAGGCACCAGGAGAACACGCTCAGCAGGACCTGGAACCGGGTCAGCCCGAACTCGGCGCACAGCTGGTCCACCTGGGCCCGCCGAACGACGTCGAGCGACGTGTGCAGCAGACGCGCCCGCGGCGGCGGACCCGCGTCCTGGGCGGGCAGCGGCTCCCGCGGTTCCACCAACTCCTGGTAGAACGCGAGGAGTTCATCGCGCCGTGCCCGGTAGGCGGTGCTCGCGAACCGGTCGCTCTGCCAGGCGGCGAAGTCCAGCGGGGTCGGAGCGGGTGCCTCGTGCCCGGCGCTTCCGGCGTAGGCGGCCGACAGGTCGTGCAGCAGGATGCTCAACGACCAGCCGTCCACGGCGATGTGGTGCAGGTGCAGCAGGAGTGTGCCGCCGCCGTCACGCGGCAGCCAGCAGGCTCGGAGCATGCGGGGGAGGGCGAGGTCGAAGGGCTCGGCGAAGAAGGTGTCGGCGAAGGCGTGTGCTTCTTTCTCGTCCCAGGCCTGCCGACGGCCCGGCTCGTGCCAGGGGTCGTACGCCTCGCCGACGGTCTGTTCCAGGCCGTCCGGCCCGAGGCCGAAGCTCGTCCGCAGCGCCTCGTGGCGTGCCACCAGGCTTCGCAGGGCTCGCCGGAGGGCAGCGGTGTCGACCGGTCCGTCCAGGCGGAAGGCCTGGTTGACGGAGTAGGCCCGGGAACCCGGGGTGCGGCGCTCCACCAGCCACAGCCTCTGCTGTTCGCTGGTGGCGGGCGCCGAGCGGGCACCGGAGACCACCGGTGCCGGCAAGGCGCTCTCCTCGCCGGGACGGACCGTGGCGAGCGACCGGGCGACGGCGGCCAGGTCGCCGTGGAGGACGGCCGCCTGAGTCAGCTCGCGGCCCCATCGCCGTCGTACGGCGAAGCAGAACCGAAGAGCCTTCAACGAGTCACCGCCGCTGGCGATCCACCGGTCGCCGAGCCTGAGGCCGGTGGTGCCGAGTATCTCCTCGGCCAGTTCGACGACCCGGCGCTCCGTCTCCGTCGCGGCCGGTCCGTCGGATTCGGCGGCGGCGGGTCGCCAAGGGCGGCCGGCCCGCCGCAACAGGGCGGCCTGGTCGACCTTGCCGTTGGCGTTGAGCGGCAGCTCAGCCGTGAGATGGATCCGGTGGGGGCGCATGTAGGCGGGCAGATGGGCCGCCAGGTGGCTGTCGAACTCCTCGTATGACAGCTCCTGTTGGAGGACGACGAACGCCAGCAGTTCGTTGGGCCCCTCCTGGCCCGCGCGGCTCGTGCACACGTGGGCCCGCTGGACCGCTGGGTGGGTGAGAACGCGCCGTTCCACCTCGCCGGGCTCGATCCTGAAGCCACGGACCTTGACCTGGCGGTCGGTTCGTCCGACGTACTCCATCAGGCCCCCGTCGCCGGCCCGTACGAGGTCACCGGTGCGGTAGTGCGGCTCCTCGCCACCGTCGAGCCACGGCAGCCGTACGAAACGCCGCTCGGTCTCCTCGGGAAGGTTGCGGTATCCGACGGCGAGTCCGGCTCCCCTCAGCAGGAGTTCGCCGACCTCACCGGGCGCGGCGACCCGCTCCTGGCCCGGTACGACCAGCACCGCACCGGTCTGCGGCAGGGGTCTGCCGATCGGCACCACGTCCCCGTCGAAGTCGCGCGGGATCGGATGGCACAGGGCGAAGGTGGTGGACTCCGTCGGCCCGTAGATGTTGAACAGACGGGTGCCGCTGTCGGCGTTGTCCCGGTACCAGCGGCGCATCACGTGGGGGTTGAGCTGTTCACCGCCCACGAGAACCTCGCCGGCCGAGGCGAAGCAGTCCGGCACAGCCGTGACCATCGCGTTGAACAGCGCCGTGGTGATGAAGAGGGTGTCCACGCGCTCGTGCCGCAGTGCCGCGGCGAGCCGCTCGGGAGTCTGCGTCTCCCGGTCGCTCAGGACCACGCAGCAGCCACCGGTCAGCAGGGGCACCCAGACTTCGAAACTCAGCGCGTCGAACGCCGGATTGGCCAGGCAGGCATAGCGCAGACCGGGTTCGACGCGGATGTAGCCGGGTTGGGCCAGTCGCCGGACTCCCGCGTCACGGACCTCGACTCCCTTGGGCTGACCGGTCGTTCCGGAGGTGTAGAACAGGAAGGACACCTCGCCCGGGGCGGACGGTGCCTCCACGGCGGCAGCGGCGTCCGGAAGTTCCGGCAGAAGTGCGTCCGCGGCGAGCGCCTTCACGTCGTGCGGGAGGTCGGTGACGCTCTCGGTCGTCTCGTGCACCAGGGCGACCGCGGCGGAGTCCCGGAGGATGAAGTGACGGCGTTCGGCGGGGCTCTGTGTGTCGAGGGGCACGACCTGCGCTCCCAGCCGCAGAATGCCCAGCATCACGCCGACCAGCCGCCACGACCGCGGCATCGCCACCGCCACCGCCTGCCCCGCGGTGACGCCCTGGCGCTCCAGCTCCTGGGCGACGGTCGCGGCTGCCACGTTCAACGTCGCGTAGTCGAGGCGGACCTCGCCGTCGACGACCGCCTCGGCGTGTGGCGTGCGAAGGGCTCGGCGGTGAATCTCGATGGCTATTCCGGCCGGGACGCTCAAGTCCTCGGCCACGTCGGTGCGGGACGTTTCGACGTGCGGTTTCATCGTGCCTCCGCCGTTCCTGAAGGCGCTGTGCGCTCCGTCTCGCCCTGGTCGGGGGCGGATGTCAGCCGGTGCAGTTCGGTGGTGAGGACGGCGGCGACGCGGGGCAGTTCGTCGCTCTCCAACATGTCCCAGTGGCCGCAGGCAACCGGCTCGACCACGAACTCACCGCTGACGCGGTGCCGCCAGAAAGCGCGTAGACGAGCGGCGGCATCCTCGACGTCCGCGTCCTCGTCCTCCACGGCCGTCGCCTGCATCAGCACGACACGGGCGGGCGATTCGGGTACGGCGTAGTCGCGCCCTGTCTCGCGATGGTGGTTGTAGACGTTCAGGTACCGGGCCACCTGGTCGTCGTCGATCCCCGGGTACATGCCGTTGAAGCGCACCAGCTTCTCCCGGAACTCCGCCATGCCGACCGGCGCGATCGCGGCGCGCTGCTCGTCGTCCTGGGCACCGTGGGTGTCAAGGAGGACCACGCTCACCCTCTCGTGTCCGGCCGCCACCAGGCGCCGGCCCATCTCGTACGCGATCAGACCGCCGTAGGAGAGCCCGCACAGCACCAGCGCCTCGTCGGCGCGAGGACGGACGAGCCGCAGATACTCCTCGGCCATCGCCTCGACACCGGGCAGGGTGGACTCGCCGGGATTGATGCCGGGTGCCTGAAGTCCCACCACACCGATGTCGTCGGCCAGTTCGGCGGACAGCGGCAGGTAGCAGAACGCGGTGCCGCCGGCGGGATGCACACACACCACGCGCTGTCGTTCGTCGCCCGCACGGAATTCGACCAGGCTGCCGGGTTCCGCGGACTGCGAGGTATCGCCGACGTCGCCGCGCACCCGCTCGGCGAGCGCCTCGATGGTGGGGTGCAGCATGACGTCCCGGACGGGCAGGGCGACGCCGAGTTCCTCCTGGACGGCGGACGCCATCTTGATCGCCGATATCGAAGTGCCGCCCAGCTCGAAGAAGTTGTCACTGACGCCGATGTCCGGGTGCAGCAGCACCCCGCGCCAGACCCGGTACAGCGCCAGCTCCACATGGTCGCGGGGAGCGGCCGTGTTGACCGGCCCCGCGCGGGTTCCTGCCACGGCGCGCAGCACCTCTGTCCGGTCCACCTTGCCGCTGCGGTTCAACGGCAGCCGCGGGAACTCGACCACCACGGCGGGGATCATGTAGTCCGGCAGACGGCCCCCCAGGGCCGCACGCCACTCGTACGGCATCCGCGTGGCATCGGCGTCACATCCCACGCCGGCGACCAGGCGGGGGCCACCGGGTGTGTCGCGATCCGCCAGGACGACCGCCTCCCGGACTCCGGGGACCGCCAGCAGCGCCGCCTCCACCTCGCCGGGTTCGATGCGGAAGCCGCGCAGCTTGAGCTGGTCGTCGCGGCGGCCGACGTACTCGGCGTTGCCGTCCGGCAGCCAGCGCGCCAAGTCGCCGGTGCGGTAGAGGCGTTCACCGGGGACGAACGGATCGGGCACGAAGAGTTCGTCGGTGAGGTCGGGGCGGTTCAGATATCCACGGGCCAGACTTGCCCCGCCGAGGTAGACCTCTCCGGTGACTCCCACGGGTACCGGGCGCATTCGGTCGTCGAGCAGGTACAGGCGTGTGTTGCGCAGTGGCCGCCCGATGGGACATGACCGCTCGTACGGCTGCGGGTCGGTGTAGGCGGTG
Organism: Streptomyces sp. NPDC020747; assembly: GCF_044334695.1. Lineage (NCBI taxonomy): Bacteria > Bacillati > Actinomycetota > Actinomycetes > Kitasatosporales > Streptomycetaceae > Streptomyces > Streptomyces sp. NPDC020747. Next base: position 132,239 of record NZ_JBIRTJ010000020.1, on the reverse strand, counting down.
GAGTAGAGGGTGGCCTCGGTCGGGCCGTAACCGAAGCAGATACGCAGGCCGGGCAGCAGCTCACGCATGCGGTGCAGGGTGCTCTCAGGCAGGGACTCCACTCCGGTGAGGAGCTGACGCAGGTTCGATCCGGCCAGGCGTGTGGCCGGGTCCTCGCCGATCCACTGGACGTAGGACGGGGGCAGGAACGCCTGGGTGACCTTGCGTTCGCGCATCCAGTCCAGCAATGCCGCAGGGTCTGTACGGAGTTCGTCGGGGACCAGGTGGAGGATGGCGCCGGTGGTCACCGGGACGAGGAGTTCGTGCACCGACGCGTCGAAGCCGATGCTCGACCAGGCTGATGACGCCTCGCCGGGAGCGTCCCCCATGAGTTCGCGCCAGTGGTCGAGGAGATTGACGACGCTGCCGTGTGTCACCGCCACGCCCTTGGGCCGGCCGGTCGATCCCGAGGTGTAGATGACGTAGGCGAGCCGAGACGGGTCCGTGTCGATGGCCGGCGCCTCGTCGTGGGTGCCCTCTGCCTCCACCTTCGACAGGAGCTTCCACAACTGTCCGTCGTCGTCCGCGGTGTCCTTCTGGTCGGTCAGCACGAGGACCGGTGCGGCGTCGCTCACCATGGCGGTGAGCCGCTCCGGGGGCTGGCCGGGGTCGAGGGGCAGATAGGCGGCTCCGGACTTGAGGATGCCGAGCACGCCGACGACGAGTTCGGCCGTACGGCCGACGTGCAGGGCCACCACTCGATCGGGACCGGCACCACGGGCGATCAGCGCGTGGGCGAGACGGTTGGCGCGGCGGTCGAGGGTCGCGTAGTCCAGCTCCACGTCGTCGGCCACCACCGCACACTGCCCGGGTCGTCGGCGGACGTGCGCGGCGAAACGCTCCAGCACGCCCTCCGATGCCGGGTCCGTGACGGTCGGCCCCGTGCTGAAGGTGGCGAGGAGTGTCCGCTGCTCGTCCTCGTCGAGCAGTGTGAGGTCGGCGACCTCGGCATCGGGCTGTTCGGTCATCAGACGCAGCACGCGCAGGAATTGACGTGCGTACCGTTCTGCCGTGGGCCGGTCGAAGAGCGCCACCGCGTAGTCGATCTCCCCGATGAGGTGCCGGCCTTCATCGGCGAGGGCCAGGACCATGTCGAACTTCGCGGGTACGTGGGCGGCGTCCTCGCGTAACTCGACGTCCAGCCCCGGAAGTTCGAGTTTCCTCCGCATGGAGGGGACCCAGGCGAACATGGTCTGGAACAGGGCCGTGTAGGCGGGGCTCCGCGGCGGGTTGACCAGTTGGACGACTCGCTCGAAGGGGAGGTCGACGTGCCTGAGGGCGTCACGGGTCCGCTGGTTCACCTGCCTCAGGGCGTCCCTGACAGTGGGGGAGCCGGAGAGGTCCGTGCGCAGGGCGAGGGTGTTGACGAAGAAGCCGACCAGACCCTCGACGTCGCCGCGCCGGCGGTTCGATGTGGGGGCGCCGACCACGATGTCGTCCTGCCCGGAGAGCAGGGACAGCAGTACGGACCAGCCGGTGAGGACGGTCGCATAGAGGGAGACATCGTTGTCAGAAGCCAGGGCGCGCAGGGCGCGTGTCAGGTCTTCGTCGACGGTCACGGGCAGCCGGTCGCCGTGGAAGTCCTGTTCGGGTGGGCGCGGCCGATCGGTGGGCAGGGAGATCACGGTCGGGGTGTCGGCCAGTGCGGTGGTCCAGTAGCCGGCGTGCGAGGCGGGTTCGTCTCCCGACATCCACTCCCACTGCCGACGCGTGTAATCGCTGTACTGCCAGGTAAGTTCGGGCAGCGAGACGTCCTGCCGCTGCTGAAGCGCGGAGTACATCAGACCCAGCTCCTTCAGTAGCAGGGAGCGGGACCAGCCGTCGAAGACGATGTGATGTGCCACCAGGATCAGTACGTGATGGTCCGGTTGGAGCGCTATCAGGCAGCCGCGCGCCATGGGCTCCTCGCCCAGGCGGAACGGGGCGCCCTCCACCTCCAGCCGTATGCGTGCGAACCGTTCGGCCCGGTCCGGTAGTCCCGTCAGATCCTCGAAGGCCACCGGGAACCCCGTGTCCGGCGGATCGACGACTTGAAGAGCCGAACCCTCTGAGGGGACCAGCCGGGTGCGCAGGGCCTCGTGGCGGGCCGCGAGCAGATCCAGCGCCATGACGAGCAGGTCCCGGTCCAGCGGTCCCCGGATGTCGAAGGGCATCGGCTCGTTGTAGGCGGCGCTGGCGTCTCCGTCCATGAGCGCCATGGCCCACAGGCGTTCCTGCGCCAGTGACAAGGGTGTGGATTTTGTCTCTTCGTCGGAATGAGTGCTGTCGTCGGAATGATTACTGACTGCGATTCGGGGTAAAGACACGGATTACCCTTCACGAGAAGAGAACGCGGCGGAAATCAGTTCCGACGTTCCCGGAGTATCAGACTGACGTCCGGAATGTGAGCGTTGTAGTCAAAGTGCGATCTCAAAACAATGCTTGCGGATCCAGGGCCTTCGTTGGACCACGGCTGGGGTGATCGGCTGTCCGGCCTGGTCGACTTCCTCGTTGTGCTGCTGCGTGAACAGCATGGACGGCGGACTGTTCGGGATTTCGAACCGGACTTTCGCGGACTCGGCGGAGCCTCGCGCAAGCTTGTGGAAATCGCCATCTGTCAATCAAAACTCCGTCAAATTTGCGCGAGGTGCGCGCAGAGTGACGATTGCGGACGCTTCTGTTATTCGGCCACTCGTGCGGTGACGCATTTCGGTTGATGCTAAATGCGCTCCGATCAAGTGGTCAACCGTGACCAACGCCACAAGCATTCGGCGACGGAACGCTGTTTGCGCTCGGCATGCGACATTAAGAGGTTTGCCTGAAGATAGCGGTCCAAATGAGGCCAATAGGCCGATGTTCGCTTCGGTCGTGCCGCCCGCGTACACGCCGTCATCCATGAACCCGGGCGCCGGCAACCGAGGGCGTGGTGTCAGCCGCAGTGTGATCGATCTCGGCGTGATCGATGACCGTGGGCCATGGTCCCCGCATGCCGAAGCCCCGGACGGGTTCGCCCTGCCCGGGGCCCACTCGCCCGGATCGGTCCGAGCGCTACGGGCCGGCGTTGTTCACCGCGTCCCGTCGACCAACCGGCGCGCGGCCACCTCCGCTCCGTCGGCGCGGAACCGGCTGCCCAGGGACTTCGCACGCGCCCGGGTCTCGGGTGACAGGGCGGTCTTGAGCGCGATACCCAGAGAACCGACGGTCGCGGTCGGAGCATCGGGGGCCGCACCGAGGCCCAGTGCCGCCACCTGGCCGGCCCAGTACGGGTTGTCCGACAGCTGGAGAGGTATCACCACTTGCGGCGCGCCCGCCCGCGCCGCCGTCAGCGTCGTACCCGCGCCACCGTGGTGCATCACAGCGGCCACCTTGCCGAACAGGTTCTGATGGCTGACCTCGCCGATGGCGAAGCAGTCGTCCCCGCCGTCGACGAGATCCAGGTCGGCCCAACCGCGGGACACGAGCACGCGGTGCCCCTGTGCGCGGACCGCCTCGACGGCCATGCCGCCGATGCCTTCGGCCGGGGACAGACTGCCGAAGCCCACATAGACCGGCGGGGTGCCCGCGTCCAGGAACCTCGCCAAGTCGGCAGGTAGGGGCCGTTCGTCCGGGAGGGTCCATGCGCCGGTCTGTACGACGTCGAGGCCGGGGGTTTCCCGCCACGCTCCCAGGACCGGGTCCGCAGCCAACCACGGACGGTCGGTGAGGATGTGATCGCGCACGTTGTCCACCAGTGGCAGACCGAGGGCTTCCCGGTGACTGTTGAGTGCCTCGCCGAACTGCGCGTTGACGTTCTGGGCGTCCAACTCCCACAGTGTCCGGTTGTCGGCGACCTCGGGCTTCGGCCAGCCCGGCCGCGGCGGTGGCGCGTGGTGCGGCGACGGCAGGTGGACCGCCGCATAACTCACGTACGCGTAGGAGATACCCGCGGCCTCGGCCACGGATCGCGCGGCGACCTGCCCCAGACCTGCCGCCAGCACCACGTCACATCCGTCGAACGCCGCAGGGAAGGTGTCGAACTGCGTCTCGACCAACTCGTTCCTGTACCGGGCCAGTTCCGTTGCCGAGGGCAGGCTCTTCCCGCGCATCAACTCCCTGACGGGTGGCCCGACCGGCACCAGTTGCACTCCGATACCCGCGAGCCGCTTGGCGAATTCCTCGTCCGGCGGGGCGCACATTCTTACCGTCGCGCCGAGTGCCCGTAGCCGTACCGCGAGTGCCACCAGCGGTTCGACGTCGCCACGTGTCCCGTATGTAGATAACAGCACCCGCATTCAGCGTCCTCTTCCGTCGAGTCTTCCCTGCGCTTGAGCCGTTTCCGCCGGGGCTCGGGGTGATGGCCGCCTGCGGAGATACGTCGGGCGTCAGGAATGATCGGCAGCAGTGTAGGTCGCGTGTTTACTGCAGGCGCCCGGTTGCCTTGCGTCATCGCGCTTGGTTGCGTGGGTCAATTCGCCTATTCAGTAGCAGACTTGCGCATTCGGGAGTTACCGGGAGCGGTCCTCTCGGTGGCTATGTTGCGTGTGGGGCCGGAGGTTCGGCGTCGGCCTGCTCTGGGCAGCCTGTGCTCGGCGAGGTGTGCAAGATCCCCCATGGTCCACACAACCGGAGTGCTACGCGATGCAGAGTTCGTCCACACCCTTACCTGATGTTTCGGTCATCCTGCCCTGCGCCGGATACGGAACCCGTTTCGGTGCGCCTTACTCGAAGGAGTTGCATTGTCTGGCTCCTGGGGTCACGGTGCTGGACCGCAGCCTGGAAGCCGTCGTCGAACTCGCCAAGAGCGGACTCAATGTGCGCCTGGTCGTCGTGTTCGCAGCACACAAGATGGACACGGTGAGTTACCTCGCTCGCTATGCCGACATCTTCCAGATGGTCTTCGTCTACCAGGGCGAATCGTTCGGACCTGGTCTCGACGGGGCGATCCGGTCCGCCCTGCCGATGACTCAGGGGCCGGTGGCCCTTGTCCTGCCTGACATCGTTGTCGCGGGGCCGGACACGCCGGGCAAGCTCCTTGAGGCCTTACGGCAGGTGGAGGTGACGGGCTGGAGCGTGGTGGCCGCCGAGGAGCGGGATCACGACACGCTGCGGCAGATGGGCGCGTTGGCCGTGGCCGAGGCGGGAGGCGTCCTGACCGTGGGGGCGGCCACCGACAAGCCGGCGGATCCCTCGGGCTTCAACGCGTTCTGGGGCATGGTGACCGTCACCGAGAGCGAGGCGCACAAGCTGCCCGACGTCATGGGCATGGGAACGGCCAACCCGTTGGTCGGTGCCGTCGCTCTCATGGTGGAGGGGATCGTCAACTACAACACCCCCGCAGGCTGACTTCCTGTGCGCCGACGATTTGGTCCACGGTGTGGTGTACGGGCTCCCTCCCTCTGAGCTGGGCGTTTGTCCTGGCGTCAGAGCGAGTGTCTGGATGGACGAACGGCCACGGGCTGATCCTCGATCGAGGTGCCGGAGGCCGAAGGGGGTCAGCAGGACGACCGCACCCGAGAGTCAGCCCCTGCATGCCCCTACGGAAGACAATCCCGACGCGGTGAGCCCCGATCTGCGCGCGCGGGTCAAGACGTTGACCGACGCCCTCATGTCCACTGAGGCCGATGGCCTCGCAGTTCGAGGGCGCCGATCGCCGAGTGGGTGGTGTTGGCGGCGAAGCAGTCATGCGATGCGGTTGGTGCGTCAAGCAGCAGCGGGCATCTGAGTGGTGTGTGGGGCCTATCTCTTTGGCCAATGTGGATGAGTGCTGCTTCAGGGCGTCTGCAACGATGTGCCCGTGCATGTTGATGATCAGACGGTGGCAGTGGGCGGGAACGGACCGGAGTGGACGGGTGCGGCGAGCGAGCGTCTCCTTTGCTGCGTCTGCGGCGGGCCGACTGATGGCTCAGAGAATTATGTGCTCGTCGAGCTGACGGCACAGTTCTCTGGCGCACGCCAATGGCTGGGTGCGCATGCGGAGCACCTGAACTCCGTCCTTGCAGCAGGGTTCTCCGTGGAGGTTCACGAGATGTAGGGGTTCCGTCATGGCCCCGCACGATCTTGGTTCGCAGACAAGACCGGTTGCCTTCACCTTGCTCCGGGTGTCTCGGGTTCGTAGAAGGTGCCGTCTCTGAGCAGTGTGAACAGGACATCGGCCCGGCGGCGGGTGAGGCATGGCAGGGCTTGGGTGTGGTGCTTGCCCTGGGCGATCTTCTTGTCGTAGTGGGCCCGCGATGCCGGGTCGCCCAGGGCGGCTAAGGCGGAGAGGGAGAAGGCGTGTTTGAGCTGCTTGTTTCCTCTCCGCGAGGGCTGTTCGCCGCGGATTGAAGACCCGGAACTGCGGGTTGCCGGGGCGAGTCCGGCGTAAGCGGCGAGGTGGCCGGCGGTGGGGAAGGTGCTGCCGTCGCCGATCTCGATCAGGATCCGGGCTCCGTTCCTGACGCCGACTCCAGGCATCGACGTCAGGACGTTCGAAAGAGGCTGAGCCTCCAGTAGTTCCTCAATCTGCCCGGCCAGCAGCTTGCGCTGGTCGAGCACCGTCGGCAGCAAAGCAGTAAGGTGCGAGCGCGTGATCGACCAGCGTCCGCACCGGTCCGTCCGTGCACGGCAGTGCGTCGCACAACTCGAACAACGCGGCGCCGCGCGCGGTCAGACATGCGTACAGCTCCGTCGGGAGGTGTGACACTTCCGCGAACGCATCCCGCAGGACGCCCTGATGCACCAACCTCACGATCGCGGCCTGCCTTCGCGCTGATCCACTCGGTGACGGAGCTCAGGGTCAGACGGAGGCCAGCTTCACGCCCCCTGAACTGCGAAAACGCCGACCAAGTCCGGACCGCGTTCGACATCGGAACCCCGTATCGGCAGGTCAAAAGGCTGAGCGGTGGAGACAGGGCGGCAGCGTGAATGGCTTCGGGGCGCGAGGTCGTTCCAGATTGGTGCAACGTGGAAAGGGAACGCTCAATCAGTTGCGGGCTGACGGAGGAAGCCTGCGCCGCACCAGTTCTGCTGGTTGAGATGGTCGAGCATGGCCGTCTCTGCGGAACCCGGATTGCGTCGCACGCCGACGAGGACGGGCTCGGTCAGGGAGGGGAGTAGCGGGCAGGCCAGTTCTTCGAAGCCTTCGGGGATGGCCGAGGCCGGGACCACGGTGACGCCCAAGCCCTGCGCCACGAGCCGCACCGCAGTGGAGATCTGTGACGCTCGGGCCACCGTGTGCGGGCTGAGGCCCGCGTCGGCGAGGAGGCGGGCGAGGTAGTCGTCGAGCAGGCTGGCGCGCCGGAACCGGATCCACCCCTCTGACGCCAGATCTTCCAGGCGCAGGGCGGCGCCGTCCGAGAGAAGCGGGTGCCCCTTCGGCAGGACGGCGACGTAGGCTTCCTCGCCCAGAGGGTGAATGTCGAAGGCGCACCCGGCGGGGACGCGGTGCACGAGGACCATGTCGAGGGTTCCCTGGCGGACCAGTCGTTCCATGTCCGTGGGATCGGGCTCCTCGTGGAGAGTCACCTGCAGCTTCGGGTGGCGATTGCGCAACTGCCCCAATACCTGTGGCAGTTGGCGTGCTCCCAGGCCCATGTGGACAGCCATGATGAGTTCCCCCGCCAGTTCTCCGTTGGCGGCGCGGGCGGCCGTGATGGCACGCCGGGATGCGGTCGTCGCGATCTTCGCCTCCGCGAGGAAAGCCCGCCCTGCCACCGTCACCGTCACTCCGCTCGGGGTACGGGTGAACAGCTGCACCCCGAGGTGCTTCTCCAAGGTGCCGATCTGCTGCGACAGAGAGGGCTGGGTGACCCGCAGACGTTCTGCTGCCGCTGTCATGGAGCCCTCGTCGGCGACGGCCAGGGCGTATTCGTATTGGCGCAGGTTCATTCGAATCCAACCTTCGACATGACATAGAAGATGTCAATGCAGAGTATACGTTGCCACTATTTGCCTCTATGTCGAGCCCGGTCCTACCGTGGTGCACGCCCAGCGCAGCCACTAGGACCGGAAAGCTGCGGGACGGCAGCCGCGTCCTACGGACACGCAAGTCCAGCGACGCCAACTGTCAAAAGCCGGATAAGGGAAAGCAACGTTTCCGGTGCTCACAGTCTCGACCCAAGGAGAAAGCATGCGTCTCGCGAATAAGGTAGCCCTCGTCACTGGCGGGAGTGCGGGGCTTGGTCTGGCGATTGCCCAGCGATTCGCAAGTGAAGGCGCCCACGTCTACATCACGGGGCGACGGAAGGAGGCACTCGAAGCCGCGAAGGATTCCATTGAGGGACATGTCACAGCGGTCACCGCAGACGCTACGGATTCGGGTGATCTCGACAATTTGGTCGAGGCTATCCGTCAGGAGAGCGGGCGCCTCGATGTGATCGTCGCGAACGCTGGAAGCATTGAGCGGACGAACTTCGGGGACGTGACCGAGGAACACTTCGACCGCACATTCGACATCAATGCCCGCGGCACACTGTTCACCGTCCAGAAGGCGCTGCCGATTCTGCGAACGGGCGCCTCGATCGTTTTGCTGGGCTCGATCACGGCATTCAAGGGGGATCCCGGGGCAGGGACTTACAGCGCGGCGAAGGCCGCCGTGCGCTCCTACGCGCGCACGTGGGCGGCAGAGTTCGGCGACCGGGGTCTTCGGGTCAACGTGCTGAGTCCGGGGCCTATCGACACGCTCATCATCGACGGACAGGCCGAGTACTTCGGTCAAGATCCAGCAACTGTCCGAGCCCAGATGAGTACCCTTGTCCCGATGGGCCGCCTCGGACTTCCCGAGGAGATCGCCAATGGTGCGCTGTTCCTCGCCTCGGACGAGAGCAGTTTCATGACAGGTGCAGAACTCTGCATCGACGGCGGTATGGCTCAGGTGTAGCCCGCTTCGGCCGGAGTAGAACTGGGCATGAGCTTGTCCTACGGTTTTGGCGCGGGATTACTCCGCGCATTCGTGGGAGCGGTGAGTTCGAGAACTCCGGGTATGGCAGTCAGCTCGTCGCCGCTCGATGGCTGAAAACTTGGCCGCTCGGGAACTGTTGACGGTCAGTCGCGTTGAATCCCTCGGGGGAGGTCGACTGCCCGTTCCTGCGGGAGCTTCGACGGGTGATCTGCCTGGCTATAAGGGTAATCGCGGCCCAGGTGATGAGCGATTCCGATTCTCTGAACTATTACTGACCTTCAAAGCGTGGTGTCGTGAGGGCTGACAGCTGGTGGTCCCAGCGGTATGCCGTCTCCATGAGGTATGCGCAGGGTGGCGAGCTGACCGCCGAACGTCGGGCGTTTCGTGAGCGGTTGCGGAAAGAGGCCGCCGAGCGCTTCGTCAGGGGTGGCGGACACCGCCGCGGTCGCCCGTGATCTGCGGGTCACCGGCCGCTCGGTGCAACGCTGGCGGAAAGCGTGGGCCGAAGAAGGTCCGCGAGCACTGACGTCGAAGGGCCCGGCGTCGCTTCCGCTGCTGAGCGACGAACTGTTCGCGGTGCTGGAGAGGGAGTTGGGCAAGGGACCGGTCGCGCAGGGCCGGCCGGACCGGACCTGGACGCTGTCGCGGATCAAGACCCTGATCGGGCGCCGGTTCCACAAGAGCTACACGGTCCAGGGCGTCGCAGCCCTGCTCAAGCGGCACGGCTGGACCTGTCAGGTCCCCGCCCGCCGGGCAGTTGAGCGGGACGAGGAAGCGGTGGCCGGCTGGGCTCACCGTCTACCAGTTGCCTGCCTACGCTCCCGACCTCAACCCGGTCGAAGGAATCTGGTCCATCCTCCGCCGGACGACACTGGCCAACCGCGCGTTGGCCGACCTCGATGACCTCATCGCTGCCGTCCTGCAGGGCGTACGCCTACTCCCGTACCGCAGCGACGCACTCGACGGCTGCCTCACCGGCACCGGACTCCGCCCCGCCATGACGACATCACGCATTCAAGGTCAGTAGTCAGTACGTCCTTGGTCGGAAGTCATCGAGGACATCTACGCGCTGCCGCGACAACTCGTCGAAGAGGGTGAGCTGTTCGCCCTGAGTGTGGTCGACGGCAGCGTGATTGTCGGCGTACTTGCGTATGTGCAGAGGTAGGTATGGATGAATGTGCAGAGCAAGTAGCCGCCGAATGGCGCTCATTGCCATGCGAGATGATGGGGCAGTGGATCTTCGTTACTTCAATCAAATCGGCTGGACTGCCATCCTCAACGGCACCGAATCCGAGATCGGCCGCATGGTGCGGGTGGAGGCATGGGGCCCGGCAACGGGAACGGCACTTGTCGTCGACCCCAAGCGCGGCGCCATGCGTCCCGTCACGGACTACGAGGACTTCTCCCACCTAGAGAAAGCCGACCAGGTCGTAGCTGCAGTGCCGGGTGGCGGGTGGCGGGCCCACTGGAAGGACGAGGGCCCGGGGAGAACCCCGCTCACGGAACAGGTGCTCGCGTGGCTGATCTCCTCGCAGGGCCGGGCAACGGCCATCACGATGGATGCTCACGGGCATGTTGACGATGCCGACAACGCCGACGCCTTCATCCCGCCGGGCGAGGAACTGGGGCAGGTCTGAGGATCCGGATCAGGCGACTTCCGCCTCAAGGCCATCGAGCGAGAAACCGAAGTGGCCTGACCGGCCACCCCGTGATGGCGACCGAGGGCCTGGTCAGTCGCTGTCAAGTCGCTGGAAGACTTCGGAAAACTCGCCGTTGTCGATCAGCCCGGCAACCACCTGAGTCATGTTGTCGATGCCGGGCTCCCGGACGATCAGGCCGTCCGAGACCCAGAAGTACCGGCCGCCGAGAGCCTCATCGTTTCCTGCCCACGTTGCCATCAAGCGTTCGACCTCTGTGACCGTGAAGACAGTTGCGCTCCACCGGGAGCCGTCATCAAGGTGCACGAAGACATCGACGTTACATACTGCACCCAGGTCCTCGTCCGGACCGGGAAGGAATGATGCCTCGAAGGCGTCTGCGCGAACCCGGTACCACGGCCCGTCCCAACCCCGGTCGACCGATCCAGGCAACGCGCCACCACTCATCGTGCGAGTGTCTCTGACCAGCCCGACGATCTCAACCAGAATGCGCAGCAGTGCTCTTGCCCGTGACCTAGTTGGGGACATTCATCTGTACATGGTTGGGGAGCTTAGAGGTTGTCTCACGTGGCAGGTTCCGCGAGCTTCTTGAGTAGCTCAGGGCAGTGGCCATTGCCAGGCTTCGGTTCTGCCGGTCGTTGCGGTCCACGTACGGGATCTTGAGGCCACGAGTAACTCATGGCAGGCTCATGCCGCATGATCGATGAATTCGCGAAGGAGAGCCTGCACGGGAGACTGCGGCGGGACCGCGAGGCGCTGCTCTGGAAACTCGACGGCCTGTCCGAGTACGACGCCCGCCGACCTTTGACAGTGACCGGGACCAACCTCCTCGGCCTGGTCAAACATGTGGCCAGCGTCGAGGCCAGGTACTTCGGCGAGGTCTTCGACCGGCCGTCCTCGGAACCGCTGCCCCGGTGGCAGGACCACGACGGCAGCGATCTGTGGGCGGCTGAGGACGAGGCGCGCGATCAGATCATCGAGTCCTACCGGCGCACGTGGGAACACTCAGACGCGACGATCGACGAGTTTGCCCTCGATGCCCCCGGCCACGTGCCGTGGTGGCCGGAGCCCTGTCCCAACACGAACCTGTTCGCCATCCTGGTCCACGTCCTCGGCGAGACAAACCGGCATGCGGGGCATGCCGACATCCTGCGCGAAGGCGTCGACGGCCGAACCGGGATGCGCCCCGAACACGAGATGCAGATCGATGAGGACGCCCGCACCGCCTACTGCGCGAAGATCGAGCAGGCCGCCAGATCGGCCTCATCAGTCAAGGCGTAGAGGGCTATCCCACGTGACTTGATGTTCGAGCGGCATGATGCCTGCCGTGAGTGCTGATCTGTCACAGCGTCTGGTTCCCGATGAACTCTGGGAGCTGGTCGCCCCGTTCTGTCGTCGTTCGCGGCTCGACCGCAAGGTGGCGGGACCGCTCCGCGTGACGAGCGGGCCGTGTTCACCGCAGTGGTGTACGTGCTGACCAGCGGCTGTGCCTGGCGGCATTTGCCGCCGACGTTCGGCACGTCCTCCGCCACCGCGCATCGCCGCTTCACGGTATGGACCGAGGTCGGCCTGTGGCGTCGGCTGCATCGGGCGGTGCTGGACGAACTCGGGGTCCGGGGCGAGGTGGACTGGACCTCGGGGATCGTCGACGCGGCCTCCGTTCGCGCCAAAAGGGGGGGATCGCTGACGGGGCCGAACCCGGTCGATCGCGGCAAGAAGGGCAGCAAGCTGCACGTGCTGTCCGATGCCCAGGGCATCCCGCTCGCCGTCGCCGTGTCAGGTGCGAACATGCACGACAGTCTCGCCCTCAAGCCGCTCATCCGCGGCATACCCGCCGTCCGGTCCCGCCGGGGACCACGGCGGCGCCGGCCCGTCAAACTCCGTGCGGACAAGGCGTACTTCTCCGCCGAACACCTCAGCTGGCTACGCGAGCGTGGGCTCGTCGCGCGCATCGCGCGGCCAGGCATCGAGTCCGGCGAACGCCTTGGTCGGCGCCGCTGGAAGATCGAGCGGTCGATCGCTTGGCTCTTCGGCTACCGCCGCCTGACCATCCGATACGAACGAAAGGGCTCGCACTTCCTCGCCTTCCTCAGTCTGGCCGCTGCCCTGACCTGCTATAAGAAGCTCGCGAAACTTGCCACGTGAGACACCCTCTTAGTGGCTCTGGCAAGTTTTTCGTAGGTGTAGATCATCTCGGTGCGGTGGTCGACCGGTCCGGATGGCGGGCAGTCTTTGAGCGTGCTCTGTTGAACTCTCCTGTCTGCTACCGCACTTGGCGAATGTTCAGGTCTCAATTGACGAGGCAGGGCCGGGCGTGGTGGTTCGGGCACGTACGAGGTTGCATGTCCCCGCGGTGTGCACGGGCTGCGGGATGGGACCGGCCGCAAGTCCGGTGGCATCAGCAAGATCCCCCAGCAGCCGTGCCTCGGCATACCCGGCCACTGGCGAGCCATCGGCACTGACTGCACCCAGTAGACACGCCACCCTGACACCACGAACCTCCCTGCTGACCTGCTGCAACACGCAGATTCAACAGGGAGTTGAAGACGGTCCCCTCCAGGCCCATCGCCGACCACGACAGCCACTCGTTCACCGTGTCGGTCTCAGCGGTCGACGGGCACAGCGCCCACGGCGTCTCAGCGCGTGCTCGGTGAACAGGTCCCCAACGCGGCCCGGCGCCGCCGGTACGGCCACCCGGTGGCGTCGGTGCCCGCGAGGCGCACCAGATCGAAGGCGACGAAGTGGGCGGGCCACTGATCGGCGAGCCGGACCGCCACGGCACCGCGCTGTTGCAGCCGGCCCTGGAGCCGCTCGAATGCGAGCCGCTCGGACTCCCATACGATCAGCTCCCCGTTTATGCGGGCTACCACCCCTGTCTCATCAACAGCCCCTGTCCGTCGGCAGATCATCGACGCGAGTGGTTTCGAGGCGGTGTGCAAGCTGGAGCAGATCTCTCAGACGCAGTACCCGTCCGTCGAATCCTGGGAGGGGGATATGGAGCGGCTGGGTCCAGTGGGCGGGGATTGCATCGAGCCCGTAGTACGCGCCCGCGAGGCCTCCGGTCACCGCGGCGACGGTGTCCGTGTCACCGCCGAGGTCGATCGCCGTGCGTATAGCGTCTTCGAAGCTGGTGGTGGTGCGCAGGGCCCAGACGGCTGAGCCCAGGCAGGGCCAGACGGCACCGTTGAATTCGGTCGCCTGATCGGGGTGCCAGTCGGGCGCGAGGACGGTGGCGTAGCGGTCGCGGTGGTCGGGGTGGACAAGGGCCAGGATGTCCGGGAGCGCGGCGAGGGGGTCGGTGTCCTCGAACATGACGCGGATGAGTTCGTGGAAGATCGCGGTGCCTTCCCAGGCCGCGCGGTCGCCGTGGGTGAGAGCGGCGATCCGGCGGGCCGCGTCCATGGTGGCTTCCTGGCCGCCGGCTGCGAAGTGGACCGCGGAGGTAGATGCCCGCATCAAGGAGCCGTTTCCTGCTGCTCGTTGGTTGACCTGGAAATGGATCGCGGCGGCGAGGTCCCAGGGCATGCCGTTGGTCAGGACGTCTTCGGTCTGCAAGCCGATGTCCTTCGGTTCTGATGCTGCCCACCGCTGGAAGCGGGCGAAGATGTCCGGCAGATCCAGTCCGTTCCGCTCCAGCAGGGACTCCGCGACCAGGACGGCCATCTGCGTGTCGTCGGTGGCCTCGCCGGGGTCCCAGCCACCGCCTCCGCACATCTCGCCACCGGCACCGGGCGCGGGAAACCGCGCGGAGAACGCTCCCTGGGGACCGAACTCGAAGGGGCCGCCCAGGGCGTCACCCACGGCTGAGCCGACGAGCACGCCGGCGGCCCGCTGAATCCGCTTCATTCGCGCAGGTTATCGGCGCCCGCGCCGACGGCCACGCGGCCCTGTTTCTTCTTCGGCTCTCCGAATCATCGGCGGTGAACGCGTCACGTCTACGGAGGTGCGCCGCCTGAGAGACTCTGGGTCTGAGACACCCGTACAGGTGACATAGCGCCGTTCAATGCGGTCGCGTCCGGGAGCTGGCTGGTCCGGGATTCGGTCTCCGGGAACGAAGCCGCCAGACTCGTGCCCCGCCGTGAGTGCAGCAATACCCGGCCCATGTCGACGGAGACCAGGGCCCGCCACCCGTCCCACTTCGGCTCACCCGCCCGCCCCGGCAGCAGCGCAGGGTCGGACACAGGGGTGGCGAGCATCGGTTCCGGCAGTGTCCACGTCACAGCCCACGCCTTCCACCCAGCCCGCCCGTCGGCAAGCCGAGTGCGCGTACGCACCCGACACCGGCCCGACCACGGCAGATCAGCGCACTGCAGCAACTCGCCGGGGGCTGTGTGCTGAGCTCCTGGCGCACGTCCAGGCAGCGCAGCCGGATGCCGGGCTGCCCGGATCCCGTGTCGTACGGTCTGATGTCGCGAGCGCCCACCGTCCGCAACGGATCTCACCGAACCTGGCGGTGCCGCCGGTACGGCCGGGAGATCCGAACCCATACCGGGAATCAGGCGGCGACGAGCTCCTGCTCGCGGTCCGGCGTGTTGACCTTGGGCTTCTTGTTCGGCAGCGAGAGCCGGAAGACCTTGTGCCACGCGGAGAACACCTGCTTGGGCAGCGGGCCGGTGACGTACTCCAGCTCGTACTTCTCGAACAGCGCGCGCACCTTCACCGCGACCTCGGCGTACCGGTTGCTCGGCAGGTCCGGGAACAGGTGGTGCTCGATCTGGTGCGACAGGTTGCCGCTCATGAAGTGCATGGCCTTGCTGCCGCTGATGTTCGCCGAGCCCATCATCTGGCGCAGGTACCACTGGCCGCGGGTCTCACCCTTGATCGACCGGCGCTCGAAGACCTGTACGCCCTCGGGGAAGTGCCCGCACATGATCACCGAGTGGGTCCAGACGTTGCGGACCAGGTTCGCGGTGAACGTGGCGGCGAGTGTGGGGAGGAACGACGGGCCCGACAGCAGCGGGTGGATCACGTAGTCCTTGAGGACCTGCTTGCGGATCTTGCGGCCCACGGCCTTGGCCCGCGCGCGGAACTCCGGGTTCTTGCGGCGGCGCTTGTGCAGGTTCTTGCCGAGCTCCAGGTCGTACGCCGCGATGCCGTACTCGAAGAAGCAGGCGTTGAGGAAGTTCCACAGCGGCTGGCCGAGGTGGAACGGGTGCCACCTCTGGTCCTCGTCGACGCGCATGATGCCGTAGCCGAGGTCGTTGTCCTTGCCGATCACGTTGGTGTACGTGTGGTGCACCTCGTTGTGCGAGTGCTTCCACTGATCGGACGGCGAGACGTGATCCCACTCCCAGGTGGTGGAGTGGATCTTCGGGTCCCGCATCCAGTCCCACTGGCCGTGCAGGATGTTGTGGCCGATCTCCATGTTGTCCATGATCTTCGCCACGGACAGCCCGGCGGTGCCGATCAGCCACGCGGGCGGGAAGATCGAGAACAGCAGCACGCCCCGGCTGACCAGCTCGAGCTTGCGCTGCGCCGAGATGACCTTGCGGATGTAGGCGGCGTCTTTCTCGCCGCGGTCGGCGATCACCTCGTCGCGGATCGCGTCCAGCTCGCGGCCCAGCTCCTCGATCTGCTCCGCGGTCAGGTGGGCGGTGGGGTCGATGGCGGTCAAGGTGCTCCTACCGTTCGATGTCGCAGGGGCCCGCCGCGGCGGACACGCAGGTCTGGATGAGGACGCCCGGCTCGGCCTCGGTGATCTCGCCGGTGCGCAGGTCGCGGACGGCGCCCGTCTTGAGCGGCGTGACGCAGCCGAAGCAGATGCCCATGCGGCACCCGGAGGGCATGAGCACGCCGGCCTCCTCGCCGACGTCCAGCAACGGCGTGGCGCCGTCCGCGTCGACGGTCTTGCCGGTGACGCTGAACGTGACCTCGCCGCCCTCGCCGGCGACGACGATGCTGGGGCGGAAGCGTTCGGTGTGCAGGCGCTCCTGTACGCCGTGCTCGCTCCAGTGCTCTTCTACGGCGTCGAGCAGGCCCGCGGGCCCGCAGGCCCAGGTCTCGCGCTCGGCCCAGTCGGGCACGAGTTCGTCGAGACGGGCGATGTCGAGCTTGCCGTCCGTGTCGGTGTGCACCTCGGTGAGCCGCAGCTTCTTGTCCGCGACCAGGTCGTGCAGTTCGTTGCGGAAGATCACGTCCTGCGGCTGTGGCGCGCAGTGGACCATCACGACGTCGTCGAACTCGGTGTCGCGCAGCATGCCCATCACGGGCGTGATGCCGCTGCCGGCCGTCAGGTACAGCACCTTGGCGGGCTTGGCCTGCGGCAGCACGAAGTCACCGGTCGGCTGGTCGAGCTGGATCAGCGTGCCCGGTTTGGCCCTGCGGACCAGGTGGTTGCTGACCTTGCCGTCCGGGATCGCCTTCACGGTGATCGTGACGCGGCCGTCCCGGCGGTTCGTCGGCGAGGTGAGGGAGTAGGCACGCCACAGGCGCACCCCGTCGACGTCGACCCCGATCCGCACGTACTGACCGGCTGTGTGGCCGCGCCAGCCCCGTCCCGGCCTGATCACGATGGTCGCGGCGTCACCCGTCTCGGGGTGCACGGCCTCGATGCGCCCACGCAGGTCGGCGCCCGCACGCAGCGGGCTGACCAGGTCGAGGTAGTCCGACGGCAGTAGCGGCGTCGTGACCATCTCCACCAGTTTCCACGCCCTGCTGCGGAGGGCTGTACTCGTCATGACCCCAGCTTGCTGCGCCTCAGGGCGTAAAGTCCTGACCGCAGGACGTAAATCTGGTCGGCAGAATTGTTCGCAGGGAACAAAAAATGAGCCATGCAATCCGGAGGGTCAGCGAACTGGCCCTCGATGAGACGACGGTCACCGCACTTCGGGCCGCGCTGAAGACCACCGCCGACGAGGTCGTCCAGGCGATCATCGACGAGGTCCCTCCCTACGCCAACGCCCTTTCGGGCCGCATGGGCGGCACCATCCGCCGAGCCGTCCGCACCGCCCTGGGGCACTACCTGGACCTCGCGAGCGGGAACGCCACAGGCGGCGACGCCGGTGACGCGGCCTACGAGCTGGGCCGCGGCGAGGCGCGCGACGGCCGTTCGATGGACGCCCTGCTCAGCGCCTACCGCGTCGGCGCCCGCGTGGCCTGGCGATGCCTGGCAGCGGGTGCCGTACCCGTGGGTCTGCCCGCCGCCGAGGTCGCCAAGTTCGCCGAGCTGACCTTCGCCTACATCGACGAGCTCTCCGCCGCGAGCGCCGCGGGCCACGCCGACGAACTGGCCGCCCGGGGCAGAGCCCACGAGCGCCACCTGGAACACCTGGCCCGCGACCTCCTCGCCGACGCGAGCCCGGACGTGCTGCTGGCCTCTGTTCAACGGGCCGGGTGGCAGCCTCCGGTTTCACTGACCGCGGTCCTGCTGCCCGCCGCCCAGGCCCGGCCCGCCTACCGCGCGCTCGACCCGAGCACCCTCGTCCTCGACGATCTGCCGGACGCCACCGGTGTGCTGCTCGTCCCCGATGCCGACCGATCACATCTCTTGCGGCAGCTGACCGACCGCACCGCCGTGGTCGGCCCGGCCCGGCCATGGACTCGTGCGTCCGCCTCGTACGCACGAGCCGTACGCGCCCGCTCCCTCTCCTCCGACATTCGCGACACCGAGGACCACCTGCCCGAGCTGGTGCTGAGCGCCGACGCGGACGCGTTCGCAGACCTGCGTGCCCGAGCCCTCGCACCGTTGCGGACCTTGCCTGACGCGACCGCACGGCGGCTGGAGGAGACGTTGCGGGCGTGGCTGCTGCACCAGGGCAGGCGGGAGGAGGTGGCGGCAGCGTTGTTCGTCCATCCCCAGACAGTCCGGTACCGGATGTCGCAGCTGCGGGAGCTGTTTCCGGATCTCGCATCGCCACATCGGGTCCTTGAACTGACGCTGGCGGTCGGTCTTCGGGCCGGCTGACGCGTACGTCGGCCGTCCACGACCGCGTCCGCGAGCGGTCCGGGAATCGTGCCTCGTTCTCGGTGCCATCGGCTGGCTCATGCGGCCCGGAGAAGAGCGGTATGCGCTGGCTGAGACCGAGGGTTGATATGAGGACCGGGCAAGGCCTCGGGAAGCTCGGCAGGGGCGTTGTCTCTGAGAAGCGCGGTGGCGGATACGGCTCGACTGGATCCGGTGGACGGATGCGCACAGGCCCGTTCGTCGACGCGCTCATCGAGCATCTGGTCGGTGATCTGGGCAGTTACGTCCCGGAAAACTGGTTTTCACGTCGTCGTGGAGGGGCTGTCCTGGCCCGAGCTGACCCACGGGCGCGCGGCGGGCTGCAGCTGGGTGACCGGCGGGGCGGCCAGGCCGGGTCATCAGGGGCCGGGGGGCGGACCGCTTGCGCCGGGGACCACTGGTTCTGCGACGGCTCCGTGCCTCCGCCTCCCTTCCGGCAGGTCAGCCGGACGACCGACCGGGCCGGCCCGGCACACCGCGCGAGGGATGATGGGGAGGGAATGACGGAACGTGAGGTCAGGAGCTTTGATGGCGCAGCGGGTTCACCGACCCCGTGAGGACGCGGAGTTCAATTTCATCCTCGGGATGAGCAAAGTTCCGGTCTTCGCATACTTCACCGGGACATGGCCCAAGGCAATCGAGCCCTGCCGGGTGATGGACCTCGTCGTGGGTGGCATCGCCGACGACTACACGGGCCGCCTGACGGCCGTCCGCACCGACATCACGCGTTGTCCGGCCGCAACCGAGCGATACGGGATCACCGGAGCCCCGTCCTACGTCCTGCTGAAGGAGGGAGAGGCGGTGGCGCACGGCACGGGGCCTATGACCATCGCCGAGGTACGGACGTTCTTGGACGGCCACCTCTGAGCGGCCGCTGCGGCACGTGGCCGCGACGCCTGTCACGTCTCGTCCATGGGAGCTGCGCAGCCTGAGACACCTTGGGACTGAGACACTCCCCCCACAGGTCACATAACGCAGTCGATCGCGGTCGCGTCCGGCAGCCACCCGGCACCAGCCACAACCTCAGGGAACGCGGGTGACATCTGGGCGCCGTGCCGTGCCGTGAGCGAAGCACCACCTCGTCGCCGTCGACGGAGAGTGCGGCCCGGAATCCGTCCCACTTCGGCTCTGCGGTCGGCAATGCCGGCAGGGCGGGGCTGCGTACCGCGTCGGTGAGCATCGGCTCCGGCAGGGTCCACGTCATCTGGGATGCCTTCCACCCTCCTGGTCGGCTGCGGGCGTGGTCAGCCGAGTGGTTGTATGCAGTCACCGGTCGTTCGCCGCGGCGACGGCATGTATCCCCGTCCACGGTGTCGGCCGCATCCGCGGACAGCCCTTGCCCGGATGGGACGGGGCATTGCCGGTGTGCATCCTGCTGGGCATGTAAATCTCGCCCTCTGCGCTTCGGTACGCGGCGCTCGCCTTGTCGGTGACGCGCACGGCGGGCATGGGGTCGTATGCCGGATTCCAGCTCGGCGATCGGCTGGGTTCCCTGGCGGGAGCCGTGGTGGCGACGGTGGGGATTCTTGCGGCGGTGAGGATCACGCTGGCTCTGGCCGGCCTGCGGGTGGCGGCTACGGTCCGCGCTGTCCTGGGCGACGGGCACGTGCAGGGGACGGCGGACACAGCTTTGACGGGGATCACGCTGTACGAGGCCGCGGCCTTCCCGCTCATCGACGGAGGGACCAGTGCGCAGGAGCGGCAGGCGCGCCGGACGGTGGCTTACCGGCTTGCTGCCTATGACGGTCTGCCCCGGCCGGTGAGGGGGGCGGCTGCCGCGGCGATGGAGGTCATCGATACGGGTTTGGACAGGAAAGGAGCCCGAGCTGCGGTGAACGAGCTGGCAATCTTGATCTACGACTTGTGCAGCGGGCACCCGGACGCGGACGCGTGCGGTGACGAACTGCGCTGACGGGGCCTGCACGCGGAAGGTCCGCAGAGCCGATCGGTTACTCCCGGCTGCGTAGCGGCCGGTGAGGTCGCCGAGAAGCATGAGGTCAGTGGCGGTCCGCGGGAGCTCGGCGAGTCCCAGTGGTGAGGTTTGGGTGCCTGTGGCTGCCTCTGGCTGGTCTCTTGCTGGATGTGAAGCCTTCTGCGAGTAAGGATGTCGCCGGTGAGGTCGACCTCGACGATGTCGTCGTCGACCATCTCCGCGCCGACCTTCTCGGCCTGGGCCCGCATGTTCTCCATGAGGACCGGGCCGTCGATTCCCTCGGGGAAGCCGGGGAAGTTCTCGACCTCGGTGGTTGTGGGGGCGTCTATGTCTTTGGTCAAGTGAGGTGTGGGGTTCTGGGTTCGTAGAAGGTGCCGTCGCGGAGCATCGCGAACAGCACATGGATGCGTTGTCGGGCGAGCCGGAGGAGGGCTTGCGTGTGGGTCCTTCCGCGGGCTCGGCAGCGGTTGTAGTAGGTGCGGGAGGCGGGGTCGTGCAGGGCGGCGAACGCGGAGAGGAACATCGCGCGTTTGAGCTGCCGGTTGGCGCCTCTGGGGGAGTGTTCGCCGTGGATCGAGGTCCCGGAGGACTTGGTGGTCGGGGCGAGGCCGGCGTAGGAGGCGAGGTGGGCGGCGGTGGGGAAGCTGGTGCCGTCGCCGACGGTGACCAGCAGAGTGGCGGCGGTCCTGACCGCGACCCCTGGCATCGAGGTCAGGACCTTGGCAAGAGGGTGGTCCTCCAGCAGGGTGCTGATCTGGGCTTCTGTCGCCCGGCGTTCTTCGTGGACGGCGCCGGGCGACAGGGCCAGCGAGGGGATCACGATGTTGAGCGTGCCGGTTCCCGGAACGACGACGGTCTGCTCGTCGAGCGCGTCGAAGACATCGTCGATCAGCCGTGTCGCCGTGCACGGGGCCTTGGGGCGGATCTCCTCGACCAGCCTGCGGCGTCCGGTCTTTCGCAGCGCGGCCGGGGGTCCGTAGCGTTCCAGCAGCCAGGTGACGGCCTGGTGGTCCGGGTGCGGTCCGAGGACGCGTGACAGCGGCGGGTGGAACTGTGTGAGCAGGCCGCGGATCCGGTTGGAGGTGTGGGTGGCCTCGGCCGCCAGGTCCTGGTCGAAGCCGACGAGCACGGTCAGCTCGTTGTGGGCGTGCGGGACCATGGAACACCCGGATACCTCGCCCCTCGTGAAGAACGGCGACCCGGCCGTGGTCAGCGCCTACTACTCGCTCGACACCGGTCGGGCGGAGGTTCTGGCCGGGGCGCCGTCGACGTGACCGCCGGCCCGGACTCCGAGACCGTACTCCGCGGTCGGACGAACGGGCCGTGCTCGACAACTCCTCGCTGGGCCCAGAAGTGGCCTGTCTGCGTCATGGCGCAGACAAGCCACTTCACTCTGTTCCCGCAGGTTCCACCCGTCTGCCACCTTGTCGCGTATCCCACTCCCCTTCATTCGCTACGGAGGCCGACGAGTGACATCCCTGCGGACACCGCGGGGCGTCTGTACGACGTCCTGCACGGCGCTGACCCTTGTGGCGTCGATGTTCTTGGCAGCCGCACCTCCCTCAGCAGCCGCATCCTCGGCGGACGCGGCCGGAAAACCCCAAAGCGCCCTGGAGAACCGGGCGGTGACGCTGATCACCGGGGACCGGTTCCTGGTGGACGGAAACGGCGGCATCGTGTCGTTCACGTCCGCTGAAGGCCGCGACGATGTCGGCTTCCGGGTCGAGGAATCCCGCGAGCACCTGTACGCGATCCCCACGGACGCGGAGGAGTTGATCGCGCGAGGCACCGTGGATCGTCGTCTGTTCGACCTCAAGGCCCTGTTGGACGACGGGTACGACGACGCGCACAGCGGCAGACTCCCGCTGGTCCTCGGCGGGACCACGGCCACGTCCTTGTCCGCCACCCGCATCGGCTCACGGCCCGTTCCCGACGGGACGGTCGTCACCAAGAAGCTGCCGGCCGTCCGGGGCGCGGCCGTGGAGGTCGGCAAGAAGGCGGCCGGCGAGTTGTGGCGGACCCTGACCCGCCTGCCCGCCTCCGGTGCCGCGGACGGGCAGCGAGCCACGGCGGCCGGAGTCCGGCGGATCTGGCTCGACGGCACGGTGAAGGCCACGCTGGACCGCAGCGTGCCGCAGATCGGCGCGCCCGCCGCGTGGGCCGCCGGACACACCGGCAGGGGCGTCAAGGTGGCCGTGCTGGACACCGGCGTCGACAGCAGCCACCCGGATCTGGCCGGGAAGGTTGTCGCCCAGGCGAACTTCACCAGCACCGCCGACGCGGTCGACCGCCACGGACACGGGACCCACCTGGCATCGATCATCACGGGCAGCGGTGCCGCGTCCGGCGGGAAGTTCAAGGGGGTCGCCCCTGATGTCACTCTGCTGAACGGCAAGGTGCTCGACAACCAGGGCGGAGGCAACTACTCGGACATCCTGGAAGGGATGCAGTGGGCCGTCGACCAGGGCGCGAAGATCGTCAACATGAGCCTGGGCGGCCAGGACGATCCGGCGACCGACCCTCTCGAAGCCGCTGTCGACGACCTGTCCCGCAAGCACGGCACACTGTTCGTCGTCGCCGCGGGCAATGACGGGCGCAACGGTGACGGTACGGTCGGCAGCCCGGGCAGCGCGGACGCCGCGCTGACAGTGGGAGCCATCGACGACTCCGACGCCCTGGCCACGTTCTCCAGCACCGGCCCCCGCATTGGGGACAACGCTGTCAAGCCCGACATCACGGGCCCCGGTGTGCAGATCGTCGCCGCCCGTGCGGCCGGCACGTCGCTGTGCGAGAACGCTTGTGTTCAGCCGGGCGACGGTCCGGTCGACGCCAACTACACCTCGGCGTCCGGCACTTCGATGGCTACACCGCATGTCGCCGGCGCGGCGGCACTCCTGGCGAGCGCGCACCCCGACTGGTCCGGCGCGCAGCTCAAGAGCACGCTGATGACCTCCGCCCGGCCCAGCACCGACCGGGGCGCGTTCCAGCAGGGCGCCGGCCGGGTCGACGTGGCCGCCGCGACGAGCAGACAGGTGACCAGTGAACCGGCCTCGCTGTCCTTCGGCTTCGCGGACTTTCCGCACACCGACGACACGCCGACCGCCAGGACCCTGACGTACCGCAACAGCGGTGACCAGGACCTCGTACTCGACCTGGCCGCAGCGACGGCCGACCGCTCGGGCAAGGCGGTCAACGAGGGCACCTTCACCGTCGCCCCGGCGCGGGTCACGGTCCCGGCCGGTGGCACCGCGACCGCCACCGTCACCTCCGACACCCGGGTCGGCACGGCCACCGGCCAGCTGTCCGGCACGGTCACCGCGACCACCGGGTCCGCCGTCGTCGCCCGCACCCCGCTCGGCGCCGTTCGAGAGAGCGAGGTCTATGACCTGACGTTTCGTCGCATCGGAGCGGACGGGAACGCCCCGGTGCCCAGTTCCGGGGACAGTCTCTACGACACCACCACCGGCGCCTCGTACAGCTCCGACAGGCAGTCCGACGGCACCTGGCTGGTGCGCGTGCCCCCCGGCACCTATCACCTCAACAGCACCATCACCACCCGCCGGGCCGACGGCAGTACCCAGCGTGCCGTCCTCTACCACCCCGAACTCGTCGTGAACGAGGACAGGTCCCTGACCCTCGACGCCCGCACCGCCGGATCGGTCGATGTCACCCTGCCCGATCGCGAGGCCACGAGGACAGCCGGTGTGCTGGCCGTCCGAAGGACCACCGGCAGCGGGCTCAGGATGACCACGTCGTGGCTGGGCTCGTTCGACGGACTGTCGTTCGCGCAGCTCGGTGGGCGTGCCACCACCGGATCGCTCCAGGTGATGCTCGGCGGTCTCTGGACCCGCCCGGAGGTCCCCGGCGGCGCCGGCGCTCCCCAGTACCGCCTCGCCTTCCCGCTGCCGGACAGGCGCGGCGCCGGTCTCACCCGGGACCTCACCCGGCGTGACCTGGCCCGGATCGACAGCACTCTCGTCGCCTCCGTCGTGAACAAGCAGGCAGAGGTCGCGGCGGTTCCTTACGCGCCGGACGGCATGAGCTCCGCGGGCGTCGCTCTTCGCGACACCACCGCGCTGCCCCGCGTACAGACGGACTATGTCAACACGGCGGCCGGGGTGGCCTGGGGATTCATCGTGACGCAGAACAGCGCCACGCTGCGTGACGAGGCCAAGTACTACAGCCCCGAGCGACGCTACCGGGCCGGCGGCAGCTACCGGACCAGCTACGGAGTGGGCGTCTTCGGTCCCGGATTCGGCCTGGGTGAAGGGCGTGACAGTCTCGGTGGCAGAGGCTGGGGGCTCTTCAGGACCGGGAACCAGCTCGACATGAGCATCCCCCTCTACACGGACACCGCCGGCCACCCAGGCAGCACGGGCCTGCGCTTCGGTGGCCGTGCCCGCACCACACTCGTGGCCGGCGGCACCACCCTCGTCGACACCGCCTTCCCCACCTCCATCGGCAATGTCGCCGTCCCCGCTGGTGACATCGGCTACGTCCTGTCCACCGACCTGACCCAGGCGGCCCAGTACACCAGCCTCTCTCCCCGGATCGTCTCCACCTGGACCTTCCGCTCCGCCGCGGTCGCGTCCGGCACCCAGCGGATCCCGCTGCTGAACATCCGCTACACACCTCGTCTCACGACGGACACCGGCGCACCGGCGGGCCGGCCGGTCCTCGTGCCGGTCAGTGTCGAGGGGGTCCGCGCGGGGATCCGCTCCCTGACCGTGGAGGTCTCGTACGACGAGGGCGGGACCTGGCAGCGCGTACCCAGGACCGCAGGCCGGATCCAGCTGCTGCCCCCTGACGACGCAGTCTCCGTGTCGCTGCGCGCCAAGGTGAGGGACGGCAAGGGGAACACGGCCGATCAGACGATCATCCGTGCCTTCAAGGTCACCCCGCGCGACAACTGACCACCCGTCACCGTCGAGTCGTACGCGGTCCGGGCCCGCCCTCTCCGGAGGCGGGCCCGGACCGCGTATGCCCTGAGGGAGCCGTAGGAGACCTACGCTGTGCTGATCCACCTGATGTCGGCGGGAAGGAGCACGGGCCCCATGCTGGCTGGTCTCGGCCTGAGCTCTGTCGAGGAGGACGTCTACCAGCACCTCGTCGACCGCGGCGAAACCACCACGGCGGCACTCCGCACGGCCCTCGATCACCCGCCGGAAGCCATCACGGCGGCACTCGCCGGCCTTGCCCGCCACGGGTTGGTCACCACCGCACCGGACGAATCCGGCAGCCATGTCGTCGGCCCGCCCACCATCACGCTCGGCTCGATGCTCGCCGCCCGGCGCGACGAGTTGCGCCAGGTCGAACTCGCCGTCACCGAACTCGCCGAACGTCACCGTGCCGCCGCCAGTCGTGATCTGGGCGGTCTCATCGAGATCGTGACTGGCTTACAGCCCATCAGCCGGCGTTTCCTCCAGGTCCTGGAATCCGCCGACCACCAGATATGCGGCTTCACCAAGACCCCGCCGATCGCGGTCGGCCCGAGGGACAACCCCGCCGAACCCGTCGTCGCGCGGCGCGGGCTGCGTATGCGAACGGTGATCGAGCAGTCCTATCTGGCCGACCCCGACTCGACGATCGACATCGACCAGTCCCTCGGCCGGGGCCAGGAGATCGCCATCGTCGCCGAGTTACCGGTGTCCATGGTCATCGCGGACTCCGCTATCGCACTGGTGCCGCTTCTCGTCGGCCCCCAGGAGACACCCCGAGCCGTGCTGATCAGCTCCAGCGGCCTGCTGAGCCCACTCGTGACGCTCTTCGAGAAGACCTGGGCAGACGCCTACCCCCTGCGCCCGCGCGCCGCAGGTGAGGCACCGGTACCGTACGCGGACGGCTCCCCCGGCCCGGCCCGGCTCTCCTCCCTCGACGCCAAGATCCTGGACCTGCTGCTGGCCGGACTCACCGACCGTGCCGTCGCCAACAACATCGGTCTGTCCCTGCGTACCGTCACTCGCCGAATCCGGCACCTGATGGATCTCGCCGGCGCAGACAACCGCATCCAGCTGGGCTGGCGGGCGGCACAACGCGGCTGGATCTGACCCGTTCGCACGCACGACGCCGATTCCGCTCCCGCTCCCGCTCACCGAATCCGGCGCGCCGGTCGGACCCGCCGGTCGGACCCGCCGGTCGGACCCGCCGGTCGGGATGACCAGTCCGCGACGCAGTCGTGGCGCTGGTGCCCGGCGGCACGGTCGCGGTGAGGTGGAACCGTCCCTCTTCGATACGCCGGCTCGATGCGAGCGCTGCACGGAGTCGAACTCTCCCTCGGCCCAGGTGAGTCGGCCGCCCGGCCGGGGGCTGCTGTCGAAGTGGCGGTAGCCGGGAGCGTTGTCGCGCAGGCGGGATGCCCGCGATGGGGCGGTGGAGGGTGCAAGGAGATCACCGCTGTCCCTTCTCTCGTAGCGTAGAGACCGTGACTGCAGGGGGAGTTGGGGGAGAGTTCGACGACTCCGGCGGCACCCACGGCTCGCCGCGGATCTGGATCAGGCTGGTCGCGACGGCGGCACGCCACGGTGTCGAACCGGTCGTCGCCGCCCTGCACATAGCCGCGACGCCCCGTGGCGGAGACGTGTGCGGTGTCATCTTTCACACGGACCGCAGGAGCGAGTACGCCTCAGGCTCCTCAGATGGGCCACAACATAGTGGTGTCCGGATTCGACCGTTTCATGGCGCCAGGCGGCCCAGCAGGAGCCGCGCTCTTCGACCCGGCCACCAAGGTGCAGGAAGCGCAGAAGGCGAAGGTCCATCCGAACGCAGACCCGGTCCGAGGAACCGCACCGCTCAAGATCCGGACCATTCCCGGGCCGGCGATCCTGCCAAAGTCACGACGGGCACTGATCGCTCTGGTCAACGATTCTCTGCCGCCGTACCACCAGCAGAGAAAGAACCTGCCGACCGGCACCCCTCCGCCTCGCCCGCCAACGCATCATTGTCCTGTTCGCCATGCTCCGCGACGGCACCTTCTACGAACCCCACACCCCCGAAACCACCCCTGCATAAGCCCTTCGGCCTTGACGAAGGACATAGAGGCACCCCCCTCAGCACACCCTGGACCGTCCTCTTCTTCCCGCACTCAGGCGGTTCCGCAAGTTCCTACCTGCCTTGCTGCGCGCCCGGCCGGCAGCGCCCGGACAGCGGGCGTCCAGTAACCCGGGCGGGCGGAACGCCAACAGGAGCCGCTCTTCGCCGATGTGCAGGCTCTCGCCGACGAGGTGGCTGAAGCGTTCGCCTCGGTGGACGACGGCGGGCCAGTGATCTTTTTCGGTCACAGCCTGGGGGCGGCGGTCGCCTACGAAGTCGTGCGCAGAATCCCCGACCAGGGGTGGACGCTGCTCGTGGCCTCCGGCCATCTTGCTCCGTCCCGCCTCAGCCTGCCTGTTCTGGGGGCGGCCGACGACGAAAATCGCCGAACCACCCGCCGTCGGGGAGATGCCCGTAGGGGAGCCCCTGGCGAGAGTCGGGCATCTCGCGGGGCCTTCCGTGCCCGGGAGAGCGGTGAACGACCCTGTGGCCGTCCTGCATGCTCGACGCCCGATGGTCAGGCATTCAACTTCGGCCCGGACTGGACTGTTTGAGCCATCGAAAGATCAATAGCCTGTCCCTCGACGGCACGCATCTACTTACGAGGAGTACCGTGTCCACTGCCCAGCAGGTGCCCGACATCCTCTCGCCCGAGTTCGCCGCGGATCCCTATCCCGCGTACGTGGCGATGCGGGAGAAGAACCCCCTGATCTGGCACGAGGCCACCCAGAGTTACATCATCTCCCGCTACGACGACGTCGAGCGGGTCTTCAAGGACAAGAAGTCCGAGTTCACGACCGACAACTACAACTGGCAGGTGGAGCCGGTCCACGGCAAGACGATTCTCCAGCTCAGCGGTCGGGAGCACGCGGTGCGGCGTGCACTCGTCGCCCCCGCGTTCCGCGGCAGCGAGCTGCAGGAGAGATTCCTGCCGGTCATCGAGCGCAACTCGCGCGAACTCATCGACGCCTTCCGGCACTCCGGCTCGGCCGACATCGTCAGCGACTACGCGACCCGGTTCCCGGTCAACGTGATCGCGGACATGCTGGGCCTGGACAAAGCCGACCACGCCCGCTTCCACGGTTGGTACACCGCCGTCATCGCCTTCCTCGGCAACCTCTCCGGCGATCCCGAGGTGACCGCCGCCGGCGAGCGCACCCGGGTGGAGTTCGCCGAGTACATGATTCCGATCATCCGCGAGCGGCGCGACCACCTTGGCGACGATCTGCTGTCCACGCTCTGTGCCGCCGAGGTCGACGGTGTCCGGATGAGCGACGAGGACATCAAGGCGTTCTGCAGCCTGCTGCTCGCCGCCGGTGGGGAGACCACTGACAAGGCGATCGCGAGCATCCTCGCCAACCTGCTCCTGCACCCCGAGCAGCTGGCGGCGGTCCGCGAGGACCGGAGTCTGATCTCCGCGGCCTTCGCCGAGACGCTGCGCTACACCCCTCCGGTCCACATGATCATGCGACAGTCGGCCACCGAGGTCGAGGTCTCCGGTGGCACCATCCCGCAGGGAGCCACGGTGACGTGTCTCATCGGAGCTGCCAACCGGGACGAGCGCCGCTACCGCAACCCCGACCGGTTCGACATCTTCCGAGACGACCTCGCCACGACCTCTGCGTTCTCGGCCGCTGCCGACCATCTCGCTTTCGCGCTGGGCCGACACTTCTGCGTCGGCGCGCTGCTCGCCAAGGCAGAGGTCGAAGTGGGGGTGAACCAACTGCTCGACGCGATGCCCGATCTGCGTTTCGCCGACGGCTACGAGCCCGTCGAGCAGGGCGTCTTCACCCGCGGCCCGCAGTCACTGCCGGTGCGCTTCACCCCGGTCACCACTTGAGCGACGGCCCGGTGGCGATCCACGTTCTCCGCGTGCCAGGGGCCCCGCGGATCGCTGCCCGGCCCGCGGAGGACGTGGCTACTGCGCCGCCGGAGTGAACTGCACGGGCAGGGACGTCAGTCCGCGCATCCAGATGGACGGACGCCAGGTCAGGTCAGCCATTTCGATGCCCAGCACCAGGTCGGGCAGCCGCTCCAGGAGAGTCTCCACCGCCGTGCGTGCCATCACGTCGGCGAGCAGCGGAGCGGGATAGGGGCAGCGGTGCTCACCGTTGCTGAAGGACAGGTGCGCGGAGTTCTCGACGCCGACATGTGCGTCGGGCCAGATCTGAGGGTCCGTGTTGGCCGCCGCGAGGCCGAGGACGAGGCAGTCGCCCTCGCGGATGAGCCGCCCGCCGAGCTGTGTGTCGCGCACGGCCCAGCGGCCGATGAAGTTCTGGGTCGGCGTGTCCAGCCACAGCACTTCGTTCAGCGCGTCCCCGACACTGACCCGGCCGCCGGAGACGTTGACCGCGAAGCGCTCGTCGGTCAGCAGCAGGCGCAGGGTGTTGCAGATCCAGTTGGCGGTCGGCTGCTGCGCCGCGGCGATGACGGAGATCAGGTCCTGCACGATCTCCTCGTCGCTGAGGTCTGCCGGATCCAGCAGCATCCGGGAGGTGACGTCGGGACCGGGGCGCTCCCGCTTCTCCTTCACCAACTGCATGATGCGTTCCCCGACGCGCATGTACGCCGCCACCGGATCGTCGCCCTCACCGGCGTCCAGCGAGATCCGCAGATCATCGATGAGCTGCTCCGTATCCGCGCTGCCCTGCGGCACGCCGCACATCCACAGCACCGCACGGGCCGGCAGGGCATGCGCGTACGCGCTCATCAGCTCGGCCTGACCGCTGCCGGCGAACGAGGTGATCAGTTGCTCGGCGATCGACTGGCATTCGCGGGCCAGTTCGAACTGGTCGACCCCCTCCAGCGCCTGGGTGATGACGCCCGCCCGGCGCTGATGCTCCTGCCCCTCGGTGAACAGCACGGACGGCTGGTAGCCGACGAACGGCAGCAGGGGCCAGTCCTCCGGGATGTTCGGCCACTGGTTCCACCGCCGGGAGTCCCGTGCGAACAGCTCGTCATGGCTGGTCACAAAGCTGACCTCGGGGTAGCCGAGTACGAGCCAGGCCGGGATGTCGCCGTCGAGCAGGACCGGCGCCACCGCCCCGTGCTCCCGGCGCATGGTGCGGTACAGCTGCGAGGGCGTCTGCTGGTACTCCAGACCGCCCAGGGGTACGGCGGAGGCATGTGCCGGGCAGCCCGGCGGAGGCGTGCCCGTGGACGGGGAGCCGGTGGAGTCGCTCACGAGGTCCCCTCCTGGGACAGGGCCAATGCGTGGAGATGGTCCACGAGAGTGATCAGGACCTCTTTGCCCGAAGACCTGACCCGTGCGTCACAGTCGACCATGGGTACGTGTTCGCCCAGCGCGAGTGCCTGTCGGATCTCGTCGAGCGATAGCTGGCGCTTGTCGTCGTCGAAACGATTGACGGCCACCACGAACGGCGTCTCGTGGTGTTCGAGCCTGTCGATCGCGTACCAGGAGTCCTCCATACGCCGGGTGTCGACAAGGACGATCGCGCCCAGAGTGCCGGAGAACAGACGGTCCCAGAGGAACCAGAAGCGTTCCTGGCCCGGTGCGCCGAACAGGTAGAGCACCATGCGCCGGCTGAGGCTGATACGCCCGAAGTCGAACGCGACGGTCGTCGTGGTCTTTCGCTCCACACCCGTCGTCTCGTCGACGCCCTGCCCGGCCTGCGTCATCACCTCTTCGGTGTTGAGCGGCCGGATCTCGCTGACCGAGCGGACCAGGGTGGTCTTGCCGGCACCGAAACCGCCCACGACGACGATCTTCAGGCCGGTTTCGGCGGCATCGGTCAGCGGTGTGCGCTGGGCGGGCAGCTCAGAGGTTGCGGAGCCCATGGAGCACCTCCTGCAGCAGGGCGGTTTCGGGGAGGGTCGCGACGGACTCGGCCGCGCGGGGGTGACGGGCGCTCACCTTGCCCATGGCATGGAGGTCGCCGAGGAGGATCCGTACGACGGTGATGGGCAGCTTGAGTTCGGCCGAGATCTCGACCAGTGCCGTCGGGTGCCGGCACATCTCGAGGATCCGGGTGTGCTCGGACTGCATCCCGGCGGTGGGCTCGCACTCACTGACGATCAGTGTGACCAGGTCGAAGGCGTCGTCGGCTTCACTGCGTCCACCCGTGACCATGTAGAGCCGGTCGGGGCCGCCGACGTCCACGGGTTTGTGGATCACGCCGAGGCACCCCCGGTGACGGAGGCGCGGGGTTCGGCCCGCAGATGGTCACCGATCTGTTCCACCAGCTCGGTCATCTGATGGCCGACGACACCCGGGTCGGCGCTCTCCTCGGCGACGACCGCGAGATGCGCGCCCTGGCCGGCGTCCACGATGAACAGGAGACCTCCGTGGAACTCGGTCATGGAGTGCCGCACGCCGCCCGTTCCGTCGCCGAACTCCACGGACGCGCCCTGCGCGAGAGCCTGGATGCCGGAGCAGATCGCCGCCAGCTGATCGGCCTGGTCGAGGTTCAGGTGGTCCGTCCAGCACAGCTTCAGGCCGTCCCGTGACAGTACGAGTGCGTGGCGGGTGCCCGGGGTGCGCTCCATGAGGTTCATCAAGAGCCAGGTGAGGCTGTTGTCAGTGGTCTCCATGATGGGCGGGACGGGTCATGACCTCTTGGTGGTCACCCGGCCCGTTCCTCCAATCCAACGGGGTGCGGCGAATCAATGCGGAGGGGGCTTGCGGTGCCCCTGAGGTGTGCGAAGGGGCCGGATCTAGTCGTCCGCCTCGGGCCCGGTCTCGTGCCCGGAGTCATCGCCGGGATCGGCGATGGAGCCGGCGGAGGACCCTCCGGCCTGTCGGCCGCGGTGAAAGGCACCGAACTGGCTTCCGGCGTCGCGCGCCGGACCGGTTCCGCCGGGCTCCGCCCGGGACGGCTCGGACGTCGTCTTCGGCCGTCCTCGTTCTGCCTCGGCCATGGTGCGGCCGGGGGCCCGGACCGGCAGCCCGTTGGGAGTGGCCGCGGTGGGCCTGCCGGGAACGTCGGCTCGGGGCGCCTCATCCGCGGGCCCGACCGCCTGAGGTCGCAGCGGGAGTGCTTCCTCGACCACGGGAGCCGACGCGGCGGTCGGAACTCCCGCGCCACGACGCGGAGGCTCGGGAGTGACCGGCTCGCGCTGCTGCGCCACGAGCTGGGGCGGCAGCAGTACGACGACGCCGGTGCCGCCGCGCGAGGAGGGACGGTAGTTGACGCTGATGTCGTGCTTGGCGGCGAGCCGCCCCACCACGCTCAGGCCGAGCCGGGTGCCCTGCAGCGAGGCGAGGTCGGTGACCTGGCCCGACACCGACTCCGCAGCCCGGCGCATGGAGGCGTCGGACATCTTCAGACCGCTGTCCTCGATGGTGATGACGAGACCGGCGCTGCGCTCTTCCACGTATACGTGGACCTCGTCGATCGGCGGCGAGAAGTTGGCGGCGTTGTCCATGAGTTCGGCCAGCAGGTGCATCACGCCCTCTGCCGCGAAGCCCGCGATGGCGACCTTGCTGGAGTTGTGCAGACGGACGCGCCGGTACGCGGCGATCCGGCCGACGGAGCCGCGCAGAATGCTCTCCATGACGATCGGCTTGTTCCAGACGCGGCTGGAGCGGCCGCCCATCAGCAGGGCGAGCCGGTCGGTCATGAGGCCCAGTTGGGAGGTGCTGTGATCCAGGCGCAGCAGATCGCCGAAGATCTCCCCGGCGTGGCGGTCCTGCATGTCCCGCAGGTCGGCGAGCATGCCGACGGTCTTGGCCTGGACCCGGCTCAGCGCCTTCGCGGAGGCCGCCTGGGCGGCGGCGGAACGGCGCTCTGCGTACGCGAGTTCACGGATGAACGATTCCGCGGGGGAGCGCAGCAGGGGGACGCTCGGCCAGTCGAGCTTGGCGAGGACGGTGTCCGCCGAGCTGCCCTCGCGCAGCAGGGCCACCGCGGCCGGCAGCGTGTCGTTGGTGAGGCGTTCGAGTTCCTCTGTCCCCCGGGCCAGTTCACGACGCATCATGTCGAGGTCCGACTGAGCCTCGGCGGTTCGCCGGACCGACGCGGCGACCTCGGTGGTGAAGATGTGCAGCATCCGGCGCAGGTACGGGTCGGAGGGGATGGGCAGCCCGGCCAGAACCTCGTCGGTGCCGATGCCCTCGTTGAGCCGCTTGGCTGTCTCCGGCAGGGTCACATTGACCAGCCGATCCGTCTCGGCGCCGTGCTGCATCCAGTTGTTCTTGGTCATCTCCAGCTCACCGGACCGTGACACCGTCTCACGGTGGGCCTGACGCAACCGGGCGGAGGTGAAGGCGACGACGGCCGCGATGCAGCCCCAGGCTGCGATCGCCGTGCCCGCCACCCATGGGCGGGCTCCCTCGGGGGCGAGGCCGACGGCCGCTCCGGCTCCCGCGGCCGTGACGACCAGGAGTGCGGAGAGCACGGCTGGGGAGGAACCCGTCGGCTGCGCGGATCGGCGCTGGCGGGGGCGAGCAGGCACTGGCATTCCGCGGTCCCTCGGTCCGTGTGATCAGGGGGTGCGTCCATGGCTGAGACATCGCCGAGAATCCGGAAGACGTTGGGGCATCGTCCGGATCAAGCACGTCGCTCATGCTAGTCACCACACCAGGCACACGGGCCCCGGCGAAGGGTCTACTTCACTTCGTCGGAAAATGGCTACCGTGGCACAACTGTGTGGTAACCGGACTGACTTGCCGCCGCTGATCCATGGCATGCGGCATCCGGCGTTTTCAGGCGATTTACCGCCCCCTCGTCGTGTTCGAGATTTCGTGACACTCGGCTTGGAGTGTGCATTTTCAGCCAATTGAGCTCCAGTGATGGCCGATGAATCAGACAGCCATGAACAAGGATGGCGCGGACGTTGTGAGGATCCACCGATGGCCGGCGGGGTGCGGGTTGCGGCGGGGGAGGCGGCGGACGGG
Organism: Streptomyces sp. NPDC020747; assembly: GCF_044334695.1. Taxonomy (NCBI): domain Bacteria; kingdom Bacillati; phylum Actinomycetota; class Actinomycetes; order Kitasatosporales; family Streptomycetaceae; genus Streptomyces; species Streptomyces sp. NPDC020747. The sequence goes on along the minus strand of NZ_JBIRTJ010000020.1, from coordinate 97,946 downwards.
CTTGGTATCCCTGCATCGTTGAGCGCGCGGGTGATGCGAGCGATGCGGGCGATGCTGTGCCGTCCTCCTGGCCGGCCGTCTGCGGGTCGACGATTCCGCCCGGTGCGGGAGTGAGGGCCGTCAGTTGTGTCCGGCCCGGTGGCAGGGACTCCTCACTCGTCGCTCCTACGCACCTTCACCGAGAGCCTGCTCGAACACGGCCGTTGTGTCGCGTACGTCGTCCCGTCGTTCCGCCACGGTTCCGCGCCCGCTGACGCCGCAGGCACCCAGGAGAAGGGCAACAGCCGCCCCGCACGTTCGCCCACCTCCAACAGCAGTACAACGCAACGAGCCCCACGCGAGCGGCTACCGCGCGCCGGCCTTCCCCTCCCCGGCCGATCGACCGGCGGGGATCCGGTGGGGATGAGGAAGGCGGATCGCAACAGGGCACGTCCGCGGCGTGCGCGGTCGGTGACGGGTGACATCACGGTCAGGGGGTGCGTCTCGCCCTTGGCGTGGCACTTGATGTGCCATGGAGTGGGCTCGTATGGCGATACGGCCTGTCCGATGCTGTGCCGGGGCTGTTTGTTGTACTGACGGTGCGGCGGCGGGCGTGGGCCAGCCTGGGCCGGGAGCGGGATCTGGCGGCTCAGGCCGCCAAGGCGGCCCTGGCGGCGTGGGCGGTGGCGGGCTGGTGGAGTCGGCCTTGTACCGATCGGTCGCGCACGGTCTGCGGCAGCTCGCGGCGATCGCGGTGGGTACGGCGGTGGCGCTGATGCTGGCCAGCGCGATGGCCCTGGTCCTCCCGGCAGTGTCGCTCCCTGCCGGGCCCGGTTTCCCGAGGCGGTCACCGCTCCGGAGCAGGAGACGAAGTGTGTGCTGACCGGCGGCCTTTGGTACAGCGCCTACGACGACCTGTACCTCGACAGCGCGCGCAAGTTGGACGTCGACCACATGTGATCTGCAGCCGCGACGGACGAACCTGGATGGAGGTGCTGTTCAGTGCGTCAACGGCATACTGCTGACACCTTCAGTTGCGGGCGAGACGCGGTGCAGATCCGATTTCTGATGTGCGCGGCGGGCGAGGGCCCAGGGCCGTTGTTCGGCTGGCCCGACCGCGCCGACCGGTGCTGGAACAGCCGACTGCGCGACGAGCCTGAGTAGCGCGGCAGCGCGACAACGCTGCGCCACGTCGTGCATCGCGACCCGAGAGGCGACACCACCGGGTACGCGCTCACACGAGGCGGTGCGGATCGTGGAACTGGCAGCGGCCACCCGGCAGGTATACGCCGCGCTGTGGCGCTTCCTGACCGGGATCGGCCTGGTGCCTTGGATCGAGTAGGAGGCCGCCGCCAACGAGCCGCTCCCCAACCTGCCGGCCGAACCGCGAGCGGTCCACTCACCCGTGGTCGACCGGCTGTGGTTACGACTGGTCGATGTCGCCCGGGCCCTGGCCGGATGCCGCTGCTCCACCCCGCTGGACGTGGTCCCGGACGTCGATGACGACTTCTGCCCCTGGAACGCCGACCGCTAACGGCTGCAGGCCGAGAAAGACACCGTCACCTGCGAGCGCACGAAGGCCCCCGCCGACCTCCACCTCACCGCAGGCGAACTCGCAGCAGTCCTCCTCTGCGGCACCACGCTCGCCTCCCTCACAGCCGCGGGCCTCGTTCGAGAACTGCTGGACCTTCTACAGCGTCGGTTAGAGGACGAGCTGCACGTCGTAGGCACGCAGCCAGGCGTCCAGTTGCAGTGTGGTCTCCAGGGCGGCCCGGCTCATCCCCTGCTTCAGGGCAGCCGCGCCCTCCCGGCACACTGCCGACTTCAGTCCGGGGGCGATGAGGGGGTCAAGAGGAGCGTCCCCCGTGCGGATCAGTTCGGCCAGCCGCTCACGTAGCGTCCGGTCGTAGGCCTCGGCCCTGATGGAGGGATAGGGCGTCTTGACCCGCTGGGCCACCGCCTCCGGCAGCAGGTCCCGCATCGCCGCCCGCAGCAGGCTCTTCTCCCGGCCATCGAAGCTCTTCATGGCCCACGGGATGTTGAAGGTGTACTCGACCAGGCGGTGGTCGGCGAAGGGCACCCGGACCTCAAGACCGCAGGCCATGCTCATCCGGTCCTTGCGGTCGAAGAGGATTTGAGCGTGCCGAGTAAGGGCGAGGTAGGTGACCTCGCGATAGCGGGCCTCCACCGGGTCCGCGATGTCGGCGCGGGCGTCGATCTCAGCGACGGCGGTGCTGTGACAGTCCCGCTCGTACGCCGCGAGGTCCAGCTTGGCGAGCAGGTCGGGCGAGAAGACGACCTCGTTGCCCTGGTAGTTGGCGCGTCCTTCGTGCACCCAGGGGAAGGTGCTGGAGAGCACGGTGTCCCGTTCGCGCTGCCAACGGTAGCCGCCGAACACCTCGTCACCGCATTCTCCGGAGAGCGCGACCGTGGAGTGCCGACGCACGATGCTGAAGAGCAGGTGCAGCGAGGCGTGTTCGTCGCCCTTGGCGATGGGGAGGTCGTACGCCTGGAGGACGGAAGCCCGCAGGGCGGGATCGAGCAGGTCGGGTGCCTTGAGGGGGAGTTCGCTGTGGTCGGATCCGACATGCTCGGCGAGCAGCCGGGCGTACACGTGGTCCTGGTTGGCGGCGGCGCCCGCCGAGCCGTCCGGGTCGGGGTCGCTGACCGAGCAGGAGCGGATGCGCCCGGTGCCGGCCGTCTGTGAGGCCTGCGCGGCGAGTGCGGTGAGCGAGCTGGAGTCGAGACCACCGGACAGCAGCGTGCACAGTGGCACGTCGGAGACCATCTGCTCCTGGACGATCTGCTCCATGAGTTCCCGTACGGTGCTGATCGTCCGGTCGAGGGAATCGGTGTGCTCGGCCACCCGCAGCCGCCAGTACCGCTCCTCGGTGAGACCGGAGCGCCCGACGCGGACCATGCCGCCGGGCGGCACCTCGCGCAAGCCGCGGAAGACGGCGTGACCCGGGACCTTGGCCACGGAGAGGATGTCCCGGAGGCCGTCGACATCGAGGACCGGGGAGAACCCGGGGTGGGCGAGGACGGCCTTGGGCTCGGACCCGAAGAGCACGCCCGAGGCGGTCTCGGCGTAGTAAAGGGGCTTGACCCCCATCCGGTCCCGGACGAGCAGCAGTTCCTGCCGGTCCAGGTCCCAGACGGCGAACGCGAAGATGCCCTCCAGCCGGGTGGCGAGTCCGGCTCCCCACTGCTGGTAGGCGCGCAGCACCACCTCGGTGTCGCTGCGGGTGGTGAACCGGTGGCCCAGGCCGCTGAGCTGAGTACGCAGTTCCTGGAAGTTGTACGTCTCGCCGCTGTACGTCAGCGCGGCGCGTACGGCGGAGGGGCTTTCGGCGGCCATGGGCTGGCAGCCGCCCTCCAGGTCGATGACGGAGAGGCGTCGGTGTCCGAGGGCGACGTGGTCGCTGGTCCACAGTCCCGCGGCGTCGGGACCTCGGCGGGCCATGGTGGCGGTCATGGCCAGTGCCGTGCCGTGGTCGAGCGGGCGGGCGAAGTCGACCCAGCCGACGGTACCGCACATGTTTTTACACTCCTGTGAAGCGGCGGGCCCATGGGCCCTGAGGGAGGGAGGTTGGGGGTGCCGGCCGGCGGCGCAGGGCTTCAGAGGCGCTCGACGTGGTGCTGCGGGCGGGCGGCGCCGCGGGTGTCCAGCAGCAGCGGCGCGTGGGCTTCGATGAGGTCCGTGTCGTAGACGCGGTGGTGTTGGAGCAGGACGGCCAGGTCGGTGTCGGCGAGGGCGGTTCGCAGGTCCGGGTCGGCGGCCTGGACGGGGGCGCCGTCCACGGTCCATTGGGGTACGTGGGGATCGTGGTAGGAGACCTTTGCACCCCGCGTGCGTAGCCGTTTGACGACATCGCGGGCGGGGGTCTCGCGATGATCCGCGATGTCCGCCTTGTAGGTTACGCCGAGCAGCAGGACCCGGGCGCCGGTGAGCGTCCGGCCGGCGCGGTCCAGGAGGTGCTGAGCGCGTTCGACGACATAGCGCGGCATCCGGGCGTTGATCTCCTGGGCCAGTTCGACCATGCGGAAGGGGTAGCCGAGGGTGCGGACCTTGTGTGCCAGGTAGTTGGGGTCGATCGGGATGCAGTGCCCGCCGACGCCGGGCCCGGGCCAGAAAGCCTGGAAGCCGAACGGCTTGGTGGCGGCGCAGGAGATCGCGTCCCACAGGTCGATGCCGAGTTCGTGGCAGAACACCGCCATCTCGTTGACGAGGGCGATGTTGACGTGCCGGTATGTGTTCTCGATGAGTTTGGCCATCTCCGCTTCGCGGGTGCCGGCGGCCTGCACGATGCTGTCGATGAACTTCCCGTAGAAGGCCGCCGCGGCCGAGGTGCAGGCGGGTGAGTGGCCGCCGACGACCTTGGGTGTGTTGCGGATCCCGAAGGCACGGTTGCCGGGGTCGACGCGCTCCGGTGAGAACGCCAGCCAGAAGTCCCGGCCCGCGCCGAGCCCCGATTGTTCGAGGATCGGCCGCAGCAGTTCGTCGGTGGTGCCGGGGTACGTGGTCGACTCGAGCACGACCAGGGTCCCGGGCCGCAGATGGCGGGCGACCGCCTCGCACGCGTCCCGGACCATGGCCAGGTCGGGCCCGCCGTGCTCGGACAGCGGGGTGGGCACACAGATGACGACGGTGTCGGTGTCGGCGAGGACGCCTTCGTCGGTGGTGGCGGCGAAGCCACGGGCACGCAGGTCGGCGACAGTGGCGTCAGACACGTCGTCGACGTGCGAGACACCTGAGTTGAGGCGGTCGACGGTCGCGGGGTCCCGGTCGAGGCCGACAACGTTCAGACCTGCCCGGCCGGCCTCCACGGCGAGGGGGAGCCCCACGTAGCCGAGTCCGATGACGACAAGATCGCTGGTCACAGCGTCCCCTTTCGGAAGTGGGTGCCCCTGGCGGGGCACCGGAATGGGTGGGACCGGGGCGAGCGGCCGCTGTCAGACGACTCGGGCCCGGCCCGCCAGCACTGCGACGAGGAGCGGTAGCGCTACCAGGAGCGCGAAGGCCGACGCGTAGCCGCCGAGCCGGCCCGTGCCCAGCGCCAGACAGGCGTTGAGGACCGCGGAGGCCAGCCCCAGGACGACGACCTGGCCGAGGTTCATATTGGTCTGCAGGGCGCTGGTGGTGTGGCCCTGCCGGCGCGGGGCGCTGTGTTTGAGGGACAGCACGGTGACACACGGGTCCAGCAGGCCCATGCCGACGGCGGCCAGCGGCATGGCGGCCACCGCGATCAAGGGGTGCACGCCGCTGAGGCTTCCGGCGGCGGCCAGGATGACGGACACGGCCATGATGAGGGCGCCCGCAGTGATCAGACGGTGCCGGGCGACATGCTGGAGCAAATTGCCCTGAACCCAGGACGCTGCAGCCCACAGCACCGCCGCTGTGGTGAACGCCACGCCGACCGTCACAGTGGCGACGTCCCGCTCGGTGATCAGCATCAGCGGAACCAGGGCCTCGACGGTGAAGTACGTGCCCGAGGTGAGGCCGCGCAGCAGCACGGTGGTCGGCAGTCCGCGGGCACTGCGCCAGGTGCCGGCCGGCAGCAGACGGGGGGCGAACACCACGAGCAGAGCGACGCCGACGACGACGAACAGCAGGTGGCGGACGTCCCATTCCGAGACACCGAACTGGCCGAGCGCCGCCCCGAGGCTGAGCATCGCTGCCACGACCAGCGGCGGGCGGGCGGCGCGTTCCTCGGCCGGTGGCAGGTCCGTCGGCGCGGCCCCGTCGCTGGAGGGGCGACGGAGCACGATCGCCAGCACGATTGAGGGCAGGAGGGTCAGCGCGGCGAGGCCGTAGAAGACGACCCGCCAGGACCACGCCTCGGCGACCACGCCCGCCAGTGGCGGGCCGACCAGGGACGGGATCACCCAGCTCGCGCTCATCAGCGCCAGCATCCTTGGCCGCAGCTGCTCCGGGTAGGACTGGCCGATTGCGGTGGTCACGGACACCGCGACCATGCCGGCGGCGAGACCGTCCACGAACCGGCCGGTGACCAGCTGCCAGATCGACTGGCTGGAGGCCGAGACCAGCAGGGTCAGGACGGACAGCACCATGCCGAGCGCGAGCGGTCGGCGTGCACCCGAGCGGTCCGCCCAGTGCCCGCCGAGCACGCCGCCCAGCAAGCTGGCGGCGACGAAGCTTCCCGCCACCAGCGGGAAGAGGGAGACTCCGTCGAGGTCGCGGGCCGCCGTGGGCAGAGTGGGGACCACGGCGAGGGCAGCAAATCCGGTCAGGAACATCACCACGGCGAAGGTCGTGGTGGCAACCGCGTACGGGCGGGAGAAGATCCCTGTTCCGGTGTCGGCCAGGGGCTTCGGCGGGCTCTCAGCCATCGCTGCCTGTTCCCTTTGGACCTGGGACGTCGTCATGGGTGTCGCAAGCCAACCACTGGGCCTGGGCTCGGGCCCCGCCGTGCACGTCGGCGGCGGGGCGCCATCCGGTCTCGGCGGTGACCAGGGCGGTGGACATCAGGGGCGGGTGCGCGCCGTCGGCGCCGGTGCCGGGGTGCCAGGGAGTGGCCCGGGCGGTGTCCGTGACGAGCTGGGCCAGCTCGTTCTCCTCGTACCGCACGGACGCCACGTTGTATGTCGCCGAGCGCACGGGGGCGGTCAGGATGGCGGCGAGGGCTCCGGCCATGTCGCGGTGGTCGATGATCTGGTGGCGACGGCCGTTGAGCAGCTCCATGGGGCGTCGGGTCCAGGCTCGCAGCATCCACCCGGCGAGGACACCGTGCAGAGGCGCGTGCGGCCCCACCTGCTCGGCAATCCGTACGACCTGGACGGGAATCCCGGTGCGGGTGCCCCAGCGCCGGCAGGTCTCCTCCGCGTCCCACCAGGCACGCGCCTCAGCGTCGGCCGGTGGCCGCCCGCTCACGGCGTTCTCGGTGCACTCCTCGTCGGTCAGCCCGCGGTAGACGGCGGCGGAGGCAATCAGGACCAGGCGCCGCACGCCCTGCCGCTCGGCGTCGGCGAACAGGTCCGGCAGGGCGTCGCTCCGGCCGTGCGGGTCGGCGAGATGGATCACGGTGCGTGCCGCGGGATCCGGCCGTTCGCCGGGGACCGCGGCGCATCCCGCGTCGGTGAGCAGCCGCGCCAACTGTTCCCGGAAGGCCGCGGAGCCACCGGTGACCGCGAGGTCGGCCGTGGTGGCACGAGGTCCGGGCGAGGCCGCGCGGCGGGCCGCCCGGCCGGCGGCGAACGCGGTGAGCGCAAGCGCCCGTATCCGCGGGATCATCTCCATCAGCTCGGCGCCGGTGTACTCCTCGCACAGGCCGCCGGGGCCCAGCGAGTCCATCACCGCGTCCGCCACCGCCGGGTCGGATTCCGCGGCGGTCAGCCCTTCGACGACGGCACCGGTGGCGAAGGCCGTGAGCCACACGTGGCGGCGCACGACGGCCGGCAGCCCGGGTCCGTCGTGTTCCGCGAGCCCGGTGTCGCACCGGTCCAGCAGACCGACGCGCCGCAGGTACCGGTCGGTGTCCAAGTGCTCCCAGTACGTCCCGTACCGGACCGCGCAGCGGGCCTCTCCGTATTGGTAGTAGGGCACCACGGAGAACGCGGCGCAATCGTACGTCCGCACGTCTACGGCGCGCTCGGAGAAATAGGTTGCGCGTCGCCATCCGTGCGTGCTATTTCCGGCGAGGCTGGGTACGTCGTCATGGTCCACGGTGCTGGGAACAGCGATACGCACCGGAATTTCTCGTGATTTCAGATACCGCTGGATGACGACGTCGTAGGGCCAGCCTTTGCCATGTGTCACAGCAAATTTCTGATATTCGCGGGCGATTTCGGCGGGCAGCATGAGGGCGAGCGAGGGCACGTGCTCATCGATCGCCCGGGCCCACTGTGCTCCGGTGAGAGCGCCGAGGCGCACGACTCCGCTGTTCCTTCCCTCCCAGCCCTCGTAGAAGGCGACCGCCTCTCCGGGGACGGCGGCGGCGACCTGTTCCAGGTAGGGGAAGAAGCCGTCGGCGATCAGGACGTCGTCCTGGAAGACCACGTGGTGGGTCGCGTCGTCCCCGACGCAGCTCCATGCGGGGTTCGCGGTGCGCAGCGCGGTGGGCGGACCGGACGGGTCCGGGTCCGTCACGACGCGGATGCGTCGCAGAGGGTCGCGGGCTGCGATGACCTCGGCGGCTGTGGCCCTCCGGGGGTGGGTCATTACGGCGCCCGTCAAAGAGATGGGGTGCACGGCTTCCCTTCTGGCCTCGCGGATGTGGGCCGCCGGGCCGACGGCGGAGGCCGGCCCGGCGGGCTGGGGCGGTGTCAGTTCTCGGCCGCGGCCGAGTTGCGTACTTGTCGTACGTTCTCGTTGAGACCGTGGTCGGCGCCCTGCTCCCTCTCCAGCCGGATCATCGCGGCAGGGCGGTAGTTGAGGATGTACGCCCTGCGGGTGGCGTCCGTGGTGTTGCCGCGTGAACTGTGCAGGGTCGTGCCCGCGTGGGCCACCGCCTCGCCCGCCCGCACCGGCACGCACGTGGCTCCCGGTTCGTCCTCGGAGCAGTCGCACTCGATGTTCTTGCCGTCGCTGGTGGGGCGGTGTACCCGCAGGGGCTCGCGATGGGAGCCACGCATGTACCACATGCAGCCGTTGTCGGCGACCGCGTCGTCGAGCGCCACCCAGATCGACACGGCCCGGTGGTCGGGCATCTCGATCCAGTACGCCGCGTCCTGGTGCCACGGGGTGGGGACGCCGGTGTGCGGAGCCTTGTGGATCAGCATGTCGAAGTCGAGCTCCGCGTCCGCGCCGATCAGTTCGCGGGCGAGGTCCAGTGCGTGTGAGTGCAGCGGGAGTTCGCGCAGCGGCGGATGGAGTGCCGACGGCCACATGATCTGTGTGATGTTCTCCCGAACCCCGTCCCGGAGTGGAACGTGCGAGCCGAGGTCGGACCTCTTGTCGCCGGCCGCGATGTCCCCGCTCAGGAAGCGGTCGTAGATGTCTCGGTAAAGGTCGAGGTCCCCGGGAGCGATGAGCTCACCAACAGGGGCGAACCCGTCCTGGGCGAAATTCTGCGCAACGCTGGAAACTACCTGCGCGGTCACGTTCAACAGCCCCATTCTCTAGCTCTGCACCGGTACTGCACCGGTATTGCACACGGTTTTTCGTGGAGCGTGAATTTGCAGTAGAAAATCGAATAGGGAAACCGAAGGTAATGGTCTGGACCAGCTACTCGTCGACCTTAAATTGCTTCAACGATCACAGTCAACAGCGAGAATCGGAACCACATGGGAATGTTCAGGCCATACGCCTATCGGTGTTCCAGGCCCCCTGGCCGGCCGGCGATCAAGGCGGCTACAGTCCTGCGCGCCGGGTCCCCGGGACGCGACCGCACTACGAGGAGACACAGGTGACCGACACGAACGGGCGGACCGCACTGCTGCGCGTGCGCGCCGCGATACGCCGCAACCCGTACGCGTACATGCTCGACGACGCCGAACTCGGCGCGCTACTCACCGACCTGGCCGAGCGGCGGGCAGCCAGCATTGCCCGGAACCACGCAGCAGCAGTCGGCGAAGCACCCCGCGGGCCTTACCCCCGCCCGGCGATGGGTTTCGTCATCCTCGACCCGACAGCCGAGTCCGGTGCCGAACCGGCCGATACCGTGCTGGGCGCTCTCACCGTCGGCGAGGACGCGCGCCGCTTCCTGCCCAAAGCGGCTGCCAAGGCTGCGACGCACCAGCGTCTGAGAGGCAACAACGGCACGGCCGTACACACCGATCCGCATCTGCTGGGCAACGGAGCCTTCCGCTACGGGCACTCCGCCGAGGTGCGGGGGGTCGTCGTGGCCGCCAGTTCGCAATCCCCCGACCAGGATCTGTACGAGGCCTCACGCCTTGCCGCCGACCTCGTCGAGGAGGTCGGCATCCGGCACCGGCGGTACGAGCGACGCGAGGGCGAGCGGGACTGGCTCGCTGCCACGGACGAGCCGCCGGCCCGCTATGCCGGGATGACAGCATGGTTCCCCGAGGAGTCGGCCGACTCCGCCGACTGACGCCGAAACGGGCGGACGCTCAGTCATGAGGCCCACCTGGTACTGCAGTGGAACTTCACCATTTCCGCTGGTCAGGCGGGTAGTTTCGAGCTTATCGGGCTGGTGGGCCGTCAGTGGATGGTTCCGGCAAGCCGCCTCGGGCACGGGTGCGTCGACGGTAGTGGCAGGCACGGGCAGTGGCTCGATGGCGTCTGCACCAATGGGACCAGTTCAGTGCGCTGGCGCGATGGTGCGCGGGCCGGCGACGGACAGTTGCCAGCAGGCGCCGGTTGGGTGTGTCGATACGCATGAAGTGAACCGATTACGGGCTGGGTCGGGGCTCCTCGTGGAGGACGTACTCGCCTCGGTGCCGCGCAGGGATCGGAGGTGGTGGGGCGAGTGCCCTCTGCGGGGGCTGATGCCGGACGGCCGCCGCAAGTCGATCCAGGCGAGGGCCTCGCGGCTGCCGGACGGCAACGAGCAGAACCTGAAGTAGTTCGTGAACCAGTCCACCTGGGATCCGGTGCCGGTTCAGCGGCGTATCTGTGAACGGATGCTGCCGCTGGTCGCACCGACGGCGTGGGTGATCGACGACGTGTCGGTGCCCAAGGACGGCCAGATGCCGGTCGCCGTGGCTCCGCGGTACTGCGGAGCCCAGGGCAAACGCGCCAACTGTCAGGTCGCCGTCAGCGTTCACGCGGCGAGTGACACCGCTTCGTGCCCGCCGCGATGGCGGCTGTTCCTGCCTGAGGACCGGGCCTCGGACCGCGACCGCCGGGCCAGGACCAGGATTCCGCCCGAGGTTACCCACCAGGAGAAGTGGCGCCTGGCCCTGGACATGCTCGATACCCTCGCCGAATGGGGCATGAAGGCGCCGGCCGTGGTGGCCTACGGCACCAACGCCCACCTGCGGGCCGCCTCGCAGGAACGTCGGCTCGCCTACGTGCTGGCCATCCGGGCCGGTGTGACGGCATATCCGTTCGCCACCAAGCCTGAGGCCCCGGCCCGCAGGGGCACGGTCGGCTGCTGGCATCAGCCCCGCTACCGCCACCGAGCGCCCTCCATGGCGGCCCTCGGCGTGGGACTTGAGCGAACGGATTTCACCCCGCTCACCTGGCGGCAGGGCTCGCGCGGAGAGTTACGTTCCCGCTTCGCCGCCGTACGCGCCCGGCCGGCCGGTAAAGCCGTCGAGCGCCCGATCACAGCCACGGCCTCCGCTGAGCAGGGCTGGTGGGACGGGGTCCTGCCCGACTGCCGGCTGCTGACCGAATGGCCCGAGGACGCCGAGGCATCCACCGAGTACTGGCTGTCCAACCTGCCCGCCGACACCCCGATCGCCGACCTGGCCGGGCTGGCACCACCACATCACCCTCGTGACCGTCGCCTACGCCTTCCTCACCGAACAGCGCCTGGCCCCAAAAGCGCCCGGCCCGGTCTCACGCCCTGCCAAGTCCTCGACGCCCTCCAGAGCCCCTGAGGTGTCGGACCGGCATCTGCACCACCTGCCACCAGCCCCTGCCCCTGCCCGCGAGAACACGCACGACACCAAGATCAAGACAGACCTAACGGAGTCCTATTGGTGCCGCGAGGCGAGGTCATGTGATCCAGAACCCTGGTTCATGCCCAAGCTCGATGATCAGTATGAATAGGGTTGCTAAAGAGCGCCTCAATTGGCCTGATCACTGGGCTGGTTGACGTGAATTCGATGGTTCGACGGCGGGTCCCGAATCGGGACGTGAAGTGTTTAAGGTGTCGTCTTCGAGGCCGTCAAGGGCTGCGCTCGGAGGGAAAGGGCCTTCGGCTCATCCGGGCCGACTCCGGGACCGCCGGTTCACAGAATGGAGCCATGCGGGGCGTCGACCTGCCGAGCGCGACATCTCGCCGGCCATCACTGACGCGGATATAAGGGAAATGCGTGATGGCCGTGCCTACCGGGGTAGGGGTCGAAGAGGGCTCAGGGAAGCACGAAAACGGGACCGCGCTCCATGTAATCCATGTCACTTGACGTTCGCCTTGAACCAGTTGGGGGGTAATAGCTAGATGCATCATCGAGCGTGAGCGGTACTCAACTGGGCTGCCAAAACTGCCGGATTCATGATCTGCGGACGTGATAGACATGAACAACGCTGCGAGGTAAAGGGGCTGACTCACCCTCAGACGGACACCGCAGGAATGGCGCGAAAACTCCGAACCCGGTGACTCGAACGTTTCCTCCGGGCCCAGGCCGGACAGCCCTGTGCCTTGTGTTTCCTTATTCACGGGCACACGCACGCTCATGCCACGAGCCATCCCCACCCACCGTCATCACTCGACCAGTGAGGGAAGTAACGTGCCGGCACACCAGAAGCTGTACCTTCGCCCGTCCGTGGTCGCGCAGCCCCTGCTGCACCGCTGGTACGCGTGGCCCTATCTCCTGGCACCCCACACCGGCGCGCTCAATCTACGAGACCGTCTCCTCCCTATCGTGGACAGCTACTTGAAAGCCCCTCATATCCACGAATCGGTCACCGCGGACCCCCACCGCTACGGCGCCCCCTTCCTCGATCCCCAAGGCGCCGACCACGAGGACGTCCAAGCCGTTCGCGACACGATGGCCAAGGAAGGCCACGCCAAGCTCCAACTAGCCGACGACATAGACCAACTCCGCACCCTCTTGCGGGAGAACGCCCTCGGCGGGCCGATGGAGCCCCTCTACCCCCTGGTCCCCGACGCCCTCCGCGGACGGGTCGAACTCGTCTACGACACCGCCCACCGGCCCACCTTCCGCTTCTTCGAACCGCTGATGTACGCCTCTCCGGCCTACGAACGCGACGGCCAGCGCATCTCCCTCACCGCCGCACCAGCTCCTCAGCCCTTCGTGTACAGCAGCCCGGTTCTCCCTCACCCTGATCGACTGGACATCGACCTGCCCTTCGACTCCCCTCTGTGGGACGAACTCTTCACCGCCCGCACCACCCCGGTCGACGTCCCCCGCCTCGCGCAGCGCTTCGGCATCCCCGAGGCCGACATCCCTGCCTTCATCGCGTTCTTCCACGACGTTCCGCCGGCCGCCCACACTCGGCCCGCGCCCGGAACCGTACGGACCCGTTACTTCAATCACGCGACCGTGCTCATCGAAACCGACACCACGTCCGTTCTCCTCGACCCCCTCATCGGCTACACCGACGACGGTCACCAGCACTACACCTTCGAAGACCTCCCCGCACACATCGATGCCGTGGTCATCAGCCACTTCCACTCCGACCACTTCTCCGTCGAAACCCTTCTCCAACTCCGCGCGCGCATCGGCACCGTCCTCGTTCCCCGTGCCTCCGGCGGATCTCTGCCCGATCCCAGCCTGAGGACCATGCTCCAGGCCCTCGGCTTCCCCGACGTCAGGGAACTGTCCGAACTCGAATCCCACCAGGTAGCCGACCGCGTCGAGGTCACCGCCCTCCCCTTCCTGGGCGAACACGCCGACCTCGACATCCGCACCAAGATGGTCCCCCTCGTCCAGGCCGCAGGCCGCACCTTCCTCTTCGCCACCGACATCACGCCTCTCGAGCCCGCTCTCTACAACAACATCCCCCACCTCACAAAGACCCCTCTCGATGCCCTCTTCATCGGTCTCGAATGCGTCGGAGCCCCCCTCAACTGGCTGTATGGACCGCTTCTGGAACAGAAGCTCTCCCGCGAACACAACGCCGGGCGCCGGCTCAAGGGCAGCGATGCCGCTCAAGCCGACCAACTCGCCCAACAGCTCAACGCCCGACACGTCTACGCCTACGCCATGGGCCTCGAACCCTGGCTCAAGCACCTCACCGGCTCCGACTACGACCCTGAAGCCGAACCCGTCCGACAAGCCGCCGTCCTCGCCGACCTCAGCGCCCGACGAGGCATCACATCCGAACTCCTCCGGGACCAAGCCGAACGCAACTGGCCCGCCCTCGGCCCGACAGGGCAGTAGGCGTCGAGCGGAACTCCTTCCCCGCGGTACTCGTCGTAGATCCCCTTGGATGGTGTGCGCACATGCAGAGCAACGCCGGGCGCGGCAACGCGCCTCTGCGCCACTTCGGTCCGCGGAATCCCGGCACGGGCGACGTCACTCGCGCCACCCTGGTCTGCTTTCCGTGCGCGGGTGGAGGGGCGACCGGCTTCGCGTCCTGGCGGCGGTTGCTGCCCGACCAGCTCGATCTCTACGCCCACGTGGCACCTGGGCGCGAGGAGCGCGGGCGAGAGGTGCCTCTCAGCTCAGTGGACGAGCTCATCGCTGATGTGCTGCCGGACGTGCTGGCGCTCTCAGGTCCGCTGGTTCTGGTCGGGCACAGCTTCGGCGCCGGCCTGGCCTACGAACTGACGCACCGGCTGACGCTGGCAGGGCGCCCACCGATCCGGCTGGTGGTGCTGGCGTCGGTCGCCACAGGGGCGACGAAACTGCGGCCCCCCAGAGATGATCACGAGATCGAACTGCTCTGGAAACGGCTCGGTGCAAACCCCGCCGGTCTCGCCCGTCCCGGGTTCCGCGAATGGCTCTTCCCGGTGTTGCGCGCGGACTTCACCGCGCAAGCGGCTTACCGGCCTCCGCTCAGCCGAGCGCACATCACCACGCCTGTCACGGTGATGTACGGGGACGAGGATTCCGTGGTGACGGCCGATGAAGCATCAATCTGGCGGACGTTGTGCGCGGGGCCGTTCGAGGTCACGCCGGTACCGGGCGGACACTTCTTTCCGCAGACCTCGACAGCTGCGACGATCGGCGAACTCGTCCGTGCCCTCGAGCGCTAGTGCGCAACACTGTCCGCGCTTTTCGGCGTCGGCCCTGGACCATGACGAAGAAATGGGAGCCGGATTCGACAGGACGTTTCCGGACTTTCCGTGCCACGACTCTCTGCGGCGACTGGATTCAGTCACCGAAATGGTGTCGCAGAATCAAGAAAAGCCCCCTTGATCACCCGATCGGTGGCGGCTAGGCTACCCGAGTCGAGAAGTTAGGATAATGCCGCAGGGGGAACATTTGTCGATGAGTAATGACGATTCGAGTACCCTGAAGTTCCTTTTTGAGGAGTGCGCCCGAAAGGTTCCGGGGAGCATCGCCCTGGAATTCGAAGGCGAATGCATGAGCTACGGCGAACTCAATCGCCGTGCCAATATGCTGGCGCATCACCTGCGGGACGCCGGCGGAGTCCGTCCCGACGATCGGGTGGTGATCCTGGTTCGGCACCCGCCGGATGTGGTCATTGCCGTGCTGGCCGTCATCAAGGCCGGCGGCGCCTATGTCCCCCTGGACCCCGACAACCCGCCGGGTGTGACGCAGCGGATCGTCGAGAACGTGGCGCCGAGGGCCATGGTGATCGAGTCCTCGTCGGCGGCGGGCGCGATGTTCTTCGACGGAGAACTCTTCGTGCTGGACGTCATGGGTGCCTCACTCGACACCCCGGACTCCGACCCCGAGCCGGCGGCGACGCCGTCCGACCTCGCATACGTGATGTACACATCGGGAACGACCGGGACGCCCAAGGGCATAGCCGTCGAGCACCGTGCCATCGTCAACACGGTGACGTGGCGCAATTCCTATTACGGATTCGGTCCGGAAGACGTGACGCTGGCAATTCCGCGACCGTCGTTCGACAGCTCCGTAGCGGACACTTTCTGCGCCCTCACGTCCGGTGCACGACTGCTCCTGCCCCGCCGGGACCGCATCACTGACCGGCGTTATCTGACCGGCCTGATGGAGCAGCGGAGTGTTACCCACTTTCTGATCACTCCCGCGCTGTACAAGCGCCTTCTCGGCGGAATGGACGCCCAGCGGGCGAAATCCCTGCGCAGCGTCACCATCGCCGGTGAGTGGTTCACGTCGAGTCTGACCCAGGAGCATTTCCAGCGTCTCCCGGCGGTGCAGCTGTTCAATGAATACGGCCCCTCCGAGAACGCTGTCTGCTCCACCGTCCACCCGCTCGCAGCCACCGATGCGAGCGTGCTCATCGGCAAGCCCATCGACAACACCGAGGCGTTCGTCCTGGACGAGGACGGCACGCCCGTGGAACCGGGCGGAACCGGCGAGCTGCACCTGGCCGGGGCGGGGCTGGCCCGGGGCTACCTGGGCGATCCGGAGCTGACCGCGGAGAGGTTCTTCACCCCGTTCTCGCCCCCGGCCGCGGGAAAGCGGGTCTACCGCACCGGCGACATCGTCCGGCAGCGCGAGGATGGTGATCTCCAGTTCATCGAGCGCCGCGACGAGCAGGTGAAGATCCGGGGCCGCCGGGTCGAGTTGGGCCATGTGGCCGAGATCCTCTCGAAGGACGCCGCGGTCGGCTACGTCCACCTTTTGCGTCGCGAAACGGATTCCGAGACGCCCCTCCTGATCGCCTTCGTCCAGGGCCCCGCTGCCCGGGACGTGGACCAGCTGCGCGCGCTGGCGCAGGACAACCTGCCGGGGTACATGGTCCCGTCAGCGATCATCCCGGTCGACGCCGTGCCGCTCACCGGCCACGGCAAGGTCGACGAAGCGGCCCTGACCGCCTT
Source organism: Streptomyces sp. NPDC020747 (assembly GCF_044334695.1). Lineage (NCBI taxonomy): Bacteria > Bacillati > Actinomycetota > Actinomycetes > Kitasatosporales > Streptomycetaceae > Streptomyces > Streptomyces sp. NPDC020747. Next base: position 81,477 of record NZ_JBIRTJ010000020.1, on the reverse strand, counting down.
GTACGAGAGCGCCACCGGCCAGGCCGGCTCCGGCCCGGAGCCGGTGACGGAGACCGAGGCAGTGCTCCTGGCGGTCTGGCAGAAGCTGTTCGCACCCCTGCGCATTGCCCTGGACGACGACTTCTTCGACCTCGGCGGAGACTCCCTCAGCGTGATGGATCTCGTCTCCGGTGTGGAGGAACGGCTCGGAGTTCAGCTGGACAACTCGGCTGTCTACACGGACCGGACCATCCGGAGTCTGGCCCGAATCATCGAGAACCGACGGAACGAGAAGGCGGGTACATCTTGAGCGGGAAACGCGGTACCGATTCCATGTTCACCGGTGTCGACTACGACGTGGTCATCGCGGGCGGCGGACTGGCCGGGCTCTGCCTGGCCAAGCAGCTCAAGGACGAGTACCCGTCGCTCTCCGTCCTCGTCTGCGAGCGCGAGCGTTCACCGATACCCCTGTCCGCGTTCAAGGTCGGCGAGTCCACGGTCGAGGTGGGGGCGCACTACTTAGCCGAGGTCATCGGCATCCGCGACTACCTGGAAGAGGAGCAGCTGGAGAAGCTGGGTCTCCGATACTTCTACGGTGGCGCGGACGGCCTCCACGAGGAGGCCGAATTCGGCGTCAACCGCTTCCTCCCCGCCAAGTCCTACCAACTCAACCGCGGTTCCCTGGAGGAGCACCTGCGCGTCGTGGTCGAGGGCACCGGGGCCGAGCTGACGCAGGGCGTCAAGGTCCTCGACATCGAGCTCGGCGAGCAGGACGCCGCGCACCGGGTGACCTACCAGTCCGACCAGGAAGGCGAGGAGGAGGCCACCACCGTCACCTGCCGCTGGGTCATCGACGCCACCGGTCGGCACCGGCTGCTGCAGCGCAAGCTCGACCTCACCAAGCGGTACCCCAAGCCGCACAACTCGGTCTGGTTCCGGCTCGAAGGCCGACTCGACACCGACGAGGTGGTCGGTGCCGACCACACCGCCTGGCACGACCGCATCCACGAACCCCGCTGGCACTCCACCAACCACTTCATGTTCGAGGGCGGTTGGGTGTGGGCCATCCCGCTGGCCCCCGACCACACCAGCGTCGGCATCGTCGTGTCCGACGACCTCCACCCGGTCACGAAGTTCAACCGGATCGAGAAGGCCATCGACTTCGTGGTCGAACGCGTCCCGGGCTTCGATCCCGCCATCCGTGACCTGCCGGTCCTCGACTTCCGTGTACTGAAGAACTACAGCCACTCCTCGCAGCAGGTCTTTTCGCACGACCGCTGGGCGTGCGTCGGGGACGCCGGGGTCTTCGCCGACCCCTACTACTCCGTGGGGTCCAACCTGATCGGCTACGCCAACGGCTTCGTGACCGAGATGATCGGCCGGGACTCGGCGGAGTCCTTCGACGAGGGCTTCGTACGGTATGCCAACCGCTGGTTCCTCTCGCTGGCCGAGGGGCTCACCATGAACATCCAGGGCTCGTACGTCTTCCACGACAACGCCGTGATCATGTCGCTGAAGACGATCTGGGACTACTACGTCGGGTGGTCCTTCTCCGACCCGCAGTTCTACGGGAAGACCTACCTGGACGAGTCGGCGAGCACGACGCTCAGCTCCCTGGGCGCGCACGCGGTATCGACCCAGGGCACCATCATGAACCTGTTCCAGAACTGGGCGCGCAGCTACCGCGGGGTCTTCGCATTCGACTACATCGACTACTACGACGACCTGCCGACGCTCGCCCGCCTCTTCGCCCAGAACCTGCCCGGCTCCGAGACACCCGCCTTCGGCACGGTGCTCACGAGCGTGCGCGACGGCCTGGAGCGCATCGAGGAGCTGGCTCACGTCATCTTCTACCTCGCGCTTGAGGACGCGCTGCCCGAGAGGCTGGAGGAGATCCGCTCCCGCGGCTGGCTCAACGTCTCGGCGATGAGCCTGGATCCGGAGCGCTGGGAGCAGGACGGCCTGTTCGCGCCAAAGAGTCGGCCCCGGCTTGACGAGGTCAAGGCCCTGGAAGAGGAGCTGCGGGGCCTGTACCGCGTCTCCTCGGCAGTCGGGCGCTAGCCTCCCGCTCCTGTCGCCACATGTGAGCTGCTCGTCCCGGACAGTCCGACTGCCCGGGACGAGCCGCGTCAGGGTCAGGGCAGCGAGCGCCCAGCAGACACGGGCTGCCCGGAGTCGCCGAGGGCACGGCCCTGGCCGGGGCCGTCGGCTGGGCCCTCTCGCTTCCAGATGCGCTGGACCAGCACCAGCAGCGGCTGTGTCAGCAACGTGGTGGCGATCGCCATCAGGACCAGCACCGTGTACAGCGGACCGCTCAACAGCCCTGCCTGGAAACCGGCGTTGAGGGCGATCAGCTCCGTCAGCCCGCGTGTACTCAGCAGTACCCCGATCGTCATCGATGTCCGGTTGTCCAACTTGCACATGCGGGCAGCCAGCGCGCCGGACCCCACCTTGGCGACGACCGCCAGCACGGTGACGCCCACCAGGACGGATATCGCGGTGCCGTCCAGGGTGCCGATGGAGACGCTCCGGCCCGAGACCACGAAGAAGAACGGCAGCAGCAGCGACCCGATGCTGTCCAGTGAGCGCACCAGGTCCGGGCTGAGGGTGCCGTCCGGCTCGCGCGGCGTGACCACCCCGGCGAGCAGCGCGCCGAAGATCACGTGCAGGCCGAGCGCGCTGGTCACCCAGGAGGCGGCGAAGGCGAACCCGATCAGTGCCGACAGCCGGGCCGCGGAGGAGACGCCGGGGGACCGCATGAGTCGGCGCAGCAGCAGGCGTGCCGGCCAGGCCATCACCACGACGGCCACCACCAGCAGGATCAGCCGCACCGGAAGTGATATTCCCGACCCTTCGCCGCTGTCCATGATGGTGCCGAGCAGAACGGCCCAACCCACTACGTCGATCAGTCCGGCGGCCGAGACGGCGATGACGCCGGGCACGGTGGCGGCCAGGCCGTTCTCCCGCACCACGACGATCAGGACCGGAACGGCCGTGATCGACAGTGAGACGGCCAGGAAGAGGATCGAGCGTGCCGACAGGTCCTGTGGAAGGCCGAGATTCTCCAGCGTCCCGTGGAAGAGGAGAGCAGCGCCCGCGCCCATCATCATCGGCACCGCGAAGGCCGCCGCCGCGACCGTCAGAGTGGACCGGGACCGGCCGCGCAGCAGGCCCAGATCCAGCTCGTAACCGACGAAGTACAGGAAGAGGACGAGTGAGACCTGTCCCAGTCCCGTCAGCATCGGTGCGATCTCGGCCGGAAACAGTGTGTTGCCTACGGCGGGCGGGAGTTGGGACAGCAGACTGGGGCCAAGGGCGATACCGGCTATCAATTGGCCGACTATGGAAGGTTGTCCGAGTTTCCGGGCCAGCATACCCGCCCCATGGGCGGCCACCAGGATGACAGCGGTAGCTCCCATGAGATGGGTAATGGTCTCGTCCGGGCTCACATAATCCCCCTGAGATCGGTTCCGCAAACGTCTGGTTGAGTGCGGTAGGTGGGGCGCCCGACGAATTTTCACCAGATCGGGTAGCGCCCGCACTGAAATGGGTGATTGCCCCCGGCGGAGTGGAACTCAACGCGTGTGCAGCTGGGGGAGGTGGGCCGACTCTAGCCGAGATTGATCTCCGATAGGGCGAACTGGCCTACTTGATCGGGGACTTCAAGCCGATCACCAATGAAGGGTATTGCGGGCCGCCCTGGGCTGTCGTAGCGTCAATTGCGTTCAATGCCTGGTGCGTCGGAGTCGGCCGAGGCTGGGGTGACTCTCATGTCGCCACTGCCATAGCGGCGCCCCGGAGAGCAGCCCAACACCTCCGTCCCCTTGTCCAGCAGCCGGTGCAACCCCGACTTGCGTCCACCCGGCCGGAAATGCCTCCCGAAGGGCTCATCGCGTTGCGTCACTCATCGTTTTCGGCCGATTCCATTTATCCGCGGCCGTTGGACGCCTACGGGTGGTCCGCTGAACTTGATGACCACTTCAGGTCCGTGACCGACGCCCCGACCGTGCCCGGCCGGGTCATTCGGGTCGACCGGGGCCGTTGCGACGTCGTGATCGCCGACGGCGACTCCGGGGTGACCGTCGTGCACGCCGACACCGGTCCGGTCGCGGACCCCGACCCGATGCGGCTGCCCTGTACGGGTGACTGGGCGGCTGTCTCGGTCGGCGCCGCCGGCACGTTCGTCCAGGCCTTGCTGCCGCGTCGAACGGCCATGGTCCGCTCCAGTGCGTCCCAGCGCTCCGAAGGCCAGGTGCTCGCGGCCAACGTCGACACCATCGCGGTCGTCGTGTCCCTGGACACGGAGCCGGACCTCGGCCGGATCGAGCGGTTCCTCGCTCTCGCGTGGGAGAGCGGAGCACAGCCGTTGATGATCCTCACCAAGTCCGATCTCGCGGAGGACGCGGACGCCGTCCGCGAGACGGTCGAGCAGGCTGCGCCCGGGGTGGACGTCCTGATTGTCAGCGCCACGAGCGGGGAAGGGATGGACATCCTCGCGGCCGTTCTGACAGGGACGAGCGTCCTGGTCGGGCAGTCGGGCGCGGGCAAGTCCACCATCGCCAACGCGCTGCTGGGCCGCTCCGCCATGGAGGTCCAGCAGACCAGGAGCGACGGCAAGGGCCGTCACACCACGACGACCCGCGAGCTGATGCCACTGCCGGGCGGCGGTGTGCTGATCGACACCCCCGGTATCCGAGGGGTGGGCATGTATGACGCCTCCGAGGGCCTGCAGCAGGTGTTCTCGGAGATCGAGGAACTCGCCGAGGACTGCCGGTTCCGCGACTGCGAGCATGTCGCGGAACCGGGCTGTGCGGTCATCGAAGCCATCGAGGACGGCATGCTGCAGCAGCGCCGGTTGGACAGCTATCGCAAGCTGGTCCGCGAGAACCAGTGGATGGCCTCGCGGAGTGACGCCCGCCTGCGTCAGGAGCGGCTCAAGGCGCTGAAGACGCAGGGCAAGGAGGGCATGGCCAACATGATCGCGAAGCGTGGCTGACGCGAGGCGATGGCCGGGTCGGCGGCCGGGCGGGGGAGTCCCGGTCCGCCCGGCCGCAGGCACGACAAGTACATAGGCATCCTGTGGTGTCAGTGGGTGTTCCTGCCGAGCGTGGCTCGGCCACGGCCTCACGCGGTGCGCGGTGTGTTCGCGTCCCACCTCAGTGAGGGGTGCGGCCGCCCGCGCCCGACGTGGTGTTCGAAGCTGATTGCCGCTCACACGTTGTGGAGAACGCCGCGGGGCCAGCGGGCAGTTGTCTTCATTGACCCCCGAGCAAGGGAATGCGCTAATGACGTCTGACTCTGCTGTGCCTGCCACCACGATCCGCCGGCGGCGCCTGGGTTCCGCGCAGTCCTCGCGAGTCCATGCCCGGCTTCCGCTGACCGAGGCCGCCATCGATGGCCTGGCCAAGGTCTCCGGGGGGCGGCCACTGGAGGAGTTGGTCGGCCTCACCGCGGCGACGACGGTGGTGGTCGGTTCGGCGGAGCATACCGATGAGCCGGTGGTGGCCGTGTCCGGTCCGGCCGGGCCGGTGCTGTCCTCGATCGGCCTTGCCGCGCAGACCACCGTCGCCGATCTGGTCCGGGCCGTCGACTCGACGCTGCGGGCGGCGACCGCGGTGGACGACGTGGACGCGGCGCTCGCCGACGCCGTGCTGGTCCGTTCGGCCCGGGTCGGCGGGCCCCTCGCCGCCGGCGCATCCCGGCGGAATTTCATCGAGCTGACGCTGACCGAGCCCGGCGCGGACGGCGGTCGTGAGCTCTTGGCCGAGACCGACCCAGAGCTCACCGAGGCATGGTTCCTGGAGGTCCTGCTGCGGTCGGTGGTCGGCGTGCTGGCCGGATTCACCGATCCGCGGAGTGCCGTCGCGGCTCTGCTGTCGGCCGGACCGGAGGATGTGGCGACGACGACCGGGTTCGGCCGGGACGGCTTCGAACCGGACGGCGTCACCACGACGTTGACGGCGCCGATCGAGGAAGCAGTCCGCAGGCACCCGGACCGCACGGCGGTCGTTGCCGGTGCCGAGACGCTGACGTATCGCGAGTTCTGGCGAGCGGCCGAGGCTGTGGCGACTCGGCTGCATGCGTCGGGCATCGGCAGGGGAGACCGGGTGGCGCTGTTCACCGGCAAGTCGATCCATGCCGTTCCGGCGATCACGGGCACGCTGCTCGCGGGTGCTGCCTATGTACCGCTCGACCCCCGGTCACCGGCCGCGAGGCTGGCCGAGATCCTCGACGACGCCGAGTGCGGAGCCGTTCTCGCCGCGCCCGACATGCTCACCGAACTGCCCGCCGGGCTCACCACTCCGGTGATCGACTTCCAGTCCGCGGTCGGCCACGACGCGGGCGACGTCGACACGGGCGACCCTGAACCTCACCGGTCCAGGCCGCTACCGGACGACCTGGCGTACGTGGTGTACACCTCGGGGTCGACCGGCAGGCCCAAGGGCGTGGAGATACGGCACCGCGCCATCGCGAGCTACGTGCACTGGAAGCTGGGCAACCACGAGCTGGGTCTCGACACGAGGTTGCTGCAACTGCCGTCTCTGGCCTTCGACAGCTCGGTGGCCGACCTCTTCCCGGTTCTGGCCTCCGGCGGCCGCCTCGTGCTGGCGGACACGCACAGGCTGCTGCCCCGCCAGCTGGCCGAGCTGGTGGAACAGCACCGGATCACCCATCTGACGATTGTTCCCAGCCTCTATCAGGTCCTGCTGGACGAGCTCGCGGGCGCCGCTGCCACGCTCCGCGCCGTCACGGTCGCCGGCGAGGCCACGTCGGCCGATCTGGTGCGCCGTCACCACGAACTGCTGGCCGGAGTCAGGCTGATCAACGAGTACGGCCCGACGGAGAGCTCGGTCGGCGCGACCGCGTTCGACCACGGCCCTGACGCCGGGCCCGGCGTGCCGATCGGGTGGCCCATCAGCAACACCGTCGCCACCGTGACGGGGGCCGACGGCCGGGCTCTGCCGGTCGGCTTCGTCGGAGAGCTCAGGCTGGCTGGGCACGGCCTGGCGAACGGATACCGCAACCGGCCGGAGCTGACCGCTGCGGCGTTCGTTGCCGACGCCGAGGCACCGGGCGCACGGAGTTACCGCACCGGGGACCTCGTCTGGTGGCGTCCGGACGGAATGCTGGAGTTCGCCGGGCGGGCCGACGATCAGGTGAAGATCCGTGGGCACCGGGTGGAGCCAGGGGAAGTGGAGAGTGTGCTGGCGCTGTTGCCCGGGGTCCTACAGGCGGCGGTGACCGTGGTGAGCGGCCCTGATGGCGCTCCGGCGCTGGCGGCCTGGCTGAACGTGGTGGACACCACGGTGGAGGAGATCCGGGCGCGGGCCGCTGCCACACTGCCGCCCGCGATGGTTCCGACCTCCATCACACTGATCGCCGAGTTGCCCCGCCTGGTGAGCGGCAAGATCGACCGGAAGGCCCTGACCCGTCTCGTCGAGACGGCCACGGCTCCGTCACCGCCGTTCCCTTCGCCGTCCGCACCCTCGCAGGCGGCGCCGGGCGGCGACGAGCTGGAGACGACGGTCGGGGACATCTTCGAGGAGGTCCTCGCCTGTGGCCCCATCGGTCCCGACGGTGACTTCTTCGAGGAGGGCGGGCACAGCCTGCTCGCGATATCCGTCCTCGACGCCGTGGAGAAGCGGCTGGGCGTGAGTGTGGACCTGGGCGATTTCTTCCTCACGCCCACCGTCCGCGAGGTCGCCGAACTGGTCCGGAAGGCCAAGCCGGAAGCCGCGGAGTAGCCACGCCTGGACGCCGGTTGGCGCACCCGGGGCGTCGTCGCCCCGGGTGCGCCACGAGATCCGGTGCTGCCGACCAACCCTGTACATCGCGGGTCACCGATTCAGGTCTCTGGCTAGCGGGTTTGGGTGACTTGGATGCCGAGGAGGTCGAGAAGGTGGAGTTGGACTCCTCGGGGCCCAGGGCTTGTCCGACCTGGCGTTCGATCAGACAGAAGACGAAGCAGGGCTGGGCAGATCACCTGGATGAGGGCAGCGACGCGGTGGTTGTGCTGCACGAACAACGGGGTGACCGCGAGAGAGCTCTGGGACCGTGGCCGCGGGAACCGGGAAGTCATCGACACACCCAGCTACCCCACCCGCGGCCCCACCCCGGACACCACCGGGACACCCGATCCACCCGAATCAACGACCCACGAAGTACGGGACTAGCCAATCAGGCGGGAGCCGACGGAGCGGCGCATGGCCCGCGACTTGCGGAGGTCGTGGGTGACGTTGACCCGCTTCAGCCAGCGGTCAGTGCCGTCGTAGCGTGCCTCAAAGGCGGTACGGCTGTGCACCACCGCGTGGTTGTTCATGAAGACACAACTGCCCGCCTCCAGAGGACAGTCCGTCAGGCCGGCCTGAAGCAGTCGCTCCGCCGCTGCGTAGGCCCGTACGGCCTCGGGGTCCTCCTGCGGCGCCGACATGTGCGTCGCGTCGAAGCACAGCAACGGGTGGGACCGGGAGCCGGTCAGTACGGGCACGAGGCCGAGCCCGTCGATGAGTTGCGCGATGTTCTCGAAGACCAGCCGGTCCTCGTCGGTCTGCACCGTGTTGTTCTCCGGCAGGTGCGACTTGTCGGGAACGATGCGGAACCGGCTCTGGAACAGGACGTCGAGCACGTCATCGGAGAGAACCGAGAAATCGGCCTCCGCGACGGTCACCGGGACGGAGTCCGGGTTGCGCAGCGAGGAGAGGACGATGTAGTCGGCGCGGTACGGGTGGAAGGCGTCCTCGGTGTGCAGGGTCAGCGGCGTCTTGCTGCCCGTGCCGAGCAGTTCGTGCTCGTACTCGCGGATCGGAAAGACGTCGTTGACCAGGTGCCCGTCTTGCTGGGTGGCCCAGCCGAAGGGCTCGCCGAGCAGTGAACTGTAGAGGAGGACCAGGATCTCCTCGGGCAGCTCTTGGTGGATCCGCTTCTCGTCCTTCCAGTGCACGGGGGTGGATCCGATGCGCTCGTCGTCCACGACGTGCCCGCTGACCGCGCAGAAGCCGTGGGCCTGGTCCAGAGAGAAGGCGCGCAGGAACCGCCGTATCCGACCGGGCAGCCCGTCGGCGAGCAGTGGCAGATCCTGGAGCAGCCGTTCGTCGTCGGCCGCGGGGTACAGCTCGGACAGTCGCAGAGTCAGCTCGGCCACCTGCCGGGCCTCGGCCGCGGTCAGCCGCAGCTCCGTCCCGGTCTGGGGCTGGGTGGACGTCGTCATGGTTCATCTCCTCATGGGCAGGGGCGAAGGGCCGGGATGCTCCTGTAGACGTCAAGCGGCGGGAGCGAGGTTGGATTGCATGATTTGTTCCGTTGGTGTGCTGGTCAGAGCGGGGTAGACCTTGCGGGCGACGAATCCCTTCAGGCAGCGCGTGCGGACGAGCACGATGGTGTGCAGGGCGTTGTCGGCGGCCCGGTCACCGCCTCGGTCGAGGTGGTGGGTGAGGCCGGAGGACGCGGGAATCGGTGCGACTCCGGCCGGCGCGGTGCCGCCCGGGTGGCGGCCAGTGGGCGGGACAGGTCGTCGCCGGACCTCAGCCGGGCCAGGGTCCGTATCAGTGCCGCCCGTTGCGGGCCGACGACCTGCTCGAGATCGGGTCGGACTTGCCCTTCAGCCGGCGGGTCTTGCGGTCGGGCCGAACTCGCCCGTGTGCTGATGGTGACGCCGGCGGCGGTCGGCACACGGGCGAGCTCGGCCCCGTAGGCGCTGCCACCATCCATGAAGTCACAAGCGCCCGTCCGGCCGCGTGCATGGTGACGCCCGGCGGGCGGACAAATCCCAGACAGGACAGTCGAAACGTCAGTCAGGCGGAGGGGCGGACCCACCAGCGGCGTCACCACGAACATCATCACTGTCAGGCGTCGAAGCGGAAGCCGCTGAAGGTCCGGTTCGCAGGCTCTGCCTCGGGTGCGGGCTCCGCGGGGTCGTCCAGGAGGCGCGTGACCTCCTCGCCGAGTCGATGGACCATCCGCTCGGCGGTGTCGGCGGCATAGCGCAGGACGTCGTACTGAAGCACCAGCCGCATCCCGTGCGGGTGTTCCACGAACTGGAAGGACAGCTCGAACATGCCGACGCGCATCGGTATCGGCCCGCCGCTCAGGGTGATGCCGCCCGGCGGGCGCGGTCCGGTGTCGATGCGGGGGTACAGCGCCACCCAGACGTCGAAGAACGGCATGCGTCCGGGGGACCGCGGTGGATCCAGGGCTGCCACGAGCGCGTCGAAGGCCACCTCGCTGTGGTCCACCGCGTCCATCGTGCGCTGCGCGACCTGCCGTACGAGGTCCTCCGCGGACATCTGCTCCGGGACCTCCAGCCGCAGCGGAACCGTCGTGACATGGAAGCCGACCGCGTCCTCGGCGCCGAGTCGCGCCCTTTGGTCCACGGCCGTGCCCAGACAGATGTCCGTGCTGCCGGTGAGCCCGGCCAGGGTGCGTGCCACGGCGGCGGCCAGCGGCGCGAACGGTCCCGCGTGGTGCCGCCGGCCCAGGTGCGTCAGTCGTTGCAGCACGTCCGGACCGATCTCCTCCACCGCAGTCCCGGTGGTGCCGACCGGTTCGGTACGCGGACCCCGCACGGGCAGCGGGAGCGGCGCCGGAGACGGGAGGAGCAGCCGCCGCCAGTGATCGAGGGCTGCCTGTGGATCTGTCGTGCGGTGCGCGGGCGGCTCTTCCCGCGGTTCGCCGGTCGTCGGCTGTGCGTCGTCGAATGCCAGGTCGGCGTAGGCCTGCACGACCTCGGCCGCGAGGATCTCCAAGCTGAGGCCGTCGCACACGAGGTGATCGGCGACCAGCAGCAGCGACCACTGGCCGCCGGGACGGAGGAACAGGGTGGTCCGAGCCAGCGGGCCCGTCGACGGGTCGAACGGCATCGCGACGCGCTCGTCCACCAACGCGTCGAACTGGGCCCCGCCCAGGTTGCGCGCACGCAGGTCGACCACCTCGAAGGGAGGGACGTGGTCAGTGACCACCGCCCGCGGCTCCCCCCGAGCCTCGACGAACACCGTCCGCAGCGCCCGGTGGCGCCGTGCCAGGGCGGCCAGGGCGCCCGCCAGCCTTTCGCCGTCCAAGGGGCCGTCGCCGTCCATCAGGCAGGGCACCGTATAGGCGCCGGAGTCGCCGTCCCGGCGTTGCCGCTCCAGCCACAGCCAGCGGGTCGCGTCGGCGACCTCGGTACCGGGCAGGGGTGCGGAGGCCCGCTGTCGCGGGACGGGCCGCGCGGCACCGGCAGGTTCGGCGGCCCTGGGGGCGGTTTCGGTCAGCCGGGCCGTGAGGAGCGCAGGCGTGGCTGCGTCGAAGACGTCCCTTACGCGGACCCGTACTCCGAAGGCATCCTCCACCGCCACGGCGAGGGCCAGGGCGGACAAACTGTGTCCGCCGGCGAGAAAGAAGTCGGTGTCCGGGGTGACGTGGTCCAGCTCCAGTGCGTGGGCGAACAGCGCGCACAGGCGCTGCAGCGGATCGAGGTCAGCCACGGTCGCCCCGTCCCTCGCGCAGGAGGGCGGCGATACCGCTCGGGGCGTCGGCCTTGAAGAAGTCGCCCGTGTCGAACCTGTCGGCACTGTCCGGCGTACAAGGTCCCGAGGGCGCTCCGGCCGATGCTGCGGAGGGCACGTACGCGGCCCGTGTGAGGACGGCGTCAGAAGTCATAGTGTGTGTCGCTCCAAACAGTGCCGGCTGCGGACGGGTTCGGAGATGTGGGCGGGATCGTGGCCACGGCCGGTGACGGGGCACCGGACGTCGGTGCGGCCTGACCGGTGGTCAGGGAGCGCAGCACGTCGGCGACGTGATCGGCGTAGGCACCGGCCTCGGCCTCGTCGAGCAGGTTGTCGTCGTAGGTGAGGTCGAGGTGCAGCGCCTCGCCCTTGACGCGTGCGTAGAGCCACAGATCGCTGGTGGCGGGCAGGTCGTGCACCAGCAGGTCCTCGACCACCTGGCTCTCGGGACGAAGTCCCGCGTTCTCCCAGCTCACGCCCAGGTCGAGCAGCAGACTGCGGCCCGGTCCCGCGCGCAGGGCAAGTCGCTCGGCGAGGACGTCGAACGGTAGTTGGGAGTGTTCGTACGCCTCGACGATCCCGCGCTGGACCCGGGGGAGCAGGCCCCTTGCGGTGGCCCCGTCGTCGAGCATGATCCGCAGGGGCACCGCGTTGACCAGATAGCCGATCAGCGCATCGGCCTCGGGCCGGTGCCGCAGCCCCGCGGCGAAGCCGACGACGAGGTCCACGGCTTGGGTGCGCTGATGCATGGTGATGGCGAAAGCTGTCATCACCTGTGCGAAAGGGGTTGCGGGGGCATTTTGGAGCAAGGACGCGGGAACGGTTCTGCGGACCAGTCCGGTCCGGCCCCGGCGGCTGCGGCGTCGGGCCGGGTCCACGGGAGCGGGCCCCTCCACGACGCCGCGCAGCCGCTCCCGCCAGAACTCCACCTGGCGCTCCGCCTCCAGTCCGGCCAGCCACTCCTGTTCTTCGCGAATCCACTCCTGGTAGGTGTAGGGGAGCCGGGGCAGCCAGGGCGGTTCTCCGGCCACGGCCTGCTCGTAGGCGGTGAAGAGGTCGCGCAGCAGTACGTCGACGCTCGCGCCGTCGTAGATCAGGTGGTGCGCGGTGACGGTGAGCAGATCGCCGCCGTCAGGCCCCGCGAGCAGCCGCACCTCGAACAGCGGCGCCCGGGCCAGCGCGAAACTGGCCCGCCGGGCGTCGTGCAGCGCGGCCGCGACCTCCGGGCCCGAAGGGTCCGCACCGGGCAGATCCACCACGACCAGCGGCGCACCGGCCGGCAACCGGTCGAGTACGGTCAGCTCCGCCTCCACTCCCCGAGGCAGGACCTGCGCACGCAGCATGTCCTGCCGCTCGACGACAGCATCGAGGGCGCGGCGGAGCACGTCGGCATCGAGCCGGCGGCCCAGGCGTACGAGGTCGGAGATGATGAAGGTGTCCGAGCCTGCCCACCGCGAGGTCAGCCAGACACGGTGCTGCGCCCGGGACAGCGGCAGGAATCCGCTCACCGAGGGCCCGTCCGCAGCCGGGCGTTGCCCCGCGCCTGCCTCGGTCGACTGCCCGGCCAGGGCCGCGGTGAGCGTGCTCACGGTCTGGAAGGTGAAGACAGTGCGCACCTGGACCCGCAGGGCGTGTGCGATGCGCGCGGCGGCCAGGCTGTGGCCGCCCAGCTCGAACAGGTTCGCGTCCGGGGTCGTGACGGGACGCTCCAGGACCTGCGCCCACACGTCCGCGACGTGCCGTTCGGCTTCCGTGAACGGCCGGGCGGGAGCGGGGGAGTCCCCATCGGACAGGGCCTCGTCGGGTGGGGGAAGCGCCCGGCGGTCGAGTTTGCCACCCGCGGCCACGGGAAGGGCGGGCAGGTGCACGAAGGCGGCGGGCATCATGTAGGCGGGCAGCCGCCCCGCGAGGTGCTGTCGGAGCACCACCGGGTCCGGCTCCCCGACCACGTAGGCGACCAGCCGCGGCTCTCCGTCAGGGCCGGGCACGGGAACCACGGCGGCGTTGCGCAGGCCCGGGGCCTCGGCGAGCGCCGCGGCCACCTCGTTCGGCTCGACCCGGTTGCCCCGGATCTTGAGCTGGTCGTCGGTCCGGCCCAAGTACTCCAGGCGCCCGTCGGGCAGCCAGCGGGCCAGGTCGCCCGTGCGGTACGTCCGCTCTCCCGGGCGCACCCGGCTGGGGACGAAGCGGGCGGCGGTCAGCTCCGCGTCGCCGAGGTAGCCGCGGGCCAGGCCGGCCCCGCCGATGCATAGTTCGCCCGGTGCCCCCAGGGGCACCAGTTCACCCCTCTCGTCGAGCAGGTCCACCCACTTGTCGGGCAGCGGGCGACCGATCGAGGCGTCGCCGGAAGCCGTCCGGGCCCGAGTACCAGGCGTGCCCGTGGGTTCCGTCGGGCCCACCGGCTCCACCGTGGTCACGACACTGTCCTCGGCGGGGCCGTACTCGTTGAACAGCTGCACACCGGGAAGGAGTTCGGTGTGGCGGGCGGCGAGCGTCCTGGTGACCCGCTCTCCGCCGAGCACGATCTCGCGTACCCCGCGGAATGCCGGTCCGACCTCGTCGAGCAGCATCTGGTAGAGGCTCGGTACGAGCAGCACGTGACGGATCGGGTGCTGCCGCATGACCGCGGCCACCTCCTCCGGCGTGAGCAGCTGGTCCCGGGTGACGATCACCATGGGCGCACCCGACCCGAGCGCGCTGAACACGTCGGCGATACCCGCGTCGGCATGGATCGGGTCGACCTGGAGAACTGCCCCGTCGGCGTCGAGTCCGTAGTAGTCGATGCGGAACCGGACGGAGTTGACGATGCCGCGGTGCTCCACCATGACGCCCTTGGGCGCTCCGGTGGACCCCGAGGTGTAGACGACGTACGCGAGATCGGCGGGGCGGGCCGACCGGAGTTCTTGTGGCTCGTCCCGGACCGGATCCACCCCGGGCGGGTCGGCGATGCTCACCGTGGGAAGACCTGCGTCGGCCGCCACCCGCGTGAACTGTGATGTCGTCACAGCGGCGATCGCGCCGCTGTCGCCGAGTATGGTCGCCAGCCGGACCGTCGACTGCTGCGGATCGAGGGGAAGGAAAGCCGAACCGGTCTTGAGGACGGCGAGCAGCGCGACCGGCATCCATTCGGAACGGTCGCACAGCACCGCGACCACACGGTCGGGGCCGGTCGGCGCCGCCGCGGCGATCCGGGCGGCGAGGACATCGGCCCTGCGGTCCAGTTCGGCGTAGGTCAGGACGCGGTCGCCGCAGACGACGGCCCGCCCCTCGGGCGTACGCCGTACCTGTGTGCGTACGAGGTCGAGCAGGGTGCCCGCCGTGAGCGAGGCAGGGCGGCTCTCCCCGGTACCCGCCACGATGAGTGCGTCGCGTTGTTCCGGGGGCAGCAGGGGGACTGTACCGACGGGGACCGAGGGGGCGTCCGACAACGCGGTCAGGACGTGGACCAGCTGCCCGGCGACGCGGTGCACGGTGTCTGCGTCAAGTACGTCCTCGCGGTAGGTGATCGCCACCTCGATCGGCCGGGCCGGGCCGGGCTCGGTGAAGCTGAAGGCGAGGTCGAACCCTTCCGCGCCGGCGTCCAGTTGGATGTGATCGGCCGCCGAGCCCTCCTCGGTGCCCAGTGGGTCCGTGCCCGAGACGGCGGCCTCGACCAGCACGTCGAAGAGCGGATTGCGTCCCGTGACCCGTTCGATCCCCATTGACTCCACGAGGTTCTCGAACGGGTACTCCTCATGGGCGCGGACCTCCCGCGCATGCGCCGCCACCGCCGTCACCAGATCCGCGAAACCGCGCTCGGGGTCCACCGGGGTGCGCAGCGCCACCGTGTTGACGAACAGCCCCACCGAGTCGGCCAGTTCGGGATTGTCGCGCCCCGAAACGACCGTTCCCAGCACGATGTCGTCGGCCCTGCTCCAGCGCAGCAGCAGGACACGCACGGCGGCCACCATCGCCGTGAACGAGGTGGTGCCGAGCTGTCTGCACAGTTCCTGTACCGACCGGGTCGTCCGTTCCCCGACCGTCAGCCGGACCGTACCCGCCGCCGAACTGCGCTCCACCGGTCGGCGGCGGTCGAGCGGCAGGTCCACGTTCGGTGCGCCGTCCAGGGTGCGCCGCCAGAACTCGTAACTCTCCGCGTCGTCCCGGCTGTTGTGCTGCCCGAGTGCGTACGCGCCGTACTGCGTAGGGTCCGGTACCTGCTCCGCGCCTTTCAGGAACCGCAGGAGATCACGCAGGATCACCGCGAACGACCAGCCGTCGCAGATGCTGTGGTGGACGGACAGGAGGAGCGTGCCGCCGCTGCTCCCGTCCTCGACGAGCCAGTGGGCACGCAGCAGCGGACCCGCGGCCGGATCGAACAGGTGGCGCTGCTCCGCACCGGCGATCCGGCGCAGCAGCCCGGCCGCGTCCCCGGCTCCGCAGCGGTGGACCCGCAGCTCGGGCCGGGCCTGCTCGGGCACCAGCACGATCTGCTGCAGGCCGTCGGGCTCGGCGCGGAACACGGTGCGCAGGGCCTGGTGCCTGCGCACCGTCTGCTCCAGCGCGGCCGACACGTCGGCCGCCTCGTGGGAGCCGGGCAGCCGGAAGGCTTCCACCATGTTGTACGGGCGCAGCTCCCCTTCCTCGTACTGTTCGAGGAACCACATCCGGCGCTGGGCGTTGCTCGCCGGGACGGGGCCGGGGGGCTCGGGCCACGGCGTCCGGGTCGTGGGGTCAGGACGTCCGTCGGCCGCGGCGTGGCGCAGAAGCGCGCCGAGCCCCACGGGCGTGCGGGCCGTGAACACCCCGCGGACGGTGATCACGCCGCCTCCGCAGGCCTCACCGAGCCTGCCCGCGAGCACGGCGGCAGTGAGGCTGTGGCCGCCCGCCGCGAAGAGGTCCTCGTCTCCGGCGCGCGGCGGGGCGCCGAGCACGTCGGCCCAGATCCGGGCGACGGCACGGTCGGCTTCGTCGGTCGGCTGCCAGACCTGTCCGTCCAGGCGGGCCACGTGCGCCAGGATGGCCGCGCGGTCGATCTTGCCGTGCAGGGTGACGGGCAGGTCGTCGAGGCGCAGGATCCGGCCGGGGACCATGTAGCCCGGAAGCTGAAGGGCCAACTGGTCGCGCACGTCAGCCGGTTCGAGTTCTTGGTCCGAGGTGTAGACGGCCGCGAGGGCGGGCGGTCCCGAAGAGGTGGTGAGCGGGAGGACTGTGGCGGCGAGGACGCCCGGAACGGAGCTGAGGGACGCCTCCACTTCGCCGAGTTCGATCCTGTTGCCGTGGATCTGGATCTGGTTGTCCCGACGGCCGAGGAAGACCAGTTCCCCCTGGTCGTTCCAGCGGCCGAAGTCGCCGGTCCGGAAGGCCCGGACGCCGGGGTGCGCAGGGAGCTCGCAGAACCGGCCCGGGCCCGTGGGCTCGCCGTCGAGGTATCCGCGGGCCACGCCGGGGCCCAGTACATGGATCTCACCGGGTACGCCGGGCGGCGCGTGGTCTCCATGGGGGGTGAGGACGACCACGCCGAAGCCGGCGGAGGGCCTGCCGACCGGGACGGTGGTGAGTTCGGGGAAGTCGGATCCCCGGCAGGTGAAGGTGGTCGCCTCGATGGTGGCCTCGGTGGGCCCGTACAGGTTGGCGAAGGTGCCCACGCGCAGTCGGCCCGTCAGCCGGGGCAGGAGCCCGGCCGGGATCTCGTCGCCGCCCAGCAGACAGATGCGGACTTCTTCGGTGGCTCCCGCGGGCAGTCCTTCGACCATGACGGCGAGCAGGGAGGGAACGCAGTTGAGGACGTTCACGCGGAGGCGGCGCGTGAACGACCAGAACTCCGCGGGGGAGAGCGCCTGGGGGGATTCCATGGGGATCACGCAGCCGCCCGCCGCGAGCGTGGTGAAGATCTGGTACGTCAGGGCGTCGGAGGTGATGGCCGAGAGCAGGGCGCACCGGCTCTCCTCGTCGAAGCCGACGAGCCGTCCGGAGGCGGTGGTCTTGTGGGCGAGTTGACGGTGGGTGAGGGGCACAGGGCGGGGGAGTCCGGTCGATCCGGAGGTGAAGAAGAGGATGGCTTCGTCGTCGGGGCTCACCTCCGCCGCCGCCCAGGTGTCGGCGGTGGCGGAGGTGGTGGCCAGTGCCTGCGGGGGCACCACCGGAATATCCGCTTCACCGGGCAGTGCGTCCTGTGCGGAGATGGCGCACACCGCCCCGCTGAGGCGCAGCTGACGGGCGATGCGTGCCGGGGGATGGGAGGGGTCGAGGGGGACGAACGAGGCGCCCGCCCGAAGCACGGCCAGAACCGACAGCACCAGTTCCGGGCTCTTGGGCAGGAGCAGTGCGACCCGGTCGCCCGGCTTCACTCCGTGGTCGAGGGCTAGCGACCGGGCGGCGCGCGAAGAGCGCAGAGCCAGCTCCCGGTGGGTCCACACCACGGTGCCGTCCGACACCGCCTCGCGGTCCGGAACGCGGGCCGCGGCATCGTCGACGATGCCGGTGAGGGTCGCGTCGGGGAAGTCCGCCATGACGGGCAGGCCCGACCACCGCTCCAGCTCGGAGCGCTGTGCGGGACTGAGGACGTCGATGTCGGCGACTGACCGGCGAGGGGAGCGTGCGATCCCCGCGAGGGCCGACGCCGTGCAGTGGATCAGGGCTGCCGCGGCCACCGGCATCTGTCCGGCCGCCTCGGCGGTCAGGGTCAGCCGGCCGTCGGCCCGTCGCAGGATCAGGCACAGGTCGACCGGCTGCAGCAGCTTGCCGCCCGCTTCCTCGCACACGACACCGAGCCGGGCGAGGGCGTGGCCCGCGGGCACCCCGGCGAGTCGCAGTCGCGAGGCGACCGCCTCCCGGTCGTGCCACGCGAGGGGCAGGGCGGATTCGAGTTCGGCGTGCAGCGTCGTCAGGAAGGCGGAGGCCGGTGCCTCCTGGTCGAGGGGTGCGCAGAGCGCCAGTTCCCGTGGCGCCGCGTCCGGCTCTGTCCCCTCGTTCAGCCGGGACGACGGGGTGGGCGCGGGCACCAGAAGCACGTGCTGGGCCTCGTCGTCGAGAGTGGCCAGCGCGAGTCGCGCCGCTGCGACGGTCAGCAGCAGCAGTCCGGTCGTGTCGCCGCCCGTCAGGGCGTCCAGTCGCTCGGTGACCGCGGGCTCCAGAACGCATTCCGGCGTGCTTCCGGCCGGGGACACGACATCAAGGAAGGGCACTCCGTGGCCGGCTGCCAACCGGGCGATCCAGGATTCACTCAGGGCATTGTCACTCAGCATTTCTCACGCTCACCCAATACCTTCCATGATTCTGACGAACATGACGGCACCGTAAGATCCTGCGCAAGAGAAATAGATCTTGTCAATCATCAAGGCGGATGCCCGCAGCCGATCATTGCCCTTCCTTCCTCAAGCCGTTACGATTTCTGATCATCGGCGCCCGGTGTCAAGCTTCAATCACCAACCGACGGGATCTTGCATGCTTGAATCGCAAAGGATCGCCACGCTTCCGATCGACTCGTACGGCTTTGACGAAGAGCTTTCGATCGTCGATTCGCGCGATGCTGGAGGCGAGTACGACGCGTTTACCTTCGGGTCCTGGTCGGCGCATGTTCTTGCCAATTCCGGGGGGAACGACGAGGACACGTCCTTCCGGCCCTACGAGGGGCAGCTCACCCTGACTGAGCTGGGCAGGAAGCTTCCCAGGATCATGTCGATGGTCACCGCCAACTTCCCTCTCGAAAGGTTGCAGTGGGTACGCATATTCGGCCTCATTGATGGAATTCTCGCTCCGCACGTCGACTTCCTCGAGTTCGCCGAGCCGGGTACGCGACTTCAGATTCCACTGCGGACGGACGAAGGTTCCCTGCACTCTGAGAACGACATCGTCTATCACCTCCGGCGTGGCGAGGTCTGGAAAATCCACACGACTGTTCCGCACTCCGCCCGCAGTGTCTCTCCATTGGCCAGGCTTTCCCTCTGTCTTGATTTCGCTGGCGCCGACGAACCAATTCAGGTCAAGAATTCCATTCCGGCGGAGCTGCCTGTCCGTATTGTTTCGCGTCCTCCAGTCCCGGACGCCGAGCTGGAGGAGCTGCTGTCCTCCCTGGCCGACCTGAACACCTCCACCATGCGCGCCGCCTTCCGGCGATTCGCAGCGGTCCACTTCGACCGGCAAGCCGGTGCGACGGCGGCGTTCGACTGGTTCATCGAGGCCGCCGTGCGCACCGGGGACGACGCGATGGTCGACAAGGCCAGGGCGTTCCGTACGTACTGCATCGAGAAGCGGGGCTACCGCGAGGCGTTCGATTGGTGAGGCACGAGGGACAGGGGCTGAGCCCCGTGGCCGGGCAGGGCCTTGCGATCCAGCTTGCCGTTGGGTGAGACAGGTAGCCCCTCCGTGAGCCACCAGCGCACCGGCACCATGTAGTCGGGCAGGACCGCGAGCAGCGCCCGGCGCAGTTCCGGGGCCGACGGCGGGTCACCGGTGAGAGCCACGTGCAGCTCCACCGCCCCGTCGGCCCGCACCACCGGGAACGCCGCGGCGTCCCGGACACCCGGGAAGTCCGTGAGCCGCGCCTCCACCTCCCGGGGTTCCACGGCATTGCCCCGGATCTTGATCAGGTCGTCCATCCGGCCCAGCAACTGGAGAGTGTCGTCGGCCCGCCACACCCCCCGGTCCCGGGTGCGGTAGAGCCGGGCGCCCGGTCGGAACGGATCGGGCACGAACGCGGTGCTGCTCAGGGCGGGATCGGTGTAACCCAGCGCCACCCCCACGCCGCCGATGTAGATCTCCCCCACCTTCCCGTCGGGCACTGGCACGTCCTTCTCGTCCAGCAGGTAGACGTAGGTGTTCCAGACCAGCGAGCCGACCGGTGGCCTCGGTTCCAGGTTGCCGGCCGCGCCACTCATCGAGTGGCTGGCCACCATGTGGTTCTCGGCCGGTCCGTAGTGGTTGTGCAGCGTGATCTCCGGCCGGCGCGTCAGCAGCCGCTCCAGGGACTCCGTCACCCGGACCGTCTCGCCCGCGCTGATGATGTGGCGCAGGTCCGGAGCGTGCTCGAAGTTCGTCGGCAGCGCCATCACCACGTCGACGAGGGACTGCGGGAAGTCCACCACCTCGATGCGTTTCTCGACGACGAAGTCGATCAGATCTCTCGGATCGCGCCGCACATGAGGTTCCGGCACGTACAGGCACCCGCCCGAGGCGAGGGCGTAGAACATCTCCTGGACGGAGACGTCGAAGGTGAGGGGAGCCACCTGGAGAACCCTCCGCCCGCGCCCCAGCCCGGAGCCGTCCACCTGCCAGGAGATGAAGTTGGCCAGGCAACGGTGCGTCTGGACGATTCCCTTCGGGACACCGGTGGAGCCGGAGGAGAAGATGACGTAGGCCGGATCCTCCGGCACGGGCGGACGACGGATGGCTGCCGGGGCCGAGTCGTCCGCCGGATCCGCGGCCACCAGATTCGCCAGACCGGTCGACCGTGTCCGCGGTGCGACGGAGTCCAGCGCTTCGGGATCGGCCAGGATCAGCAGTCTCGCGCTGCTCGCCCGCAGGATCTGCTCGATGCGTTCGGACGGGTACGTCGTGTCCACCGGCAGATACGCGGCCCCGGCCCGCAGCGTGCCCAGCACCGCGGCGGTGAAGTCGACTCCCGCCCGCGCGGCGATGAGCACCACGTCACCCCGAACGATGCCGAATTCCCGTACGAGGCGGCCCGCGACGGTGTCCGCCAGACGGTCGAGTTCCGCGTACGTCACCTCCCGGCCCGCCTCGCGCACCGCGGGGGTCCGCGGGTGCGAGGCCACCTCGTGGTCGATCAGCTCCAGGACCGTGGACACGCCGGTGTCCACCACCGGCCCGGCGTGTCCCGGGGGACGCGAAGCCGCGGACATCACCGCGCCCCCAGCCGTGCGGCCCAGGACCGTGTGACCGGTCCGGGCAGGAACGAATAGGGATCCTGTGGGTCGTCTGCCGTGGCCTCGATCGCGATGCGATGACCGACATCGAGCTCTCGCGCCAGTTCCTCGAACACCTCGACCATGACCAGATCCTGTAGTGCGAGGCCGGTCGAGTCGTAGACGGTGGTGACCGGAGACAGCTTTTGGTGCGCGTCCGCATCCTGGAGGATCTCGGTGAGCGAGGGCCCGATCTCTTCGGGAGCGAGCTGCTGGCAGTCACCCTCGGCCCTCGCCTGTTCCATGTGATCGGGGCAGACGACCGCCCCGCGCAGCAGGTCCAGCGGCAGCTCGGTCTTTCCCGGCATGTCGGAGCCGATGGCGTTGATGTGCACCCAGGGCTTGAGCGCGGTCCCACGTATGACCGGGCCGTGGCGCGGCGCGACCGAGGTGGCGGTGCACAGCACATCGGCCCGCTCCTCCACTTCCGCCAGCGGCGCGATCCGTACGACCCCCTCGGGCAGCCGGGCTCTGGCCTCGAAGGAGTTCTCCGCCCGCACGTCCGTGTCACAGACCAGTACTTCGGTGAACGGAAAGACACGCGACAAGGCGTGCAGCTGCGTGACGGACTGCGCGCCACAGCCGACCAGACCGAGCACGGCGGCGTCCGGGCGCGCGAGCACCCGGCTGGCCAGCGCGGACGCCGCGCCCGTACGGATGGCGGTGGCGAAGGTGCCGTCGACGACCGCCCGCAGGTGGCCGCTGTCCGCGTCGAAGGCGCACAGGGTCGAAAGAATGGTGGGGAGTCGGTTCTTGACGGGATTGTGAGGGTTGTAGCCGACGATCTTGATGGACACCGTGACACCGTGCCGGACCGCCGGCATCCACTCCAGCAGGCCCAACTGCGGCGCCTCCAAAAGGAATCCGTCCCGTTGTTTCATCTCCACCCGTGCGCCGGGGGCACCCGTGAGAACGGCTTCCATGCGGGCGATCGTCAGATCGTAGAGATGCCCCAGCCCCACCTTGGCGACGATGGCGGCAATGGCTTCGGCGTCGACTATGTGTGTGCGCTCAGCTTGCAAGGGTCTCTCCTGGCTCAGTGTTCCGGCTGGTCCAAGGGGTTCGAATGGGCTGAGAGATCGGAATGGGCTGAGGGAGCGCGCCCGTGCCAGGACTCCCACAGACCGGCGTAGGCGCCGCCCGCCGAGACGAGTTCTTCATGAGGCCCGTGCTCGGTGACACGGCCGCTCTCCATCACGACCACGCGGTCGGCGTCGTGGGCAGTGTGCAGCCGGTGGGCGATGGCGATGACGGTGCGCCCGCGCAGCACGGCGGCGAGCGAACGCTCCAGGTCGCGCGCGGCCCGCGGGTCCAGCAGGGAGGTGGCCTCGTCGAGTACCAGGGTGTGCGGATCGGCCAGCACGAGCCGGGCCAAGGCCAGTTGCTGTGCCTGGCCGGGTGACACCGCGCTCTCGTCGGTGCCGAGCTCGGTGTCGAGACCGTTCGGCAGCGCCTGCACCCAGTCAGTGGCGGCTACGGCCGCCAGGGCGGCTGTGACTTGTTCGTCGGTGGCGTCCGGCGTGGCCAGCGCGACGTTCTCGCGCACCGTTCCGAGGAAGACGTGGTGTTCCTGCGTGACCAGTGCGACGTGGCGGCGCAGTTCCTCCAACGGCAGTTCTCGGAGCGGCACTCCGCCCAGCGTGACCGACCCGGTACGCGGCTCGTGGATTCCGGCGAGGACGCGGCCGAAGGTCGACTTCCCGGCCCCCGTGGGACCGACGATGGCGACGCGTTCACCGGCGCCGGTGCTCAGGCTGACGTCCTGGATCACGTCGTGACCGGCCCGATAGGAATAGGTGATGCGCTCCGCGGTGAGCCGGTCGCCCTCGGGCCGTCGGCCGGAGTCGCGCTCCGGGCCGGGCACCGACTCGACGCCGATCAGGCGGGCCAGTGAGGCATCACCGACCTGCAACTCATCGAGCCAGCCCAGCAGTTCGTCCAGAGGGTCGATCACGGCCCGGGTGTAGAGGGCCGCGGCGGTCACCTCGCCGAGGCTCACCCAGCCCTCGATGTAGAAGAGGCCGCCGAACAGCAGAGTAGCGGCGACCGGCAGGATGTAGCCGAAGTCCATCAGAGGGAACCAGATGCTGCGCAGGAACAGTGTGCGCCGCTCTGCTGCGTTCGCTCGCTGGACGTCCTCGTCCGTGCGGCGTACGCGCGGGCCGGACCGGCGCAGCGACTCCACCGTCCGGGCGCCGGTCACCGTCTCGGAGAGCCCCTGGGTGAGGTCCGAGTAGCCGGCCGCCTCGGCCAGGTAGGCGTTCCGGGCGCGCGCCAGGTACCAGCGAGTCGACCAGACGATGACCGGTACGGCGACGAGACAAGGCAGCACCATGATCGGACTGGTCACGACCAGGGCCACCAGAGTCAGCGCCACCGAGAGGCTCGCCACCAGGATCGACGGAGCGCCCATCCGTACGGCGCGTGACAGCGAATCCACGTCGCGGGTACTGCGGGTCAGCAGGTCACCGGCTCCGGCCTTCTCCACGGTGGGCAGGGGCAGGGTCAGGACCCGCCGGATGAACCCCTCGCGGATGTCCGCCAGCACCAGTTCACCGAGCCGGGCTGCCTGGAGCCGGGCGGTGCGGGTGAACACCCCCTGGATCAGCAGGAGGCCGGCGATCACCGCCACGGTGACGTCCACTTGGGTGGTGGTGATGCCCTTCTCCACCTGCTCGACCAGACGGCCCAGCAGCGCGGGGACGACCAGGCCGCATGCCGTGGCGAGGACGAACCAGAGCACGGTGCGAGTCAGCAGGCTGGTATGGCTGCGCACCAGCCCTCGTACGTGACGGCGGACCGTCTTCGCGTCCGCTACCGGAAGACTCACTGTGCACTCCTCTGAGGGCGGCTGTCGGAAGGACCGGGGACGGTGACGTTCACGTCTCCTCCCGCATGACGACCGCCGCGTACTGGGACGTCCCGGAGGCGAGTTCACGGTGCGTGCCGGTCACGACGACCTTGCCGTCCTCCACGTAGGCGACCTCGTCGGCCTGGTCGAGCAGCAGCGGGCTGTTGCTCACGACCACAGTCGTGAGTTCTGACCTGGACTTGTGCAGCCGTTCGGCGATGATCGATTCCGTGTGCGCGTCCACGGCGCTGGTCGGATCGACCAGGACGAGCACCGCGGGCTGTGCGGCCAGGGCGCGCGCCAGCCGCAGGCGCTGCTGTTGGCCGCCCGAGAAGGTGGAGCCTCCTTCTGTGACGACGGTGTCCAGGCCCTCCGGCAGGGCGTCCACGATGTCCTCGGCGTTGGCGTCGTGCAGGGCCTGGGCCCGCACCTGGTCCGAGCGTCCGCCCAGATCATTGGCCAGGGTTCCGGAGAACAGGATGTCGTCGTTGCGGGCCACCAGAACGAGGTCCCGCACCTGTCCCAGCGGCAAGGACTCCAACGGGACGCCCCCAACGGTCACTTGGCCGTTGGAGTAGCGCCCGAGCCGTTCGGCGATCTCGGCACTCTCCTCCGGTGTGGAGGCGGCGATGGCGGTCATCAGGCCCGGCCGGACCCGCAGCCCCGATGTCGCGTCGTACAGGTCCGGCGCCTCGGAGAGGTCGGCCCGTGCGTTGTCGCTGGTGGGGTCGGGCTCCAGGGCCAGTACCCGCACGACCCGCTGCGCGGCCACATCGGCGCCGACGAACGACTGCACAGCCGAGGTCACCGTGCGCATCGGCATCATGAGGAACGCGGCGTATCCGTAGGCTGCGACGAGATCGCCGGCCGAGAGCCCACCCCCGGCCGCGAGACGGGCCCCGATCCAGACGACCGCCACCACGAAGATCCCGGGAAGCAGCACCTCGGCGGCGGGCAGCACCGATTCGACCTTCGCCACGTTGACGCCCGCGTGGCGCAGCCGCTGCGAGTCCTTGCGGTAGCGCTCGCCGAACGCGGCCTCGCCGCCGATGCCACGCAGGACGCGCAGACCGGACACGATGTCGCCGGCCCGGTTCGTCAACTCGCCCTGGAGGTCGCGGTAGTGACCGATCCGCTTGTGCAGGGGACTGAGCAGCGGACCCGTTCCCGCGAGCAGGGCGGGGACACCGATGAGGACGAGCAGGCCAAGGGTGACCGACGTGGAGAGCAGCACCGAGGCGACGAGCACGACGGTGACCGCGCTGCCGATACCGCGGGCGACGGCCCCCGGCAGTGCTCCGATGCGGGAGATGTCCGCCGTGCCAATGGCCACCACCTCGCCCGTGGAGACCCGCTTGGGCAGCGTGGCGCCCAGTCGTACGGCCTGGGCGGCCACGAGACGGAACGTCAGGTAATTCGCCCTCAGCCTGCCGATCGTGTCACAGCGGTGGCGCAGTACGCTGCCGACGGTGGTCACCAGGCCAAGCCCGATGATGACGCCGGTCCAGACCAGCAGCCGGTCGGTGTCCTTGTCCGACATGGCATCGATGGCCCGGCCGATGGCGAAGGGGGTCAGGCCCATGCTGGCCATCCACAAACAGCCCCAGAACACCCCGAGGAACAGTGTGCTCGACTGCCTGCCGATCAGCCATCGAAGATAGCTCCTGGGCGAGCGGAGATCCGGATCTCCCAGCGCGGGCAGCGGATTGATGCTTGGCAATGCGAATTCCTTCGGGGTTGTCCCGCCCCGGATGGCGGGAGCGGGCAGGGGGACTGAGAGGTTCGGCGTTCGGGCGGTGCGCGTCGGGGAGACGCTCGGAGGACGTCGTCGGTCAGCTGCGCGGTCGCAGTTGATCCGTGACGAACGCCCTCAGCTCAGCGGTCACTTGGCGCGGAACGGCGAGATGGTAGAAGTGGTTTCCGGGGAATGTCCGTACGGAGCTGGTCTCAGCGGACCACGCACGCCACCGGTGAACGTGGTCATCCGTCACACCCGCGTCGTCCTGTCCCCTCCACGCGCTGAGCGGACAGGGCAGGAGGGTGTCCTCGACGGGCGGTGTGTAGGAGTCGCAGATCGCCTTGTCGCCGCGCAGGGGCCGTGCCACCGCCGCTGCCAGCCGGGTGTTGGTTCCGACGGCCGCGGGCACGGCGCCATCCGCGACCAGTTCGGCGACAAGCTGGTGATCGGTCAGTTGAGGTGTGTCGGACACGCCTCCCTGGGCATCCGGTGCGCGGGAGGCCGAGGCGACGAATCCGCTCGGCCACCGGCCGTGTGCACGGCCGAGGACGCGGGCGAGCTCGTACCCCACAAGGGCTCCCATGCTGTGGCCGAACAGGATGTAGGGCAGGTCGAGTCGTGCGCCGAGTGCGGGGGCCAGTTCGTCGAGTACCTCCGCCATGGTGGTCGCGGGCTCCTCCCGCCACCGGTTCTCCCGGCCCGGCAGCTGTATGGCCAGCAACGCTATGTCCGGGCCGAGCAGTTCCTGCCACGGGCGGAACTGAAAGGCGCCGGCACCCGCGTGGGGCAGGCACACCAACAGTGCCTTCGCGGTGTGTGGAGGCTCCCACTCCACGAGCGGGCCCGGCGTCACAGCCACCCCCGTAAGTCGTCGGCGAGCCCGCGGAGCACCTCTGACAGGCTGCCGTCGGTGTAGAAGTGCCCACCGGCATGACGGCGCACCTGGAAGGCGCCTGTGGTCTCTCGACGCCAGGCCTGCAGCCCGGCGGCTCCCACGCAGGGATCGGCCTCGCCCGCCACGACGGTGATCGGGCAGGCGAGTGGTGCGGCGGACCGGTACACGTGCCCTTCCAGCCATGCGCAGTCAGCCCGCAGGACGGGCAGCACCAGTTCGTGCATCTGCGGCTCCGCCGCCACCCAGGCCGGCATCCCGCCGAGGGCCACGGCCCAGGCGAGCAGCTCCGTGTCGGACAGCCGGGAGACGGGTGGGCCGGAGTGTCCTGTCGCGACGGGATGGTCCGAGCCGGAGACGAAGAGTCCGACGAGTGCCGGGCAGCCGTCCCTGTCGAGCAGCCGGGCGACCTCGAAGGCGAGCAGCCCTCCCATGCTGTGCCCGAACAGTGCGACGGACCGGTCCGGACGCTCACTCAGGTCGGCCGCGACGGCCGCCGCTGTGTCCTCGGGGGAGACCACCGCGGCCTCGGTCACCCGGTTCTCGCGGCCGGGTAACTGCACCGCCACGACCTCCAGCCAGCCGGGCAGATGGCGGGGCCAGTCGCGGTAGGCGGAAGCGGCGCCACCCGCGTGGGGCAGGCAGTACAGGGCGGTGTGTGCTTCCGGCCGCGGGTCGGTGCGCAGCATGCTGCGGGGGCCGCCCGTCGTCCTTGCGTGGGAGACAGCCATGCGTGCGGGTCTCAGGACCACGCGCGTTCGTCACGCAGGTGCAGGAGTTCTGCCGGGTGGCACGGGTACGGCAAGGGCTGGGCTAAGACGGACGCGTGAATGTGACGCTTCTGAATGGCAGACACACTGTTTCCCCTGTCAGTCGAAGGTGATGTTCAGCTGTAGGGCATGGTCCGTGCTCGGCGTCCGGACATGCCATCAACGGCGCACTCAATATCATGAGTTGATGGCACGGCAGGCTGCCCCTGCTCCTCGGGTGCAACCGGAATCGTAAATGCTTATACCCCCTACCCCGTCGCCAACATTCCTACCACGGACCGCACTTGAGAGGGCAAGAGGTTAATTCGACCAGCCTGTTGTGTCTCCGATTCCAGGTCAAACAGGAAGACGTTCCCATTTGGTGACTGTCCATCACATGCGTGCGCTGTGCCGCACGTCACACTGTTGAGCTCTATCGGCTCGTGATTCACTGGCCATGAAATTACGGGGTAGAGGTCGAGTTGACCTGGGGTCTTGCCGACGAGGGTTTGCTCGACGCAAGCGGGAGCGGCTCTCGTCAGTCAGCGCGCACGGAGACCCCAATGCCGCTGAACAGGTGTCCAAATT
The DNA here is from genome assembly GCF_044334695.1 of Streptomyces sp. NPDC020747. NCBI lineage: Bacteria > Bacillati > Actinomycetota > Actinomycetes > Kitasatosporales > Streptomycetaceae > Streptomyces > Streptomyces sp. NPDC020747. The sequence continues at coordinate 53,295 of NZ_JBIRTJ010000020.1, read as the reverse complement.
CCGCCCTCGACCGGGGTGTGGGGATGACCGCGTGAAGCCTTCGTGGCGATACGGCGTGACGGGGCCGAGGGGATGTGTGCATGGCGCAGGAGGAACGTGGCGTAGCTGTGATTTCGGGTGCATCGTCGGGATTCGGCGAGAGAATTGCGCAGGTTTTGTCCCAGCAGGGTTACTCCGTGGTGGCTCTGGCCCGTAGGGGGGACCGGCTGAAGGTCCTGGCGGAGCAGGACTCCAGGGGCGCAATTCTGCCGGTGGTCGCTGATGTCCGGGACCGGGACGGCCTGGCGCGAGTCCTCGACGGACTGCCCTCCGATTTCCGTGACATCTCGGTGCTGATCAACAACGCGGGCCTGTCCCGGGGGTTCGGTCCCCTGCAGTCGGGCAGCGACGAGTCCTGGCGCGAAATGATCGACACGAACATCTCTGGTCTGCTGAACGTCACCGGACTGCTGCTGCCGCGCCTTGTGTCCCGCGGATCCGGCCACGTGGTGAACATCGGCTCGATCGCGGCGAGTTACCCCTACATGGGGGGCAACGTCTACGCCGCCACCAAGGCCTTCGTGCACCAACTCTCGCTGAACATGCGTGTCGACCTCCAGGGCACGGGCGTCAGGGTGAGCTGTGTGGCGCCCGGGATGGCGAAGACCGAGTTCGCCAAGGTTCGTTACGACGGGGACGCGGAGCGCGCCGACGCCCTGTACGAGGGCCTCGCGCCGCTCACCGCCGGCGACGTGGCGGAGGCCGTGGCCTGGTGTCTGTCGCGGCCTGCCCGCGTCAACGTCAACATGATCGAACTGATGCCGTCCGAGCAGCACTTCGGACTTGGATTCGCCGGGAGCCCGCCTGCCTCGCCCGGCGGTGCGGATGGCGCGTGAGTCCGTACAGGCTGCCTCCTGGCGCGTGAGTGCGCGGGACGGTCTCGTCGCGAGACCCGCGCGTCCTGAGGACGCGGAGCAGATATCCTTACTCTCTGCCCCTTTCGTCGAGGACGGGCTGCTGATTGCTCGTCCTCTTGCCGAATTGGCCGAAAAGATGCAGGAGTTCATGGTCGCTCGGCAAGGGGGCCGACTGGTCGGCTGTATGGGGATGGCCTTGTCCGGCAGGAGTCTGGTCGTCTACAACCTGTGTATCGCGCCCGAATGGCAAGGCAGGGGAATCGGCCGTCATTTGGTTGGGGTCGCGGTGAATACCGGCAGGGAAGAGGGGTATCACTCTCTGTTGGCCCTGACCCGATACGGCGGCGAATGGTTCGGGAAGCTGGGATTCTCGAAGGTCCCCGTGAGCGAGACCCGCGACGAGTGGCGCAATCTTTTCCGACCCGGCCGAAGATCCAGCCTATATGAGTTGATACTCACCTCCGAGCAGTCCAGAGACTGAAGCATGTCCGCGTACATGCTCATGGCGACCCAGGAGTGACACAGTTGATAATCTGCGGGTTGAAACTCACGCATGATGGCTCCGTTGCCCTGATCGACGACGACCGGCTGGTTTTCAGCGTTGAGATGGAGAAGTTAGGAAACGGTCTGCGCTACAGCACTGTTGCCGACTTCAGCCTGATCCCCGGGATTTTGGCCGATTTCGGCTACAAGCCGGAGGACGTGGACGAGTGGGTTATCGACGGCTGGGACGGCGACGTGTCCGGAACCGTGACCCTGCTCGACCGGGGGAGCCCGACGGAGGTCGTGGTCGGCCCGTACCGGGAGTCGCAGGCCTGCCCGGCGCTCGACTCGCCCGGAGTCTCGGGTACGTACCCGATGGACGGCGAGACCTATCCGTACACCAGCTACCCGCACGCGGCGGGACACGTTGCGAGCGCCTACGTCTCCAGCCCTTTCGCCCAGCGAGGTGAGGGCTCCTTCGTCCTCGTCTGGGACGGGGGACTCTTTCCCCGCCTCTACTGGGCGGACCCGCGGGGCGGCGTGGAGAACTTGGGAGAGCTCTTCCCCCTCATCGGCCACGCGTACGCCATCGCTGGACACCACTTCGGACCCTTCCGCAGAGCCGTCCAGTCGCCCACGGTCGACGACCTCTCGGTCGCCGGCAAACTCATGGCGTACATCGCGCTGGGCAAGGCGGACGCGGGTGTACTGGCCATTCTGCGGGAGGAGTTCCACCGCGTTTTCGAGAGCGATGAACCGGCCGCCGTCGAGTACCGCGCGACGGTCGGAGGGTACGGCAGCCTCTTCGAGCAGTCCGTACCTCCGGTGCACGAGTTCTATTCCGCGGTCCGTGCCAGGGCAGCGGAGAACGGGGTCAGCGACGAGGACGTGCTGGCCGGCGTGCACGCCTTCTTGGAAGGTCTCCTTGTCGAACGGATCTCCGCCAAGGTGCGCGCCGCCAAGGGCGATGGCCCGTGGAACCTGTGCTTCGCCGGCGGCTGCGCGCTGAACATCAAGTGGAACAGTGCGCTGCGCGAGGCACCGGACTTCCATGATGTCTGGGTCCCGCCGTTCCCCAACGACTCGGGATCGGCCATCGGAGCGGCCGTGCTGGGCAGGGCGCGGCACACCGGTCTGGGGCCGCTTTCCTGGAACCCTCGGCTGGGCCCGGCGTTGACGCCCTCACCCGAGCTGCCCGCAGGCTGGTCGACGGAGGCCTGCACTCCGGAGGAACTCGCCCGGATCCTCCACGCGTCCGGAGATCCCGTGGTGGTCCTGCACGGCCGCGCCGAACTCGGCCCCCGCGCGCTTGGCGGCCGCAGTATTCTGGCGGCCCCGGTCAAGGCGTCCATGAAGGATGAGCTGAACCGTGTCAAGGACCGCGAGCCCTACCGGCCCGTCGCCCCCATCTGCCTGGAGGACGAGGCCCCGGCGATCTTCTCTCCCGGCACCCCGGACCCGCACATGCTCTTCGACCACGAGGTACGAGCGGACTGGCTGGAACGCATTCCCGCAGTCATCCACCTCGACGGGACCGCACGGCTCCAGACGGTCGGCCCGGGAGACGACGACCTGCTCTTCACCGTGCTGTCCGCCTACCACCGGCTCAGTGGCGTCCCGGTGCTCTGCAACACGAGCGCCAACCTCAACGGGCACGGTTTCTTCCCCGACGTGGCCTCGGCGGCGCGGTGGGGCCGGGTCTCCCGGATCTGGAGCGACGGGACGCTGTACGAGCGGACCGGCGGTTGAGTCGATCCGTGACGCAGGAGGCACGATCCCACTCCGCCGCGCATGCAGCGGCGGAGACTCTCGTAGCAACTCTGCCCCGGCTACGGGAACTTCACGGTGAAACAGTGGTCGTGGTGGCCGGGCACGCCGTCCTCGCCGACGAGAAGCTGCGGCACGCGTTCTGCGGTGACATCGGGTTCCTGCGGTACAGCGGGGTGAGGACAGTCGTGGTGCACGACGGCGGACCTCACCCTCCGATTCGGCCGGGCGAGGACCCGGCCGCACTTCGCAGGTACGTCGCGGGACATGTACAGCGGGGGCTGGTCGGGAAGCTCAATGAGCGCACCCCTCTGGCGGTCGGCATCACGGGCGAGGACTGCCGGACCCTGACGGTCCGTGACGAGGCGGACGTGCTGGTCGATACGGGGGTGGTCCGCGTGCTCCTCGACAGCGGCCGTATTCCGGTGGTGTCGAGCATCGCGTACGGCAGGGACGGCGGCATCCACCACCTCGACGCCGCATCGGCGGCCGCCCCTCTCGCCTCCGCGCTCCGCGGCTCCCTGGTGCTCCCGGCCGGGGCGGGGGCCGGTGGCCCGGCGGTCGCTGCCGTCGTCGACATGTCCTTGCCCCACGCCGTGCTGAGGCACCTTCACTGCCTCGGGTGACCGCGCAGGCCTGCGGGGCCGATGTGGGGAGATCCCGCAGGCGGCGAAGCGGGGAGTTCAGGAGGGGGAGGTTCACGATGCTCAGGGAGCCGACGACGATCCACATGGTTGTGCGGGGACCAAGGAGGGTGTTCACCGTTCCGCCGGTCACCGCGCCGAGTGGAATGGTGCTGTAGTTGAGGACCGGAGTGGTCGCGTGGTCGCGGTGATACGGCCCACCATGTCGGGTGGGCGGTAGGCCTGCCGGAAGCTGACGATGATGACGTTGCGGGCCACGACGCCGGCCGGCACCACGGTGGACCCCACTACGAACAGAGACAGCCGCGGGCCGGGGCCGGCGAAGGGGGATGAGGAGCCCGAAGGGAGCCGCCGTCACCTGGATTCTCAGCAGCGCGCGGGCCGTGCCGAAGCGGCACGCCGATCGTCTGGCCGCGAGCCCTCCCAACACATCCCCCTCACGCCGCCGCAGGAGACCAAGACGCCGACCAGACCCGGCTCGGTCCCTACCGTGCGTACGAGGAAGACGACTTGGACGGCCTGGTAGGCGGCGAACGCCGGGTTCAGTGCCGCACCGAAGACAGTGACAGGGCGAACGAATCGGTCGCGTGCAACGAACCGGAGGCCGTCGGACATCTCCTGCCGCATGCGCCGAGGGCGAGGAGCGGGGCGTCGCTCGGAGCCGTTGATGCTCACGCGGGAGGAAGACGTGGACGCGCACGCTCTGCGTCGTCAGGGATGGACGATCTCGGCGATCGCCCGGCATCTGGAGCGGGACCGCAAGACGATCCGTGCCTATCTGAACGGCGAGGCAATCATCCCGCATCCGCCGGGCGAGGAGATCCAGTTCGACTGGCTTGAGCTGCCGGATCCGCCCGGAGAATGGGGTGTCGGCGTGAACGCGCACCTGCTGGTCGGTGCCCTGGCGCACTCCGGCCGGTGGCGGGCGGTCCTTGCGGAGTCCGAGGACTTACCGCACCTGGTCCAGGGTTTGGACCAGGCGGTGCGCAAGCTTGGCGGGACGGCCCGCCGATGGCGCTTCGACCGGATGGCCACGGTCTGTTATCCCTCCAGCGGCCAGGTCACCGCCGCGTTCGCCGGGGTGGCGAAGTACTACGGCGTGGGGGTCGACGTGTGTCCCTCGCGCCGCAGCAACCGCAAAGGCGTGGCGGGGAAGGCCAACCACTCGGCCGCTCAGCGGTGGTGGCGCACGGTCCCCGACGGATTGAGCGCCGAGCAGGCCCAGTCCGGCGTCGACAAGCTCTCCGTGCGGATGGACGTTCGCCGCCGCGCCATCGACGGGGTACGGACCATGGTGGCCGAACTCGCCGCAGCAGAACCGCTGTTGGGGATTCCCGCGCTGCCGTTCCCGGCCCAGCTGTCGGTGGAACGGACGGTCACCGCCCAGAGCCTGGTGCCCTTCGACGGCAACTTTTACTCAGTACCGCCGGGCCTGCCCGGCCCCGGGTGACGGTCACCTGCCGCCTGGGCGAGGACGTCGTGAGCATCGCCACCGCCGGACGGGCCGTGATCGCCCGGCACCGCAGGGCGGTGCGCGGGGCCGGACAGATCGTCCGCGACGCCGGCCACGTGATCGCGCTGGAGCGATCGGTACTGGCCTCGTTCTCCGACCGGGCGCCCTGCAAGCCCAAGGTCCGCCGCCCGCCCAGCGAGGCCGCCCTGGCCGAGGCCGGCCAGCTGCGCGAGGGACAGGCGACCGGATCGACCGCGGAACGGGTCGTGATCGACCTGTCCCACTATGCCGCCGTGGCCGAACGGCTGCGGCACGTTCCCCCTGCCGAACGAGGAGGAAAGCACGGAGCGAGTACGGCACCGATGCAGATGAGCGAGGCACGCCGCTATCAGCAGCTGCGGGCCCATCTGTCCTACCTCAAACTCAACGACGCCGCCGAGGCGCTCAACCGGGTCCTGGACCAGTCCAGGACCGAGCGGATGACGCTGACCGCGGCCCTGGAACGACTGCTGGAGATCGAGGTCGAGGCCACCGAGGCCCGTCGGCTCGCCGCCCGGTTGCGGTTCGCCTGCCTGTCCGAGCCCTGGACACTCAACGACTTCGACTTCGCCGCCGAGCCGGGCGTCGACGAGAAACCCATCCGTGACCTGGCCACCCTGCGGTTCCTGGACGACGCCTCCAACGTGCTGTTCGTCGGCCCGCCCGGGGTCGGCAAGACCATGCTCTCGGTCGCGCTGGGCCGGGCCGCGGTCGACGCCAGCCACCGCGTCTACTTCACCACCGCCGCTGAACCGGCCGCCAAGTGCCACAAGGCCGCCCTGGAAGGTCGATGGAAGACGTGCATGCGGTTCTTCGCCGGCCCCCGACTCCTGGTGATCGACGAACTGAGCTATCTCCCGCTGCCCGAGGACGGCGCCTCCGCGCTGTTCCAGGTGATCAACCAGCTGTATCTCAAATCGTCCACGATTTTGACCACAAACGTCGGTATCGCTGACTGGGCAGGCGCCTTCGGAGACGCCACCGTCGCCGCCGCCATGCTCGACCGGCTCCTGCACCGGGCCGCGGTCGCCGGCATCGACGGCCCCTCCTACCGGCTCCGCGGCCATCAGCAGCAGGCCGAGGTCCTGCGGCAGGGAGTGAACGCCCGTGTTTCCTGACCAGCCCCAGCACCCATGAGGTTCCCGACGACATGGCCCGCCGCTGCCCCGCCTGCGAGACCGTCTTCGCCGTCACCAACAGCACCAGCCGACAGGTCTTCTGCTCGCCCATCTGCCGCGAGGCCAACCGCCAGCTCACGCCAGTCCAGCGGATCTGTCCCGTCTGCACGAACGAGTTCACCACCGACGTCAGTTCCCGGCGCATCTACTGCTCTACCGAGTGCCGGGCCATCGCCCGCAACAGCACCGAGCGCCTAGAACAGCGCACCTGCCCCCTCTGCCAGGAAGCATTCGAAGCCTCCGGACCACCAGGCAGATCTACTGCTCTCCCACCTGTCGGCGGGGCGCCGATCGACAGCGCGGGCAGGAACGGGACCAGGCGCGGGCCCGCCGCCTCGGTGAGACACCACCGCCACCGGCACTACCCGAACTCCCGCCACCGCCCAGACCGGTGCACCGAACTGGAGGACTTCGCCAAATACCCGCCGAACGCGCCCCGTTGGAACCAGCCGCGACACGCAACTGCCCGCACTGCCAGCAACCCGTCACCATCGTGGCACTGCTGGCAACACCAGAAGCCGCCCGGCCTGCCATGCCCGTCCGCAGCCCGGACATCGTCCCTCTGCGCAGAACCCCGTGATCGGACCCGCTCACGACTTCGACTAGTCCACGTCAGGCGGCAGGCGCGTGGCCTGGTGGTAGTACATCCGCCAGCCCGCGGCTCCGTCCCCCCTGCGCCAGATCGAACTGTGTCTGGTCCGGCGCTCGCCGAGCATGGTCTCGAACGTCAGATGCACCAGCCCCGGGGCAAGCAGCACACCCGAGATGTCTGAGGGCTCGAAGCGGGGAGCGTCCAGCGAACTGCCCGGATGCTCGGGCAGTTCGGCGAGCATCGCCTCATACGTCCACCGCCGCCCAGACCCGCCGACCTCCATGAACTCCGGGTCGAGGAGTTGCCCGGCGCGTTCCCGCGAAGAGCGGACCCTCGGATCCATGAGCTGCAGTTCGCCCGCGATCGCCTGGTTCACGTCGTCTGTTGCACTGTCCACGAACATATCCTCACCGAGCCCGCCAGCCCCGCCGCAACCGAATTCGTCTGCCGCCACGCGGGCCTGGTGTGATCCGGAGGACACCCCTGACCGTTGCCACTCCCCAGGGGCCGCCGACCTGACGGTCGGCTGCCCCTCAAACGTGCTCATACTCCCCACCCTCCCCACACAGTCCAAGACCGGATCAAGTGAGGAAAAGAAGCAGCTCTGGCCGTTTTCAAGGCTCTGTCCGCAGTTCCGTGAACGGACATATGGCAAGGAGCGAACGTGCCACATGTGGCACTCTGGCCGGATGGCAGAGAGCGACCGGGACCGAGCGGTAGAGGGCTGGATCTGGAACGAGAACGTCCAGCCCTTCTTGACTCTCTTGGCGCGTTACGCCGGCTACGACTTCGATGGCACCGACTGGCAGGCGGTCGAACTCGGCCTTGAGGCCACCGATGATGAGCACCCGGATCGCTGGTACAGCTATCCACTCGTCGGATCGGACCATCACTTCGAAGTGCACCTTGCGCAGGCCGTGGGTGGCAATGAGGTTTCTGTCCGCGTGGCGGGAACTTCCAACTCTGAGCTGGGGCTGAGGGCGGACACCCTGATAGCGGCCTTTGCCACCAGACTCGTCGCATGAGGCGAGCATGACTCACAGCCCTCATGGCTGGGTGAGGATGCGGGTCCGGAGAAGTGCGAACGAGGCTCGGCCATACATGGCCGGCTTGAGTGTTTTCACCCCGTTCACATGCCCTTCGACTACCCCGGAGCTCCACCGGAGGGTGAGTCCGGCAGTGACCGCGTCGAGGTCCTGGCGGAGGAAGCCGGCGAAGCCCTTCATGGGCTTCGGTGCGTCCTGTTCGGCCCGCCGGATCCACTCCAGCAACAGGTATCCGCGCTGGTGGCGGACCATGTCGGCGAACGCCCGAGCGAGAACGCAGGCCCGGGTGATGTCCGGGCAGGCTAGCCGGACTTGAAGGAGGCGCTCGTCCTGGCTTTCGGTGAGCGTTTCCCGGGGCCGCATGATCCAGGAGGTGATCTTGCGGGGGCTCGGAATGTCGGCCCGGACTGGTTCGGCGGTGCCCGCGCGAAGGGCAGCGAAGTGTTTGCGGACGACCTGGCGGCTGCCGCGGTAGCCGCGAGCCTGGATCTCCAGAAACAGTCGGGTGCCGCTGACCTGGCCTTGTGCTTCGGTGAAGCGGGCGTTGAGGTATGCCTTGAACGGTTCCAGGACGCCGTTGGGCCGGCGCTCGCGGGCGGAGGCCGGCAGCTCGTCGAGGTCGGTGTCGCGGAAGCGGCGCACGGTCTTGCGGTCGAGGTTCAGACGGCGGGCGATGGCGCTGATCGTCCAGCGTTTTTCCAGCAGGCGGTGGATGTCCTCGTAGCGGTGGCGGGCGCGTTCGATGATCTGGGTGCGGGGCAGTTCCGCGGGCGGTGGCAGCATCGGGGCTGCTCCGGCACCTCGGCCACCGACTTCTCCTCGGCAGGTTCGCGCAGGCAGTCGCGGTGCTGGTGACAGGTCTTCTCCAAAGCTGCAGACAGGTTCTGCAACAGGTGCCAGCGATCCGCGACTTCCAGTGCACGAGGGGCGGCTTTCTTTACCGCCTTGGTGTAGGCGGTGGCCCGGTCCCTGCAGATGATCTCCGCTCCCGGATGGTCCTTGAGCCAGGCCGCGAACGTCTCCGAGGTACGGTCGGGCAGCACGTCCACGCCCCGGCCGGCCTCGACGTCGACCAGCACGGTGCCGTAGGTGAAGCCCTTGCGGAAGGCGAACTCGTCCACCCCCAGCACCTGCGGCCCACGGTCCGGCACCGTCGGCGCCGTCAACAGCCTGAGCAGCCGGGTCCGGCCCGCGACCAGCCGCAGGCGGCGGCACAACCGTGCGGCCGGACGGCTGCCGAGCTCGATCACGATCGACCTCAGCCAGCCTGTCAGTCCGGTGCTGGAGCGGCGGTGCCGCTCGGACAATCCCGGCACCTGCTCGACGAACGTCTTACGGGAACAACTCTTCCGGTCACAGAAGTACCGGCGCACCCGCAGCCGGACTATGACCCGGCGAGAGCCCAACGGCCTTTCATCGAGGGTGCGTTGGTACCTGCTGTGTATGCGCCTCGCCTGTTTCCGACAGTCCGGGCATCGGCCCGGGCGAGCGGTGGGCAGCGCCTCCACCACAAGGACGTTGGTGGAGGCGCTGACGCGCTCCACTCGCACATCGATCCCGGGAAACAACACAGCCTCGACCGTCGTGCTCGCCATGCTAGGACATACTCTGCCGAATCGATCCCTCGTTCACTTCGCTGACCTGGGGATTCACGGAACTGCGGACAGAGCCGTTTTCAAAGAGTCTCATCAACCGGCTGGTGAGCCGAGTTCGGACGGTTCTGGGCCTCGAACCCGACATCCGCGCCTTGTCCGGGGCACCGACAGTGGCAGCGTTGGCGGGTTGGTTCGGCGGCGTCGGTCGCGGGGCCGGACTCGTCGTGTTGTTGCCGCTGTGCCGTGATGGTGGGGACCCGCCCGCTGTTCTGGGTGCGGCCGGCGGCCTGGCATGGCTGTACGCGCGACTGCTGCCCCACCTCGATCCGGAGATACCCGTATACGGACTGCAGTCGCGCGGCATGAGCGCACCCGAGACCGGAGCGTGGAAGCTCGACGGCATGGTGCGGGACTACGCCGACCGGATGCGCTCGGTGCAGAGAGAAGGCCCGTACCGGCTGCTCGGCTGGTCGGTCGGCGGCAACATCGCCTTCGCTGTTGCGGTTCACCTGATCGAAGAGGGTGAACGCGTAGAATTCTGGGCCCTGTTGGGCTTGTACCCTCCGGCGGATCCGACCTGCTGCCGGATTCGCAAGAGATGCTGCGCGACGTTCTCGGCGGTGTCGGCGTCGCGGCCGACGGGAGCCTGTCGGAACAGATCGCGACCTTGGGAGAGCAGCAGGCGGTCGAGGGAGTACGCCTGGCGGCTCATCCTGCGGTTGAGGCCCTGTGGACAGTGCCACGGCGGAGTTCAGGAATCGGCATCGTGTACTTCCAGGCTGCGGCCGACGGGCCTCGGGCCGACGTCGTCCCCGAGGACCGGGAAGCGTTCAGCGGCGGTCGGTTCACGGTGCACGACATCGACTGCGGCCACTGCCAGATGATGGCCCCAACCCGCTCGCTGGCATCTGCGGCGCTCTGTCCGAGCACATCGCAGGACATTGAAAGGGGGCCTGGCGTGCAGCTTCTCTCGGAGACCGATTTCGCGGATCTGGCTCTGGACGCGGAAGAAGACCTGTCACAGGTGTGGCGGCGACTGCGTACAGGTGGGACCTGTCCGTCGGCAGCCGCAGCGTGGCACCAGGCTTGGCTTCTGGCTTCTGGCTTCTGACGCGGTACGAGGACGTGGCAGCCGCCTACCGTGACGCGGATTGGTTCCGTTCAGACCGGGGGAATGTTCTCGACACCCTCCTGGGCGGCGGTGATGCCGCAGCCGGACTGATGCTGCCGCTCACGGAGGGGGCACGCCACGCTGATCTGCGTGGTGCGTTCATGAAGGCGTTCTCACCTCGTGCCCTGTCCGGAGTAGGCGACAGCGTTCGAGCGGCATCGCGAGAACTCCTCACCGACCTGCCGGCGAAAGGGGAGTGTGGTTTCGCTCAGGACGTGGCGGGGCGACTGCCGTTGCGCGCCATTTGTGATCTCTTGGATGTGCCGCAGGCCGACCGGCAGCACCTCCTCGACATGACGTCATCAGCCCTCGGCTCGGAGAGCGAGCAGGGTCTGCAACTGGATTCCTGGGTCTCCGAGAGCGAAATCCTGCTCTGCTTCTCCGATTTGGTCGCGCAGCGACGCAGGGACCTACAGGACGACATCGTCAGTCTCCTCAGGCAGGTCCCGGTCGAGGACGTTCCGTTGACCGACGAAGAGGTCGTCCTCAACTGTTACAGCCTGATCGTCGGTGGCGACGAGACCACACGCCTCGCCCTCGTCGGCGGAGTGGCCGCGTTCCTCGGGAACCCTGCGCAGTGGGCCGCGTACCGGTCCGGTGGAGTCCCGACCGGACCGGCCGTCGAAGATGTGCTGCACACTGACCTTGCATGTGGGCCGCACGGGCAGGGACGGGTGTCATCGTGCACGGCCAGGCGATCAAGGCCGGTGGCATCGTGACCCTGTGGAGCGCCTCGGTGTACCGGGACGATGCCGTCTTTGACGAACCGGACCGATGATTCCGGGTCGACCGCGTACCGAACCGCCATCTGACGTTCGCCCGTGGCTCGCATTTCTGTCTGGGTGCCTTCTTGGCGAGGGCCGGGATCAGCGCCATGCTGTGCGACATGCGCGAGCTGGTGGGGGAGATGGGCCCGGCAGGGCCGGCACGGCGGAGCTACTCCACCTTCTTGGGCGGCCTCGGTTCACTTCCGCTCGCCTGGAACCAGCAGTAGGCCCAGCAAGATCCCGGTGAAGCAAGGCTTAAGGACGGGTCGTCCGGCGTAGGAGCAGGGTGACGAATCCGAGTGTGCCACGGTAGCCGTGGAGCCAGGCGGTGCGGTGTGCGGCTGCGGCTTCGAGGGCCTGGCCGTTGTCGGGGTGCTCGGGGTGGTCCAGGGCCCATCGGGAGAGGGCTCCGGTCCAGGACCACTCGTAGTCGTCCCATTCCTGGAGGGTGCTGACGTGTCCGTGGACGGGGATCCAGTCGTCGGCCATGACGCGGTCGACGGTCGTGGCCAGGTCGTCGTATTCATCGGGGGTGAAACCGGAGTCGAGGGTCGCCCGGTCGGGTTCGCGTTCCCAGAAGCACTCGCCGAGGAGGACGCTTCCGCCCGGGGAGAGGTGCCTGGCGGCGGCCTCCAAGGTGGGGAGCAGGCCGCCGAAGGCGTGTGCGGCACCGATGCTGAGAACCACGTCATAGAGGTGCGGGGAGGCGAACTGCGCGGCGTCCTCGACGTGGAACGCGATCTGGTCACCCAGCCCTGCGTCGGCGACGGCTCGCCTGGCAGCGGCGATGGTTTCGGTGTCGTTGTCGACGCCTTCGGCACGGAGGCCGGGGCGAGCGGTTTGTGCGCGCACCAACCAAGTTCCTGATCCGCATCCGAGATCAAGGAGGCGAGCGTCGCCGCGCGGCAGGGCCCGGTCGAGGAGCGCGTGTACTGAATCATCGCTCAGCGGAGCAGCGATGGGGTGGCCGGAGTGGGCGATGGAGCTGACCTGTTGGCGGTGCATGGCGGCATCCTGCCTTCTGCCTGCCTCGTGGACTTCCGAGGCGCCCCGGGGTTACCGGGCAGGGCACCCGATGGGGTGCCCCGAACCATCTCCGAGACGGCTCGTGAGTGGGAACTGAATCCGGAGACGCTGCGTCGTCGGGCCTTTCCACCAGGCGTCGACGCGTCGAAGTCCTACTTCGAGATCGTCCGTCTCCGTCCAGAAGCCCTCGTCTGCGTCCTGAGGCCGGGACGAGGCGTGCTTCATATGACGGTGTACGGCAATGCGGGCCGGCTGCGTGTCGCCCGACTCGATGGCCGCCAAGATCGTGTGGTGCTCCACCTGGACCGCCTCGATGCGCCGATTGGCCTGGCCGGCGTTTCCCTTGGCGCCCGAATTACAGCCAAGGCCACTAGGGTCTGTTACGAAAGTGGATCAAGGTCACGGTAATCGAGTGTGAGGGCTCAGCCGAACTGGCATACTCCGCGCGGTGACAACCCACCACAGCCCCGACCCGGCCCTGATCACCGGCGAACGCGACGCCGAACTCAACGAGCGTCTGACTGCCGAACTCGTCGCCTTCAACACGGCTGCGACAGGTGCGGCCGATCGTGACATGTTTTCAGTCAAGGTCACCGATGAAGCAGGTGAGCTCATCGGCGGACTGGCTGCCTGGACCTGGGGCGGTTTGTGCGGCATCGAACTGCTGTGGGTGCGCGAGGGCGACCGCAAGGATGGATGGGGCGGCAGGATCCTGCATGCGGCTGAGGCCGAGGCCCGGCGACGCGGCTGTGACCGCGTGGCGGTCTCTTCCTTCACCTTCCAGGCCCCAGGCTTCTACCAGCGGCACGGCTATGTCGAGACCGGCCGGACCCTGGGCATCCCCGGCGGACATGCGGACGTGCACATGTTCAAGTCGTTGGCGTCGTGAGCTCACGACGCCGAGCAAGGCGTGAACGCTCGCCTCACAGCCACTCATTGATCGCAGCGATCAGCACGGTGGCCTCGTAACGGACGGCGAGCTTGTCGTACCGTGTCGCCACGGCCCGGTGCCGCTTGAGGCGGTTGATTCCGCACTCGACCGCGTGACGCTCGCGGTAGTCGTCAGGGTCGAAATGCGGCGGCCGGCCGCCGCGGGAGCCGAGCTTCTGGCGGTTGCGCGCCTGGTCGGCCTTGTCGGGGATGGCGCAGCGGATTCCGCGGCGGCGCAGGTAGACGCGGTTTCCGTGGGAGGCGTACGCCTTGTCCGCGCGAACCCGATCGGGGCGGACGCGTGGGCGGCCTGGTCCGATACGGGGCACGTGGACCTTGGCCAGCACGGGTTCGAATTGTGGCGAGTCCCCGCGCTGCCCTGCTGTGATCACGATCGACATGGGCTTCTGGCCCTGCTCTACGGTCAGGTGCAGCTTGGTGGTGAACCCGCCGCGCGAGCGTCCCAGTCCGTGATCGCCGGGCTCGGTGAAGACACCGCCTGGTGGTTCCTTCTGCAGGTCACCCCGCTTACGGGCCCCGGCCGCGTGCTGATGGGCGCGGCACACAGTGGAGTCGACGCTCAGATCCCACGTGATCGCACCCTTCGCGTCGGCCAGGGACTAGAGCCGGGTAAGGATCCGATGCCAGGTGCCATCCCGCTGCCATCGGCGAAACAGGTCGTAGATCCGAGCCCACGGCCCGTACTCGGCGGGCACGTCCCGCCACGGCACACCGGTCCGGACCCGGAACCGTATGCCGTCGATCAGCAGCCGCCGGGACCAGACAGGCGGCCGCCCCGCCTTCGCCCCCTTCGGCAACAACGGCTCCAACATCGCCCACTGACCATCCGTGAGATCTCCCCGACCCATGAACCGTGATCATTTACAGCTCAAGATCAACTTTCGATACGCGGCCTAATACTCCAGTGGTACTTCACCATTCCCGCTGGTCAGAGGCAGTCTTTCAAGCGTAGCGGGCTGACGGTGCCTCAGGGGCCGGTTCCGGGAAGCCGTCGTGGACGGTGGGCCGAGAGGTGCAGGCTCGGGGCATGATGGCGGACTTCGTCACGGGACGCTGGAGTGCCGAACTCGATGACCTGTTCCTGCGGGTGAGCGGACGGTTCGGCCGGGTCGAGGTGCGGCGCCGGATGCGGGATTACGTCCGGGGCCTGCTGGGCCCGGTCTGCCGCAAGAACAGCTGGCAGCTGGCCGAATACGCCGGTCACAACGGCCCGTACGGGTTGCAGCACCTGCTGTCGCGGAGCAGATGGGACCCCGACGAACTCCGGGACGACGTGCAGGAGTACGTGGCCCAGCGGCTCGGCGCCCCGGACGGCGTCCTGATCGTGGACGACACCGGATTCCTCAAGAAGGGCGTCGTCTCCGCCGGAGTGCAGCGGCAGTACTCCGGCACGGCCGGGAGGACCGAGAACTGCCAGATCGGCGTCTTCGCCGCCTACGCCTCCGGACGGGGGCGGGCTCTGGTGGACCGAGAGCTGTAGCTGTATCTGCCCAGGTCGTGGACGAACGGCTCGGAGCGCTGCAAAGCCGCCCGCATCCCAGCCGAACGCGGCTTCGCCACCAAGGGCGAACTCGCCCACACTCTGGTCCTGCGGGCACTGGCCTCGCCGCTGCCGATCGCCTGGGTGACTGCCGACAGTCTCTACGGGCAGGAGTGGCGCTTTCGGCACCTGTTCGAACAGGCCCAGGTCGGCTACGTGCTCGCGGTGCCCAAGTCCCAGCAGATCAAGTCACTGTTCGGGATCTGGCGCATCGACCAGCTCATCCACGACGCCCCCACCGGTGCCTGGCAGCAGCTGTCCTGCGGCAACGGCGCCAAGGGCCCGCGCGTTTACCACTGGGCCGCGGCGAAGCTGCCCGTCAATATCGTCTTCGACCCCGACCCGCCCACGCACGAGCGGTGGGTGCTGGCCCGCCGCAGCCTCAAGCGCCCCGACGAACTCGCCTACTACCTGGCCTACGCGCCCGTCGGCACCACCGTCGAGAAACTGGTCAGCGTTGCCGGCTCCCGCTGGGCGATCGAGGAATGCTTCCAGTCCGCCAAGGGCCAGTGCGGCCTCGACGAGTACGAAGTGCGCCGCTATCCAGGCTGGTATCGGCACATCACCCTGGCCATGCTCGCCCACTCCTTCCTCGCCGCCATGGCCATCGCGGAGATCGAAAGGGGGGCAGCAAAACGACACAGCTGATCTGGCCCCGCTCACCGTGGCTGAGGTCCGGCGCCTGCTGGCAGTTATCGGCCCCCGGCCGGCGCACCCCGGTCTCAGCGCATTGAGCTGGTCACGCTGGCGCAGCGCCACCAGGCCATCGCCCGCGCCTGCCACTACCGCAGACGCACCCGCGCCTGAAGCGGCTTCCCGGAATCGGCAACCTGAGGCACCGTCAGCCCGCTACGCTCGAAGGGCTTCCTCTGACCAGCGGGAATGGTGAAGTACCACTGGAGTATTAGGCCGGCCTCTTCTAAACGATCTTCTCCGACCGGGTAAAGTGACTGTAAAGTCTGAATGTGGCATTTGAGCTGTTCGGATCCCCTTGCGTGTTTGTTCGTCCGGCAGGATTTCCTTATCCCAGGGGTATCGCGGTTGTCCTGTATCGGGGTCCAATGGTGGGAATCGGGCACTTCGCGCCCGCACCGGTCAGACGAGGCACGCAATGGATCCATGGCTGATCTGGTTGATCATCGCAGCTGTGTTGGCTGTGGCGGAGATCGTCACCCTTACTGCTGCGCTCGGAATGCTGAGTGCGGCCGCCTTGGTCACGGCGGGGTCCGCTGTGGTCGGGCTGCCGCTGCCCTTCCAGTTCTTGGTGTTCGCTGTCGTCGCTACGGTCACCGTGGTGTTCGTGCGCCCCGTTGCGCTGCGCCATGTACTCGGGCCCCAAGTGGAGCGGTTCGGCATAGACGCACTGGTCGGCAGGGCTGCCTATGTCGTGTCGGAGGTGACGGGCCGGGATGGCAGGGTCCGTATCGACGGCGAGGAATGGACGGCCCGCGCTTATGACGAGACGCTGGTGATTCCTGCTGGAAGCACTGTCGACGTCATGGAGATCAGCGGCGCCACCGCGATCGTCTATCCCCGGGACTGAAATCATGGACACCTCGGCGTTCCTCATTGCCGGTTTGATCGTCGCGCTGATCGCGGTTTTCACCGTGGTGCGGGCGGTGCGTATCGTGCCGCAAGCACGCGCTCGGAATGTCGAGCGACTCGGCCGCTACCAGCGGACCCTGAATCCCGGCCTCAACCTCGTGATCCCATACATCGACCGCGTTCACCCGGTGATCGACCTGCGGGAGCAGGTCGTTTCCTTCAAACCGCAGCCGGTCATCACCGAGGACAATCTGGTCGTCGAGATCGACACCGTGCTGTACTTCCAGGTCACTGACCCGCGAGCGGCTTTCTATGAGATTGCGAATTTCCTTCAGGCGGTTGAGCAGCTCACCGTCACCACCCTGCGCAACGTCGTGGGGTCCATGGACCTTGAAGTGACCCTCACCTCGCGGGACACCATCAACAGCCAGCTGCGCGGTGTGCTGGACGAGGCCACCGGCAAGTGGGGGCTGAGGGTCAACCGGGTGGAGATCAAGGCCATCGACCCTCCGCAGTCCATCAAGGACGCGATGCAGAAGCAGATGCGGGCCGAGCGGGACAAGCGGGCCGCGATTCTCGGGGCCGAGGGGCAGCGCCAGTCGCAGATCCTCACCGCCGAGGGCGACAAGCAGGCCGCTGTCCTGCGTGCGGAGGGTAACCGTACTGCCGCGATCCTTCAGGCCGAGGGCCAGTCCCGGGCCATCGACGAGGTGTTCCAGGCCGTCCATCGCAACGACCCCGACCCCAAGCTGCTCGCCTACCAGTACCTCCAGACACTGCCCCTACTCGCGCAGGGCCCGGGCAACAACTTCTGGGTGATCCCCAGCGAGATCACCTCCGCACTCCAGGACGTGTCCCGCGCCTTCACCGAGGTGCTGCCCCAGTCGCCTGCCACACGCGACAAGCCCTCGGACGACATGGTTGCCCAGGCCGCCAACGACACGGCTCAGGCGGCAGAAGCCGCGGCCGCGGCCCTCGCCGACGCAGCCAGGGCCGAGGGCATCACCCCCGATTCCCTCCCGTCACACCCAACTCGCTGACGGCGGGCAGCGTCTCTGCCAACGCGACTCGCGCACCGGAAGCCTCCGAGCGGATGACCTTCTGGCAATCGCCTTCGGGGTGCCTGCTGCTCCGGTTGCACGCCGGCGGACCGGGCCTCACCGACCCGCCCGACATCCTCGACCTGTACGCCGTCCAGCCCTCCCGGCGCATACGGGGCACCCTCAACGACTGATGCGCGCTACCGGCGTGCGGCACGGCCGGCCTGCGCACGGAACTGCTGCTGACGGAGGAGCGAGTGGCGGTCCGGCCCGCGGACAGCCCACTCGCCGCCCTCCCTCAGGTCACACTCGCGGACCTCGCCACACATCCGATCGCGCTGAACACCGTGTCCGGCACCACGGCGATGGACCTGTGGCCACCCGCGGCCCGGCCCGCCGCGACCATCGAGGTGACCAACACCGACGAGTGGCTCATCGCCATCGCCGCGCGCCACGCCGTGGGGATCTCCACGACGGCCACTCCCGGGAACCACACGCACCCCTCGCGGGTTTACCGCCCGCTCACGAACACGCGAACGGTCCCCGTCGTCCTCGCCTGGCGCGAGGGACTGGGGCACCCGGCCATCCCGGACCTGGTGGCACTGGCACACGAGATCCTCGCCACGGAGAAGCCCTGAGCCGAACACCCGCGGTCCGGCCTGCGCCCCCCTGCGCCCCCGGTTCGGTCGTCCACGAGAGGCGTGCGGCAGATCGTTCGCCGTACCCGCAGACGGGGGGCGTCGGGCTGTGCGACTGGTGCGGCACCTGGCGGTGTTCGACCACATGGCGCTGTCAGATCGTCGCCGGCGAAGACGGCCGGCGGCGGCTCTACGAGATCCAGCAGGTCGTGGCTGAGAAACCGTGCGGGCGCTCGGACATACGTCCCGTGGCGCACGAGGTCCGGGGCGAACGGCGGAACCGTGTCCTGGAGGGCGGCACGCTAGCCGTGCAGCCGGGTGCGCGGCGAGTGCCTGTGGGCCGGACCCACGAGCGCGGCGACACGACGGGTGCCGCGGCCCGACTGCGGGTGGCCGTACTGCCTCAGCAGACGCCCGACCGTTCCCGCGCAGTCCTCGATACATCCGATCTATCTCGCAAGACCGAGGAGATCGTCGACATGGATACCCTTCCTCGCTGACGATCCTTGCCAGCACTGCCGCCTGGCTACTGCATAACTTCCCCTCAAGGCCGACGAGTTCAGGCCTTCAAGCCGTCCGGAAAGATCCTGCGCCAACTCTTGACGACATCCGATGTTTCTTCTTACGTTACGGCCACTCGCCGACGGTGCGAATGCTCGCGCGGAGATCGGACCGCACTGCACCACCTCCGCGGGCTCGTCTCAGCCCCGCACGGTTCAGCACCGCCGCACCGTTCGCTTCGCCCCGATCGGAGCCCTCCTCATGCGCACGCCCGCCGTCTGTCCGCCGCCCGGGCGGTGGCCCGCCTCACCGCTTGGCGAGGCGGTCGCTGTGGACGTCGAACTCGGCCCTCCTCTGACGGGTGTTCATCTACAGGCCGAAGGACGGCCTGCGGACCTGGACCACACGCCCGAAGTAGAAGTCACGTACACGCTCAAGCCCGCCCGTCCTCGACACCGCCAGGAGCCCTGACCGCCATGTCCGCGCTGAGCCGACGCAGTTTCCTCGCCTCCGCCGTCGCCGTCTCTTCCGCCCTCACCCTCGGCGGCCTCGACTCCGCCCCCGCGCATGCCGCGGCCCCCGCCCACCACCCCGGCCGTGCATGGCTGCGGGACGCGCGCGTCGGCCTGTTCCTGCACTGGGGCATGCGCACCGTCCCCGAGTACACGGACGTCGAGGCGTGGGAGGCCCGCGTCACCGGCGACGGCTGGAGCGCCGACTACTGGGTCGACGAGGCCGTCAAACTGCACGCCTCGTACCTGGTCCTCGCCTCGTTCCACTCCAGGCTCGGCTACGCCCGCACCTGGCCGTCCCGCATCCCCGGCTCGCCACGCACCCGCCGCGACTTCCTCGGTGAACTCATCGACGCCGCCAGAGCCAAGGGCCTCAAGGTCATCCTCTACATGACGGACGACCCCCAGTGGCACGACGACACCGGCCACGAGTACCTCGACTCGGCCGCGTACTCCGCCTACAAGGGCCAGTCGGTCGACCTCACGACGCGTGACGGGTTCGGCATGTTCTCGTACGACAACTTCGTCGAGGTCATGGCCGACTACCCGGACCTCGACGGGTTCTGGATCGACAACGACAACGCGTACTGGGAGCGCAGCGGCCTCTACGAGCGGATCCGACGTGAGCGGCCGCACATGACGCTCAGCAACAACAACGAGGACACGCCGATCATGGACATGGTCAGCCACGAGCAGAAGAGCGGGATGCTCCCGGACTACGACTACGCGGCGGCCACCTGGACCCCGCTGCCGCGCCTGGCGGAAGGCTGCTTCACGGTCGCGGGACGCTGGTGGTACAACGGCACGGACAACGCCGTCGACCAAGCCCTCACCCTCCGCCGCATCATCTCCAACTGCGGTGCGTCGACACGGTCGTTGGTGGCCGAGGGCGCACAGCACGGCGGCCGGTTCCCGGCCAGGACCGAGGCCTTCAACAACGCCGCGAAGACGTGGCTCGACGGCGTGTGGGGCTCGCTTCGGGGGACGGAGGGCGGTGGCTACCTGTACGGCGGGCTGCAGCCCGGCTGGATCCCGGACGGCGGGTTCGTCACCGTCACCGTCGCCAAGGACGACCCGACCACCCAGTACCTGCACATCACTACGCGCCCGTCCGGTGGCGCGGTCAAGGTCCGGGACAACGCTCACACGGTGCGGCGCGTCGAGGACTTCCGCACCGGGCACCGGCTCGCCTTCGAGCAGCGGGACGGATACCTCACCGTCTCCGGCGTCACGCGCTGGGACGCGTACGACACCGTCCTGAAGATCCGCACCGCCCCACGCGGCACCGGCCTGATCCCGTCCGCCGAGATCACGGCGAGCGCGACGAGCACCGCGTCCGGCTTCCCCGCGGCGAACCTGGTCGACGGTGACTTCACGACGTACTGGGACGCGGGCGACACGATCCCGGTGTCGGTGACGCTGGATGTCGGCAAAGTGTGGCCTCTGGCGTATCTGGCACTCCATCAGCGGGAGTGGTCGCCGACGCAGAACCGGGAGACGTTCGGCCGCAAGGAGGACTCCGCCCGCATCAAGGACTACCGCGTCTTCGTCAGCGACGACGGAGTGACCTGGGGTCAGGAACCCGTCGCCGCCGGGGTGTTGGAGAGTGCGAAGGGCGTGCGCTTCATCGACCTCGGAGTGCGCTGCCGGTTCGTACGGCTCGACGTCGACTCCACGTGGGCGGCCGAAACGGTGCCCGCGTACTACCACAAGCTGCGCATCGACCATATCGGCATGGCCACGCACTTCCCGGGACGAGCCGGCCGTGTCTGACTCCGACCCGGCCCGGCACAGATGTGGGGAGCCACGCTCCCGGAGCGGCAGCGCGGAGTGGGGGCCCAGAGTAGACATCGGTTGGATTGCAAAACCCCCGTCGACTGGTCACTTCCAGGGCGTGCTGGTTTGCCAGTGAATACACCGCATTCATCCTACGGATGCACCTAACTCTCGATTCCGATACGTCGGAGGTCTTCCCCTTTCACTCACGGTGCCTGCACCATGCCAGGGAGTTCACAACCAGGATTTGGAGGCATCTACGTGACCGCGACGCCTGGAAGCGGGATCTCTCGAAGAGGTGCGATCGGTACGGCTGCCACGGTCGCCGCGGTGGGCTGGTCGGCGGGGTCCGTCACCGGCTGGGCGGCGCCCAGCAAGAACGGCCGACCGGAGGGACTGCACGAATGGATGGTGAGGGCCGCCGCTCTGCGTTGGCGGCGGATGCCCGGCGACTGGAAGGACGGCCCCTTCCTGGGTAACGGCCTGCTCGGGGTGCAGGTCTACCGAGGTGCGACCGCCAACTCCGTGAAAGTCATGGTCAGCCACAGTCACGTGCAGGACCAGCGGCCACAGTGGCGTGCTCCGTACGGATTCTCCCGGTTGCCCATAGGACACTTCGACCTCACGCTCGCCGGTGAGGTGACCGGCATCGACTGGACCCTGGACCTCTGGGACGCCGAGCTGCGCGGTACGGTTACCACCACCCGTGGCAGCATCCGCTTCTCGATGCTGGTGCACAACGCCCGTACCGCTCTGCTGATCTCCACCCGGCCCAGTGTCGGCGAGCAGGAGGCGGCCTGGTCGTTCACATGGATGTCAGCGACCTCTCCGCGCACGAAGGACAAACCCGCCGACTACACCGGCAACCCCGACCCCACCGTCGGCTCTGCCGGAGACACCGGGTACGTGCAGCAGCCGCTGATCGCGGGCGGAGGGTGGACCACCGCCTGGCGCGAACGGCGCGTCGGCAGCGGCCGGCTGCTGGCCGCGCACATCGTCTACCGCTTTCCCGGGGAACTGTCGCGCACCACGGAGCTGGCCGTCGCCGAAGTGGCCCGCACACTGTCCGCGGACCCGGACGACCTGGTGCGCGAGCACCGCGACTGGTGGCACCGCTTCTACCGGCGCAGCCTGCTGTCGGTACCCGACAAGCGCATTCAGGACTTCTACTGGATCCAGCTCTACAAGGCGGCCTGCGCCACTCGGGCCGGCGGGCCCTCGATGTCCGAATGGGGCCCGTGGTACCCGGAGACGGGCGGCAGCTGGACCGCCGTGTGGTGGAACCTCAATGTGCAGATCGCCACCTGGCTGATCCAGGGGTCCAACCACCTTGAACTCGACTCCGTCACCTCCACCTTCAAGGACTTCGAGGAGTACCTGCCGCTGTCCGTCCCACCGGAGTACCGGGACGGGCAGACCTACGCCCTGGCCCACCCCTCCGACTGGAAGCTCCGCCCCGGCGCCAAGACCGTCGGCATCCCCGGTACGTCCACCAAGACCGACAACAACGGCAATCTCATCTGGGCCATGCACAACGTCTGGCTCAGCTACCGCCACACGATGGACGTCTCGATCGTGCGCGACGTCCTCTTCCCGATCCTCGTCAAGGCGGTGAACTTCTACGACCACTTCCTGCACGAGGGCGGTGACGGAAAGCTCCATCTACCGCTCACCCGGTCTCCCGAGTGGGCCGACGCCGAGGACTGCGTCTACGACCTCTCCCTGCTCCGCTGGGGCTGCGCCACCCTCCTGGACTGCCTGCGCATTCTCCGTACGAACCATCCGCGCGCCGTGCGGTGGCGTGAGATCCTCCAGCGCCTCGTGGACTACCCGCGTGACTCGACCGGGGTCATGATCGGCGCGGGGAAGCCACTCACCGAGTCCCACCGGCACTTCTCGCACATGCTGTGGCTGTATCCGCTGCACGAACTGAGCTGGGACCGGCCGGCCGACCGCGAGGTCATACGGACCACCTTCGACCACTGGGTCAAGGACCGCGGTCTGTGGGCGGGTTACAGCTACGCCGCCGCCTCCTCCATGGCCTCCCTGACGGAACGGCCCGACGAGGCCCTAGACTTCCTCACCTTCTTCACCGGCGGCAACACCATCAACAACGCCTGGATGACCCCGAACACCATGTATGTGGAGGGCGGGAACCTGGCCACGGAGAGTCCGCTGACGGCGGCTCAGTCGGTCCTCGACATGGCCGTGCAGAGCCATGGCGGGGTGGTACGGGTCTTCCCCTCCGTGTCCCGGCGCTGGCCGGACGTCTCAGTCCAGGGTCTGCGCACCCAGGGCGCGTTCCTGGTGGACGCGGACCGCTCGGGCGGCCGGACCCGGTGGGTGCGGGTGCGCAGCCAGGCAGGTGCGCCGCTCGTGCTGCAGCACGGTATCGACGGCGCCGTCGACGTACGGGACGAGCATGGGCGGCGCCTTCGGTACAGGGAGACAGCGATCGGCCGTATCGAGGTTCCGCTCGCCCGGGGAGAAACGGCAGTCGTTCTCCGACGTGGAACCCATGCGGACCTCGGCCCGCGTGACGTACCGGCCGTTGGAGACTCGAAGCCGTGGGGACTGCCGGACTGAGCCGGCGACTCACCGCTCGACGCGTCGAGCGCGTCCAGCAGACACGGGCTCAGTCGACGGACACAGTGCCCACGGTGCCGCCAACTGGTGCTCGCTGAACAGTTCCTCGAGTGCGGCGTGGCGCCGCCGGTATGGCCATGCCACGGTGTCGGTGCCCGCCAGGCGCAGGACGTCGAAGGGCGACGAAGTGGGCAGGCCACTCGTTGGCGAGCCGGGCCGCTGTGGCGCCCCGCCGTTGCAGCTGGCCCTGAAGCCGCTCGAAAGCGAGCCG
Source organism: Streptomyces sp. NPDC020747 (assembly GCF_044334695.1). NCBI lineage: Bacteria > Bacillati > Actinomycetota > Actinomycetes > Kitasatosporales > Streptomycetaceae > Streptomyces > Streptomyces sp. NPDC020747. Next base: position 29,278 of record NZ_JBIRTJ010000020.1, on the reverse strand, counting down.
GCCCGCTTCCCACACCACCAGTTCGCCGTCCATTGCCGTCGCGTCCGGCAGCTACCCGGCGGCGGCTACCACGTCCGGGAAACCCGGCGCTATGTCGGTGCCCCGCCTGGAACGTAGTACCACCCGGCCCTGGTCGACGGAGAACTGCGCCCGCCACCCATCCCACTTCGGTTCACCCGCCCACCCCGGCGGCAGATCAGGGCTGACAACGGGAGCGGCAAGCATCGGGTCCGGCAGCGTCCACGTCACGGCCCATGCCTTCCACCCAGGCCATACGCCACCCGGGTGAGACGTGCGTACCGCCCGTCGCCGATGGGCTGCCGCCCCGACCACGGCTGGTCAGCGCGGGGCCGTCGCATCACCATCCCCCCGAGGTGGATCACGCGCTGCGTTTCGGCTTCGCCGCTGTCTTCTTGGCCGTGGTCTTCTTCTTCGCGGGCAGTTCGTGCACGTCGGCGTCGCCGTCCTCGCCGCGGGAGGCCCGCGCCTTCTTCACGGACGCCTCCAGGGCGCTCATGAGGTCGACGGCCTGCCCGGCCGGCGCCGCCGCTTCCGGAGCCGGGGGAAGTGCGTGCCCTTCCCGTTTGGCCTTGATGGCTTTCGCGAGGGCGTCCGTGTAGTGGTCCACGAACTCGCTGCCCTCCAGGCTGTCGCGGGTCATGTGGTCGATGAGGGCCTGCGCGCCCTCGATCTCGTCCTCCGAGATCTCCACCGCGCCCGGGACCAGTTCCTGGGGTGAGCGGATCTCGTCGGGCCATCGCATTGCGTGCAGGACGATCGCGTCGTCACGGACGCGGAGCAGTCCCAGGCGCTCGCGGCCGCTCCATGCGTATTTGGCGATGGCCACTTTGGCGCTGCGTTCCAGGGCCATCCTCAGCAGCGTGTACGGCTTGGCCGCGACCGGGCCTTCGGCCTGGAGGTAGTAGCCGTCGCCCACCTGGAGAGGGTCGATGGAGGCCGCGGGAACGAAGGCGGCGATCTCGATCGCCGTGGCGGTGGGCAGCGGCATCTCGCGCAGTTCCTCATCGGTCACCGCGATGAGGGTGTCCTTGCTGAGTTCGTAGCCCTTGCCGATCTCGCCCTGGGTGACTTCGCGGTCCTCAAGTTCACAGATCTTGCGGACGCGGACCCGGCCCATGTCTTCGAGGTGGTACTGGTGGAAGCGGATCGAGTGGTCCTCGGTAGCGCTGACCACGTGGATCGGCACGGTCACCAAACCGAACGAAATAGCGCCTGACCATACAGTTCGGGGCACGACGAACCTCCGTGAACGCCCCGAGGCATTCATGTGGGATCTCAGATTCCGTGGCCGAATCTCACGACCGGTGGCCACTCGGTGGCCGATTGGCCACGAATCTGAGACTCACCTCGCTTGAGTGAACCTGTCCCGTCGCATCGAACCGCGGCTTGTCGCACTGCTCTGTGTACCGAACGTGCGGTGCGGGGGCCGGGGCAGGTCTGAGTGAGACCGTGTCCCGGTTTGGGGTGGCTCTTGTCTCGTCAGAGGTGGCTTGTCTCATCCAGTAGACATCGGCGCAGGATCCGGGTGGCGACCTCGCGTGGCTCACCGCGGTGGCCGAGGGGGATTCGGCTGGGTCTCTTCGTGCTTGATCTGCTCGATGGTTGCCTCGGGCAGCCGGGGCTAGGGCCGGAGCACGATCTTGCCGTGGGTGTGCCGCCCTTCCAACTCGCGGAACGCGTCTCGTACCTGCTCCAGCGGGTAGGTGCGGGCGATCGGCACCTCCAGCTCCCCGCGCGCAGTAAGCCGGGCCAGCTCGCCGAGCACGACCGCGCACGCCGCCGCACCTTCTCCGTAGGTTCGCGCCCCCACCCTGGCCGCGGCCTGCCAGTCCCGGATCGTGTTGATCCGCTCGGGCCGCACGCCCAACTCCACTGCCAGCTCCACGTAGCCGTCGCCGAACGTGTCGATGAACGCGTCGACGTTCCCGCCGGAAGCCTGCCGGATCCGTTCGGCGGTGTCTTCTCCGTACTCGACCGGGACGACTCCGCGATCCTTCAACCAGGCGTGGTTCCGCTCGCTCGCCAGCCCGATCACCGTGGCGCCGCGCCGCCGCGCGAGCTGCACGGCAAGAGAGCCGACGCCGCCCGCCGCACCTGACACGACGACCGTGTCCGCCGGTCCGGGGTCCACCGCGAACACGGTGGCGTATGCGGTCGTGCCGGCCACGTACAACGACCCGGCCACGTCCCAGGACAGCCCCTCCGGACGCGAGGTCAGCTGCACGTCGTCAACCACGACGAACTGCGCATGGCTCGCCCTGTTATGGGTGAAGCCCAAGACCTCATCGCCCACCGCGAAGCCGCGCACCTGCGGACCGACCTCCACCACGACGCCGGCCAGATCGCTGCCCTGCCCGGAGGGGAACGTCGCCGGCCATCGTCCGTGCCGCGCGCCCTGCCGGATCATCACCTCGCCGGGCTGGATCCCCGCCGCGCGGACCTCGACCAGCACCTGCCCGGGGCCGGGCGTCGGCCGCTCCACCTCCTCCACCCGCAGTACATCGATCCCGCCGTACTCGTGGAACCGCACCGCCTTCATCGCGTGATCACCGCTCTTCCTCGTTCGGACAAGCCTTGACGGTCACGCCCCGGATGGCTACACATCGACCGCGCCATCGCATTCAACGGCTCAGAACGGAGCTCTCTTCCCAGGATCAACGGTCCGAGAACGTATTTAACGAACGGTGGCATCACTACCGACATGGGGATGCACCGCGACCACCTCGATATGAGCTTCCTCTGCCTGCCGGACGCCGTCCTCAGTGCAGCCGGCAGCGATGAGTGTCCGCGCCGAAGCCAGCCCTCATCGACTGGCCCGGAAACTGCCACCTTCACTGCGAATCCTGGAGCAGACCGTCTCACCATCCTGACGAAGCCCAGCTCAGGAACCACCCGTCTCGTCGTGATCGATGAGACACGCACTCGGCGCCGGCCTCAACCCCTCCGGGGCACCCCACCCTGCTTGCCCCTGGGTCTCAACTCAACCTTTCACCCCACAGGTCAGCAGCCCTGCCCCTGCAAGATCGAATGAGACGGGACAGCCTGTTCACTCATTCGAGTACGTCAGACATGATGTAGACCTCCCCTGAACAGTCTCCTGGTAGCGAGCCTCGTCAGCCACCGGCCGCTAAGGCATGTCCGACTGATCTCTGGTCAAGCAGGTCAGGACGCGCGGAGCGGGAACAACCACGATGCGCAGGGTTACGATCGGCCCGGCGCTACAGCGGTCGCGACTTGTACGCCAGCGCCAGCTGGATGCGGCTCAGATTCGAGAGATCCAGCCCGCTGGAGGCCAGCGACGAAGGTTCGATGATCAGTCGCCACGCCGTTGCGGGGCTCCGCCCCCAGAACAAGCCAGCGCTATTGCCGACCGGCCCACCGAACTCGTCCGCACTGAACGCCGCAGACACGGGAATGCGCCGCGCGGGCGACAACGACTCTACCGTGACGCCGTCCAAGCGTCGGTTCTCAGTGGGTGGTTCGTGAGTCTATGAGTGGTTCTGGTGTCGCCTGATGGTGTGGGCAAAGCCGGAACGTTCCGGTCCGGTGCCGGTGGCCTGCTGGGATCGGTGGGATGAGTGAACGCAAGCCGTACCAGAGCGACTTGTCCGACGAGCAGTGGGCGTTGATCGAGCCGGTGCTCACGGCGTGGAAGAACCGGCACCGTTCCGTGAGCGGCCACCAGGGCCGCTATCCGATGCGGGAGATCGTGAACTCGATCCTCTACCAGTCCCGGACCGGCTGTCAGTGGGCTCTCCTGCCGAACGACCTGCCGCCGAAGAGCGCGACGTACTACTACTTCGCCGTCTGGCGGGACGACGGCACCGACCCCAGTAGATCCATGAACTCCTGCGCTGCCAGGTGCGGGAGAGGAGCCGGCGATTAGAGGACCCGGCCCTGGTGATCCTGGACACCCAGAGTGTCCGGGCGGCCATCGGGGTCCCCGCGGTCACGACGGGCAACGACGCCGCGAAACGGATGCCTGGCCGCAAGCGGGGACTGGCCGTGGACGTCCTTGGCCTGGTCATCGCCGTCACCGTGGTGGCCGCGAGTGTCCACGACAACGCCGCCGGCATTGCTCTGCTCGACCAGGTCGCCGTCGCGGCCGGCGGCTCGGTCAGCAAGGCCCTGGTCGACCAGGGCTTCAAGAAACAGGTCGTCACGCACGGGGCCGCTCTCGGCATCGACGTCGAGATCGTTCGGCGCAACCCTGAGGAGCGGGGATTCGTTCCGCAGCCGAAACGGTGGCGGGTGGAGCAGACGTTCGGGACCCTGATACTGCACCGGCGCCTGGTCCGCGACTACGAACACCGCCCGGCCTCCTCCACCTCACGCGTCTACTGGGCCATGACCCACGTCATGGCCCGTCGGCTCACCGACGCGAGCATGCTCACCTGGCGCGATCCGCAGGTGGTCGGCGCGTGAACCTCAGCCCCCTCCTTCAGGCGCTCGACCTTCAGGAAGACGCAGCCCGGGCCCTGGCCGGCGATCTCCGCACCCAGATCGACACCCTTCAGACCCAGCTTCGAGAGGCCGAACTGCGTCTGGAACACCTCGCCATCACCCGCACGACCATCACCGGCCTCGCCGACCGAATCCCGGTCCAGAGCCCCGACCCATCAAGGAGTCTGGAGCTGCCCGAGCACCCGGACTACCGCGCATCCTCGCCGTCTTCAGCGACACCACGGGCCCGCTGAGGGCCCGCTACCTCTGCCAGACCCTTGACTTCGAGCTCCTGCCGAAACACATCGAACGCACCAGAGCCAAGATGAAACGCCTGGTCACACTAGGAATCCTCACCGAGGCCGAGCCCGGCACCTTCAGCAAGAAGCAGTAACCAAGTCCGGAACGGACATCAACTCACGCACCGCCCACTTAGAGCCTGCTGGTCAGGGCCGCGGCGGTGCATCGCACTTTGCGACTCTGGAGCGCGACATCTTGCCAGTGCGTCGCCGGCCGCCAAATGACCCGCATCGGCGATGGAACCTCAGGTCGGTTGGGTATCCCGATGGCAACGCAGCCGATCGTGCAGCAGCCTCTCCTGCCGATGCGCGGCAGGGTGTGAGCTCCACACTGTATGACTGGGAATGAGCTAGCCATCGCCCGGAGTGCCTAGCAGTATCCAAGCACGCTAGGGAACGGCTTGCGCTTAACCGCCTTACACGGCTACCGAGGGTCTACGAGCAGACCCGTGCCCATCATGAACTAGGGGGACGATGGTGAACGTCAGCAGGAGCGCAACTGCATCTTTCGTCGCAGCAATGCTCGTCAGCAGCGCGCTCGCCGCAGCGCCAGCCGCGCATGCCAAGTCGGCTGGCGGCGTGAGCGCTCAATCCTGCTACGGCAGCGCCAAATCCTTTTCCAAGCCTTCAGGAGACCTGTTCTATCCGCTCACGGGCCACCTGACAGCCACCAGTAACTGTAGTGACATCAACATCAAATCGACCTACAACGTTTACGTCGCGGCGTGCTTCCTCCCAACTTCTGGCGGTGAGTACTGTCAATCGAATTGGACATACGCACCCGGAGGTCAGTGGACCGTAGTCGCGACGGCCGTCCAGGACGGTACACGCTTCTACTTCTCCTTCCGCTCGGCTGCGTCCCACTCAGGGGTCTGGGCAGCCTGATGCCAACGCGCCATGGGCGGGGTTGAGTCCATAGCGAAGGTGTACGGGTTCGACCCGATCCGAGGGTTTGCTCCGAGGCCGGGATGACGCCCGCTTAGATGAACGGCCACCGGCTGATCTTCGAAGTGTCGAAGCCATGAAGGAGATCAGCACGATTACCGCACCGGTGAGAGAGCCACCGGCCAACACGCTCGCAAGGCGTTGTGCACCATTCGCAAACTGCCGTGCTCTGTCACACCTGTGTGCGGGTGTTGTTGAAGCGGACGCCGGTACCCCAGTTCTCCCGGGCGGTGGGGTCTGCCGCACGATCGGGTGGCATCTGAACTGGCTTGCCCTGTGGGGCGGGTGGGAAGGATGTCGCGGTGCCCAAGCCTTATCCGGAAGAGTTCCGCGAAGACGTCGTGCGGGTCGCGAGGAACCGTGGCCCGGGGGTGACGGTCGAGCAGGTGGCTACCGACTTCGGAGTCCACCCGATGACGTTGTGGAAATGGATGCGCCGTGCGGACATCGATGACGGATCCAAGCCCGGGGTGACCAGCCAGGAGAGCGCGGAACTGCGGGAGGCACGTCGGCGGATCAAGCTGCTGGAGCAGGAGAACGAGGTCCTGCGCCGGGCGGCGGCCTATCTGTCGCAGGCTCATCTGCCGGGAAAAGGATCTACCCGCTCGTGAAAGAGCCGGCCGGGGACGGGATGCCCGTCACGGTGACGTGTCGGGTGTTGAGGCTCGCCAGACAGCCCTACTACCGCTGGCTCGACAAGCCGGTGGCCGACGCCGTGCCGGCGGAGGCGTATCGCGCGAACGCGCTGTTCGACGCCCACCTCGAGGATCCGGAGTTCGGCTACCGCTTCCTGGCCGATGAAGCACGCGGTGCCGGGGCCCGGATGGCGGACCGCACCGCGTGGCGGATCTGCCGGGACAACCCCTGGTGGAGCGTGTTCGGCAAGAAGCTCGGCCGGGTCAGGAAGGCCGGCCCGCCGGTGCACGACGATCTCGAGTGAGAGGAGGGCTTCTCTGTGTGGGTGTCCGTATCGAAGGAACCGAGCGTTCATCAGCTTCGGCTCTTTCTCACGCTGAGCGAGGAACTCCATTTCGGGCGTGCTGCCGCGCGCTTGTTCATCACGCAGCCGGCGCTGAGTCAGCAGATCAGGGAGTTGGAGAAACGCTTGGGGGTACGCGTGGTGGAGCGCACGAGCCGGACGCTCACGCTCACGCTCACCGAGGCAGGGCAGGTTTTGCTCCCCGAAGCCCGCGCGGCGGTCGCGGCGGTCGACCGGCTGCGGCGCGTAGCCGACGCGCAGCTGCGACAGGTCTCCGGACGGCTCGTCGTGGGAACCATGGGAGCCGAGGCGTCCATGGCGCACACCCGTGCCGTACTCAGCCTCCTGCAAGACCGCCACCCCGGGGCAACCGTGCGGCTGGTCAACCTCGCGTTCGGCGACCACCTGGCCGCGCTGGCACAGCAGGAGGCCGACGTGGTTTTCGTCCGCCCTCCGGTGACGGACGACATCGAACTGCACCACCTGGCCACCGAGCCACGCGTGGCCTGCCTCTCCACCGGGCATCCCCTGGCGACCCTGCCCCGGCTCACCCTGGCTCAGCTCTCCGGCGTTCCGGTGGTCGACATGCCCGAGCAGGTTCCGCGACTGTGGTGGGACTTCTGGGCGGTCGATCCCCGCCCCGACGGCAGCCGCGTCCGCTACGGGCCGGTAGTCACCGACATGGAATCGTTGCTGCACACGGTGGCCGCCGGAGAGGCAATGTGCTTCCTGCCGAAGGCCGCCCGTGAGTACTTTCCACGCACAGGAATCAGATACATCGACGTGGCCGACCTCACCCCCTCCACATCCGCCCTCGCCTGGCTACGGCGAAGACGTTCCGAATCCACCATCAGAGCCATCCGGCACGCTGCACAAGAAGCCACAAAACAGGGTTACAGCGAAACCATCTGACGCATCTGAGGCTTCGAGGTGCCGCAAATTCGATAGATGGCGCACAGCGCCACCAGTCACGGAGCGTCACAGTTCAGGGGTTCTGGCACAGCTTCTCAGCTGGTTCCTTAACCTGGATCGGTCACTCTCTGTGTTGCAGGTTGGGATCGCTGCGATCTGTTTCGATCGCGTTCGGTCAAGGTCTCGGGGCGCTTGAGGGTTTCCCCCACGTCGTAGCGGGTGGGCCGCTGCCGGTTGGGGAGTCCGGGCGGTCTGCCGGGGCCGGGGCGGGCAGGTTTGGGTGCGCGGGCGGGACTGCCGAGGCGAGGGCGGATGTTCCTGAACCATCGCCGCACCCGGGTTGGGGTGAGTGCAGTGCCGGGGCGGGTGGTCTTCTCCCAGGGCTTGCGCTGATCGGCTGCCAGTGGGAGTGCGAGGCGGAGCTGGGTGTGGGCTGCGACGACGAGCCAGGTCCAGCGGTCCGCGGCCTGAGGGTCGCGAAGTCGGGGGCGGGTCCAGCCCAGGGACTGTTTGAACAGGCGGAATGTGTGCTCCAGGTCGAATCTTCGCAGGTAGCAGGACCAGATGAAGTCGACGTCGTCCGGGTTGGCGCCGATGGCGGAGGACCACAGCCAGACGAGTGGCGCGTCCCGGTCGCCGGGCAGGCGGTCGACCTTGAGCCGGATCAACGTGCCCTCAACCAGGGGAAGTTCTCCGTCTTGTTCGATCCAGGCCGAGCGGTGGGTGAACCGAGGATGGACCCGGTCCCATGCGCGGGCCTCAGCCTTGCCGTAGCGGGAGGTGTCATTCACTGTGACCACTGCCGGTTCCGGCCAGGTCTCTGGCTTCGCGAGGCGGAACTTCGGCCCGTGTTTGGGCGGTCGGCCGCCCTTGGGGTCGTAGACGCGCGGCGGCTTCGGCAGCCGCAGGACCCGGTCGGAGCGCAGGCGCCCGACGAGCTCGACGGGCAGATCGCGCAGCACCCATGCCAGCCGCATCACGTCATAGCCCGCATCCATCACGACCAGGACGTTCGGGTCGCCGTCCTGCCACTGGCCGGCCGCGACCAGGCGCTCGACCACAACCCGCAGTTGGTCGGCGGTGACGGCCGCGACGTCGTCGGCGGGCCCCAGCCGGACCACGTCCAGAAGCTGTGTCCAGGAGGTGCGGTCCGGGGTGAGCGCGGCGATGAACGAGTACGGCCAGCCCGGCACCACGTGGTCCGATGAGCGGCCGTTGCGGCCGTGGACCAGGCAGAACAGCCGTTCCGGCGAGCAGGCGGCGTCCGACCGCAGCCACGGCGAGACGTCCACGGTGAGTACGATCCGCCCGTCGAACCGCGGAAGTGGCAGCGATATCAGCAGGTCACGCAAGGCTTCGACATCAAGACAGCCACGGTTGAGGGCTCCGTACAGCGAGCCGTACCCGCGGCGGTGCTCGGCCGTCAGTGACAGCTCCACCGGGGTCCGCACCGGGCCGTCCGCACACAGCAGGGCATCGGTGAGTTCGAAGAACGCGTCGGCCCGCGCACGCAGACACCCGTAGAAGCCAGTCCGAAAACGGGACAGGTCCGCGAACGCGTCCCGATCATCGACGCGTTGGAACACGTGCATCACCACGGCCTTCTACGTGGACTCCCCAGAAATCCTTGCAGGGACCAGGGTCACGAGGAGCCGGTCTCGCGTCCGGCGATTACTCGAACGAGCGTCTGCCTGGTCACGAAGGGCCGCCCGCGACGTGGGCCTGCTGGGGAAGTAGCCTCCGACGCATGGCCCGCCCCCTCCGTTCCCTGCACCTGACCACACGCTTCGTGGACGGACGCATCTGCGTCTACGACCTGGCCACAGGTGTCATGGGCATTTTGTCGCCCGTCATGGCCTTTCAGCTATCTTCCGAAGACGACGTTGTGGATCACGCCATTGCCACTGGTCTTCAGCACGCCTACTACACGACCCTCAACGCGCTCGTCTGCGTCGCGGCCGATGGCACCGAAGTGTGGCGTTCGCAGTTCGACCCGCAGTCAGCCCAGCAGCACGGACACCGGCCCGGCTGCATGCTGTCGTGGGACGAACGTGTGGTGTGGGTCTACCGGCCCGACGCCATGGCCGAGCGCAACCGAGCTGACCAGTGGGTGGCCTTCGACGCCGAAGCCGGAACGGTCCTCGCGCAGGTGGACCTGGAAACCGTCGGACACGGCGGGCAGCAACTACGGCACCCAGCCGACGATCACGTCTTCCTCGACGTCGGCGAAGGACAGGACGGCTCGGCCATCTACCGCGCGTTCCTGGACAAGGGCCGGATTGATCTCACCCGATACCCCTGGGACGACCGATGTCTCATCGGCCTTGCACCCGACGGAAACCACTTCATGACCGTCCATCACGAGCAGACCGACGTCGCCGTCCACACCTGTCCCGACGGCGAGGTGACGTTCGCTCTCACCGTCGACGCCTTCGGACACGACCCCGAGCGGATCTATGTGGAATGGAGCGGCGGCTACCTCAGCCCGGACACGCTGATCGTCACGCTTACCGGTGAGACCGAGGACGAGCAGGAATGGGTCCGTCATTACCGCGTCGACGCGCACTCCGGCCACGTCCGCACGGAGTTCCACGCCGGCACCAACAACCCCTACGACATCCAGCCCCTGGGCGACGGAACCTGGCTCACTACAGATGAGTCCGGTCACCCCGTCCGCTGGACCGGCTCGTAGGAGATCTCTCGACAGCTCTGACCAATGACCCTGACCTCGCGAAAATCAGCGGGACGTTAAGGATCAAGCTCAGGGAGGCACGTTGGCTGGGCAGGTCCCCAATTGGGGTGTTCACGAGTGCGTCTGACGTGAGGCGCCAATGGCCGCTTGAAGATCGCTTCCCGGCTCACTGGAGATCGTTTCCCAGAATCGTGCCGTCAGGCGGCAGGTTCGTACGCGTCTGGCGGTCACTGCGATGCTTCACGCCTCGGTGTAGTCGTCGTCGGACCCGTGTCGCGTCACCACACTGACCTCCACGAGCTCCACACTCGCCTGCGCGAACTCCACCCGCACCCCGGCGATGTCCCGGTGGGCTGGTTGTGCTTGGAACAGCGAGGTCAGGGCCAGGCGCAGGCGGTCCTCGGCACCCTCGGAGTACTGCCACTGCAGCCCCCACGGCCTGGGGTCCCGGGCGAGGATGTCCTGCACGTCCCACGGGGTGCCCTCCCGCCGGCTCCGTGCGACCTCGGCGGGGTCGACGACCGTACAGCGGAACGTCACGGTGACGGAGAAACTCCAAGGGCCGGATGCCATGAACGTCCAGCGGGCGAACACGCTCCTGTCGGGGCGGACATTGACCAGGGTCACGGCGGTACGCCGAGTGGGATCGCCCGTCCCCACCATGTACGCCCCCCTGACGTTGTGCACGAGAACCTCATCGCGCCCGGCGATCAGTGGGTCGCGCCGCTCGAGCCGCGCGTCCCGCCGCCATCGCGGCCGCAGCTCGCGGTGGCAGACGATCGGGTAACGGTCCGTCATGCGGGCCACCTCCTGGTCATGGTCAGTACTGCAGAGCCGTCGCCACGTCCTGTCCGATGCGTTCGACGGCGGTGAGGTCGAGCCCGTAGTGCACATAGCGGCCGTGGCGCTCGCCCTGGACGAGGCCCAGGTCGCGCAGGGTGCGCAGATGCCGTGCGACCTGCGGGCGGGTCATCGACAGCCGGTCCGCCAGGTCGGCGGTGGTCATCGCCTGGCGTGCGATGAGGCGGCACAGGCGTACCCGACGCGGATCGGTGAGCGCCAGCATGCGGCTGCGCGCCAGGGTGACGCCGATCTGAGGGGCGTCGACGGGAAAGTGCACGACGGGGGGCAGTCCGGGCTCGTCCTTCACCAGCAGGTGCGGGGCGCCGTAGTGGGTGGGGATCAGCAGCAGTGGCGTACGGGCGGGGCTGACCACTGCGTGGTGCACTTTGTCGAGGACGACCCTTGCGGGGCTGGCCAGGCGGGCGCTGGACGGGCTGAGCGAGAGGAGGGCCGCCTCGGGTCCCTCGTCCGCGAGCCGTCGGCGCATCTGGTGTGCGGCCCGGGACAGGACGGGCTCGGTGCGCGTCCACAACTCGTCGAAGTAGACGCGGCGGCACAGATCGAGGAAGCCGAGGACGTCGGCGCGCAGGGCCTGCGGGTCGCGCAGCAGGTCCGCTGCGAGGGCAGAATGCGGATCCGGCAGCGCGGACGCGGCCGCGCGCAGCGCACGCGCCTGTGTCTGGTCGTGGAGCACCCTGCCGAAGCGGTAAGCGCGGTAGCCGCTGACGCAGGTGTACGCGGTGAGCTCGGCGAAGTGGTCCACGGCGAGCTCCGCCGGCGGCGCGGGAAGCCCTGGATAGAATCCGCGCCAGCGCAGCGGCGTCCACAGCGGGGCGAACCGTCCGAGGCCGGTCCGGAAGGCGGCCGGCGCGGCGGTGGTGGTCCGCTCGGCCCAGTCGGCGTGCTCGGTGTGGTGGGCGTGTCCGGTCAGCACGTGCAGGCTGGCGGCCAGCTCCGCGAGTGGGGACACGGTGACCGTGAACCGGTCGCAGGCGGCGCCTTCCAGGACTATGACGACCGACATGAGCGGGAGTGTACGGCGGCCTCACACCGCCACCCCCTCGAATTCGGCCCGCGCTGCCGCCAGCACGTCCGGCTCCGTGAGCAGCGCGGCGACCACCTCGGCGAGCCCGGCTGCCGCGACCTGCGTGCGGTCGTGGGCCAGGGGCGTCGCCGCGGCTTCCCGGAACGCCTCGGAGTGGGCGGGCGTACCGGCTTCGGCGATCTGGACATACGGGTGGATGACCGGCATCAGCTGCGAGAGGTTGCCGATGTCGGAGGACCCGGCGGGGCTGTCGGGGTCGTAGGGCCCTATGTCCGCGCCGAGCACGCGTACCGCGTCGGCGAACCGCTCCGCGAGAACGGTGTTGTGGCGTCGCTCCGCATAGAGCGGCCCGGTCTCGGAGACCTCAGCCTGTGTCTGCGTGGCGAGCGCGGCCCCCGCCGCGGCGGCCCGCACCCGTTCCACCAGCGCCCCGGCCGACGCGGCCGTACGGTCCCGGACGTACAGATCGACCGCGGCCCGCGTGGGGACCACGTTGGGTGCCTGACCGCCGTCGACGACGATGCCGTGCAGCCGGGCGCTCGGCGGCACGAACTGCCGCATCGAATCCAGGGCGTTGAGGAACAACTGGGCAGCGGCCAGAGCGCTGCGTCCCTGCCACGGCGAGACTGAGGCGTGCGCGCCGACCCCGGTGAACGCGATCCGCAGGTGCGCCGCCGCGAGCCCGGGCCGGCCGGTCAGCCAGCGGTCCCCCGGATGCAACATCACCGCCGCGTCCACCCCACCGAAGACCCCCGCATCCGCCAGCCGCACCTTGCCCGCGCCGCCCATCTCCTCACCCGGGGTGCCGATCACGGCGACCGTGCCCGGGTGCGCGGGCAGCGCCCGTACGACGGCCAGGGCCGCCGCCACCCCGCCGGCCGCGATGAGGTTGTGGCCGCACCCGTGCCCGACGCCGGGCAGCGCGTCGTACTCCGCGAGCACGGCGACACAGGGCCCCGGTCGGCTGCCCGCGTGCAGGGCCACGAAGGCAGTGTCGAGGCCGCCCGCGGGCGTGGTCGCCGTGAAGCCCGCCTCGCCCAGCCAGCGGGTCAGCACCTGTTGGGCGTGGAACTCGGCGAACTTCAGCTCGGGATGCGCGTGGATGGACAGGCTGACGGCGTCCATGCGGGGCCGCAGCACGGCCAGTTCGGCGGACAACGCCTTCACCGAGGACGCTTTCAAGGACGACATGGGAACTCCCCTCGTACGACGCACGGAGTGACGTGCTGTCAGGTACGAGATGAGACTGCGGCCGGGCAGGCACGAGCGGCCGCCGATTACCGCGTCCCAGGCAACCCTCGCCGACCGGACGAACAGATGGGTTCCTATGGACACGGTGCGGAAGCGGTGCGGTCGAGCCGTGCGACACCACGATCGTCGCGATCGGCGGCGGGGGCACGGTTCGCGGTGGTCACAACCGGGAGGGGATCCGGTGAGGCGTACGGAAGCGGCCATGCAGGTGGGGGGACTCGTGCGGGAGCACCGCGCCGATGGCGCGCGACGCCTGCGGCAGGCGGGCAGCTGGCTGAGGGGCGGGACCGTGAGCGAGGAGGCACTCGATGGAATTGCAGTCCTCGGACGGGATGGTGACCGGAGAACAGGTATCCCCGCTGGTACGTCACCACCAACACCCCACCGCCCTGGTGAAGGCCATCACCCAGAGCGTGTCCGACCCGGCGCCCCCGCCGCGCTGGAGAGACTCGACGCTCCCTGGGCTGCGCGAGGCTGCCCAGCTCACCCCCGTCACACCGCCCGCGCCCTCGGTTCCGACCCCGCTCGACATCCAGCGCGCCCGCACCCGAAGGACGCCGACACTCGGCACCCGCAGCGTCCCGCGCTGGAGCACCGCCACCCTTCCTCCGGCGTCCGCTGCCCCACATACGGCCACACGCCGCTGATCCGTCACTGCCCACGACCAACAACACCCGCCCTAAGAAAGGATCTTGTGACGCTCAGCCCGCTGGGTGCTCTCGACGACCACGACGTGGTCGAGGTCCTGCCCCGCCACTTCTTGTCAGCTCTGGGCGTGTTGCTGCCGCTGCGCTGATTCCGGTGAACGCTGCTGGAACTGCCCGATCCCCCTGCCCGCACTGCCGGACCGAAGCTGCGCGACCATCCGCCCTCGGCACAACAACCATCCAGGGCAGGGTAATTGACGACAAACGGTGGTCTACTGTAGGATATGCGCCCTACGGGCGACACGCGGGACACGCTGTTGATGGGTGCGGCCTTCGGAGGGTTCGCGGCGGTACTACTCCTCGTCGTCGAGTTGTTCTTGCGATTGCCGTGGCAGTGGATAGTGCCCCTCCCCGCCAGCGCGCTCGTGTTCGGGGTTTTGCTCGCCGCCATGTCGCTGGGCGACGATGAGCGCGAGGCGGACCGGCGGGAGAGCAGTCGCGTGTGCCTGCTCGCCTGGGCGTGCCTCAACGGGGGGCGTTGCGAGACCGACTCGTCGGCGTTCACCACCGACGGGGAAGGGCGGGAGCTGCTGGCGAGCCGGCTTTTCCGCGGCACACTGCTGGCCGTGGGCTACCGGGAGGGCGTCCAGGTGGGCATCGCCTGCGCCATGAGCGAGGACCCCAAGGCGGAATCCTTTTGGTGCATGACGGTCCTGGTCCGCCTCCGCGAGGAGCATTCGCCTACACGGGTGCAGTACCGGAAGGTACACCGACTGGGCCTGCCGCCGGACGTGGAGTCGGTGGCGATGGCCGACCGGGAACTGTGCGTGCGGTACGCGGGCTGGCCGGAGGATTTTGTGGCGCTGAATAGGCGGGTCGACGCAGTCGTTAGGCTGGCGGCGAGCCTGCAGGAGGCATGACGCGGACGCAGACTCGTTCACTGTATCGGCTCCGGCTCCCCTCCGTAAACGTTGCTCGCCGGACCTACAAAAGTCCGCAAGCCCCTCAACTGACACTAAGGTTTCTCAGGGTGGCCACTGTTCGGGTGACTGGCACTGTGGCCACAACGCACAAGGCTCCCGTGCCGTTGAGGGAGGTGTTCGAAGTCTCAACCCATCGGTGCAGGAGCCTTGTTGGTCCCTCATCCTGCCGCACTCGACCTGCCCCATGCGCTCATCGAGTGGCTGACGATGCTCATCGTCACCCGCGAGGGTGACCGCCGCTGCAAGCTCCCGCCCCACCAGCGTGCCCTGGTCGCTCTGGTGTACCTGCCCAAACACGAGCCCCTCGCGCAGATCGCCGCCGGGTTCGGCATCTCGGTCGGCACCGCGCACGCCTACACCACCGCTGTCATCGATCTCCTGGCCGCCCGCGCGCCCGGTCTGCTGCGAGTTCTGCCCGAGGCAGACCCTGAATTCGTCCTGCTCGACGGCACCCTGGCCGAGTGCGACCGCCTCGACGACGGCCGCGCCGACTATTCGGCCAAGCACCGCCGCCACGGGGTCAACGTGCAGGTGGTCACCGACCCACGCGGCGAGGTGCTGTGGCTGTCACCGGCCCTGCCGGGGCGCTGCCATGACCTGACCGCGGCCCGTGCCCATCGGATCATCAGGATCTGCGAGCGCCAAGGGGTGCCGATCCTGGCCGACCGCGCTTACATCGGTGCTGGCGCGTGGGTGACCACACCGGCCAGACGGCCTCCGGGAGGCGAACTGTCGCCCACCCAACAGACCGTCAACCGGGCGCTCTCGAAGGCGCGGGCTCCGGTCGAAGGCGGAGTCGCCCGTCTGAAGTCCTGGCGGATCTTCCGTAAAGCGCGGTGCAGCCCGAATCGAATGACGTCAATCGCAGCAGCGGTCCTCACTCTGGAGCGGCAACGCTGAAAGACCTCAGTAGTTGGAGGTGAGTGGCCCGCTCTTGTCAGCGTAAATGGATACCCATGCGCGCTGGCAGGACGGGCCTTCGTCGTGAGGGTCCCGCGAAGAACGACCGACGTGGGGAGAACAGAAGAGTGGGACCCGCACAGCACCCGGCTCATCGGGCCGCCGTCCTGGAAGGTGGCTCTGTATGAACCTGGACTTCGTGTTGCCCGTCGTGTCGGCTGCGGCAGCCGTGACCGCGGCCGTGTATTACTTCGGCCGCAAGGTGCTGAAAGGCACCGAGGCCCTGCTGTTGGACCTGGTACCGGAGAGCCATGCGCTGGGCAAGGTCCGCGCCGCCTGGCGACAGACCCGCCAGTCCGAGGCGGTCACCGGGCGGGAGGAGGACCCGCCCAGTTGAGTCCGAGGTCGGCGAGCTGCTGGAGTTTGTCGGCGGTGAGCTTGTCGCGCCTCGATTTTGCGTTCGAAAGGAACACGCCGAGCTTCACGGAGTGCTGACTCTCACGGTCCTGTCTCGTGAAGTTCTCACCCAGGTGTCATTCTCGATGAGTACCAGGAGCGTCTGTATGCAGGGGAAGTGGGGGAGTTGCTCCTGACATTAGACGAGAATGACTGACGCATGGCTATGAGAATTTCCTGTTCAGCTCCAGGAGAATCACAATACGAGGGCGGCTGTGACCTGCGTCTTTGCTCTATAGGTGGTCTTCTTCAAGTATGGCCTCCACTCGATTTCGCGCTGGGCTGTGGGTGCCCCGCCGTGACGGCTCCCTATCGGTCGGCATGCTGACCTGGCGGATAGGGATGGCCTCGGCGAACTTGGCCAGGTTGTTGCCGAACCCGCGTCAGCCCCGCGCGCTAGTCCTGCGACGACGAAGATTGGAGTTCCGTGTCCCCCGCTCGCGCGGGCTTTTCAAGCGTGAACCGATGCTGGCGTCACGGATCGAGTCACTCCCGCTCGCGCGGGCTCTCCAGGAACGTGCGGGGCCGTTCGGTCAGGGCGGTCGGGTCACTCCTGCTCGCGCAGGCTCTACGGTGCGGGTGTTGCCGGCCGGGTCTCGGCCCTCGAGACCACTCCAGCCCAGCGCGGGCCGTACCTCTACGTCTGAACACTGAGGACCAGAAATCGAGTCCCTCTCGCGCGGGCTCTACGTCCACCACAACCCCCACGATGTCCGTCAGATCGAGTCACTCCCGCCGCGCGGGCCCTACAGGCGTCTGTAGGGCGCGAACCAGCTTCTGGACGGGGCATTCCCGCTCGCGAGGGCTCTACCCCGAGTTCGCCCGGCGTGACGGCTTCGGCTATGGGCCACTCCCTCTCGCGCGGACCGCATGCTCCGGTGATGTCTCCTCCGGTGTCGTCGATCGAGTCACCCCTGCTCGCGCGGGCTCTACCCCGAGACAATCGTCGTCGACCGGGGCAAGGTCGGTCACCCCCGCTCGCGCGGGCGCTACGTCCGGATCGAGGCTCCCCTGCTGTACACCTTCGCGTCACTCCCGCTCGCGCGGGCTTTACGTCCACCTCAACCCCCACGACGTCCGCCAGATCGAGTCACTCCCGCTCGCGCGGGCCCTATACGCGCCTGTAGGGCGCGAACCAGCTTCTGGACGGAACATTCCCGCTCGCGCGGGCTCTACTATCGGCCGGAGTCGCTGGTGTGACTGGAGGGTGAGTCACTCCCGCTCGCGCAGGCTCTACCTCGGTGGGCATACGCCACCACTGCAGAGACTCGCGTCACTCCCGCTTGCGCGGGCTCTACCCCAACGTCGAAGTGAACTTGGAGTATATGGCCGAGTCACTCCCGCTTGCGCGGGCGCTAGAGACGGTCGCAGTCAGTCGGAGTCCACGCAACCGCGCGTCATTCCCGCTCTCGCGGACTCTGCAACCCGGTGTGGCCGACGGAGTGGCAGCGGCACGGGTCACTCCCGCTCACGCGGGCTCTAACGGAAGCCGATCGACTCCCAGAGGGCGGCGATCGAGTCATTCCCGCTCGCGCGGGCTCTACGTCCAGATCACCGGCCCCCATCTCGACGACATCGCGTCATTCCCGCTCGCGCGGGCCCTACGTCTTCGTAACGGTGTGGCTGGTCTCGGGGAACGCGTCACTCCCGCTCCCGCGGGCTCTACAACGACGTCTTCGCCTGGGTCGTCGCCCGAGTCGCGTCACTCCCGCTCGCGCGGGCTCTACGAGCACCTCGCCGAGGCCGTCGACCGCGTCTTCGCGTCACTCCCGCTCGCGCGGGTTCTACCCTTCTTGGCCTGGGCACTCTGGGGCACTTTGCCTGTCATTTGCTCGCGACCGGCTAGGGAAATGATGTCACATCAGAGGTTGAGGCCGTACGAGATGTACGGGTAGAGCGTGGATTCTAGCGGGCGCGAGGCTGATTGCTCTGCTTTTGCGTGATCATGTTGTCGTGGGTTCCGCGAGGTGGCAGCGTGTGGAGATGGGAGCTGTTGAGGACGCCCGGTACGACGGTGTTGATCGTCGTCCCTGCGGGAAGTTCGATCGTGCGACGCTGAGGGTGTATTCGCTGCTGTTCCACTTGATCGATGTGGGTGCGGTGGCCGCGGTGCTGTGGGACCGGTTCCTGACCTCGAGCCAACGTAAGGTCATCAGCGCCGGGTTCAACGTCTCGCAGGAGCATGCGCGTTCGCTGGTGTCATTCCTGGCGGCCATGCATGACATCGGAAAGCTAATTCCGAGTTGGCAGTTCTTTGAGCCCTCAGTACGCATACGGCTGGGGGAGGACCTGCTGGCGGACATGGGGCGGGTGGTGCACGTGCCGCACGCGCGCGCGTCGATGCATGCGGGGCTGCATCTGCTGGGCGAGCTGGGATTCGCCGTCGGCGGTAACGACAGTCCCGCTGTCCGTGCTGCTCAGTCTTTGGGTGGGCACCACGGCCGGTTCCTGCAACTCGACGTGGACGGGGCGGCATCCGCTCACCGGGTGCAGGCCACCCTGGGCGGGCCTGTATGGCAGGACCTGCGCCGCCGTTACACCCGGCTGCTGTGGCACCTGTTCGGTGTCGACGAGGCTCCGGATCGGGTGTCGGTCGAGGCTGCGGTGCTGATCACGGGTCTGACGATGGTCGCCGACCGGGTCGCGAGCCAGCGCCGCTATTGGGTGCCCAACGCGGACACTCCGTCCTTCGGGGCTGCCGAGCACCACAGTCACGCCCGCAGGCAGGCCGAGGAGGAGGTCGAGCGGCTCGGACTTACGCGCTTCGCTTTGGACCGGGTCCCGTTCACCACCGCCCACCCGGGACTTGAGGAACCCAACGCTCTTCAGGCCTCCGTGCTGGAGGAGTTGCCGCGGCTGGTCGCCGAGCGGGGGAGTGGCATCGCGGTGGTCACGGATGCCATGGGGGCGGGAAAGAGCGTGACCGCCCTGGAGATGGCGCGGATCTTCAACGAGCACTGTGGCACTCAGGGGGTGATGTGGCTGCTCCCGGCCACGGCTGCCGCCGACCAGGCGTACGAGGTCCTGGACCGGTACGTGCGAGCCCACCGGCCCGAGTACGCCCCCGTGATGCTGGTGCACCACCACAGCGACCTCAACGAGGCCTACACCGGCCGAAGTCTGTCCCCGGCGGACATGTCCGTTCTGGACGGCCCCCCCGACAACCCGTTCACCGACGACCCGGACGATCTTGCGGCCGGCGACGAGACGGAGTCAGGGCCGGGCATCGCCGGTCCTGACCGATGGCTGCGCGGAGGGGACAACGCGCTCCTGGCCCAGTACACCGTCTCCACCACCGACCAGGCACAGATGGCTGTCCTGCCCGTCCGCTACAGCGCGCTGCGCATGCTGGCCCTGTCGGGCAAGACGGTCGTGGTCGACGAAGCCCACGCGCTGGACTCGTTCAGCCAGCTCCAGTTGCTGCGCCTGCTGCACTGGCTGGGAGCCCTTAGCTGCCCGGTTGTCCTGCTGTCGGCGACGATGCCTGCGTCCACCGCCACCGAGCTGGTACGGGCCTACCTGTCCGGAGCCGGCCAAACTGGTCTCCACGGTGCCTCGTTCGCCCCCCGCTACCCCGGGTGGCTGTTCGCGGACGCGGCAACCGCCACCGCCCACCGCATGTCCGAACCGGCCCACGGCCGGCAAAAGGCCGCTCAGCGCAGGGCCGCTCACATCCGCATCCGCCCGGTCACTTACCGGCGCCTGGAACAGGCCGGCCGCACCGTCGACCGGGGGGAGCGCCTGGCCGTGATCGCCGACACGCTCCAGCCGGTGGCCGGCCACGGCGGATGCGCGGCCGTGGTGTGCGCGACCGTCGCCGACGCGCAGGACACCTACCAGTACCTGCGCCGCACATGGACCGGCCCGCCGCACGACCTGGTCCTCGTCCACGCCCGGGTCCGGGGGTGGCGACGGCAGAGCATGCTGCGAGACCTCCGGACCCGGCTGGGGCCCGTCGGCCCGCGCCCGGCGCGCCTCGTGTTCGTCACCACCAGCCTCCTCGACATGAGCCTGGACCTTGATGTCGACCTGATGGTCAGCGATCTCGCTTCTCTGGCACGCCTGCTGCAGCGCCTGGGGCGCCTGGGCCGTTTCACCCGTCTGTGGGCCGGGCAGGACCGCCGCCCCGCCTGGTGGGACCGTGACAACAGCCCGACGTTGACGGTGCTGAACCCGGTCAACTCCCGCGGCGCGACCGCTCTGCCGCCCGGGTGGGGCACGGTCGAGCCTGCCGTCACCCTCCACGAAACCGCCCGGCTCCTCCTCACCCTGGAGAAGGAACCCCTTCTTGTACCTGACGATGTCCAGGCCCTCGTCGAACAGGTCCACGGTGTCACCTCCGGTTTCGCGGCGGAAACGACGCGTCTGCAGCAGATGGCAGCCACCCACCAGAGGCGCACCAGTCGTCAGCAGCAGCTCAGCGCGATCCACCTGGCGCCCCCGGCGATACGGGTCTCTTCCCTGGCCGACCTGCACCGTCAGCACCTCACCACCGCCCAGGCGGCCACCCGGCCCGGCATCCTGCCCCGCCGCCTGCTGCCCTGCTACCGCGGCCCCGAGGGCACCCTGACCTTCGACGCAGCCGGCCTTCTCCCGCTCCCGCACCAGGAACACCTCAGCCGGCGCCACCTGCGCAGCATCCTGGAACACACACTGCCTGTCCCGGCCGCCTGGGTCACCCGCGCTTCCGACCGGCATCAGCCGCCCGAAAGCTGGAAGCAGCATCCTCTTCTCGCCGACACCGTGCTGCTGCCCACTGATTTTTCAACACGGGAGAGTGAACAGCGTTTCGGCCATCACTGGCTCCGCATGGACGAAGAACTCGGCCTCCTGCACCGCAAAGACCATCAATGATCACTGCACGTAATACTCAGGGCTGAAAGCATCACGCCACCCTTCGATAGTCGGATTTTCTCACCGGTCGCGAAGCGCTGTGGCGACATGATTCGCTGTGCCGCACGCCACCGAACGCCCGGTCGTACATCGCACACCACTCTGCCCCACAAGGGCGCTGCGATGTCCCCTGCACAGCACCGGCCGCGCTCGGCCCGGTCGCCGTGTTGCCCCGCAGCAGCAAACCAGCCGAGAACATGCCCTGGTCCCGGCTGCCCGCACCCCGCCTCCTCACGTTCCTCCCTCTTTCCGGAAGTCACCCCCTTGCCCTCGTTATCCCCGCCCGCCACGTTCAGCGCAGCCGACAGTCCCTGGATCGACGTCCGCTCCGGTCACGAGTACGACCAAGTGGGCCTGCGGACCCTGTTCCTGGACGCCCACCGCATCGACGATCTCGCCCTGCCTCACCCGCCGGCAGCCTCAGCGCTGCTGAGGGTCGCGGCCGTCTTCACCGCCCGGATCACCGGCCTGGACGACCCCGAACTCACAGCCTCCCAGTGGAACGCCCTGCGCCGCCGCTGCCTGGTCCGGGGCCGTTTCGATCCGGACGCCGTCCACGCCTACTTCGACCAGCACGGCTGGGACGTCTTCGACCCGGTCCGGCCCTGGCTGCAGGACTCCTCGCTGCGCACCCAGTGCCCCCACAGCACCGGCATCAACGTCTTCGTGCCCGGGCGCCCCGCCGGCAACAACCTGGCCTGGTTCAGCCCGCACAGCCATCACACCGCCGAACCCGTTCCCACCGCCGAGGCCCTGCAGATCCTGCTCATCCACCGCTACTACGGGCGTTCCGGCAAAGGCACCCCCCGCACTCTGGACGGTGCCACCAGCATGAAGCAGACCAGCGGGCCACTGCGCTCCAGCGTGTCCTTCCACCCCCTGGGCCGCACCCTGCACGAAACGCTCCTCACCGGTGTCCCCGCCTTCACCGGCGACGAGCAGCCACCCGGCGCTGACGCCTGCCCGTGGGAAGAACCCGCACCGCCCGACCCGCAGGCCCCGCTCCGCGCGCCGACCTGGCCCGGCCGGCAACTGACCGGACTGAGCCGGCACGCGATCCTCCTCGTGCCTGGCCAGGGCGGAACCACCGTCACCGACGCTTACATCACCTGGGCCACACAGCAGCCCAAGCAGATCACCACCGACCCCTACCTCGCCTACCGCTTCATCCCCGAACGCAAGAACGTCGCCCGGCGCCGCACCATCCGCCGCGCCGACGCCTCCCGCGCATGGTGGCGCGACCTGGAGACACTGCTCCTGGCTCCGGATGAACACGGCACGCACCGCCGGCCGGCCATCTTCGATACCCTCAACGACCTTCCTGAACCCGTGCGGCGCAGCCTGCGGATCCGCGTCCACGGATTCGACCAGGACGGCAAGGTCATCGACCGGCAGTGGTACACCGCCCTCACCCCACCCCTGCTGAACTGGACCCAGGAACACGACCCGGTCAAAGCCCAGCGCATCGCCGAGTGCTGCCGGGAGGCCGAACACGCAGCGCACCGGCTGGCGACCGTCGCCAAACAGGCCTGGGACACCGTCACCCGCAGCCGCACCACGCAGCCCCCCTGGGCGGGCAAGGCTCTGACCCGGTACTGGCCGAGGGCCGAGACGGTGTTCTGGCGGCTTCTGGACGAGCCCGGCACCGGGGCACCCGCCGCCTTCGCGGCCGCAGCCGCGGCCGCTCTGCGCGAGGTCACCGAAGCCGCCCGGATCCGTCACGCCTCCGCGGGCCGCGCCGTTGCCCATGCCGTCAGGGACCTCTACCGCCAGCCCTCGACACCCCGGAAGGCTGCCTGATGCCCACCGCAGCCGAACACCGCGCCTCCTGCGACGCGTTCGTCGCCCACATCCACCTCCTGTGCGCCGAGCCCGGCGTCCGCGTCCGCCTCAGCAGAGGGAGGGGCCGGCCCGTCGAGGACTGTGCCCCCATGGACCGCTACCTGGCCCGGCGCACCGCACGCCGCGCCGGGCGCCGCGCCTACTACACCGTCGCGAGCCTCATCGCGACAGCCGGGCCCCAGGCCCACACCCCGGGCGTGCGCCCCGACCCGGACGACGACGCCGGCCTCGTGAGCCTGGGAGACGACCCCGGAGTCCGCCTCGTCGCCCCCGTCGAACCGGCCCCCGCACCATCGCCGCCGGATCCGGCGGCCTGGTTCGCCAGGCCGAACTTCGGCGCCACCCTCGCCACCGCCGTACACCGAGCCGGCCACGGAGCGCAGCGCACCGAGGATCTCCTGAGCGTCCTGACCCGCCTCAGCGACGACCAGTTGCACCGCCGCCTGCCCGCACCTGTCACACAACTACTGAAGGACGGCATCACCCCCGACTGGGGTGTCCTCCTCCACGACCTGGTGCAACGCCCCCACCAGCGTGACCAGGTCGGATTGCGCTGGCGCGACGCCTTCTACCTCGCCACCCCCGAACCCCGGCGCTCCTGACACCCCCGCACCAACCGGCCCCGCCCCTCCCTGCCGGCGCTCCCCACCGGGACACCCCGGTGCACGCCGCCACGGCGACCCATGCCCCGGAACCGTCCGGTGCCCCTCGGGCCCCGCCCGACCGCCCAGGCCGCCCGACCGCCCGGACCGGCCGGCGGCACACAGACAAATCCCGGCCCTTCACACAGCCCACGGCACCCCGTACTTCGCGGGCCCGTATCAGCGCCATGCCCGCCGCCCCAGTGAAAGAAGCACACCCATGCACACCCCGGCACGATTTCTCGACCTGCACATCCTCCACCCTGTGACCGCGGCGAACCTCAACCGCGACGCGGACGGCGATCCCAAGACCATCTCCTTCGGGAACGCGATCCGGGCCCTCGTCTCGTCCCAGGCATGGAAGCGCCCCATCCGCCTCAACGTCGAACAGGACCTGGGCGAGCACGCCGCCCGCACCCGCGAGGTGCCGCCCCTGGTCACCCGGAAACTGCAGGAAGCCCAGTGGCCCGAGGACCTCGCCGCGTTCGCCTCGGCACAGATCGTCCACTCGGCCAAGAAGGGCGGCCTGAAGCACAACGACAAGGAGGGCTACCGCACCCAGGCCATGCTCTTCCTCCCCACGGACGTCATCGACGACCTCGTCGCCCTGTGCGAAAAACACCGCCCCGAACTCGAAGAAGCACTCGCCGCCCACACCCCCAAAAAGAAGATCGACGCGGTCCTGCCCGCCAAAGACCTCGCCGCGCACCTGACCCGCCGCACCGCGAGCATCAACCTGTTCGGGCGGATGCTCGCCGAACTGTCCGCCGGCCACGTCGAAGCAGCCGTACAGATGGCCCCCGCCTTCTCCGTGCACCAAAGCGACCCGCAGCCCGACTTCTTCACCGCGGTGGAAGACCTGCCCCAGGACGCAGACCCGGGCAGCGCCCATCTCCAGACCGCGTTCCTGACCACCAGCGTCTTCTACCGTTTCGCGACCATCAACATCACCGACCTCCACCACAACCTCGGATCCGGCACCCCCGCCGACACGGTCAACGAACTCGTCGAGCTCTTCGTCCAGCACTTCATCCTGAGCATGCCGGGCGGCAAAAAAACGTCCACCGCACCGCACACCGTCCCCGACCTCGTCCACTACGCCGTCCGCGACCGCCGCTCCGTCTCCTACGGCGCCGCCTTCGAACAGCCAGTCAAAGCCGCCCCTCAAGGCGGCTACACCGCCCCCGCCCGCCAGACGCTCACCGACTACGCCGCCACCATCACCCGCCTGCTCGGCACCCGCCACCTCGTCGCCCACGGACATACCGGGACCTTCACCAAGCCCATCAAGGACCTCGGCACCCACCACACGTCCTTCGACGACCTCGCCGCCGCCAGCGCCACCGCCGCGACCGCCGCTCTGACCCCCGCAGACCGGCCGTGACCGGCCTTGTCCTGCGCCTGGCAGGCCTGCTGCAGTCCTACGGCGAACGCGGCGTCTTCCACTACCGCGACACGTGCGCCTTCCCCACCCGCTCCTCACTCATCGGCATGTTCGCCGCGGCCCAGGGCCGCCCCCGCGAACACGCCCTCGACCCCTACCCCCACCTGCGGGCACCGGGCGACACCACCTCCCCGAGCCACCGCGACCTGACCCTCACCATCCGCGTCGACCAGCCCGGCACCCTGTACCGAGACTTCCACACCGTCGGCGGCGGCCACCCCAAAGACCAGAGCCTCCTCACCGGTGACGGCACCCGACGCAAGCTCACCGCCTCCACGCTCGTCTCCCACCGCGACTACCTCACCGGCGCCGTCTTCACCGTCGCCGTCGAAGGACCCGACCTCCTCATCAGCCACATCGCCGAAACCCTCGAACGGCCCCGCTTCGGACTGTTCCTCGGCCGCCGCGTCTGCCTGCCCGACGAACCCCTCGTCCTCAACGCGGGCAGCCCCGACCCCGTCGACGAACTTCTCACCCGCACCCCCCTCACCCGTAACCGGCCCCCCGGCTCCACCGACACCCATGTGCCCACCACGTTCGTCTGGGAACACCCGCCCCCCGGCGCCGACCCCGCCACCCCGCCCGACCGGGAAAGCACCAGCGAACCCACCAACCTCACCCGCCATGCCCGACGCCACCTGCCACGCCCCTTGTGGATGAGCACCGAGCCCCTGCCCGCCCACCTCTGCGCAGGACCCCGACCGATCGACGCCCTCACCACGTACGTGCACGGAGAACCCGCATGACCAGCCTCACCCACATCACCATCGACCCCCACCACGCAGCGGCCAGAGCCGACCTCGCCGACGTCAACAGCCTCCACAAGACCCTCATGCGCCTGGTCCCCGACCAGGCCGGCCCCACCCCCCGGGCCACAGCCGGCCTGCTTTTCCGCACAGAACCCGGACCCGGCCCCACCCTTCTCGTGCAAACAGCCCACACACCCGACCTCACCGCCCTGCCCACCAGCTACGGCACAGCCCGCACCATCGACCTCACCCCCCTGCTGAACTTCCTCACCCCCGGGCGCACCATGCGCTACCGCATCACCGCCGCCCCCACCACCGCACGCTCCGCAGGCAATCCCACACCCCACCCCGTCACCGGAAAACGCCGCGGCAAAATCACCCACCTCACCGGCGACGACGCCATCGCCTGGTGGCAACGCCGCGCCACAGACGCCGGACTCGAACCCGTCACCATCTCCTCCCTCCCCAGGCCCTTCCCCCGCACCCACCTCGCACGCTCGGCCCCCTACTTCAGGCTGACCCAGTTCGACGGCCTCGCCCGCATCACCGACACCGGCCTCCTCACCCACGCACTGAAGAACGGCATCGGCAGGGCAAAAACCTACGGAGCCGGCCTTCTCTCACTTGCCCCCGCCTGACCCCCGACCAGAAAACACATCCGTCATGCCGCAAATCCCTGACCAGAACGCCCTGCGTGCTGCCGCCATCCACCGCCTCTACACCCTCGAGAAGTCAGAACGGCTCACCCGCTCCCGGCTCATCGGTGTTGCCGACGCCTTCGGCGTCGACCCCCGCACCGTCGACCGCTGGCTCGCCAACGCCCGCGCCAACAACGGCACCTACCAACCCCGAGGCCGACCCTGCTTCATCCTCACCCCGCTCATGCTCGACGCGGTGGCCCGCTGGCGCGGCAACGCCACCGCCGCATGGAGGGAACTACGCGCCGACGGCCACCCCGTCCCGTCCCTGCCCACCTTCCACCGCGCCGCGAACAGAGCCCTCACCCCCGGAGTACGTGCCGGCCTCCGCGGCGGCGAGAAGGCCCGCCGACGCTATGACGTGTCCGGTGAACGCGACCGCCACCACCGCAACTACGCCTGGGAAACCGACCACGTCGAAGCCAGCGTCAAAGTCCGCATCGACGGCCACATCCGCAAACCATGGATCACCTTCTTCGTCGACTGCGCCGCCTCAGCCATCTGCGGCCTCGCCATCAGCCCGCAACGTCCCAGCCGCGAAGGCGTCCTCGTCGCCATCCGCGACGCCGTCCTCATCGACGAACACCACGGGCCGTTCGGCGGCATCCCCACGTATGTGCGCGTCGACGGCGGCAAAGAATTCCTGTGCGCCACAGTCAAGGAAGCACTCGGCGTCCTGGGATCCGAAATCATCGAGCTGCCCCCCTTCAACCCCGAGGGCAAAGGCAACGTCGAAGCAGTCAACGGAGCCATCAAAAAGACACTGTTCGCCGGCATGCCCGGCTACACCCACGCACCCACCCTCCTCGGCGGGAAACCCGTCGACCCCGACCAACCACTGCTCCACTTCGAAGCGTTCGTCGGCCGGGTCCTCGAATGGGTCCACCGCTGGAACCACGAGAACACCCCCAGGGGCCTGGGAGGCCAGACTCCCCGCCAAGCGTGGGACGCCGACCCCGCACTCATCGACACTGTCACCGCCGAAGATCTCCACACCTACACCCTCGAACGCCACGGCAAGCCCCTGGTCATCAACAACGGTGGTGTCCGCTGGCACAAGCGCAACTACATCGCCGACTGGATGCACGGCCGTGTCGGCGAAAAGGTAGACCTGCGCTACCTCCCGCACCACGATCACCGCGTCGAGCTCTACGACCCGCAAACCGGCCGCCACCTCGGCGCCGCCGTCATGGCCGGACAAGCGACCCGTGAACAGACACTCAACCTCAAACGAGCCCGGCGACGCGAAGCCGACCGCCTGCGCACCCAGCTGAAGAAGGCAGAGAAGAACCGCAACACCCGCTACGCCGCCGCAACCCGCCCTGCCCCGCCCGTGCCCCTGGACGTGATGCCCGAGGAAGAGGCCATCGAGCACCTGCGGGCCCTCGACGGCTTCGACCCGGTAGCAGAGGCACTGCCCGACCTCATCCAACTGCCCGAACCCGACGCCGAATGGACCCTTCCCCTCAACCCCAACACCGCGCCCTCACCCCAACCGCCGACACACCCCCAGGACCAGCCGTGAGCACCCCCACCACCTCGCCCCGCCCCAGCCAGCTCCCCCCACCCAGTCAGGACCACTACCTGGGTCTCACCGGAGCCAACGCCATGGCCACCAAAGCCGTAGCCGAAACCGAAGCCCGCATCCTCAAGGCCATCAAGCACAACGCCATGGTCTGCATCCACGGACACGTCGGCCTCGGCAAAACCTTCGCCGTCCACACCGTCCTACGCCGCCGCGCCCCCGAAACCACCGTCCGGCTGCGCTACAACAACGGCGCAAACATGAACGAAATCCGAACCCAGCTCTGGCGCCGCCTCGACCTGCCGGGAGAACCACCGCAGTCCGTCGGTCCCTGCGACCAGCAGATCCAAGACGCACTCGAAGCAGAACCCCGCGTCCTGCTCATCGATGAAGTACAAGGACTCGGGACGAAGGCACTGGAATACTTCCGCAACCTGTGGGGCGACGACGCCCGCCGAGCGGCCATCATCCTCGTCGGCAGCGGCAACGCCCGGCAGAAAATCCTCAACAACCCGGCCCTGCACTCCCGAATCCTCGACTGGTACCAATTCAGCCCCCTCACGCCGACCGAAGTCCAGGCCGTCATCCCCGCCTACCAGCAGACCTGGGCCGGTACGCAGCCCGAACTGATCCTCTACGCCGATGACATGGCCGGCCACGGATCGTTCCGGAACTGGGCAAGAATCACCCTCCTCCTCCACGACGCACTCGAGGAGAACCCCGACCTCGCCCTCAGCAAGGACCTCATCCGCTGGGTACTCAGCCGCATCGACCCCACCACCCGCCACACCCCGCAACGCAGCTGACCGCACCGTTCCCCCGGCAGGAGCGAAACCCGCCTGTGGGTGCCCCAGAACGGACGGGCGGGGAGGCGCCGTTCAGCAGCACCTGCCGGGCTTGGAGTATCAGGGACGAGGTTGCCCCGGCCGTGGGGGGGGGGGGGGGGGGGCCCCCCCCCCCGCCCCGCGCCCCCCCCCCCCCCCCCCCCCCCCCCCCCCCCGCCGCCGTGCGCGAACACGAACTTGCCGTTCTCCACGCGGTGCGGGCCGATGGCGGCGGCCACCAGTGGG